>CALHAW010000001.1 GCA_937934135.1 uncultured Alphaproteobacteria bacterium
GAAATTACGCGTTCATTGCGTGTTTCTTTTGATGTGATTTGGGAAAATGCAAAAGACATTCACTAATTATCATTTAGCCATATCCAAAGAACGATATGCAGACATAGATTATGATCTCGATGGTAGTGTTGAGGTCATAGAAAGACCTACACCTGCATTAAATAGATTTTTATCTTTGTTAAAATCTGTAGGTAAAAAATACGGCTGGGATAGAAGGCCTAAATATTTAAACTATCCTGCTATTGCCAATCGATTGGCCTCTTCTAATACGCGTTATTTTGATATTTTAAAAGACGGTCAAGCCGTCGGATATGTTTTAGCAACAAAGCCTGAAAATTCTCTCGGATGGCATTATACAGAGGCGGCACAAGCCAGAAAAACTATTGAAATAGAAAACTTTGGTTTATTTGAAGGGCAATCAGGCCATAATTATGGTGATACTGCTTTACCTAAAGTTTTAGGCATACTTCTCGAAGATAATGACAATGTTTATTTAACATCACGATCAACTAACCACCCTAAAGTTATTCCATTTTATGAGGAGAATGGCATGAAGGTCATTCATCAAGAAGTCTTAGCAGATGATCTTATTCCTGAACATAAGCAAGCATACGTTCCTGCTGTGGCATAAATAAAAGTTTCCCCGCTACAGACGAGGCCGTTCCTGTTAATTCAGGAGCGGTTTTTTCTTTTGTTACAACCCGATTCACACGACATAGTTGTATAAAATGGCGTGAATAAACGCTGTTGGTTGTAAAATGGCTTGTTTCACCTTCTTTATTAGGTTGTTTTCTCATTTCTTTATCAAGATGGATAAAACCAAGTGGAGAAAAACATGAACGACAACCAAAAACCAAAAAGCTTTTCGGCATTATCGGAGCAACTATCAGAAATTTTTGATCATATGGATTATATTGATTCTAGTTTTAATAGAATTGAAGCCTATGCAGGCAAAAAATATCAAGAAATCGAAAAGAAAATAAACCCTGACCAAAATTGTGACATTTCAAAAGAACTTCAATATCACATGGCAAATTTTTTAAGTAATCTTGCTAAGAATTACGAAACAAAAAAGCATAATTCAAATTAAAGTAATCGTTTATTTTAAATTTTATTACCCAGAATATCACACGATAAAGTTGTAAAGAAAATATTCCTTACTTCTTACCAGTTGTAAAATCGCCTGTTTTTAGCCGTTTTATTGAAAGCAACCTTCCCCATGCTCATTCTTAACTTTCATAAAAAGTGATTGGGAGAGTAAAAATGAGTAAAACAACTATTGCTATTATTGGCGGCGGGTGTTCAGGCACAATGATTGCCGCGCAACAAATGCTAAAATTAATTGAAGAACAAACAATAGCGGATTGGGCTGCATCGCCTGATCATAAAATAAATTTCAGAATATATGATAAAGATGGGTCAGTAGGTCGAGGAGAGCCTTATGCTTTAGACAATGATGGCATTTTTCTTTTGAATCAGCCTGTTTATGCAATGTCACCATTCCCAGAATATCCTAGTCATTATTCTGATTGGTTAAAAAACAAACAATATCCTTATGGTCAGGATGATTTTACGCCACGAAGTATTTATGGAGAATATTTACAAGAGGTCTTTAGCAAAGCTACTAAGGCATATACGACACTAGGGTGTGGCAGTGTTGATATTGTTGCATCCCATGTTATGAACGTATCCTCACGCGATAGCGGATACATGATTGTTTCTGGTAATTATAATGCAGACCACGCGGACATGGTTGTTCTAGCGTCAGGTCATTCTCGCTCGAATTTGCTATCAGAATATAGCCACAATTCAAATTATTTCTCTGCTCCTTATGATCAAGAAAAAGTAAAGAAAACATTGCAAGGATCAGTTGATCCAGTAATGGTTGTAGGAACAAGTCAATCTATGTTGGATAGCTTGGCTCTCTTAGATCACATCAAATTTCCTAATCCTATATATGCAGTATCGCGTCGTTTGGTTAAACCTTGGCTTTTTGATGCGAAAGCGCATCGGGAAAATAAAGGAAGCTACCAATATCAATTCTTAACAAGGCAATCTATTAATCAACAGACAGAGCTAAGTTTTGAAGATCTAAAAAACTTATTTGATAAAGATTTACAAGAAGGTCAAGGTCAAGGTCAAGGTCAAGGTTTTCCTATGGGGCATATTATTTCAAAATTTAATCCCCATGAACTTCTTGAGGCAATAGAAAACCGTTACACACGAGATAATTTTTCTAAATTTGTTACTCATGTTGGGTCATTATACGGTAATCCAACTTCACCTGAACGCTTTAAGTTAATGCAAGAATATGAAAAAAGTGGACAATTAAGATTTGTTCAAGCTGATATTCTTGCGGCAGATATAGCGGTAGAAGATGATGGTTTTAATATAGCACTTGAAGGAAAAGAACCGCTCAAAATTTCAGCTTTGTTTAATAGTTCTTCTTATTCAATGAAGGCAATATCAGATAATGATTATGTTTCTTCGCCATTATTAAGAAGGTTAGATGATAAAAAAGCGTTAAAACGGCATGAACGAGATAAAAATGCCTTTGCTTTTGGTGAGCAAAATTGGAATAATTTATATCTCGCTGGCCCATCTTGTAATTCACAACGATGGGGAGTTGAAACATTTAGGGATGGGCTTTCATATATAGCTGAAAAGTCTGTTCAAAACATTAAACGCGGTTTAATTGTCGCACCATAAAGTTAAGGGATTAAGATGACTAATTCAAAAGTAGAAGAATTTAAAGAAAATCGAGATAAGCAAAATGAGATTTTAGCTAAATACGCTAATAGAAATCAAAAAAAGTTTTATGGTTTAGATGCTACAACTTACCAAAGCGGTGCTTTGGATAAAAAAACAAAGGAGTTATTAGGATTCACAGCCTCTCTTGTTTTACGTTGTGATGATTGCATCTTATATCATCTTATCGAATGTAAAGAAGCAGGTGTAACATCCGAAGAGTTGTCAGAGGCAACTTCAATAGGAATGCTCGTTGGTGGTTCTATCACAATTCCCCATATACGCCGCGCTATGGAGATTTGGGATAAAGACTTACAAGATTAAAAAGTTTGTGATATTTCCCCTATCGCATAAGCCCAGAGGATTAATCCCCTCTGGGGTTTTTTATATTTCTTAAAATTCATGGATATTTATTGACTTACACGGTCACTTGCACGTAGTATGGGCTAATAGTAAATTTTATAGGTAAAACAATAAGTTAAAGAGAATTACTTCTAGCTCATAACCTGAAGGTCGTAGGTTCAAATCCTACTCCCGCAACCAAGAATATCAAAACCATTGTATAGTCCAGCTTTAAGCTATGGATTGCACGCTGTAACCACAAAGTGCGACCTGTGATGCTAAATCCTAGCTATTTAATCAAATCTCGATATGACATCTATTATTTCCGTTCTAAGGTGCAATTTCTTAAATGTTATTTATACATGAGTACCCTTAGTGAGTATGAAAAAGAATATTAGGGGCATATAATCAGTTTTATGAAATTTTTGTTTCTTTTATCATTGTTGGTTTTGAATGGGTGTGGAATAGCTGGGCCGATTGATGCGGCGCATAAAGTTTCTGGAACGGAGGGATTTGTAAAATATTATATTCAAGCATCTCCTTTTCTGCTGACGTCGTATGAGCGGGTGAAAACACAAAATGCCGCCGTTACGGTTTATATTGAAGGCGATGGTCGTGCATGGTTGAGTAAAAAAAGACCGTCACGTGACCCGACTCCAAAAGACCCAATCGCGTTGAAATTAGCATCTATTGATCCAGCCGATAATGTGATTTATCTGGCGCGGCCGTGTCAATATACAAAAACAATCGATGGTTCTGTCTGTGAGAAAAAATATTGGACATCCCATCGGTTTTCATCAGAAGTGATTGAGGGAATGAATAATGCTTTAGAGGATATAAAACGACGCCGTCGCATTACACAGTTTCATTTAATAGGATTTTCAGGCGGAGGAAATATTGCTGCCTTATTAGCGACCAAGAGGAAGGATGTTCTATCTATTAGAACCGTAGCAGGGAATTTAAATCATCAATTACAAAGCAAGATTCATAATGTTTCATATATGCCTGCTTCGTTGAATGCGCAGGATATTGCCCCTTTTATTGCAGATATCCCACAGCTTCATTTTGTAGGTGGGAAAGACCGCATTGTGCCACAGGAAATATATGAAAGTTATCGCAAAGCATCAGGGCCGTCAGGTTGTGTGCATTCCCATATTGTGAGAGAGGCCGGTCATACACAAGGCTGGCAATCTGTATGGCAAGAGTTATTAAAGAGGCCGTTTGATTGTGTGATTGATCAATGATTTTGCCCCAGTTTTAAGGGCTTTTTTTGTTCTGAGGGCGAATTATGTTGACGGGAAGGGTAGAACAGGTCTTAGTGCATATAAGTTTGATTATTACGTATAAAAATAACAGTTCCTTTCGACATTGTCGGCTTAACTGAGATAAATGATACACTTCATTCTCAAACATAAAAATTCAGTGACATGGTTGTGGCTGAAAATATACCGACACTTGCATAAGGAGAAATTACAATGGCAACAGGTACAGTAAAATGGTTTAACCCTACAAAAGGCTTTGGCTTTATCGAACCTACAAATGGCGGCGGAGATGTGTTTGTTCACATTAGTGCTGTTGAAGCGTCAAGCCTGAATGGTTTGAACGAAGGCGATAAAATCGAATTTGATATTCAAGAAGAAAAAGGCAAGCAATCTGCCACGAATTTGAAAGAAGCTGCTTAATTTTAAGTGCTTTTATATAATTTTAAAAACACGGGATGCGTTGGTATCTCGTGTTTTTTTATATTTGGGTATTGGTGAGTTTTGGGAATATGGCTGGATGGGGTGGCATGTTTCTTATTATGTTTTGTAACGAGTTGCCTTATTTCTAAGAATGATAGTCTGAGATATAGCGCGTTACCTTAATTTTGACGTGCTGGGTATAAAGGAAGTATAAAAATGAAAATGATATTACGATTTTTACCACTGATTATATTGGGGGGGGCGATTATTGCGGCTTACTCATTTGGTCTGCATGAATATTTGACGTTAGAAAGCATTAAGGCGCAAAAAGAAGAATTTCAAGGATTGATTGACGCAAGCCCGGTTTTAGCGCCGATTGCGTTTGTTGCGCTTTATGCGTTGGCTGTTGCGTTATCGCTTCCGATTGCGACGTTTTTAACGCTTCTTGGGGGGTTCTTATTTGGCGCAGTCCAAGGAACATTTATGGTTGTTGGTGCGGCCACGATTGGCGCGACCATTATCTTTATGGTGGCGAAAACATCATTGGGAGCGACGTTACGTGAAAAAGCAGGGCCGCTTTATGATAAGGTTGAAGGGAATATGAAAGATAATGCCATGGGATATTTATTTTTCATGCGCCTTGTTCCAATTTTCCCGTTTGTTTTGGTGAATATTTTACCAGCGTTATTTAATGTGCCATTACGTATTTTTGCGCTGACAACATTTTTTGGTATTTTACCAGGAAGCGCGGTGTTTGTTTATTTTGGTCAACAGTTGGGTGAAATTAATGCCTTGGGTGATTTAGTACGGCCTGAATTGTTAATGGCGTTTGCGCTGTTGGGTGTATTTGCCTTGATCCCGACGCTTTACACGCAATATAAAAATAAGAAGAAGAAAGCATAAATATCATGAAAAAAGTTTTAGCCCTCACGGCCCTGTTATTAATTGCAATCAGTTTTCAGCCGGCCTTTGCCTATGAAAATGATTTGGATGGGTTATTAAAAAGCCATGTGAAAACAGTCACGAAAAAAGATATTACTTATAATGGCGTTGATTATGATGCATGGGGTAAAGACCCGCGCCATGCCAAGGTGCGTGATGGCGTATTGGCGGTTAATCCCGCAGCTTTGAAAAGTAAAAATGACAAGCTGGCCTATTGGATTAATGCCTATAACGTTTTGACGATTGATTTGATCACCCGCGAAGGTGAGAGAGACAGTATTAAAAACCTTGGTAGCACATTTACAAGCCCGTGGAAAAAGCATAAATGGACAATCGCTGGCAAAGAATACAGTTTGGATAATATTGAACATGATATAATCCGCCCGATGGGAGAGGCTCGTATTCATTTTGCGGTAAATTGCGCGGCGAAATCATGCCCTGATTTGAGAGCGCAAGCATACCGTGCAAGTAAGTTGGATGCGCAATTAGATGATCAAGCGCGTAAGACGTTTAAGAATGCGAGTAAAGGTTATCAGGCCCTTAATGGGAATGCAGTGAAAGTGACAAAGGTCATGAACTGGTTTAAAAAAGATTTTAATCAGGGTGATTTGAATAGCTGGTTAGCGCCTTATTTCCCAGAGGATGTAAATGCAGAAACAAATATTAGTTTTTTTAATTATGATTGGTCTTTGAACAAGCAATAGGCCGAAAAAATAATAAAATTTATTGAAGGGTAAAATAAAATGAGCAAAACAATATTAACGCCAGATCTTTGTATTATTGGTGCAGGGTCAGGGGGGCTTTCTGTTGCGGCGGGTGCGGCGCAATTAGGGTTGGAAACGGTGTTGCTTGAAAAAGCTGAAATGGGTGGTGATTGCCTGAATACGGGGTGTGTGCCGTCTAAGGCGTTATTGGCAGCAGGAAAGCGGGCGCAAATGCACCGCAAGGATGATATTAAAGGGATTGCGGCGCATGAACCAAAGATTGATTTTTCCGCCGTGAAAGACCATGTATTTGAGACGATTGCGACGATTGAACCCAATGATTCGCCAGAGAGATTCCGTAGTCTTGGCGTCAATGTGATTTTAGAGGCGGGTGAATTTACCGCCCCCGATACCGTGGTTGCAGGGGATTATATTATCAAAGCCAAGAAATTTATTATTGCAACAGGATCACGTGCGTTTGTCCCTTCAATCACAGGGTTGGCGTATGAAAAAGTTTTTACCAATGAGTCAATTTTTGACCTGCGTGAGAAGCCAGAGCATCTTTTAATTATTGGTGGTGGGCCGATTGGCCTTGAGATGGCGCAAGCGCATCGACGTTTAGGATGCGCCGTAAGTGTTTTTGATATGGGCGTTATTTTACCGCGTGATGATCAAAAGAACGTTGAAATTGTACGTGACGCATTAATCAAAGAAGATATTGCCCTTCATGAAAATGTGTCTATTCAGGAGGTTAAGCACGGCGCGAATGATGTAACATTAGTGATTGAGCGTAATGGCCAAGTGGAAGAAGTTACAGGGTCTCACCTTTTAATTGCCGCAGGGCGTACGCCGAATATAGATAATATGGGGCTCGAAAAAGCCAATGTAAAATTTGACCATCGCGGCATTATCGTCAAAGATAATTTGAAAACATCCAATGCAAAAATATTTGCGATTGGCGATGCGGCAGGTGGGCCGCAATTTACACATGTAGCGGGATATCATGCGGGCGTTATTATTCGTCAAGTTTGTTTTGGGATGTTTTGGGCAAAGGTTGATTATACGGCGTTACCGTGGGTGACCTATACCGACCCTGAATTAGCGCAAGTTGGTTTAACCGAGGCCGCGGCAAAAGAAAAATATGGTGAAGGCAATATCAAGGTTGCGGAATGGCATTTTGATGAAAATGACCGTGCGATTGCAGAAAAAATAACCAAAGGTCAAGTCCGCGTTGTGACAAACAATAAAGGCCTTATTTTGGGAGCATCGATTGTGGGGGCGCAGGCGGGTGAATTGATTGGTATGTGGGCGTTGGCGATTTCATCGAAACAGAAAATTGGGGCAATAACGGCGATGATTGCCCCGTATCCGACATTGGGAGAAGTGAGTAAGCGCGCCGCAGGGGCATGGTATACACCCAGCCTGTTTAGCGATAAAATAAGGCGTATTGTCAGGTTTTTAAAGCATTTTGGGTGAGATCATTTAAAAACACATAGTAAAACCGTAACGTTTTTTGGGTGTGAGCGAATAAGAATAGATATTCATAAAAGAGAATAAATCTATGCTTATTTTTCATCACCGAAATATATATCTATGCGGATTGATTGCTTTTATAGCGCTTATTTTTGCGCCGTCTGATGGTGCTGCCCAAAAAGAAAAAATTAAAGAAACGCAACCTGCGTTGTTTCATACGGTCAATATTGTTTTTGGTAATGAAGCGGCGGCGCGGGAATCTTTAAACTGGGTGATTAAGCGTGGCGAAAAAGATTTAGCTGCGCATCTTATTACGGCAATGCGTTATTCCCCTTTAGGGCGCGATGAAATTGGCAAAGGATTGAACCAATTAACAGGTGAAACAAAGCCCAAAGATTGGTTTCATTGGATGTTGTGGCAACAAAGCCACGGTGAAATAAAGCCACATGATTCTTACCTTGATTTTAAATCAACGGTTTTTTATTCAATCGACCCAGCCTTTAGCCGTTTTTTCAGGCCTGATTTACAATATGATATCCGCCCAGAGGAAATTGTATGGGGCGGGGTGCGTGTGGATGGTATCCCTGCGCTGGATAACCCAACACATATTACCCCACAGCAAGCCACATATCTGAAAGATGATGATGAGGTGTTTGGGGTTTCTATTAACGGGGATGCGCGTGCTTACCCGCTGCGGATTATGGGGTGGCATGAAATGTTTAATGACGTGGTTGGCGGTGTACCTGTATCGTTGGCCTATTGTACGCTTTGTGGGGCGGGCATTTTGTTTGAAGGAAATGATGAAGGGCGTGAAGAACCCTTTACCTTTGGGTCATCGGGTTTTTTGTATCAATCCAATAAGTTGATGTATGACCGCAACACGGATTCATTGTGGAATCAATTTACGGGTGAGCCAGTGAGCGGGCCGTTAAAAGATTCTGGCATTGTCTTAAATATCCGTCCTGTTGTGATTACCAGTTGGAAAGAGTGGAAAACGCAAAACCCAGAGACAAAAGTGTTAAGTTTAAAAACAGGATTCCGCCGTGATTATGGATCAGGTGTGGTTTATAATGATTATTTTTCTTCGCCTGATTTAATGTTTCCTGCATTGGGTGATGGGCGTCAAAAATTATCCGAAAAAGATCAAATATTTGGCCTGCGTCTTACAGGCGGCGTGAAAGCGTGGCCATTAGAGACATTCACAAGGGGCAAGATTTTGAATGACAAAGTCGGACAAATGAATGTGGTTCTTATTGGTGATACAAAAACACGCACAGTGCGTGCCTATGAGCGTAACGATTTTGTATTTAAGGACGAATTGAAAACAACGGATGGTCGTGTTTGGCACTTATCTGAAGGTTATTTAACGGCGCCTGATGGGCAGAAGTTAAAACGTTTACCAGGACATGTTTCATACTGGTTTGCGTGGGCAGGGTATTTAGGGGATGAAACAGAGCTTTATAAACATAATTAAGAAAGGTTACCCGTTATGTTACCGATTAACCCTGTACCAAGATATTCAAGATTTAGACAATTTGTGAAAGATACGAAACCTGATTCAAGTGAAGAGAGTTTTGACGAAACGCAAAAAAGATTAAAAAAGCGGCTTGAAGCTATCCGTGGTGGATTTGAGCCAAGGCCGCTTTCTGGTGTAAATAACATTGCCCCAGAAGGATTAGAGATTTTGAATGATAATAATAGCAAGCGCCAGCGTTACGGGGCGGTATGTAAGAATTGTCAGGATGTGTACAAGAAAAATTCATATCGCGCACGCGAGGTTGTTCCGTATCGTGGAGAGGATAAACAAGTTGAAATATCTTCTTAAAATTTCTAAAACAGTACATGTCAGAAAAATTAGAAGATCAGCCAGTAAAATTCCAAAATTATCTTAAAACGGCAAAGGGCGAAGACCGTGCCTTTGTTGATATGGCGCGTCTTGATACACTTTGGATTAATAGTGGGACGCTTTGTAATATTGAATGTCTTAATTGTTATATTGAATCATCCCCGAAAAATGACCGTCTTGTCTATATGACTTATGATGAGGTTTGTACGTTTCTTGATGAGATAGAGACGGAGCAGATGGGAACACGTGAAATTGGTATCACGGGCGGTGAACCATTTATGAACCGTGATATGATCAAGATTATTGAGGAATGCCTTGAGCGCGGTTTTGATTTAATTGTCCTGACGAATGCGATGCAACCCATGCAGCGTAAATTAGTGAGTGAGCCGTTATTGGCATTAAAAAACAAATATACATCACAGTTAACGATGCGTGTTTCAGTGGATCATTTTAATCCTGAAATGCATGAAGAAGAGCGCGGTAAGGCAACATGGAATCCCATGTTAAAGGGATTGAAATGGTTGTCCGATCATGGATTTACCATTGATATTGCAGGGCGCACCCGTTGGGGTGAAAAAGAAGAAGGATTGCGCGCAGGATATGATGCGTTGTTTAAGGCGAATAATATTAAATTAGATGCCTTTGACAAAAAACAGTTGGTTTTGTTTCCTGAAATGGATGAGGCCGTTGAAGTCCCCGAAGTGACAACCGAATGTTGGGATGTTTTAAATGTAAAGCCACAGGAAATTATGTGTAGCAATTCCCGCATGGTGGTAAAGCGTAAAGGTGCGGATAAACCCGCGGTTATTGCGTGTACTTTATTGCCGTATGAAGATGAATTTGAATTTGAATCGACATTAAAAGAGAGCGCAAAACGCGTTTATTTAAACCATCCCCATTGTTCAAAATTTTGTGTTTTGGGTGGTGGGGCATGTAGTGTGTCAGATGGCGGCGAATAATGATTAAAGATATTGGTGTGTTAAAGGGCCGTTTTTTGGTTTTTGGTGGCCCGTATAGTAATTTACAGGCAACCGAAGCTGTTTTAAAGCAGGCGAAGCAATGCAATATTCCTGAATCCAATATTATTTGTACAGGGGATATTACGGCTTATTGCGGGCAGCCTGAAGACACAGCGCAGCGTATGTATCAATCCAGTATTCATATTATTCAGGGGAATTGTGATGAGAGCCTTGCCAATGATAGTGAAGATTGTGATTGCGGTTTTGATGAAAATACGGCGTGCGAAGTGTTTGCAGATCGCTGGTATAATTTTTCAAGACAAGAAACGTCCCCTGCGATGAAGGAATGGATGGGAACGCTTCCTTTTAGGATAGAGTTTATTTTTGGTGGTAAGAAAGTTCATGTGTTGCATGGATCACATGAGGAGATAAATGAGTTTATCTTTGCATCGACGTCTGATGATTATGTGTTAAGTCAAATTAATAAAACGGGCGCTGATATTATTATTGGTGGCCATAACGGAATGCATTTTACATCTGTGATGGGTAATAAGGTGTGGCATAATGCGGGCGTTATTGGGATGCCTGCCAATGATGGTACGCCGCGCACATGGTATTCCATTATTGAGGAAAAAGAGGGGCAGATTATATTTACGCACCATGCGCTTGATTATGATCATGATGCCGCGGCGCAGAGCATGATTGCGAATGGTTTAAAAGAATATGCGCAAACTATTCAAACAGGGTTATGGCCATCATTGGATGTTTTGCCAGAGGTTGAGAGACACCAGACAGGAATTAAGCGCGCAGAGGAATCCTTTTCCATTGCCTTATAAATTTTTTATTCAATAACACCGCATGCGATGCGTTTACCTGCTGCGCCGCTTGGTTGGCTGATATGATCATCGGCGCTGGCGTGAATAATGATCGCAGAGCCATCAGCATCAAAGACACTGCTGCGTTTTTTGATATCTTTGTCTTTCAGCGTTATTTTAAAATTTATAATTTGGTTGGTTAATTCACCGGCTTCATTTGGTTTTAAATTTGGCATGTCACCAGCATGGTGACCTTCAGGGTGTTTTAGGCCGTGGCTGTGGTTGGTTGGGTTGAAATGTCCGCCTGCAGATTTAAACCCGTTTGCACCATTACATTTGCCTGTTTCATGAATATGGATGGCGTGATCTCCATTGGGGGTAAGGCCTTTTAGCGATAAAGACAGAAGAACGCCTGCGGCGGTTTCGCCCAATTCGATGCTGCCCATATCTTGACCTGTTGGTCCTTTCATCATAATGGTGCGTTTGGCGCTTTGGGTTGGAACGGTTTGATACAGATACCCCGTGCCGACAACCACGAACAATAAAGCAAGAATGATGATAAGAAGTTTGATATTCATAAGATGAAGCCTTTGTCATTAATTGAAATTCTGATAGAAAACCTAGCATGACAGATAAAAACATAACAACACTTTGTGAAGCGGCGCTGGATATCTTAAATACCGCTGATGCCCATGAAAAGGCTAATAAAACCCGTATATATACCGTGCAGTGGCGCGAAGGGCAGATTATATCCCTTGGCTGTGTTACGGATATACCCGTGCGCCCGGCGCGGCCAGAAAAGCCAGAGTTGTTGCGGCCATGGGATATGCCAAAGCATAAGAAAGCAAATTCAGAGCGCGGTAAAATTAGCTTATTGCATGCGCTATCACATATTGAATTAAATGCCATTGATCTGGCGTGGGATATTATTGCCCGTTTTAGTAATTATGCGGAATCTGAAACATTTATCCTGCCGATTGAATTTTATGAAGATTGGTTAAAAGTTGCCGATGATGAAGCCAAGCATTTCTTGATGCTGTCAGATCGATTAAGTGATTTGGGCGCGGCCTATGGTGATTTACCGGCGCATGATGGATTATGGGAGTCTGCAGAGAAAACTGCACATGATTTTGCGGCGCGTTTGGCGGTTGTTCCCATGGTGTTGGAAGCGCGGGGGTTGGATGTCACACCCGGTATGATTACCGTGATGGACGAACAAGGTGACCAGAAAACAGCAGAGATGTTAAGAATTATCCATGATGATGAAATCACCCATGTACAGGCAGGGACGGCGTGGTTTAAAAAATATTGCGACTATTACGGGTATGACCAAGAAGTGTATTTCCAAAAATTAGTGACGGAATATTTTAACGCCACCTTGAAAAAACCGTTTAATCATCCCAGCCGTGAAAAAGCAGGTATGATACGCGATTGGTATGAACCGCTTGGTGAAGAGATACAAAAACAAGAATCAATACAAGACGAGCAAGGAAGTAAAAAGAAGCATGCCTAAGAACAAAGTGACGATTATGGATGGCGGTATGGGCCGTCTTTTAAAAGAAATGGGCGCGCCCTTTCGGCAACCGGAATGGTCAGCCCTGGCATTAATGGAAGCACCAGATTATGTGACACAGGCGCACGATGCCTTTCTTGAGGCAGGCGCAGAAATTATTATTACCAATAGCTATGCGGTGGTGCCGTTTCATATTGGACAAGAACGGTTTGATCAGCAGGGACGGGCGCTTATTAAATTGAGCGCCGAGATTGCCAGAACATGCGCCGATAAAGCACTGAATAAGGTTTTAGTGGCAGGATCCATCCCGCCTGCTTTTGGATCTTATCGGGCGGATTTGTTTATCGAAGAAAAAGCCGCCGATATTTACCGTCCGATGATTGAAGAACAAGCCCCGTATGTCGATTTTTGGTTGGCGGAGACGGTTGCAACAATAAGAGAGGCGCATGCAATAAAAGCCGCGCTTGGCGATTCACCAAAGCCTTTTTGGATATCTTACACAGTGCGGGACCGTCAAGAAGCAGAGATTCCGCCACAATTAAGATCAGGGGAAAGCATTGAGGAAGCGGTGAACACCGCCATAGAGTTGAATGCGGCCTGTATTTTGCTAAATTGTAGCCAACCAGAGGAAATGGCGCCTGTTTTGGAGATTATTCAGGGCTTAAAGGTTAATATTCCATATGGCGTCTATGCCAACGCATTTGAGCCAATTATGCGGGATCAGGGTGCAAATCAAGAGTTTCTGGGCATGCGGGATGAAAATTCATCCGAAAATTACCTGAAATTCGCACAAACTTGGCGCAATAAGGGAGCTTCTGTCATTGGAGGGTGTTGCGGGATTATGCCTGAACACATCAAAGAGTTGTCAAAAATAAACAATTAAAACAATGACTTAATATAAATTAGATAAAATTTTATGGTAAATTAAAAACCTCTTTACCCCCTTCGTAGTATTCTTAAAGCATAGGGAACACGAAGTATTAAAGGGCGTAAAATGAGTTACAATTTCCAAACAGCAGTAAAACAAGATGAAGCATTAAATGTTAATGCACCTGCATTACAAGTTACTCTTCCAGTGTTCCAAAAGCCTGCGACGCCAATCCAAGCAAATAATGACAATCCAGCACAAAAAAGCGAAACAACATGCACTTCATTGTTCTTAGGCGCGGTTTTAGGCGGCGTAAGTGAAGTAGCAGACGCGACTTTGGATGCGGCAGAGACAATCGGTGAGCGCCGCGCAGATAACTTTCAAACGCTCGCAATCGAAGCGGCCAATAATAACAGCATTGCTTTGGGCAAACCTAACGTGATTAATGGTGACTTTGGTTCTTCAGCACAAGGTGTTGAGAGCATGGATCTTGAAAGAATTAAGCCGCAAATGCGTTACCTGAACCAGCCTTCTTTTGCTTATGGCATGAAGAGATTTGGTTAATAAATTTCTATCATTCAGTTTCTTGACATTTTAGCTATAATTCCGCATAAGAGATAATCTTTTGCGGGTGTAGTTCAATGGTAGAACGTCAGCCTTCCAAGCTGAACACGAGGGTTCGATTCCCTTCACCCGCTCCATTTTATGTTAAATAGCATAATGAAATCAATCACTTAGTTTTACGCTTTTCTGTCACTTTCACCGAAAAAGTGATACAAACTGTGATACAAAATACCCCAACGGTGAGAACAAGAGTTGCGACATATGTTTACCTGCGCAACGGTATTTATTACTTTCAGCTACGGTTGAAAAAGCATGATGTGCGTCAGGGTCACTTCAAAAGTGGTCTAATACGTAAATCGTTGAAAACAGGTAACTATCGTGAAGCGATAATGCGAGCACGAATGCTATGGTTAGAGTATATGACGAGCAACAAGACTAAATTTGATACACAACAAGAAATTGATGATTCTAGTGAATATCCTGACGACTTATGGTTTTGAATCTGATAAGTTTAAAGAAGCATACTCTATGATTTCACAATCTGGAGAACCAAAACCTAGGAACATACCTCAGAATAACATGTAGTCTTAGATGTGATTAAGAATAGAAAAAAGACGTTGATAAGAAACAACCTTATGATGGGTTCTGGTCAGATGGTGGTTTCACTGATGCTGTTTATTGATGGTTTCATTAACTTTGAACAATTAATTTTACCATAGCGAACTAGAAACTATTGACATATAAACAGGACGTGTGATACATCATGTTTCATGAGTAGCGATTTTGTAACAGTCTATGGTGATTTGACAGATTCTTTTGGTAGGGCAAGATTACCCCAAACAAACGATAAGTCTAATATTTTAGATTTACGAACTTACATGCTTGATTTATTAACTGGCTTTACTCAGACGCATTTTCCTGAACAGGAAAATCTTTTTAGTTTCTCTCTATTAGGTCTTCCTGCTATAGAAAATGACAATAAACGACCTCACGTATTTATTTTTGAACCATCTGAATTAGAGTATGGAAATGGTGATACTGTAGATTCGATAGAGTTTTTTGCTGCAGTCGGTGGTGGTTGGTCTCGTGATGAAATGACAATTGCACTTGGTTTTAATGAAGATACGCAAAAAGTAGAAATGGTATCTTGGCAGCACCCTAAAACGCAAATATACGACATGGGTTTTGACCCTAACCAATCTTTATCTCAAAATACTTCTAATATTATTGAAAAAATTATTCAAAATGAGATGAACGATTGCTGGTGTGAACGTATGTTCTCTTGCTCTTTTCAACATATAAAAGACCATATTATTGCTAAAAGTCAAACGCAACCAGCACCAGCACCGGTGTAATAAATTAACAATTATTAATAAGTGAGAATGAGTATGGAAACAGGTTTAAAAATAGGTTCTGCACTAGTTGGTGCTTTTATGTTGAGTGGTTGCACTTCTGATGACTACCCCAGCAAAAAAATCACAGATAAATACGCACAAAAACTGCTGATGTCTAATGATAATGACCAAGACTTAGTTCATACATATCATGTTATGAAGAAAGGTAGTGAAGGTAAAGAATTAGGTGTTATCTTTGTTAATTCAGTTGAACATGATAAATCAACTCTTATTGACTGTATTAAATACAAAGCATTCACTAGTAACCCTAATGCTCTTTTTTATAACGTTGAGTCACAAACCCGTAAAACATGTGTTGGTCATTTAACCAAGTAAATTAATTAAGATATTTTATTATTGCCATCAATAAGGCGGTACAAGAATCATTTCTTCGCGTTATACAAACTGTGATACAAATGGGGGTATAAAGAACCTAGCAGCCTGAAAGTGACAGTAGTAAACGCTTTGATTTCAGAATGGAGCAGTTTCCCTTCACCCGCTCCAATATTTCCTTACATTGCGAATGTTTAAAAATCAGTGCAGCGGCCGCCTTTTTCCCAGTCGCCGTATCGGGTGGGGTCTTCGCCTTCTTGACCGCCATATTCCTTATTGTCTTTATTTAACCTGTTGGCCGTGTCTTTATGGTCTTTAATGCCCTTATCACGGTGTAGGGGTTCTGTTTTTGGGGTTGGTTTTTTTGTCGTCATAGGTACACTCAATCTTTATTAATAAATGGGCTGTTATGCAGATATTAAAACCTTATCGAAAAAAAATCGACTCTCTTGATGATCAAATCGTGGATTTGTTAATTGAGCGCGAAAAAATTATTCAAGAGGTGGCTGTTTTAAAAAAGGCGGAAAATATCCCCCCTGTGTTACAAGATAGGGTCGATGAGGTGCGCGAACGTAATGTTGCGCGCGCGACATCCAAAGGAGGAAGTCCGGATTATATGCGTGAAATTTACAAAAAAATAATACAGCTTTCTTGTGATATAGAACAAGCCGTCAAGAATGACGATAATGTCTGACGGTTTAGTAACGCGGCGTATCGCCTTTGATCTTCTTCATCAAATCCTTGGTCAAAACACACCAATGGATCAGGTTTTTTCAAATTATAAGGGTTTCAATAAGCTGGAGGCGCGGGATATTAATTTTATCCGCATGCTGATCACAACATGTATGCGCCGTAAAGGTACGATGGATCAAGTGATTGAATATTGTCAAGATAAGCCCAAGCCGTTAAACCCTAAAAATATTTATTACGTTCTGTATATTGGTTTATGCCAAATTTTATATATGGATGTGCCTGATCATGCGGCGGTTGATATGACGGTGCAGTTAGCAATCAATGAAAAAATGGAAAGACAAAAAGGATTTATTAATGCGGTATTACGGCGGGTCTTGCGGGAAAAAGAGGAGGCAGATTTTGTCAATGAAGGCGACAACGTCCCTGAATGGTTGATGGAAGCGTGGGGCGCAGATTATAGTGAAGATCTGGCGGTAGAGATTGAATATGCCTCACTTAATGAAGCGGCGATGGATATCACCGTGCGCGATAGTGAGAAAAAAGAATTTTGGGAAGAAACGCTGGGCGGTAAATTATTACCGACAGGATCAATTCGTTTACCGTCCGCAGGCAGTGTAACGGAATTGGTTGGATTTAAAGAAGGGGCGTGGTGGGTTCAAGATGCCTCAGCCGCGCTGCCTGTTAAATTGTTGGATGGTGATTTAACGGGAAAAAAAGTGATTGATTTATGCGCCGCGCCAGGCGGTAAAACAATGCAGTTGGCAGCAGCAGGCGCGCAAGTGATTGCGGTTGACCGATCTGAAAAACGCCTTGAGCGGCTTCATGAAAATATGAAGCGGTTGGGTTTTGAAAATAAGGTGAGTACTGTCACTGCGAATGGGGCGGAGTGGACACCAGAAGAAAAAGCGGATGCTGTTCTTTTGGATGTCCCATGTTCTGCGACGGGAACAATCCGCCGTCATCCTGATTTAATGCATTTAAAAACGCAAAAAGATGTAGAGGGATTGGGGAATATTCAACGCCGCCTGTTGACCAATGCCGCGCAGATGTTGAAGGCGGAGGGTGTGTTAATTTATTGCACCTGTTCTTTACAAAAGGCCGAAGGGGAAGAACAAATTGAGTGGTTTTTATCACAAAACCCTGATTTCCAACGTGAGATTGTAACGCCTGATGAAGTGGGGGGGCTTGGTATGCTGATTAATGAAGCGGGTGATTTACGCGTCTTACCGCATTATTTGGCCGAGGATGGTGGCATGGATGGGTTCTTTGCCGCGCGAATGCGTAAAGTGGGCTAAAATTTTTCTAAGATTATTCCTAACTATTTGCCCTGTGGATAAAATCCATATACACTAGTATTTACAGGAAGAAATCCTGCGTCACCCAACTTTTTTACGATCAACAGTCATGACCCAAAATATCAGAATTGCACCGTCTATTCTGTCCGCCGATTTCGGACAATTAGGCAATGAAATTAAAGCCATCGACGCCGCAGGCGCTGATTATATCCATATTGATGTGATGGATGGGCATTTTGTACCCAATATTACCTTTGGTGCGCCTGTGATGGCGCATGTTCGTAAAGACAGCAAAAAGGTTTTTGATGTGCATTTAATGATTTCTCCTTGTGATGCGTATTTAGAAGATTTTGCCAAGGCGGGCGCAGATATTATTACCATTCATGCCGAAGCGGGGCCGCACACGCATCGCTCCCTTCAAGCAATTAGGGCGTTGGGAAAAAAAGCGGGGATTGCGTTAAACCCTTCAACGCCGACAAGTATTCTTGATCATATTATTGATGATGTAGATATGATTTTGATCATGACGGTTAATCCCGGATTTGGGGGGCAGAAATTTATTCCTGCGTGCCTTGATAAAATCCGCGATGCGCGCGCGCGTATTGATGCGACAGGGCGTGATATTGATTTAGAAGTGGATGGCGGTGTGACCTTTGAAACAGCAAAGCAGTGCGTCGAAGCGGGCGCAAATGTTTTGGTGGCGGGTACATCAGTATTTAAAGACGGCGCAGAGCATTATGCCCGTAATATTGAGGCATTGAGAGGGTAAGCGAGAACATGACGCTTATTCATGCGATTCAACACAAAGTCAGACAGCAGGCCAGCCGCCTGACATATAATTCACCGTTATATAATTGGAGCTTAGGCGGGACGGTGCCTGATAAGCTTTTATTTAGTCCCTGTGACCTTTGGTGTGGGAATGCGGATAATGCGCGGTGGCTTATCCATTCTGGTGCGTTTTGTTTAGACGGCGATAAGCTGGAGTTGCATGATGCGAATTGGATGCCTGATGATGTATCAGACAAATGGATGACCCATATTCACGGATTTGATTGGATACGCGATTTACGTGCGCTGGGCGGGGATGCAGGGCGGCGTTCTTCACGTTTAATGATTGAAGATTGGATGCGGTCTTATAATGCGTGGCATGAATTTGCATGGCGGCCAGATGTAGCGGGGCGGCGTTTAGGAAACTGGCTGGCGGGTTATGATTTTTTTGGAGAGAGCGCGTCTGATGAATTTCAAGAAGCGTTCCTTGATATCACGGTAAGGCAAGCGCGCCATTTATCCCGTGCGTTACCAGGGTTATTGAGCGGTTTGCCGCTTCTCTATGCGGTGCGGGGACTTGCATATTGTGGCCTTACATTAGAGGGGCGTGAGGATTATGTTGAGCAAGCGTTACAGATTTTAGACGTGCAAATGGATAAACAGATTTTAAGCGATGGGGGGCATATTACCCGTAACCCGCAAGAGTTAATGGAGACTATTCGTATTTTAATTGATATCCGGTCTGCCATTCGTCAAGCGGGATACCCACCGATTGATAAAATACAGCATGCGCTGGACCGGGCGGTGCCTGCGCTTCGTTTTTTCCGTCATGGGGATGGTTGTTTTTCATTGTTTAATAATGCACAAGAAAATAAAGATGAAGCAATTAAGAATACTGCAATGCATGCAGGATCGCGTGTGCGTGCGTTAAATTCATTACCGCATTCTGGGTATGAGCGCGTGAGCATGGGGCGGGCGCTTTTGATTGCGGATGTGGGTAAGACGCCACAATGGCCTTATGGTCATCACGCACATTCTGCGCCGCTATCCTTTGAATTTTCGTATGGGCGGGAGCGTATTTTTGTAAATTGCGGAACGCATCCAACGTCTGAAGATTGGCAATCGGCGCTGCGCTCTACGCCTGCGCATAATACGTTGATGATTAGTGATATGGCGCCACAAAAATCAAAAAAAACCACAATCAACCGCGAAGATAAAAAAGATATTGTTTTAATTGATGCGTGCCATGATGGGTATGTATCAGCCAATGGGATTACTCATCGTCGTCGTTTTTATGTTGCGGATAAGGGGCATGATTTTAGGGGTGAGGATAATCTGACATGCTCAACGGGGCTAACAGATCCGCATGCGATATCAATTCGTTTTCATCTGCATCCTGATGTAAAAGTGTCGTTGATTAAAGGTGAATCTGAGGCGTTATTAAAGCTTAAAAATGGTGCGGGGTGGCGTTTTACGATTGTTGGTGGTCATTTAGAACTGGATAATAGTGTGTATCTGGGTGAGGGGACGCGTGTGCGTAAAACAAAGCAGTTAATTGTGCGTGGCATCATGAATAACGACCAATGCCAGTTTAAATGGGCCTTACAGCGCGAAACAAAATAATAATAATCTTAATTTAGAATAAGGGCGAAATCATTTAATAAGGTTTCGGCGTTAATGCCTGTTACCCCTTCAAGTGTTGCAATGTTGGTTGTGAAAGAGGCCCCATTTGCGGTGCCATCACGGTCAACAGAAACGGTGGTGTCTGCACCTGATTGAGTGAGGCGTAGGAAGTCATTAATGTCAGAAGTGTTGCTATCATAACCAATTAGAACATCCGAAATATCGAGCCTATCATTATCAGTGAGATTAAAATCTGTAATAATGTCAGAGGAGCCAGTCGGGGAAGAGAAGATGAAGGTATCATTGCCCGCGCCGCCTGTTAATGTGTTAGTGCCAGCGCCGCCATTTAAGAAATCACGTCCATTACCGCCATTAAGCGTATCATCCCCATCATCACCCAGAAGGCGATCATTACCGCCATCGCCATTTAGAATATCGTCGCCATCGCCGCCGCGTAAGAGATCAAAGCCGTTACCACCGTTTAGTTCATCCGCATCATCCTCGCCATAAAGCTTGTCATTGCCCGCGCCGCCAATGAGGGTATCATTGCCTGATCCGCCAAAGAGTGAATCGTTGTGGTTATTACCATTAAGGGTGTCGTTTCCTGATCCACCAAAAAGAAGGTCAGATTGGTCACCGCCGGCAAGATTGTCATCGCCGTCATCGCCGTAAAGGTAATCTTGGCCTGCACCACCAGTTAAGGAATCTGTGCCTGCGCCGCCCCAAAGTTTATCATTGCCGCCATCACCATTTAAAATATCATTGCCATCTTCACCATAGAGACGGTCAAGATGATCACCACCATTGAGAATGTCATTACCAACACCACCGCGAATAACATCATTACCCGCATCACCATTTAATCTGTCATGGCCGGCATCACCGAAGAGATAATCAATGTCATCACCACCATTAAGTGTGTCGTCGCCGTCTTGGCCTAAGAGCCTATCGACCCCATCATCACCGCTGATTATATCATTGCCTGATCCACCAAAAATATAATCAGATCCTGCGCCAGAATTAATAATGTCATTTCCTGCTTCACCATCAATGCGGTCATTACCGACAAGGCCGCTGATGATAACTGTATCGTCACCGCCGCCTGTAAACAGTCTGACGCGTAGATTGTTGCTTGTCCCGTCAATTAGGATTTGATCATTATTATCCGCAGTACGTACGAAAAGCCCGTTAGGTGCGGAATTATTGAGGTTTGAAATGCTTAAAGTCTGCCCAATACGTTCAACTGTTCCGATATGCGTAGAGGAGTTATTATAACCAATATCATTACCAGTAAAATCTGCAATCTCGCTGCTTGTTGTAGAATAATTATAAAATCCACCGCTCCATTCAAAGCGTGTAATGAATTGATCTGGTGTTGCGAAAGCTTCGAGTTCGTTTAAGGTGTAATTAACGCCGCTAAAAATAAAGTTTTCAATATTGCGTAAGGTATCTGTAAAATTTTGAGTAAGGTGGGAAAGAGTGAGTGTTACGCTGTCTATAAAGTTAAAAGCAAAGTCTGAAATAGAATAAGTGTAGACCGCAGTATCATTACCATTTTGTCCGTTTAGGGAATCATTACCAAGGCTTCCATAGAGTGTGTCAGTACCATTGCCGCCTAAAATAATGTTATTTGCATCATTGCCGTAAATAGAGTCATTTCCAGAGCCGCCAATGGCGTTTTCAATCACGGTGTCATACGCGATGACAAGGTTATTGGTGAGGGAACCGGTCGAGCTATATTTTCCTTCAGTTAGATAAATAATTTGATTGGTTGAGTAACCTGATGCATCGAGCGTATCAATACCACCACCATCCCATATTGCGACAGGCATTTCCCCTTGGGTAAAATCAAACTGATCTATTCCTGCGGTAGAGTTGAAACCATAAGTTGTATTGGTGTTGCGTGTTGTATAATCCGCGCCATAAAGTTGTTGAATGGCAATGATATCAATTAACATGGGAGTGGCGGGGTATTGCCATTTTCCGTTACTGTCAAAATGATCAGCGCCAAAATTGTTCGCATTAAAATAAGACATCACGGTGTATTGATGTGTGTCATTTGCCCAAAGCGCATCTGTGTTATAATTGGCACTGCCGTTATAGTTACCACCATGGCCAAGTCCTAAAGCATGTCCAATTTCATGGATAACAGTTGTAAGGCCATATTCCCCTTTATTTTCAATTTGGTTCCAGCCGCTTACTGTTGTATCAATAAAAATATTACTAGATGTGATGGTTAGGTCTGTGACATCGCCATAGTGAACATAGCTTGTGCTGGCATAGGCGCGTCCTGAGTTATTGGTGGCAACGTCAATATCTGCATTACCCGATATTTCAGTGAAGGTTAAATTCGTTAAGTCATCCCAAAGATCGAAAGCGTCGCGGATTGCTTGTTTTTCTGCGGCGTTATAACCGTTTGCAACACTGAAAGTAATATTGGTTTTATCCCATTGGGCGATTGTGTTATCCGAGCCATAGATTAAGTAATTGGCAAAGGCGGTATCACTAATGGCCGGCGGCGCAGCAGATTGCGTATTTGTACCAGAACCAACGGTGTTATTAAAATTATTAGATTGAGGGGGATGGCCACTTGCGCAGGCGGCGCAACCACAACCGACAGTAATGCCTGTTTGCATGGATGTGCTTGTGGACGTGCTTGTGCTATCGCCTGAATTTTGCATTAATTCCCTATGAATATATAACTATAACGACTGAACCTTACTTAAAATGATACAGGGATATTGTTACTAATTACTTAATTTTAAAGGGTTAATTTGTGGTGCGGCGGCGTATATTGGGGAGTAAAGATGCAATCATAATAGCCAGAAATGTTGAAATAACCGCGCAAAGGGCAATAATCAAGGTAGGGTTAGGGAATAAAGGTTTTTCTGGGACATTTGCGTAAGAAAGAACGGTGGCATTAGCGGCCTCTATATTCCCTTTTTCAATCAAGCGTTTATAGCTATCAAAGGATGTTTTATAGAGCTGTTGGGCAGTTTCTGCCTTTTGTTGTAATGATTTTAGCGTGATGAGGGCTTCATTGTTGTTTTCACGGTCTTTTTGGGCTTTTTGTAAGGTCGCCTCAAGTGCGCTGACGCGGGCTGTTGCTTGTTTTTGTGTGCTGCCCAATGTGTTTTCTAATTTCTTCACTTCTACGCTGATTTGTTTGTCGAGGTTTTCAATCTCAGTTTTGATAGCAATTATTTCTGGGTGGCGTGGGCCATAGCGTTTTGACAATTCTTGTAATTTATTTTCTGAGGTTGCTTGTGATAGTTTTAATTCTTTTACAAGGGAGCTTGTGCCACTGACTTTGAAATTAGCGCTGTTTCCTGATTTTTTAAGTGCGCGGGCTTCGTTTTTTAATATTTTAGCCTCAGTAAGTTCACGTTTGGCCATAGAAAGCTGTCTGTTTAAATCTAAGATTTGTGTCGCAGACGTTCCATCAATCATTGTTTCGGAAAGACCTGCACGTAGTTTAAAGGCTTCTAAGTCTTTCTCTGCGCCCAGCATTTCTTCATTTAAGCTTTTAATTCTTTGATCGAGCCAGCCAATAAGGCGTTCTTTCTTTTCAAAGTCTTTTCCTACATTTTCTTGAACATATAAATCGATGAGAGTGTTTGTGATATGAGCTGCTTTTGTAGGGCTTTTAGAATTAAAGGTGACCTGCACAACGTATGAACCGCGCACAGGAGAAACATTTAAATTTTCAATGAAATTAGTGATTGTTGCGGATAGGTCCGGATTTGTGACCTCTGCCGGTAAAGATAGAAACCCTTTTTGATCAATATTACGAATAGGGGATGTTTCAAAAGAATTGTTATTATTTGATGCTCTCGCAAATTCAGGATCATTTTGTAAGTTCAATTTTTTGACGACCCGTGCCACCAGTGCAGGTGATTTTAAAATTTCGATTTGAGTGAGGATATAAGCGGTATCGAGATTTAAGATGCGTTTGACGGCCTGTATGCTATCGAGTGAGAAGTCATGTTCACTTTTTTGCATAAGAATTTTGGCATTGGCGGAATAAATAGGGCGCATTGAGGCGGAGAGGAAATATCCTGCGATAAGTCCAACGATAAGAAATAACAGAATAAGAAATTTACTGCGCCAAAAAACCAAAATTAAATCTACGATATCTGTTTGATCACGATTTTGGTGTTGCGGATGTATGTCTGTTTGAGTGGTCATAGGATATTCCTAAAATAATCTTTCTTTTACAATGATGACATCACCAGGAGAAATTTTATATGTGCGTGAAATATTGAGCTGTAAATTTGATTTTTCTTCTGTTTCCGAAAGGTTAAAGCTTTTTTGATTGGCGCGGTATGTGAATCCACCAGCAAGAGCCACGGCTTTCATAACTGTTAAATCAGGCTGGTATTCATAACTGCCTGGGCTTTGAACTTCACCGATAATAAAGAAATCACGGTATTTTTCTATCTCAACCGAGATAACAGGATTAATAAGATATCCATTGCTATATTCAGCTTTTACCACTTGCTCTGCCTCTTGTGGGGTAAGCCCAGAGAGCGTTACAGCGCCAATAAGGGGAAGTGTCACACCGCCTTGTTCGTTGATTGTAAATTGCCCCGATAGGTCGCGTTCGTTAAAAACACGTATATTGATTGTGTCATTTGTTCCCAAGACATAGCGATGTGACTGGTCAAAATCATTTAAATTTTTTGGTTTATTTTCAATAGGATTCTGGCAGGCACCTATGAAAAGGAGTGCAAAGCTCAATAGAAAAGTTGTTTTTAAGGGCATGACCAACATGAAATAGTTATAAAAGAGTGAATACTCGTTAAAAATTATATCTCAATCATTTTGAAACACAATCTTTACTTGAAGATTTTAATGTCATCTTCTTGTTTTGGCGTGAAAAATTAGAAAAAGCTTCCCAGAAATTTTGTCTTCTTGGCTCTAAAATTTGGTGGCTGTAACTTAAGCTATTCGTTACGTTATGACCCGATGCTTCGATTTGATCTTCTAAGCTGCGTGTCATTTTGATGATGAGATGTGCGAGATGTTTTACGTTTCCGGGGGCGATAAGCCATTTATTATCAATAAGTTCTGGTATTCCACCAGCGGTTGAGCCAATAACAGGGCAGCCAAGGCTCATGGCCTCAATCGTTGCGCGGGGCAATCCTTCTTGGTATGAGGGCTGTAGGTATAAATCTATCCCTTTAAGCCATTCAAAAACTTTATCGCCTGTTTGTAACATGCCATCAAAGTGGACAATATCTTCAATGCCATATTTTTTTGCTAATTTTTTATAAGGCGCGCTGTCACCAGGGCCAAGCTGTCTGAAGATAAAGCTATGAGGCATTTTTTTATGAACAATCGAGAGCGCTTTTAATGTGTCTTCAATCCCTTTAATTTTATTACCCATGCTGCCAATTAAGCCAATAATGCATGGTTTATCTGTTTCAAATTCATCTTTAATGCGCCGTATACGAATATCCATGAATGCATCATCGATCTTGTGAAGCCGTACATTTGAAATATTTGTTGTTTGTGCCTTGGTTGGGTAGCGGTTTTGTAAGAAGTTTTTTGTAACATAGAGGACATAGTCTGCGTTCTTAGTGATTATTTTATCGCGTATATACCGAATAGGGGCATATATTTTCCCCGCAAGATTTCCATGGTTCCATGTGCTATCCCAAGCGCAGGCGGCCATTTCCATGGCAATCGGTTTGTTCATTCTTTTTGCGTGACAATAAGCGAGCCAGCCAATATCGCTGACGGCGCGAATGATAACAGCGTCTGATTGTGCGACTAATTTTGCAAGATGGTTAGAAACTTGCGTCCTATATTTTATCAGGCCGAGGGGCGTGTTAATGTTGGGGCAAAGTTCAAAAGAGACCTGATCCCCGCTGCTTACATTATGTTTACGGTAGCTATTTGTTTTTGGGAAAGCGCGACCGACAACGGTTAATTGATCAAAATTATTTAAAAATGGTTCCCAATATTTATACGCGAATTGCCCGGCAGAATACACCGTTTCGTCCTCATTTTTGAGATAAAAGTTATCGTGACAATAAAGTAATTTCATAAGAGCGCTTTTCGCTTTGAAGCGAATCACATTGTATGACATTATGAGCAGGATGAAAGCCCCTAAAATCATATACCATCATATTCCCAAGTGCGGTGGCACTTCTATCGTCCGTGGTTTTGCATTGAGTTATTATCCGTTTCAGTTGTTAAGGCATGGTAGGAAAGCGTTTCCTGCGGCCTTAAATTCACGAGCGGCGAGTGCCGCGGCGCAAGATTTATTAATTGATAAATATGCATACAGGCGCCAACTCTTGGCCTATTTTGTAGAGCGTGGTGATAGTTCTTTTATTTCAGGTCATTATCCTTTTTGTAAAAATATTTATGAAAAAAACGCGCAAGAATGGTCTTTTGTCAGTTTGTTTCGTGACCCTGTCATGCGCTGGTATTCAGAATATTATTGGAACTATTATAAAAATCACGATTACGCAAAAACAGGTTTGAATATTGAAGAATATTTTGAATCTGTTGAAGGCAAAATGAACACGCGATCATTTGTAAATTTTTTAACGCCTGCCATTTCCCCCGATGCGTCAGTTAAGAGAGAAGAATTAAATGCGGCGTTACACAATGCAGAAAAGCTTGATGTTGTAGGGACATTGGAAGAATTAGAAAAATTTCGCCATGATTTAGCGCGCAGATTCGGCCGAAAGCCATTTTTTATGAAGAGTAATAAAAGCCCCGCCCCAAAGGGTGTGATTCAAACACCAGACAAAAATAGCGCGTTTCATAAGGCATTATTAGAGGCGCTTTCTGCTGATATTGAAATATATCAAGCGGTACGCAAGCGAAGCCTATAGCGCGCCTGTAAGGCTTAACCGAAAGCGGTTATCTTCAAAATTGGAAGCATCAATGGGGCTGCTGCGTTCTTTATATTCATATCCTGCGCCAAATTGTATGTGGGGGCTTAAAATATATTGAAGGCCTATACCTGTATTATATGTTTTGTCTGTGCGGTTTGTTTCGGTGAAATCTTCATTCATGAAATCAAAAAAACCACGTATAAACATATTTCTTTTCAATTCGTAATCTAAGGCCGCGCCAACATTAGTGCGATCCAATCCTGCGATGATGAGATTATCTTCAACTGCTGTGCGCCCGGCATTAAATTCAACATGTGCTTTTTGTGATGGTTCCCAAATGACTTCTGCTTGGAAAGAAAGATCAGTTGTGTCATCAATATCTGAATCTTCATATTGACGGGTTATAGACCCAATCCCGATATCCCCAATGATGAGGTTCTTATAGTTCCACCGTCCACCAGCAAGAATGGTGAGTGCCTGATTACTGCGGTCATCGCCGTTAAAGCCACCGGCAGTGAATGTATTACGGGCATAATCTTGATCTTCATATAAAATGGATAAGCGGGGTTTTAGGCTGGTTGTAAAATCGTAACTAAAGTCTGTTTGTAATGAATATAAGTCATGATCACGATCTTCTTGAATGGCGGCAGCGCCATTAATGAAGCGATTATTATCAAAACGGATTTGTCTGAAGCCTAGTGTGGTATCGATGCTAAAACGGTTTGGTTTGTAAGAAAAACCAACGCTGGCATCAAGGCTTTGGAGTTCGACAGGCGTTTCGGTGACGGCAGAGGGGTCGGAAACCCTTATATTTTCACGGGGAAGGGATAGATTGCTGAATCCAATAAAGAGGGGGAATTTAAGGCTTTTTGTCGCTTCTAGCTCTGCGTTGGCATAGAAATTAGTGTTTTCAACATCCTCATCATCATTGTCAAAATGGCGTTTTATTTCCGCCTGTGCGCCGCCGCCAAAGAAATGCCGCCCAATTTTTTTTTGAAGGGTGATGATGGGGTTAAAGATAGTGATGATATCGCTCTCGCCATTTTCTTGGGAGCGAATATTATCTGTTGTTTCGATTGTGGTGCGTAAAGATGCGTTAACATCCATCCCCCTGATATTTTTAGGAAGGCCGCGATAATCAAAGGGGTCAAGGCGCAAGCCGAGCGGTTTATTGACGCTATTATCCCGAAAGCCAAACCCTTCAATGGCTGCGCTTTCTTGGGCGTATGATGTATGTACCGTGCTGATTAGAATCAGAAGCGTGCAAAAAATAGATTTTGTATAAAGCGATAGGGTCATGGTGTGTTTAGTGAGTGTAATAAGAAATGAACATTCTTTCTTACAGCATAAGGGAAAAATGCTATTATGGGTAGGTTATTTATAAATCATATTTTTTCCTTTTTTGTGAGATTATCTTTTTATGTGCGGTATTGCCGGTTTTATCCCTTTCAAAACCACGGGATCTGATATTTTAGAAAATATGGGTCAGCGGATGGTTGCGGCGTTGCATCACCGTGGCCCAGACCAGCAAGCCTATTGGATTGATCAAAATGCTAAGATTTTGATGGCGCATACGCGCCTGTCCATTCAAGATTTAAGTGATGCGGGCAGTCAGCCGATGGTGTCGGCGGATAAGCGTTACTGCCTTGTTTTTAATGGTGAAATTTATAATTTTCGAGAATTAAAAGCGGACTATAATCTTGTGACGCAAGGCCAAAGCGATACGGAAGTGTTGTTGGCGCTTATTGAGAGTATAGGATTTACGAAAACGGTGCCGTTGTTAAAGGGTATGTTTGCCTTTGCGCTTTATGATCATGCGCAAGGCATGTTGCATATTGCGCGTGACCCGATTGGTAAAAAGCCCCTTTATATGGGGTGGGGGACACAAGGATTTTATTTTGCGTCCGAATTAAAATCAGTTTTTGCCTGTGGTGAAAAACGACCAACGGTTAACACAGATATTTTAGATTTATATCTACGCTGGCGTTATGTGCCAGACCCGTATTGTATTTATACAGGCTTTTGGAAATTGCCGCCGGCGCATTATGTTTCCGTTTCATTATCAAAATTAAATCAGCCCTTTGATGTTTTAGAAGACATAAAAGAGTTTTGGAGTTTTGATCAATGCGCACGACAAGATAATAAAATAATTTCTAACCAAGATGCCGTTGGACAATTAGATGATATTTTAAATCAGGCTGTTGAAAAGCGAATGGTTTCTGATGTACCGTTAGGGATGTTTTTATCAGGGGGTATTGATTCAACCCTGGTCGCGGCGATGATGCAAAAACAAAGTGACCAACCGATTAAAACGCTCACGATTTCCTTTGATGAGAAGAAGTATAACGAAGCACCGATTGCCCTAAAAACCGCTAATATATTGGGGGCAGAGCATATTGAGTTGAATTTAACAGCGCAAGACGCCATGAATATAGTGCCAGATATTGCGGGTATATTTGATGAACCGTTTGCAGACCCATCCGCGTTACCGACTTACACAATTTGTAAATTAGCCAAGACAAAAATGAGTGTGGCATTAAGCGGTGATGGGGGTGATGAAAGCTTTGGCGGGTATAGTTGGTATGGACGCGCGGAGCAGTTAGAATTTTTGTTTAAAATACCAAAGGAAGTGCGGGGGATTGTTTCAAAAATTTTTGCTCTTTACCCTACGGCGCAAGCAAAGAAAATTGCAAGTATGATTGGTGCAAAAAATTGGGATGATTTATATCCAAAATTAATGACCTATTGGGATGCCATCCAGGGCGTTAAAAACAAAAATTATTTACAAACGCCTTATGATCGCACGGCGTTAATGGATTGGAACAAAAGCAATGTGGAAAGATTGATGGCATTTGATGCGCGGATGTTTTTGGCAGGAGATGTTTTAACAAAGGTTGATCGATGTTCTATGGCGCATGCCTTAGAAATACGTTCCCCCTTATTAGACCAAAATGTGATTGAATATGCGTGGTCGTTGCCCCTTAAAATGAAACGCAAGCAAGGGCAGGGGAAGTGGATTTTACGCGAATTGTTGAAGCAATATTATCCTGATTATGATTTTAACCAACCCAAGCAGGGTTTTTCTATCCCCCATGGGCGCTGGCTTAAGAATGAATTGCGGGGGTGGGCAGAGGATTTATTTGACCCCAATAAAATTGCCCTTGTTGATTCAGCGATCATTACGCCTTATTGGAACAAGCATAAAGAGAATAAAGGTGATTACGGTCATTATCTTTGGACGCATGCAATGTTGCAATCATGGCATAGACATCAAGTTGGGCATGATGTCGCGCCGAAAATGAAAGATGTATCATGACGTTTGGTATAGGGATAATAAAAAAATTATTTTTTCTGATGTCTACGCAAATTGTGGGTATGGGGATGGCGTTTATTGCCCATCTTCTGCTTATTAAATTTTTAAGCACGTCAGAATATGGCGTATTTAGCTTTATTTTTTCTGTTTCAACTATTTTATGTTTGATTGGTAATTTTGGATTTCAGGCATCATCTGTGCGTATCATACCGCAATTAAGTGCGGGGTCATTACCAGCGTTTTTACTGCGGAGTAGTGTGTTTGTGTTTATGTTTTCAACAGGCATAAGTGGCCTTGTTTTTTTTGTATTATATTTTTTTATATCAAAAGATGATTATGCCATGTCGGCCTTATGGGCAGGGGCATTGATTGTTCCATTTTTTGCACTCATTAAGCTGTATAGTGGTGTTTTTAAGGGATTAAAAAAAGGCGGATGGGCAGTTTCTTATGAGAATACATTTAAAGAAACATTGTTTGTTGGCTTGATTTTAATAGGCATTGGCAGCGCTGTTTTATCTGCAACATCGCAGAATATTTTATTTCTTTTGCTTTCTATTTTTATCATTTTATCTTTGGTGGCATTTTGTCATTTAAGAAAAATTGTACCGCGCACGGATGTACCACCTGCCTCTTCCTTAAAGTTATGGTTAGCGATTTCTTATCCGATGATGTTTGTGATTGCCACGCAAACGCTTATTCATCGGGCAGATATCATTACATTAGGATTTTTTGTTGATCCTTCAGAAGTAGGGGTTTACGCCGCTGCGGCCAAGATAGCGCAAGCGGCAACGTTTGGTTTTATTGCGATGAATATTATTTTTTCACCCATGGCATCAGAATATTTTTATCAAAAGAAAGTAAAGGCGCTCAAAAAACTTTATGTGAAAACAGGTTTTTTACAGCTGGGTTTAACCATACTTCTTGGTGTGGTTCTTTATTTAAGTAGTGATTTAATTTTTAGCTTTTTTGATACAGATTATCAAAATGGGCTGCCTATTCTTTATTTATTAATAGGGGGATATATTTTAAATTGTATGTGGGGGCCAGTCCCGTTTTTGATGATCATGACAAAATATGAGCATCAAGCAATGTGGATGACATTTATTGCGGCGGCATTAAATATAATTTTGAATATCATTTTTATCCAAAAATTTGGTATTATTGGCGCGGCATTGGCAACCGTTATTACGCTTAATTTAAGGAATATTATTTGTTTAATTTATGTTGTAAGGCACGGCATGTTTAGGGAGGAAGCCAATGGGGCGGCCTGATTTTATTGGTGTTGGAACGGAACGCGCGGGAACATCATGGGTGTTTTCAATGTTGGCGCATCATCCTGATATTTGGGTGCCGCCGTTAAAAGAGATTCATTACTTTGATGAAATTGATCCCGATGTCCCAACACAAAAACCGCGATTTGGTTTTCATTTAAAAAGCCGAATGAAGCATAAATTTGTTCCTTTTTTTAATATGACGCACCGCCCAGAATTTTTTAAAAATAACTGGTGGGCTTATTTGGCGTGGGATATTGCATATTTTATAGGGAAACAGAATGATCAATGGTATCAAAATTTATTCCCTTCAAGGTTAGTCAAGGGGCGCATCTGCGGAGAATATACGCCAGCCTATTGCAATATATCGCAGGACATTATGGCACGTATGAAGGATATGAATCCTGATATGAAGTTTTTATTAATGCTGCGTCATCCTGTGTCACAGATTAGGTCGAGCCTTATTCAAAATTTTGTGATGATTGAAGGGCGTGATTTTAATACGGTCTCTGCCCAAGAAATGGAAGAATGGCTTAATTCACCCTTTGCAAATTTAAAGGCAAATTTAACAGAAATATTAAATAGATGGCAGGAATGCGTGGATGAAGAACATTTATTCATTGGGTTATATGAAGAAATAAGCACGGCGCCCCAAGAGTTCATTGCACGTTTGTATGAATTTTTAGGGGTAAATCATGATTTTTTGCCTGATCAAAAATTTTATAAGAAAAAAATTAATAATCTAACCAAATCAACTTATGTTATTCCTGAAGAAATTGAGAATATGATGAAAGAAAAATTTTTAATCGAAGCAGAGGGTTTTAAAAATCAATACCCGCATCTCGCAAAGTTTTGGAGTTAAAGAATGAGCAATAAAATCGCCGCTTGGGAAGATAAAGGCAATAAGCACATTAATTTAGATGGAGAGCGCCGTCCGCTTCCTTATCATGAAATTATTAGTGATCTTGTGATACAACACAGCAGTGATGGAGACAATGTGTTGGATATTGGGTGCGGGGTAGGGCATCTTTGTGAGGAAATTAATAATAAAGGAAAGCGTCAGATTCATATCGCAGATGCATATCAAGTGTGCCTTGACCGTACATCTAAACGGGCGAAAATTGAGAAAACATACTTAATTGATGAAAATGATTTTAATATTGCTGAGGCGATTAATGGTGAATTTTCTGTTGTGGTGATGTCTCATGTATTAGAACATATGCTTAATCCCGTGCAGGCGGTGAAGGATGCGATGTCATTTGTGAAACCCGGCGGGTATTTAATTATGGCGGTGCCAAACCCTGCGCGCCCGGGTGTTTTGATCAGTAATGTGACCAAAACGCACTATGTTAACCGGGGGCATGTGGTGGCATGGGATATGTCGCACTGGATGAATTTTTTGGAGAATGTCATGGCATTAAATGTTGTCAGTTATCATCATGATTATATCCAAATTAAAGGATGTAATTCACTGCCTATTATTATGTCGTTTGGTAAGGCGTTGGGAAAAATTATACCATGGTGGTGTTTTTCCAATATTGCAGTTATTAAAAAACCTTAAGCACGCCAATCTGCAAAAGAGCGCGGAAAAATTATTCTCTTTAAAACGTGAAGGCGGTATAAAATAAGAACGCCAATAATTGAAAAAAATAATGCACTTACGAAGCTTATGGATCCGTATAATATTACATTGTTAGAGCTGTTGGCTGTGCCATTTGTGCGCTCCAATATCTGCCACGTCAGATATAAAAATGGTTGATGGATCAAGAAGATTATTAATGAGTGTTTACCCATCCAGATAAGCGGTTTTATACGCCCTAGAGGCTTAAAATAGAGCATAAAGAGCATGCCGTTTACGATCAGGAGATCGATTAAGAGGAGTTTAGGGGTATCAAGGAAACTTGGGATCCAGATACCTGTATAGCCCAAGACTTTTTGGGTTGTTAGAGAGGCGATTTGTAATCCAATAAACAGAACAAAGAAAACCCAGCCATAGCGAAAGCCTGTTTCCTTTAAAATCATGACCAACAAACGTGTTATAACGCCGAGGAAGAATAAATAGAATAAATTAGAGGCCGTGAAAGGAATTTCAAACGCCGTTTCACGCGGTAAAAACCCGATCATGCCATGTAATATGAAACTGACGATCAGCAAAGCCATGAGGGGAATTCTTACTTTTTTAAAGACCAAGGATACGACAAGCATAACCAGAAAAATATGCGGTAAAAACCAGAGGATAGAGCTTCCCGTTGCGCGATCTATCATTTCTGGTGTGGCAATGAAGTATCCCTTTATAAAGGTGAGAGGGTTAAAATTTGTACCAAGGATTGTAATAGATAAGACACTGTAGAGGAGGAAGAACGCAGTAAACGGAACATAGTACCGCGCAAGCCATGTCATAATTTGTGTTTTATTGACGGTTTTTATAGGATATAGAAACGGTAGAATTAAAAACCCAACAACATGATAATTATAAACAAATTGGAATATTTCGTGATTTACGCCAGAGAGCGAGCGAAGGTGACCGATGATGACAGAGAGAATAAGAAAGCCTTTGGCCGCATCAATCTGTGATCTTGAAAAAAATTCTATTGGTATTCCCGCATAAAAATTTTTCATATTTTTTCTTCAGGAAATGTTTCCGCATTTTGTTTTGGGGAGTAAGTTTGAACGATTCTAGGTAGGCCATTTATAGAGGCCAAGAACACCCAAAACATCGAAAAGCGTAAATTTTGATGCGTTGCGCCAAACAGCATAATGAGAATAAAAAGTATGGTAAAAAAGAGAGGGCGTTGTTTTAATATATAAAAAATAAATGCGCAGAAAATAAGCGTGCCAAAAGGGCCATAGGCAAATAACAGCGTTGCAACGCCAGAATGAAGCTCCTGATTATATCCTTCTTGGTCATATCGCCAAAATGCGCCTTCGCCTGCGCCCAGTATAAGGAAAGTTGGGTTTTCAAGAAGTCGGTGATAACCGCGCCCCTCTAAGCTATCATCAGCTTCTGTTCCGATATTGAGGATCCGCATGGTGGTGGTTTTAATAGTATCATTTTCTACCAGTTGAGGAAGCAGTGAGGGGGCCTGAGTTATCAGGAAAATAGATAAAATAGTGACGCTTATTAAAACGATAATTTTATGCTGGCCCTTAATTACTTTTGAGAACAAGCACGCCACAATAAGCAGTAAAGAGGTGATAATCCCTGCCTTAGACAAAGAGAGCATTTGTATATAAAAAGCGAGACTTAAAAGACCGTAATCAAATATATTCAGTTTGGTACGATATTTAATAACAAGTAGCAATGCAGAAACAAGAAGCGCCCAGTAAGCCAGTTGGTTAGGGTTATTAAAAGTTCCTGTTGCGCGGAAGGGGTGGCTACTGGGGAAAAACTGCACCTGTATAAATTGCCCTATAATTGATAGGGCGGCACCCCAAAATAAGATTTTAAACGCCGCATGGGGGTATTTATGAAGCAAGAAGCTGATGAAGATAAATGCGGCAACGTTATAGCTATAAATTAAGCTGGTTAATAAAAGCCGTATATCGTCATAATGAAAGTAATGAATGATATTGATCAAAAAAGCATACGCGGCAAAGGTAATGCCGAGGATATACGCTTTATCTATTTTGGCTTGAAATTGGATGAGGGCATAAAAAACACTTCCCATTATGCCAAGCACTAAAATAAAATCGGCAGGTTGGGGATATCCACTTTGAAAAATGTAAAAAGGGGATGTCAGCAAATAGGTAAAGACAATGGCGAGTGCCATAAAACCCCAAAAACCTGATTTTTTCGATATTACGTGCGGTGTTGAAATACGATTTGCAATCATACAAAGAGTGTAACAAATAATTCTATGTCGAAATAGGGGGGATTAAATGATTAATGTGCCATCGTTTAGCATTGTTAGTGCGTCATCGACACTGACGGAGCCTCTAAAGGCGGCAATTTGTGAATTAGCATCAAATGTGCCTGAGCCAGATGTATCAATACGTACGCCAGTGACGCTGTCAACGGAGACAAAATCATCGATATTTGTTGCATCAACAGTAAAGCCATCAAGGATGCTTGAAATATCAAGCGTGTCACTATCCGCATTATCAAAGTTATGAATATTATCGATTGCGTTATCGGCATCGAATACAAATGTATCAAGGTTGTCGCTTGCGTATAATTCATCAGCGCCTAGGCCACCATTTAGGGTGTCATTCCCTGTTGTGGCCACGAATGAGGATGCGTCATATTCAATAATGTAATCTTGCTGCGTGGTGTCAGCGAAGATGTACCATTGTCCACCATAAGTTTGACCGAGGAAAGTAATGTGATCGTTTGCGCCGCTATTTGTTACGGGGGAACCATTAAACCAATTTGTATAGTTTTGATCAAAGGAAGCACCTGTCTCTAGTCCATCTGTCCAAACGAAATTTCCTTCGCTGGCGGAGTCTGATCCGCTGATCCATGCAAAATTATTACCGACTAAATCAATTAAAAACTGGTTTTCTGCGGCTGTTGTAATGGTTGCCAAGTGACCGGAAACGCCATTTATGGATGATGCTTGTGCGGCGGCATTGGCGGCGGCAAAGGTAAAATTACCTGTTACGAACTCATAGAAACTGCCTGACGCTTCGGAGTAAACGAGGCCTGCATTAGCGTCCAAAATCGCTTGTATTTCAACAGAAGATAAACCGTTACCATGGAGAACATCACTTCCCGCATCACCATAGAGGAAATCATCCCCTTCGGCGCCAACAAGAACATCATTCCCTAAAGATCCATAGAGTGTGTCATTGCCATCACCGCCATTGAGGAAATTCACTTCATTACGGCTATCAAAACCAATGATGGTTTCGTTTGTTATGCCCTGACCTTCCCATTCAATCACGTAATTCGTGTTGTAAGACGCTCTGAAGGCATACCATTGCCCACCATATGATTCCCCAAGGAAGAGGACGTTATCGTTTGTTCCGCTATTTGTGTTAGGTGCGCCTTGGTACCAATTTTCATAGCTTCCGCCTGCTTCGGGCCAGAATTGATCACCTGCTTCTGGTCCTTCGGTCCAGACAAATGTGCCTTCTGTGGCCGCGTCTGTCCCATCAATCCATGCAAAGCTGGTGCCTGTTAAATTATTAATGAACGCATTTTCTGCGGCGGTTGTGATTGTGGCCAAGTGACCGCTTACGCCGCTGATTGTTGCGGCAGCGGCAGCGGCATCTGCTGCGGCGTAGCCGATGGATGCATTAACAAATTGATAGAAATTTCCGTTTGCTGCGTTGTAGAAAACACCTGGGTTTGCTGTTTCAATATCATTTGGGTCAACCCCGAGTGATATGGTTCCGTTAAGCGAAGCATAAATAATATCATCACCATCACCACCATCTAAGATGTCATCGCCATCACCACCAAATAGCTGGTCATTTCCTTCATCACCATTGAGGATATCATTTCCATCATCGCCGATAATTGTATCGTTGCCTTCAAGGCCACTGATGGTGTCATCCAATGTTGTGCCAGTAAGAACATCATCACCAGATGTTGCTGTTGTTGATCCACCAGATGTGGGTGATAAAACAGAACCATTATAAATAAGGCCTAATTCAACATTATAAGAAACGCCGCCATCGGTGAATTGGGCGTAATCAATACCGTCAACGGTAATATCTGCACCGCGCACTTCGGAGCCAGAGGTAATAAAGTTAACTTGGTCTAGACCAACATCTCCACTAATGGAAACGAAATTATTGTCTGAATAGGCGGCAATATCGGCAATGCTGATTTGTAAGTTATTAACGGCCACTAAATTATTTTGATTGGCGAGATTGATTTGATCAATGCCTGTTGATAGGCCATCACCAAAGTCAAAGTTAATACCGTTATTGCCTGCAATGCCGAGCGTGTCAAAGCCTGTGCCACCATTTAATGTGTCAACGCCATCATAAATAAGAAGGTCGTCACCTGCGCCGCCATTGAGAATATCCGTCCCAGTGCTGCCTGATAGATGGTCATTTCCGTTGCCGCCGTTAAGGATATCGTCACCTGCTTGAGCATAGAGTGCATCATCACCGTCATCACCGTTTAGTGTGTCATTCCCTGCGCCGCCGCCCAGAACATCGTTATCATTTCCACCATTGAGAATATCATCGCCCGCGCCGCCATTGAGAAGGTCATCACCGTCTCCACCGTCTAAGGTGTCATTGTCATTATGTCCGAAGAGGCGATCTGCGCCTGTACCACCAGAGATTTGATCATCACCGTTATCACCGTGAAGAATATCGTCATTGGCGCCCCCATCGATAATATCATTTTCATCACCGCCGCGAATAAAGTCGTTACCGTTACCGCCCAGAATATTATCAATACCCGCATCGCCATAAATTGTATCGTTACCGATGCCGCCATCTAAGGTGTCATTACCGTTACCGCCATAAAGGAAGTCAGATCCCGCATCACCGTGAACGATATCATCGCCATCATCACCGTAAACGCGGTCATTTCCTGCGTCACCATGCAGCGTATCAATACCAAAACCGCCGCGTAATGTATCATTTTGATCGCCGCCGTTTAGAAAATCATCGCCATCTTCCCCGTTAAGCACGTCAGCAGAGGCGCCGCCATTGAGAGTATCATTACCGATACCGCCAAATAAGAAATCTTGTCCTGCATCACCATTGAGGGTGTCGTTCCCTTCATCCCCAACAAGACGGTCATTATCATCACCGCCATTAAGGATGTCGTCACCAAGGCCGCCGATTAAATTATCTAAGCCTGCGCCGCCATGGAGTGTGTCATTACCGTCATTACCGAAAAGACGGTCAGAACCATCATCGCCGTGAATTGTATCATTATCATCACCGCCCGTAATAACATCGTCACCGTTGCCACCGTGAATAATATCATCCCCTGCATCACCATAAATGAAGTCTTTATCATCACCGCCATCAATGGTGTCAATGCCTTCGCCGCCTTGAATATTATCAACGCCGCTTCCACCGTTTAGAGTATCATCACCAAGGCCGCCTTCGATTCTATCATCTTCAGTACCACCATCGATGGTGTCGTTCCCTTCATCACCATAGAGTCTGTCTCTCCCTGAACCGCCAAGGATGGTGTCATTGCCTGTGCCGCCAAAGATTGTGTCAATTTGTTCGCCACCATCCAAGTGATCATTACCTTCACCGCCGTAAATATAATCATTGCCAATTTCACCGTGCAGTACATCATCGCCTTCTTCACCATGTAAGAAGTCAGTTCCTGCGCCGCCATAGGCGATATCATTTCCTAAACCAGCGTTAATCGTGTCACTACCATTTCCACCATAGGCAATATCATCATCGTCAAAGCCGTAAATAATGTCATTGTCATTTCCACCATGTAATGTGTCATTGCCTTCATTACCGTAAATGACGTCTGCGCCCGCGCCGCCGTAAATAATATCATCGCCTAATTGGCCACGAAGTACATCATTTCCTGTGCCACCGGCAAGAATGTCATTACCGCCTGCGCCGACAAGGAGGTCATCCCCCCCACCGCCGAGAATTACATCATCCCCATCCCGACCATTTGCGACATCATTACCGTCGCCTAAATCTAAAATATCATCTGCTGTATTACTGCCATTTTGGACATCATCGCCGGTTGTTCCTGTATAGGTTGCCGTTGCAAAATTTGCGGCTGTTGGCTCAGTCTGGCCAAAAAGGAAGTTTGTATTGCTGCTATTTAAAAGCGCGCTATTGATGAGAGGGATAAAATCAATCGTTGTTCCTTGGTCAACTGTGACACCAGTAGTGAGAATATCAACGCCGCCAATAGAGGCATCGTGGACGATTAGCTGCCTGCCAGATTCGCTGCCGCCATTATTAATACGAAGAGAGACATTAGAAGGAGCAGTTCCTGTGTAATCGAGGGAAAAGGTACGTGTTTGGGCAGAGCCAACATTTTGCTCAGATTCAGTAAAAGAGCCAACAACAACGCCATCCACCAGTATTTCAATTACTGGTGCATTGCTGCTGAAAACAGCTGTAGTCGTCAAAGATAGAAAAAAACTTGCCATTTTTTGTTGGTACGCCCTCTAAACAGAACCTTTAATATATACTATTATAGGTTTTATTTATTAACAAAGGCTTACCTATATAGAGACGGGTGTAATGTTTTTTCAAAATTATGCTGGTGTTTTCGTGTAAAACCCTATAAATCCTTGCTCATGAGAACACCAGACCAGATTAGAAATATCGCCATTATTGCCCACGTTGACCATGGGAAGACCACTCTTATTGACTCTATATTACAGCAGAGTGGCTCTTTTCGAGAAAATCAACAGGTAGATGAGCGTGTTATGGATTCCAATGATCTTGAAAAAGAGCGTGGAATCACGATTTTAGCCAAATGCACCGCCATTGATTGGGAAGGCACGCGGATCAATATTATTGATACACCAGGTCACGCCGATTTTGGAGGCGAAGTTGAACGTGTTTTAAGCATGTGTGACGGTGTTATTTTATTAAATGATGCGGCCGAAGGGCCGTTACCGCAAACAAAATTCGTTTTGGGTAAGGCGCTTAAGCTTGGTATGCGTCCTGTTGTGATGATTAATAAAATTGACCGTTCTGATGCGCGTCCTGATGAAGTGTTAAATGAGGTATTTGATTTATTTGCATCATTAGACGCAACAGATGAACAGCTTGATTTCCCGGTGCTTTATGCGTCGGGTCGTGATGGGTGGTGTACACCTGATCTTGATGGACCACGTGAAAATCTACACCCTCTGCTTGAGCTTGTATTGGCACATGTTCCACCACCACAAGTTGATACGACTGCGCCATTTACAATGTTGTCTACTTTGCTTGGTGCTGATCCATATTTAGGGCGGACACTAACGGGTAAGATTTATAGTGGTACGGCGAAAGTAAATATGCCGGTTAAGGCAATTTCATTAGATGGAAAAACAGTAGAAACTTTTCGTCTTACAAAATTGATGGCCTATAACGGTATTGACCGTGAGCCTGTGGATGAAGCGATTGCGGGTGATATTGTTTGTATTGCCGGAATGGCAAAAACATCTGTTGCGGATACCATTTGTGATGTTGAGGTGACAGAACCTGTATCGTCTGATCCGGTTGATCCGCCAACAATGGCGGTGACCATTACTGTGAACGATTCTCCCTATGCGGGGCAAGAAGGTAAAAAATTGACCTCGACAATGATCCGCGAGCGTTTAATGGCAGAAGCAGAAACAAATGTTGCGATCCGCGTGAGTGAGAGTGACAGTAAGGATGCGTTTGAGCTGGCTGGCCGTGGTGAATTGCAGCTTGGTGTTTTGATTGAAACCATGCGCCGCGAAGGGTTTGAGATGACTGTTTCGCGTCCGCGTGTTCTTTTGAAAGAAGATGAAAACGGTAAAACGACAGAACCGTATGAAGAAATTACCGTTGATGTTGATGACGAATATTCAGGCAGTGTTGTTGAAAAAATGACACAGCGTAAAGCCGAAATGACAGATATGCGTCCGTCAGGTGTTGGCCGTACCCGTATTATTTTCCGTGCGCCATCACGCAGTTTGATTGGATATCAATCACAGTTCTTAACGGATACGCGTGGTACAGGGCTGATGAATCGTATTTTTGATTCCTATGGTCCGTATAAAGGTGAAATTGGCGGCCGCCGTAATGGTGCGCTTATTTCTAATGGAACGGGCGAGGCGGTTGCCTATGCGATTTTCAATTTACAAGATCGTGGTGTCATGATGGTTGACCACCAAGAAAAAGTATATGAAGGCATGATTATTGGCGAACATAACCGTGAAAATGATTTAGAGGTCAATATTTTGAAAGGCAAGCAGCTGACGAATGTGCGTGCTTCTGGAACAGATGAAGCCGTTAAAATCACACCGCCAAAGCGGATGTCTTTAGAGCAAATGATTGCCTATATTAATGATGATGAATTAGTTGAAGTGACACCGCAAAATTTGCGTCTGCGTAAAGTGCATTTGAAAGAAACAGACCGTAAATCTGCGTCCCGTAAGGCCGCAAAGGCGTAAAAGCCATTATCGCTATGTTTTATAAAAAAAACCGCCTTTCTTATGAAGGCGGTTTTTTATTTCCCCTGTTCAACTGTGGGCTGAACATGCATTTTTTATGCTTAAATTTTAAAGTCTTCTGTTTTCATGGCTGTGAAAGCAATAGTGCCAAAAAAAAAGCCACCATTCACTGCCAATGCCATCACTAAAAGTCCAGTCATAATAATTTCCCCTTACATGGATTGGATTTATTGGTTAATGTGAGAGCAACTTACCATAATAAAAAATGAAGTCAATAGTTATTTTCAATTTTTATCAATAAAAACAATGACTTAGTTAATAATTGCAATCTGAGGGATATTTTTAACTTTATGGAAATAGAAACGGAGGATTTCTGCGGTTCTCTTAATTCTAAATATTTGTGTATGAAAGCGGGCCTGTGATAAAGCTGAATTGACCTATAGCGTAATCCCATGATATTCCATAGATATCCATGTTTTTCCACGATATGGCGTGTTTATCATCTTTTTAGGTTCCTAAATGGCACTCTTTCTTTCAAATGTTACGAATAAGCTCGATAAAAAAGGCAGGATTTCTGTGCCTTCTGCTTTTCGTGTGGCGATGAAAGAGGAAGATTTTCAGGGCGTGGTGTTGTTTCAGTCAAACAATCATCAGTGCTTAGAAGGCTTCGCCTGGTCCACAATGTCAGATATAAATAACCGTTTAGATCATTTTGATATGTTTTCAGATGCACAGGATGATTTAGCAACAGCAATTTTTGGCAGCGCCGTTCAACTTCCTTTTGATGGAGATGGGCGCATTATTTTATCAAAGAATTTAATTGATTTTGCGGGATTGTCAGATCAGGCCGTTTTTGTAGGACTGGGCAGTAAATTTCAAATTTGGAACCCGCATGACTTTGAAAAGCGCCAAGACGTAGCGCGTAAGAAAATCCAGTCTAAAAAGCTAACGCTTCCCAAAAGCGATGACCAAAAAGGTGAGGGTAGATCATGAGTGATCATTATCCTGTCATGATGAATGAAGTGTTGGAGCATTTAGCGCCGCATGCGGGCGGTGTTTACGTGGATGGCACATTTGGCGCAGGTGGTTATAGTAAAGCAATTTTAGAATTAGCCGATTGCACGGTTATTGCGATTGACCGTGACCCGAATGCAAAAAGGGCGGCAGACGCGTTGAAAGAAAATTTTGGTGAGCGCTTTATTTTTGTTAAAGGATGTTTTGGTGATGCATTAGAGCTGGTGCAGGCGCAAGGGTTTGAGCAAGTAGATGGTTTTGTGTTGGATATTGGCGTGTCTTCTATGCAGATTGATCAGCATGAGCGTGGCTTCTCCTTTCGTTTCGATGGGCCGCTGGATATGCGGATGGGGCAAGAGGGGCAAAGCGCTGCCGATCTTGTAAATAATTTATCTGAAGAAGAGCTAGCGAATGTGATTTATCAATATGGGGAGGAGCGTTTATCCCGCCGTATTGCAAAAAAGATAGTGCTGGAACGTGCCAAAGAGCGAATTGAAACAACCGAAAAGCTGGCGGATATTATTCGTTCTGTTGTGCCGCGCTCTCCCAAAGATAAAATTGATCCGGCCACCCGTACTTTTCAAGCGCTGCGTATTGCGGTGAATGATGAGTTGGGTGAATTAAAGCGTGGTTTAGAGGCCGCACAAGCATTATTGGCAGACCAAGGTCGGTTGATTATTGTTTCTTTCCATTCTTTAGAAGATGGAATTGTTAAAAGTTTTTTCTATGAACGCGCTGGATATTCATCCAACACTTCGCGCCATCTCCCCCCTCAGATAGATATCGTTTCAGATATCGCTTTCACTCTCCCTAAAAGAAAACCGATTGATCCAACGCAAAAGGAAATATCAGAAAATCCTCGTTCTCGTTCTGCAAAATTACGCTGTGCTATTCGGAAAAGGGAGGGCATGAATGTTTAAGATTTCTGGTCTGTTCTTTGTTCTGATTGCGCTTCTTTGTGGTGTTCTTTTGTTTAAGACAAGTCAATCTGTGCAGGGCTTAGAGAGCCGTTTGGCGAGTATTGAGGAAATTAATCAAAAAGAGAAAGATGAAATCAGAGTGCTGGCGACGGAGTGGGATTATTTAAACAGTCCACAACGTTTAGAGAGCCTTGTGAGTGAAGGTGTGCAATCGCTTCAATCTTCGGAAGAGGCATTTAAGAAAAATACGAATGCCTTTACCCCTGCTGTCCCGACGCGTAAACCAGATTTGATTAAAGTCAGGGGGCAAAATGGCCATCCTTAATCAAACAAAGCGAATTTATCTCGCCTCGGCGCATCATACATGTATTGAAAAGGCGCGTAGTCGTTCGATGATTATTATGGGTGTGTTCTTGTTTTTTTATATTATCGTGGGCGCGCGCGTGATTGATTTATGTGTTATTCAATCTTCCGCACAAAAAAATATTGAAGGGTTTGAAGTTGCAAAGCATTTAACACCAAATGATAAGGCGCAGCAATATCGCGGAGATATTGTTGACCGTAATGGGATTATTTTGGCGCGTTCTTTAAAAACGCTCTCGCTTTATGCGGATCCTAAAATGGTTGAAAACCCTGTTGAGGTTGCGAAAAATATCTCTAATCTTTTTGTCGATGTTCCGTATGGTTCGTTATTGCAAAAATTACAAAGCAAGAAACGGTTTGTTTGGATTAAACGGGATGTAACGCCAGAAGAACAAGAAAAAATATTACAAGCAGGCTATCCAGGCCTATCTTTTAAGCAAGAAACGCAACGTGTGTACCCACAAGATGCTTTGACGTCCCATGTTGTGGGGACAACAGGATCGGAAATGCAGGGTCTATCTGGAATTGAAGCCAGTTTTGATGGTCTGCTTAAAGAAAAGAGTGATGAATTACGCCTGACTATTGATGTGCGCCTTCAACATGCGTTACGCCAAGAGATGCTCGAGGTTATTGAACGGCATAAAGCCAAAGGCGGTGCAGGCGTAATCATGGATGTAAATAGTGGAGAGGTTCTGTCGATTGTCTCACTGCCCGATTTTAACCCATATCATTATAATGAAGCAAAAAATAACGAAGTGTTCAATAAGGCGACTTTAGGGGTATATGAGCTTGGTTCAACTTTTAAAATTTTCTCAACGGCGGCGCTTCTTGAAAAATCAAATCGAAATATTTCAAGTATCTTTGATGTCCGTCAACCCATTGAGGTAGGGCGATTTAAAATCCGTGATTACCATCCAGAAAAACGTGTTCTCACGACCCCTGAAGTATTTATCCATTCTTCTAATATTGGTTCTGCGATGATGGCGCAAGAAGTAGGAACAGAAAGTTTGAAGAATTTTTATCAAGATATTGGTTTAATTGATGCACCAGATTTTGAATTACAAGAAGTAGGGCGTCCGATTGTGCCGCTTCCGTGGCGTGAAGTGAATACTTTAACGGCGGCATATGGTCATGGTATTGCGGTGTCACCATTACAACTTGTCAGCGCCGCGGCGTCTATCGTTAATGGTGGTTTTCTTGTTAAACCAACATTGCTGATTAATCATAGTAAAACACAAGAAGATAAAAAAGTACGCGTTGTATCCGATAAAACGGCGCACCGTATGCGTCAAATGTTGCGCCTTGTTGTTTCCGAAGGCACGGGTGGCAGTGCGGATGTACAGGGTTTTTTAGTGGGCGGTAAAACAGGAACGGCAGAAAAGCCAGGTAAAAAGGGGTATAACCGAAAAAGTCTGATTTCTTCTTTCTTGGGGGTCTTTCCAATGGATAAGCCAAAATACGCGGTATTTGTCATGGTTGATGAACCGCAAGGAATTAAGGCAACGTATGGTTACGCCACGGGCGGATGGGTTGGCGCGCCGACAGTACGCGGTGTGATTGAACGCATGGTGTCTGTTTTAAATTTAAAACCCAATGAAACAGATAATGGATTTGAAGGCAGTTTAATGCGGTATGTGAAAACAAAAGAACAGTTGCGTAAGGAGAAAGATATTGCAAATCATTAAAAATATAGATGATTTTATCGAAACCGATATGAGCTTGTTAACGGGTGTCACATCTGATAGCCGACAAGTTAAAAAAGGATATCTTTTTGCGGCGTTACCTGGCACGAAGGCGGATGGTTCTGGTTATATTGATGATGCCATTGTGCATGGGGCGAGCCATATTTTATTGCGTGAGGATGCTACAATTGAAGAGCAAGAGGGCGTGACGTATTTTCGTGTTGAAAACCCGCGTCAGGTTTTTACGCAAATTGTTTCTAAATTTTTTAAATTACAGCCTGAAAATATTGTTGCCGTAACGGGGACAAGTGGAAAAACATCAACTGTTACGTTTGTTCAACAAATTTGGCATTTATCGGGTCAAACCAAATGTGCGTCTTTAGGAACGTTGGGTGTGCGGGGGCCGGGTATGATGAAATATGGTCGCCTAACGACGCCAGATGCAGAGCAACTACATGCGGAATTAGCGGATTTAGCGGCAGTAGGGATTCAGCATTTGGCAATGGAAGCTTCCAGCCATGGGTTGGATCAATTCCGCCTTGATGGTGTAAAAGTAAAAGCCGCGGCCTTTACAAATTTATCGCGTGATCATTTAGATTATCACAAAGATATGGATGAATATTTTGATGCAAAAGCGCGGCTTTTTTCAGAAGTAATGTCGCAAGGTAGTAAAGCTGTTTTAAATTCAGATGATAAATATTATCCCAAATTACAAGAGATGTGCCAGGCAAATAATCATGACGTTATTTCTTTTGGTAAAAATGGCGACATAATCAAAATAAAAAATATTACCCCCTTACCACATGGTCAGAATGTTTCTTTTTCTGTGAAGGGGGATGAATATGATGTGACATTGCCATTGGTAGGAGAATTTCAAGTAATGAATGCGCTTTGCGCGCTGGGCTTGGTTTTGTCCTTAGATTTCGATCCAGCAAAATACAGTGTGACATTAGAAAAATTACGCGGCGTTCCGGGGCGTTTACAATTAGTGGAAGGTCATCCAAAAGCAGCAATTTATGTTGATTATGCCCATAAGCCTGCGGCCTTAGAGACGGTGCTTAAAACATTGCGTCCGCATACGGTGGGTAAATTGGTTTGTGTGTTTGGATGTGGTGGTAACCGCGATCCAGGTAAGCGCGCCATAATGGGTAAGATTGCAACAGATTTAGCGGATAAAGTGATTATCACAGACGACAATCCCCGTTATGAAGACGCCGCAGAAATTAGAAAACAAGTTTTAGAGGTAGCGCCTAATGCAACCGAGATTGCAGACCGTGCGCAGGCGATAGAAAGAACCATAAAAGAATTAAAAGAAGGTGACGTTCTGGTGATTGCCGGTAAGGGGCATGAGCAAGGGCAGATTATCGGCGAAAAAGTTTTACCGTTTGATGATTTAGAAGAAGCAAAAAAAGTGATAGAGAAAGTGGGTATTTAATGATTCAATCCAATATTATTTGGACGGCAAAGGAAGCTGTTGAGGCAACAAAAGGTGTTACAACAGGTGAATGGAATATCACAGGACTGTCTATTGATAGCCGCACTATTTCTGCGGGTGATCTTTTTATTGCATTAGATGGTGAATTTGGAAATGGGCATGATTATGTTGTGGATGCGATTAATAAGGGCGCTGTTGCAGCGGTTGTATCACAGGAAATTGATGACGTTTCATCAGATCGACTTCTTATTGTTGAAGATACTTTAACGGCGATGCAGGCATTGGCGCATCATGCCCGCGCACGCACCGCGGCCAAAATAATTGGTATTACGGGCAGCGTTGGTAAGACAGGTACAAAAGAAATGTTGGCACATGCTTTCAGTACTTTGGGGCAAACGCATGCCAGTATTAAGAGCTATAATAATCATTGGGGTGTTCCATACACGGTGGCGTCTATGCATGCGGGGACTGATTACGGTATTTTTGAAATGGGAATGAATAACCCAAATGAAATAAGCCCATTGAGCCAGATGGTAAAGCCAGATATCGCAATTATCACGACCATTTCCCCTGTTCATGTTGGTAATTTCACAGATGGATTGGATGGTATCATTGCCGCAAAAGCAGAAATTTTTGATGGTGTATTAGACGGGGGTTGTGTTGTTTTAAATCGTGATATTGCATCCTTTGATATTTTAAATAAAAAAGCAGAAGATAAAGCGCTGTCTGTCTATTCATTTGGAGAGCATCAATCTGCACAGGCAAGATTAATAAATTGCCTTGAAGCAGCAAATGGATCGCGTGTTACAGCAAATATTTTGAACGAAGAAGTGAAATATACATTGCAAGTTCCGGGTAAGCATATTGCAATAAATTCTTTGAGTATTTTATTAGCGGTTAAATTAGCGGGCGGTGATATTCAACAGGCGGCAAAAGCACTGGAAAAACAAGAAGCGATTATTGGGCGCGGGAAAAGGGAATACCTAGATTTTGGTGAAAAAGATAATCCCGTTACATTAATTGATGAAAGTTATAATGCCTCCCCTGTGGCAATGTCGGCGGCCTTTAAAGTGCTGGCATTGGTTGATCCGGGGCGTGGGGGACGGCGTATTGCTATTTTAGGTGATATGTTGGAATTGGGCCATGATAGCGATAAGCTTCATGAAGACCTTGCCCTGCCGATAAAGGCGGCCAATATTGATTTGGTTTATACCTGTGGAAAGCACATGAAGAAGTTACATGACTGTTTACCTGCCAACCAACGTGGTGGATATCGCCCCAATAGTAAGGAATTATCCCAAATTGTACCTGATGTTTTAACGCCAGGTGATGTTGTGATGGTAAAAGGATCATTAGGGAGTAAAATGGGTTTAATCGTTGAGGCGCTCCGCGCATTTCCAGTCAAAATTATAAAAAAGAAAAAAGTTTAATCATGCTGTATCATCTTCTTTATCCTCTTGCCGAAGACTTCTCTATTTTCAATTTATTTCGTTATTTGACGTTCAGGACAGGGGGCGCAATAATGACGTCCTTAATTATTAGTTTTTTAATTGGGCCAGGTGTTATTCGCTGGCTTAAGAAAAAACAAAAAGAAGGACAGCCTATTCGTAAAGATGGTCCCGAAGGCCATTTTAAAAAAGCGGGAACGCCAACAATGGGGGGATTGATGATCCTTGTTTCTGCGGGAGCGTCTGTCTTGCTTTGGGCGGATTTGTCTAATCCGTATGTGTTTATTGTGGCGGGTGTGATTACAGGGTTTGGTTTAATCGGGCTGGCAGATGATTATGCGAAGCTGACAAAAAGATCGCATCAGGGCATCTCCGGAAAAAGTAGATTGTTTTTTGAAGGCTTGATCGCGTTTTTGGCAGTGGCAGCCTATTTAAATTTTACAACGACGGAGCTTGCAACAGGATTAGCCATTCCTTTTATGAAGGATTATTTATTACCGCTGGGCATATTTATTATGCCGTTCGCTGTTTTGGTGATGGTTGGAACGGCCAATGCCGTGAATTTAACCGATGGTCTTGATGGATTGGCGATTGTTCCCGTGATGATTGCCGCCGCGTGTTTTGGGCTGATTAGTTATCTTGTTGGGAATGCGATTTTTGCGGATTATTTAGGTGTTACTTTTGTACCAGGTGCGGGGGAATTAGCGATTATCTGTGGCGCGTTGATTGGCGCAGGCATGGGTTTTCTTTGGTTTAATGCCCCGCCTGCCATGGTGTTTATGGGGGATACAGGGTCGCTTTCAATGGGCGCAGGTCTGGGGGCGATTGCCATTATTGTAAAGCATGAGCTTGTGTTGTTGATTATTGGGGGCTTGTTTGTGGTTGAGACTTTGTCTGTTATTATTCAAGTGGCCTCGTTCAAATTGACGGGAAAGCGGGTCTTTAGGATGGCGCCTATTCATCATCATTTTGAAAAAAAGGGATGGTCTGAACCAACGGTTGTCATTCGTTTTTGGATTATCTCTGTGATTTTGGCTTTGGTTGGATTGGCGACACTTAAGCTTCGATGATTGATCTAGCCCCTTACGCCGAAAAATTACAAAATGGACCAGTTGCTGTTTTTGGTTTAGGGCTTTCTGGCCTGTCTGTTGTTGCGGCCTTGGTGAAGGCGGGGTTTGACGTGACCGCCTATGATGATAATGCAGAGAATTGTAAAAAAGCCGAAGCACTTGGCGCGTCTATAGAAGATGTAACATCCAAAAACTTATCAGGTTTTCATTTTTTAATGCTGGCTCCCGGTGTGCCGTATCAATTTGAACCGCATGGGGTTGTTATAAATGCCCAAAAATATGATGTAGAAATTATTGGTGATATTGAATTATTAAACCGTATTGATCACGGTAAAAAAGTGATAGGTATTACCGGAACCAATGGCAAATCAACGACAACGGCGTTGATGGCACATACTCTTAAAGAAGCAGGTGTGCGCGCAGAAATGGCAGGCAATATTGGCGTGCCTGTGTGTGATGTAAATATGGATAAAATTGATGTTTTGATTTTAGAAATATCGTCTTACCAGCTCGACCTTTGCCCGACATTTAGACCCGATATTTCGGTTCTTTTGAATATTACACAAGACCATATTGACCGACATGGCAGTTTGTTAAATTATATTGAAGCTAAAGAAATTATTTTAGATGGCGAGGGCGTTGGCATTGTGGGCGTTGATAATGACTACACCCAAGAAAGCTTTAACCGTTCTTTCTTTAAAGGACAACGCAATATGATTCCTGTTTCTGTTAAAAGTGAGGTAACAGAAGGCTTCTTTGTCAAAGATGGTGTTTTGTTTACCAATAAAAAAGGAAATAATGCAGAAGTCTTTTCTTTAACAGGGTTTGATACATTAAAAGGGCAGCATAATTATCAGAATATGGCCTGCGTTTTTGCAGTGGCGGGTGAATTAGTGCTTGCAGAAAAAGATATAGAGCGATCTTTTCAAAATTTTAAAGGGTTAGCGCACCGCCAATATCAAGTGACGCAATCTGATAATATTACTTTTATTAATGACAGTAAGGCGACCAATGCAGAAGCCGCAGCGAAAGCCTTATCGAGCTATGATAACATTTATTGGATCATTGGTGGGCAAGCAAAAGAGGGTGGCTTGAGCGGCCTTGAAATCTTTAAAGATAAAATTGTAAAAACCTATTTAATTGGTGAGGCATCAGATGAGTTTGCTGTTTGGCTTAAAAAATATGGTTTTGATTTTAAGAAATGTAAGACATTAGATAAAGCCGTTGATAAAGCCTATAAAGAAGCCAAAAAAAATAAAGAAACAGAGACGGTTATCCTTCTTTCTCCCGCTTGTGCGTCATGGGATCAGTTTTCATCATTTGAAAAACGGGGCGACGCCTTTACAGCCAAAGTATTAGAATTAACGAGTAAATCATGAAGCTTTTTTCCCGTACCAATCAATCTTTCATTGCGCAATGGTGGTGGACCCTTGATAAAGTTTTATTTGGGTTGATTTTAACGCTTATGGTGTTTGGTATTGCCTTGGTGGCAACGGCCAGCCCGCCTGTGGCGGTGCGTATTGGGTTGGGCGAATATCATTTCTTGTTCAGGCATGTTTTTATTTTATTGATGTCTTTAAGCGTGATGATAGGTGTTTCTTTTCTGAGCGCGCGGCAAATTTGGCGTTTTTCTTTTGTCGTGATGGTGCTTAGCTTTATGGCACTTATTTACGTTTTGCTTTTTGGAGCGGAGATTAAAGGCGCGCAGCGTTGGATTCATCTTCCTGGATTTTCCCTACAGCCCAGTGAATTTGCAAAATCTTCTTTTATTGTGGTGGTGGCGTGGTTCTTATCCATTAAAAAAGAACAGAAGGATTTCCCTGCTATTAAAATTATATCGGTTTTATTTGGCGTATTGATCAGTTTAATTATTCTGCAACCTGATATTGGAACAACCTTTATTGTAATTACGGGGTTTTTAACGGTAATTTTTTTGGCAGGCTTGCCGTTTCGTATTATTGCCCTTTTATTAGGAGCGGGAATAGTGTTGCTTATTTTAATTTACTTTTCCTTCTCGCATTTTCAAAGCCGGATCGATCGCTTTTTAAGCCCAGAGAGCGGTGACACGTTTCAAATTGAACGCTCGCTTGATGCGTTTCGCCAAGGGGGCATTTGGGGGACGGGTCCAGGGCAGGGCAATGTAAAGCTTGGCATTCCTGATTCTCACAGCGATTTCATTTTTTCTGTCGCAGGGGAGGAACTCGGCTTTCTCTTTATTATATTATTGGTGGGGCTTTATGGGGTGATTGTTATTAGGGGGCTTAATAAAGTTATGGATAATAAAGATGTTTTTGTTATCCTTGCCGGCGGTGGAATCCTTACTATTTTTGGAATACAGACCATTATTCACATGGGTTCGGCGCTGAGTCTATTGCCGACTAAGGGGATGACTTTGCCTTTTATCAGTTATGGGGGGTCTTCCTTGTTGTCGATGAGCGTCGCAATGGGTATGGTATTAGCCTTAACACGGCGAAGCGCCAGATCAGGAATTATTGTAAAAAAGTAAAGTGATATGACACAAGCGAATAAAAAAATACTTATTAGTGCTGGCGGAACAGGGGGGCATATTTTCCCCGCGGAAGCCTTAGCGCGGGATTTAATTGGGCGGGGGTATCATGTGTCTTTGGCGACGGATAAGCGCGGCGCTGACTATAAAAATTTTGCGGGTGGTATTCCGACTTACGTTTTAAAATCGAGCGGCTTAAAATCTGGAATTTTGAGCAAAATATCAACTGCCATGTCATTGGCTGTTGGTGTCATGCAGGCAGGATCTTTGCTTAAGAAGTTAAACCCACAAATCGTGGTTGGTTTTGGTGGGTATCCGTCTTTCCCTGCGGTGTATGCTGCGCAGAAAAAAAATATCCCTACAATTCTTCATGAACAGAATGCTATTTTAGGCAAAGCGAATGTTTATCTGGCCCCTAAGGCGGACCGGATTGCTTTGCCGCTTAATAATGTTGCGGGGATGAATGAAGAAGATAAAATACGCAGCGTTGTGATTGGCAATCCCGTTCGAACAGAAATAGCCGCGCTTTATAATGAGCCTTATCCTGCGATTGAACAAGATGGTGTGCTTAAAATTTTAATCCTTGGGGGGTCACTGGGCGCGAGTGTTTTTAGTGAGGTTATCCCTGACATGGTTGAAAAGCTGGCGGATCATTATAAAAACCGTCTTGAAATTGTTCAGCAATGCCGCGCCGAAGATGTTGACGCTGTGCGTGCGCGTTATCAAGAGATTGGCGTTAAAGCAGAATTAGAAATATTCTTTGATGATGTGGCATCGAAATTGGCAGAAACACATTTGGTGATTGCCCGTTCAGGAGCCAGCACGGTTGCGGAAGTTACAACGGCGGGGCGTCCGGCAATTTTTGTCCCGTATCCGCACCATAAAGACCAACAACAAAAGAGAAACGCCGACGCGGTTTTTGATGCGGGCGGTGCATGGGTGATGACCGAAGATGGCTTTAATGCCGATACGTTACAAGCCCGTATAGAGGCATTTTTGCAATCACCTGAAACACTTTTTACCGCGGCAGAAAATGCCCGTGGTTGCGGTAGACCTGATGCCGCAAGACGGTTAGGGAATTTGGTGACTGCCTTGGCAAGTGGTTGGGACAAAAAAGCTAATCAAGCGTTTGATCCCACACAATCGAGAGGTTAAATTATGCGAATAGGGCGCGGATTAAAGTTATAGATTAATTAAAGGAATAAAGAGTTATGCGTGCAATGCCACTTAATATTGGAATATTACACTTTGTCGGAATCGGCGGCATTGGCATGAGCGGCATTGCTGAAGTTTTGCATTCTATGGGCTATCAGGTGCAAGGATCTGATATGAGCGATAGCGCCAATGTGCAACGCCTGCAAGATAAGGGGATCAAAGTTTTTATTGGGCATGATAAAAAAAATGTTACAGATGCGGCGATTGTTATCGTTTCTACCGCGATTAAAGATACAAATCCTGAATTGAAAGCCGCGCGGGATCAGCGCAAAACGATTGTACGCCGCGCCGAAATGCTTGCCGAAATTATGCGTCTTAAATGGTCGATCTCTATCGCAGGAACGCACGGAAAAACAACCACCACCACAATGGTGGGAACGATGTTGGAAGAAGCGGGGTTTGACCCGACAGTTATTAATGGTGGCATTATTCACAAATACGGCACCAACACCCGCATTGGAGAGAGTGACTGGATTGTCGCCGAAGCCGATGAAAGTGATGGAACATTTACCAAGCTTCCGACAACGGTTGCCGTGGTGACAAATATTGACCCAGAACATCTGGATCATTATGGCTGTTACGATAATATTAAGGCCGCCTTTCGTCGTTTTATTGATAATTTACCGTTCTATGGCTTTGCGGTTTTATGTGTTGACCACCCTGCCGTACAGGAACTTATCCCGCGCCTATCAGACCGGCGTTTAATTACGTACGGGTTTAATCCGCAGGCTGATGTAAAGGCATTTAATCTACGCCCGGAAGCCGAAGGTACTTATTTTGATGTGACCTTCGCAGATTGGCTTTGTGGGGGGGGAGATCAAACCGCGACTGACATTTTTTTGCCGATGTTGGGAGAACATAATGTGCAAAACTCTTTGGCGGCGCTGTCGATAGCGCAAGAAATGGGCGTTGACTTTGAAACAATGAAACGCGGTATGAAAAGTTTTAGTGGCGTAAAACGCCGCTTCACGAAAACAGGGGTGAGCAATGGCGTAACAATTATTGATGATTATGCCCATCATCCTGTGGAGATTCAGGCGGTATTAAAAGCCGCCCGTCAGGCTGTTGAAAAATCAGGCAAGCGCATTATCGCGGTGATGCAGCCCCATCGCTATACCCGCCTTCGTGATTTATTCGATGATTTTGCAACTTGTTTTAATGACGCCGATAAAGTGTTTATTGCCGATGTTTATCCTGCGGGGGAAGACCCGATCGAAGGCGCAGATAAAGAACATCTGGTACAAACGATGATAGAACGCGGCCATAAAGATGCCGCCATCTTGCCGCAAGTTGATGATTTAAGCGCTCTCATTGCGGCTTCCGCCGAAAAGGGTGATTACGTGATTTGTATGGGCGCAGGAAACATCAGTAAATGGGCCTATGACCTGCCCGACCAGCTCGATCAGGAATTTAAGAAATAAATGGATATTTTTTTACTGATTACACAAAAGCTAATTCCGCTTTATATTTTTATTGCACTTGGCTTTATTGCGGGTAAGTTTTTCAAAATTGAAGCCAAGCAGATCGGTACGCTTGTGATTTATATCATAATGCCGCTCGTGTTTGCGGCAGGGCTATGGAACTCGAATATTCAGATTACTGATTTTTCTGTGTTTTTAATGGTCTGGACTTTATCTTTTTTTATTTTACTGATCTCATATTTTTTATGTGGGTTTATTTATAAGGGCAAAACCCAAAACTTAATGGCAGCAGGTCTTGCGACGGGCAATTCAGGATATTTTGGTATTCCAGTGGCGCTTGCGATTTTAGATCCGCAGATTTTTGCTATTTATCTATTAGCGGCTATTTCTAATTCAATGTTTCAAATAACGATTGGGTACTATATTTTGGCATTGGGAAAATTTGACTGGAAAGAATCGTTTAAAAAACTTCTGAAATTACCGCCATTATACGGCGCCATTATTGGAATCTCTTTATCGTCATCAGGTGTGCCTATTCCTGATTTAGTATCGGACTTGTCTGTTTCATTGAAGGAAGCGTTTATTGTCTTAGGTATGATGATTATTGGTTTAACGTTATCTAGTTTTGAAAAAATGAAATTTGATATGAAGTTTTTATCTCTAGCGATGGTTATCCGCTTTATAATATGGCCGGCTTTAGCATTTGGTTTAGTATTCTTAGACGCAACTGTCTTTGGAAGTGTTCTTAATGCTATTCATCCAATTATTATTCTTTTTGGTTTACTGCCACTAGGCGCAGACTTTGCAATTTATGCGGCTAATCTTAATATGTATCCGCAGCGTGCTGCGACGACAGTATTGCTCAGTACTATTATTGCGGCAGTAACCATTCCATTAGCGTATGCGTTTTTATTATGATTGAGAATTTACCAAAAATAAGAGGGCGGTATAGCGAGAATGTAACCTTGGGAGAGAAGGGGTGGTTTCGGTGTGGGGGGACGGCGGATGTTGTTTTTAAGCCTGCGGATCGTGAAGACCTGCAAGATTTTTTAAAGAGGCTTGATTCCAGTATTCCTGTTTATATTTTTGGTGCGATGTCGAATTGTATTATTCATGATGGTGGCGTGCGCGGTGTGGTTGTTCGTTTGGGGCGGGATTTTTCAGGAATACAAGTTGATGATGATAAAGTCACGGCAGGGGCATTAGCGCTCGATGCGAATGTTGCGAATATTGCGGCGGAGTATGGATTGGGTGGGCTTGAATTTCTTTCAGGTATTCCTGGCTCTATCGGGGGGGCATTAAAAATGAATGCGGGCTGTTATGGCGTGGAAACAAAAGATGTCTTAATTAACTGTGAAGCAATAGATAGGGCGGGTAATATGCATACCCTGACGCCAGATCAAATGGGCATGTCCTATCGCCATACCGAAGTGCCAGATGATTATATATTTTTAAGCGCGGCTTTTCAGGGTAAAAAAGAAACGGCGAGAGAGGTTAAGGCACGCATTGCCAAGATCAAAGAAAAACGCGAACAAAGCCAGCCCATCCGTGAAAAAACAGGGGGGTCAACCTTTGCCAACCCGTCTGTCGAAACATTGTCACAGGCTGGCCTTGCCGAAGACACAAAGGTTTGGCAACTTATTGATCAGGTTGGCGGACGCGGTCTGATGATTGGTGGCGCGCAGATGAGCGAGAAGCATTGTAATTTCATGATTAATACAGGCACAGCAAGAGCAAGCGATTTAGAGGCGTTGGGGGAAGAAATACGTACCCGTGTTTTGGACAAATTTGGAATCACGCTACGCTGGGAAATAAAACGGATGGGAGAAGCGTGATGGCGAAAAAAGTGGCATTATTGGTAGGGGGCTGGTCTGCAGAACGGGAAGTATCACTCACGAAAGGTAAATCTATTGAGGGGGCATTAAAAGAGCATGGATATGATGTTCAGGTGATTGATGTCACCAGTGATATTGCAAAATTAATTAATGATTTAACGCCAAAACCTGATGTTGCTTTTAATAATTTATATGGACGTGGCGGTGAGGATGGCGTTATTCAGGGGCTGTTAGAAGCGATGGAGATTCCTTATACGCATTCTAATGTGTTGGCCTCTTCAATCGGCATGGATAAACCGATGACAAAAAAGATTGCTCTCTCTATTGGTGTTAAATGTGCTGATGGTGTGGTGGCAAGCAAGGCAGATGTTATTGCAGAAACAGTCATACCGCGCCCTTACGTTGTGAAGCCCCTTAATGAGGGATCAAGCGTTGGGGTGCGTATTATATTAGAAGGCGAAAACCAAAAACCATTAGATGAGGGAAGTTGGTGTTTTGGAGACCAGGTTTTGGTTGAAAAATTTATTGAAGGGCGTGAAATTCATGTCACTGTCCTTGATGGTAAAGCGCAAGGGGTAACAGAAATTAAATTCCCCGGACGTTTTTTTGATTATAATGCAAAATATCACGATACACAGACTGAGCTGGTGACTCCCGCCGATGTTCCCGCCGATGTTGCGCAGGCCGCTATTGAAAATGCGGAGAAAATATTTAATGCGTTGGGGTGTTCAGGATTAACGCGCTGTGATTTTAGATATGATGTTTCAAAATCAGGCAAAGATGCTGTATACTTTTTAGAAATTAATACCATGCCGGGTTTGGCTCCCGGATCAGTCGCCCTGATCCAGCCTGAATTAAACGGCATGTCCTTTGTTCAACTTTGTTCTCATCTGGTGGAAACAGCAAAATGTCATGGTTTAATAGAAAGCCCGTCTCAAAATCAAGAGGCCGAAAAAAGCAGGGATTATCAGCAGAGCGCCTGATTTTCTGGTGCAAACGCTTTGGTGTTTCATTGGCGGTCCTTACTTTTGTTATTTGGCTAGGCGCTTGGTTTTTTATGAGCGGCGCATCTAGCACCACGCGCGATTGGGCGCGTGATAAAGCCTTGCAAGCCACAGTTTCTTTCGGTTTTGAAATCCAGAATGTCATGGTTGAAGGGCGCGTTCATACAGATCGTGATCTATTGCTTTCTCTCGTCAATGTTCATAAAGGGGATGCTTTGTTTGGGGTTGATCTGGAAAAAACCAAGGAACAGATTGAAACAATCTCATGGGTTAAAACGCTCTCTATTAAAAGGCAATTACCAGATACCTTGCATTTGCAATTAGAAGAGCGTGTGCCGATGGCGTTGTGGCAACAAGATCGTAAAGTCTCCGTTATCGATCAGGAGGGTTTTGTGCTGACCCATAAAAACCTTGGACGTTTTAAAGATTTTATTATTTTTACAGGGAAAAAAGCGCCGCAATATGCAGGTGGCTTTTTAAAATTATTAGCAGCGGAGCCGGGTCTATTTAATAAAGTTGAGGCCGCGCAATATGTATCAGGGCGGCGTTGGAATTTAAAATTGGATAATGGGTTATTGGTACAGCTTCCAGAAGATCAAGTCGCGCTGGCGTTAAGTCAGTTGGCGGAGCATCAAGAAAAAGACGCGCTGTTGGATAAGGATATAAAATCAGTTGATGTCCGTATGTTTCCAAGCATTATTGTTCAGACCCATCCGGGGGCGGCTTATTCCTATCAGGCAAATTATAACACACAAGAAAACGCAATATGAAATTTAACCATAAACCCAAAGGAACACTGGTCGCGGCGCTTGATATCGGTACGCATAAGATAGCCTGTTTGATTGGTCGTGTGATTGATGATGAAGGTGGTGTTGAGGTTCTAGGTGCGGGATATCAGGCTGCAAAAGGCATTAAAGGCGGTGTGATCGTTGATTTAGAGCTTGCAGATCATTCTATCCGTCAGGCTGTGCATGCGGCAGAGAAAATGGCGGCGAGCGAGATGCGGGGTTATCCGCTTCGGGATGTCATTGTCAATGTACCCACAACACAAACACAATCTGAGAGCTTAGAAATTTCACTTCAAATATCAGGCCAGGCGGTGACGCAACATGATATTGATCAGGCCTTATCCAAGGCACAAAATCAAATCATGCAAGCTGATAAAGAAATGGTTCATACGATCATGGTAAATTGTGGCATTGATGGTGTGAATGGTATTGATGACCCCATTAATATGACGGGGCAAAATTTAAATGTGCTGGTTAATGCGGTTTTGTCTGAGTTAACGCCGCTTCAAAACCTAACAAATTGTATTGAACGTAGTCATTTGGATATTATTTGTCTTTGTTCTTCTGTTTATGCGTCCGGTTTATCTTGTCTTGTTGAAGATGAAATGAATTTGGGATGCACTGTTATTGATATGGGAGCGGGGTCAACTTCTTTTGCGATTTTTGTTGCCGGTAAGCTTATTCATCAAGATTCAATTCCAATCGGGAGCGGTCATGTCACCAGTGATATTGCCAATGGCTTGAACTGCTCTTTGTCTGATGCTGAACGTATTAAGACGCTTTATGGCAGTGCGATGTTGGGGGCGAGTGATGAGAATGAATTAATTGATGTCCAAAAATTGGGAGAGACAGATACCTCTAGCCCTAATCATGTTTCCAGAGCGCTGTTAATCGGCATTATTCAGCCGCGTATCGAAGAGATATTAGAAATGGTTCAGGCGAAGCTTGAGGATAGTAAATTCAAAGAATATGTTGGCCGTAAAGTTGTTTTGACGGGCGGTGGAAGCCAGTTGGCTGGTTTACGGGAATTATCAAAGCTTATTCTTGATAAACAAGTGCGCTTGGGGCGCCCTATTCGTATTAGCAGTTTACCCGATGCGGTTAGCGGGCCTAACTTTTCGGCTGTCTCTGGTTTGTTAAGCTATTACGTATCGCATTCGCATGAAATGCCGACGGAAGTTTCTGCCAAAGCTGATTCGGGTTCTTTATTGAGCCGAGTCGCTAATTGGTGGAAAGAAAACTGGTAAAATACATTTTCCCCACAACTTATCCACAAAGTTATAATTGAGTTACTCCCACTGCTTGGTGGTGAGTCCAAGCTATGAGACAATCTCAATTAATGATTCATTTGAATCACTTAGCTTAATAATCTGAAGTTCATTCGAAGGGTGATAATCAAAAACTTATAAAAATAACCAGCCTTTTCTTCTTGTCTAGGGAAATTCAAGATTCCCTTCAAAGGAAAAACAACATAAATTTATTTCAGATCCTGATTGGGAGGTCTCACATATGCTTAATGTCCGTATTCAAACACCAGAGGTAAAAAAATTGTCACCAAAAATTACAGTAATGGGCGTCGGCGGCGCCGGCGGTAATGCCGTTAATAATATGATTTCTTCCGCATTAGAGGGGTGTGAATTTCTTGTTTGCAATACAGATGCACAAGCGCTTGAGGGTTCGCTTTGTGATTCAAAAATCCAGCTCGGCGCGAGCGTCACGGGCGGCCTTGGTGCTGGTGCGAAGCCAGAGATTGGTGAACGTGCAGCGCAAGAAAGCCTTTCTGAGGTAATGGAATATCTTGAAGGTTCTAATATGGCTTTCATTACTGCGGGTATGGGCGGTGGAACAGGAACAGGCGCAGCGCCTGTAATTGCCAAGGCCTGTCGTGATAGTGGTATTTTAACTGTTGGTGTTGTGACGAAACCTTTCCATTTCGAAGGGTCGCATCGGATGGCACAAGCAGAAGCGGGTATCCGTGAAATGCAAGATTATGTTGATACGCTTATTGTTATTCCGAACCAAAACCTATTCCGTGTGGCAAATGAAAAAACAACCTTTGCGCAAGCTTTCGAAATGGCAGATCGCGTTTTACAAGCGGGTGTGAAGGGCGTGACTGATTTAATGGTGATGCCTGGTCTGATTAATTTGGACTTTGCAGATATTCGTTCTGCGATGCTTGAAATGGGTAAAGCAATGATGGGTAACGGTGAAGCCGAAGGTGAACGCCGTGCAACTGAGGCGGCGGAAGCGGCGATTAACAACCCTCTTCTTGATGATGTTTCAATGAAGGGTGCGCGCGGTGTGATTATTAACGTAACAGGTGGTCAGGATATGACATTGTTTGAAGTTGATGAGGCCTGTAACCGTATTCGTGATGAAGTTGATCCAAATGCAAATATTATCTTTGGCTCTACATTTGATGAGAAATTAGATGGCATCATGCGTGTTTCTGTTGTGGCAACAGGAATTGAAGCAGAGCTGGCGACTAAGACAACAGGTGGATCAGGCATCAAAACAACAACGATTGCGAGAAGGGAGTCCAAAGCACCAGAGGCGAAAACGGCAGAAACAAAAACTGTTGCAACGCGCGCAATTCCGCAAACAGAAGTGGTGCAAAAAATGACGGCGCAAGCCCGTAAGGTTGAGCTGCCAACTGCAATGGCGCAACAACCAATGGCACCTAAAGCGGAGGAACCTGAGAGCGATATGCTAGAGCAAAGAGAATTTGCGGCGGCACCATCTGCCCTCAGCCAAGCGCAGTCTTCCCAACAACCATCTATGCGTGGACAAGTTTTCCAAGGTAGCTTTATTCCGCCTAATCCAGTTGTCCCTGCGCCGCAAGATGATGTAAGGCAGGCGAATGTCGCGTCTTCTTATGCACCCGCGCAACAATCTGCGCCGGCGCAACCGGTTCAAAGCCAAACATCAATGGGCGCTCAACCATCTATGGTCGCACCACAGCAACAGGCAGAGCCTGCGCCAGCACCACAAGCACAATCTGGTTTAGTGTTACGCCCTCCCGTACTTCCAACAGCAGGTAATCAGACAGATAAGCGTAAATCGCCTTCTTTGTTTGAACGTATTACAGGCGCGTATCGTGGTGGCTATGAAACAGAAACAGAGTCATCAGAAACGGCGCCTGCTCAATCACAAACGGGTGGTTTTCATTCAGGATTGCGTGCGGAACGTGCGCCTGATGCGCCATCACAGGGCCAGTTAAGTATTGATGCCCCCTCTGCGGAACGCCCACAAGGAAGCGAAGATCTTGATATTCCTGCTTTTTTAAGGCGGCAAGCGAATTAGGCTTTTTTACCTTTTCACATCTGGTGTCCTTCAGATGTCAACTATAGGGAGCCTTCTGGCTCCCTTTTTTTTGTTTTCTTAAGTGTGATGTAGAATGTACAACCCTATGTAACACACCGTTACAAGGTGTGATTTTATGAAGGGTGGGGGATTATATATAGTGAGAGAGTAATGCAATATACACTCTCACAGACAGTCTCTTTAAGCGGAATTGGCCTTCACAGCGCCGAAATAGTCAATCTGACTATTCATCCGGCTGACCCTCACCATGGGATTATCTTTAAGCGAATCAAACATTCTAAGGATCAAGGTCAGATTACGGAAACACAATCTTACGTTCCTGCGCTGTATAATAATGTGATTGATACGCGGCTTTGTACTGTGATTGGTAATGAACACGGCGTTACAATTTCAACAATAGAACATCTGATGGCGGCGTTTCGTGGCCTTGGTATTGATAATGCCTTGGTTGAGATTGATGGAATGGAAGTGCCTATCATGGATGGAAGCGCGGATGCATTCGTTAAGGCATTCGAAGAAGCGGGTTTGCAACAGCAAAGCGCACCGCGTAAAGCTATCCGTATCCTCGAAGAAATTATCTATGAAGAAGGTGATAAGCGCGCTTCTTTAAAGCCCTCAATTATCCCGACTTACAAGGGAACAATTCAATATGATAACCCGTTTATTGGTGAACAATCATTTGATTTCAAACTGATTAACGGCAATTTCAAGCATGATTTGGCGGATTGCCGTACTTTTTGCCTCCTTCAAGATGTACAGATGATGCAAGCCAATGGCTTGGCGCAGGGTGGTTCAATGGATAATGCCATTGTTGTTGATGATAATGGTGTAATGAATGAAGCAGGGCTTCGTTGTCATAATGAATTTATCCGTCATAAATTATTGGACGCTATTGGTGATCTCGCATTGGCGGGAGGCCTTGTTTTGGGTGAATATGAGAGCCATAAAGGCGGCCATGCAATGAATAACAAGCTTGTTCGTAAGCTGTTTGACACACCAAGCGCTTATGAAGTGATTGATCTGTATGTTGACCTGCATGCGCCTGATCAGGATGTTTATGTCGCAGAAACGCTCTCGAAAGCGCTTTCTTAATCTCTATAATTATCTGGATTTTTCAACATAATAGCGGGCTTTTGCTTTGTTTTTAGGCTCAGTCATTGTATGACTATATCTATGTTAAAAAAGATCCTCGTTCCTGTTTTTATGGCTGTTCTTGTAACGGCCTGTGGTTCCTCCAAAAATGCACAAGTTGTGACGGCCGCGCCTGAAGCCAAGACAGTTGAAGTTGCATATAACGAAGCGGCTGATGCGCTTGATGAAGAAAACTACCAGAAAGCAAATAGATTATTCCAAGATGTAGAGCGTGAGTTCCCATACTCTAAATGGGCAACTAAAGCACAGCTCATGGCTTCTTATGCGGCGTATCAAGATGATAGTTATGATGAAGCTATTTTAGGGTTGGAGCGCTTCATTGAGCTGCATCCGGGGAGTGAAGATGTGGATTACGCCTATTACCTTCGCGCCCTTGCTTATTACGAACAAATATCTGATGTGGCGCGTGATCAGGAAATGACCAACCGTGCCTTACGCTCCTTTGATGCATTAATTACGCGTTTTCCAAATAGTGATTATACCCGCGATTCAAAATTAAAACGTGATTTGACCCTTGATCACCTTGCGGGGAAGGAGATGGAAATTGGGCGTTATTATTTGAAACAAAATCAAATAAATGCTGCGATTAATCGTTTTCGTACTGTTGTCAAAAAATACCAAACAACAACCCATACACCCGAAGCACTCCATCGCTTGGTTGAGGCATATTTGACATTAGGCCTGCGATCCGAAGCAACAAAGATTGCTGCGGTTTTAGGGCATAATTACCCTGGGTCTAAATGGTATGAAGATAGTTATAAAATTCTTGATGAAAAATCACGCCAGGAAATTTTAGCAAAACGCTCTTTTGTCGATAGAACAGTCGATTCCTTGTTTAAACCAGACGGCGCAGAGTAAGAAGGAGCGTTATTTATGCTCACTTCACTTCATATTAAAAATATTGTTCTGATTGATAATTTAAATATTGAATTTCAAGATAACTTATCTGTTTTGACAGGGGAAACAGGGGCAGGCAAGTCTATCTTGCTCGACTCATTGGGGCTTGTACTAGGTGCGCGCGCAGAAACAGGCCTTGTTGGGCAATATGATGATAAATCAAATGTCACAGCACGTTTTGACGTGAGTAACAAACATCCCGTTTTACGTTTTTTACAAAAGAATGATTTAACGTCAGAAGAGTCGCTTATCTTTCGCCGCACACTCACAAAAGAAGGGCGTTCCAAAGCTTATATTAATGATCAACCCGTTAGTGTTGCGCTTTTAAAACAAGCAGGAAATTATCTAGCAGAAATTCATGGTCAATTTGATACGCATGAATTATTAGACGCGACCACGCATATTGATTTGGTTGATGAATATGCGGGACATCATGATTTATGTGATGAGGTAAGTGAAAAATGGAAAGCATTAGCGGATAAAACGAAGCTGTTAAAAGTGTTACAAAAACAAATTGAAAATGCGAAAACGGACGAAGAATTTTATCGTGAATCTTTAGAGGATTTGGACGCCCTTGATCCAAAATCAGGGGAAGAGGATACGTTGTCAACCTTACGCAGTCGCCTTATGAAGCGTGAACAAATTTCAGAAACAATAAAAGAAGCGGAGTTAGGGTTAGAAGAGCTTGAGGCGGCCAATGGCGCGATTTGGCGGGCGATTAACCGCCTGGGTGAAGATGGTAAAGAAAGCATGGAAGCGATGGAGCGCCTGAATGCAGAATACCAGGAAGTGCTGGCTGCTATTCAAAATGTGTCTGCAGACTTAGACAATAATAATCATTCTTTAACGGATATTGATGACCGTCTTTTTGCGCTAAAGGCGCAGGCGCGTAAACATGGTTGCACCATCGATACTTTACCTAACAAAAGAGATGAAATTGCAACGGCGTTGAATGCGATTGAAAATCAGGATGAAGCCCTTTTAAGTTTAATGAAAGAAATTGAAAAATTACAGAACGCTTATTTAAGGGCGGCAGAAAGATTATCTGCATCACGAAAAAAATACGCCTTAATTTTATCAAGAGAAGTAATGCAAGAATTACCGCCTTTAAAATTAGAAAAAGCGCGCTTTGACATTCATTTTGAAGAAACACAGCAAAGTGCAAAAGGCATAGACCTTGTTGAATTTATTGTAGCGACGAATCCAAATTCTGATGCCGGTGCGCTTGATAAGGTTGCCTCAGGTGGGGAGCTGTCCCGATTGATGCTCGCTATTAAAGTGGTTATGGCGAAAACAGTTTCAAGCAAAACATTGGTGTTTGATGAAGTTGATAGCGGTATTGGCGGTGCAACAGCCGCGGCAGTGGGCGAAAGGCTCGCGCGGCTTGCAACAGACCGGCAAGTTTTAGTTGTCACGCACTCCCCACAAGTGGCCGCAAAAGGGCAATATCATTGGATTGTGTCCAAGAATAAAGTGAAAGAAAACATGACACATATTGAACCAATCAATGCACAAAAAGAACGCCGTGAGGAAATTGCCCGTATGTTATCGGGTGCAAAAGTTACAGCAGAAGCTCGCGCTGCTGCAGAAAAATTACTAAATGAAAAGGCTGCGTAATGAGTTTAGAAATAGCGCGTAAAAAACATGCTGAACTATCACAAGAAATAGAGCGGCATGATCAAAAATATTATCAAGATGATGCGCCTACCCTATCAGATGGTGAGTATGACGGACTTCGCCAAGATCTTATGGCGCTTGAATCTAAATATCCTGAATTAATTACAGCAAAAAGCCCAACACAAAAAATTGGAGCAAAACCCGCGAAAGGGTTTGGTAAAATTCAACATGCGGTGCCGATGCTGTCTTTAAGCAATGTTTTTAACGAGGAAGAAATAAGTGATTTTTTTGATCGGGTCCGTCGGTTTTTAAAATTACCTGAGACAGAGAGTGTTGAAATTGTGGCTGAACCTAAAATTGATGGCCTGTCTTGCTCCATCCGTTATGAGAAGGGCGTGCTTGTTCATGCTGCAACGCGGGGTGATGGCTATGAAGGGGAAAATATTACGGAGAATATTAAAACCCTCGATGATATTCCCCAAATGATAAATGATGCGCCAGATATATTGGAGGTGCGCGGTGAAGTTTATATGTCGCGTCAGGATTTTTTAACACTTAATGAAAAACAAGCCGCCGCAGGCAAGGCAGTTTTTGCCAATCCCCGCAATGCGGCAGCCGGAAGTTTACGGCAATTAGATGTAAGTGTTACAAAGTCGCGCGCGTTAAAATTTTTTGGCTATGCGCTTGGTGAAATCAATGAAAGCCTTGCGGAAACACAATGGGGTGTGAGAGAGCGATTAAAATCTTTCGGTTTTCCGCAGGCAGAACCAACGAGTCTTTGTATAAATGTTGAAGCAATCATGCAAAATTATGAGGAATTGAATAATTTACGTCCTGATTTAGATTATGAAATTGATGGTATTGTTTATAAAATAAATAATCTGTCATGGCAGGAACGTTTGGGATTTGTTGCGCGTTCCCCACGTTGGGCAACGGCGCATAAATTTCCTGCAGAAAAAGCAGTTACGATTATTAATGATATTGATATTCAAGTGGGTCGTACGGGTGTTCTTACCCCTGTAGCTCGGCTTGAACCCATTACGGTTGGCGGCGTGGTTGTATCAAACGCGACGCTGCATAATGATGATGAGATAAAACGTAAAGACGTTAGAATTAGTGATCATGTAGTTATACAACGGGCAGGGGATGTGATACCCCAAGTGGTGGAGGTGTTATTTGATAAACGCCAAGATAACGCCGCGCCGTTTACTTTTCCAAAAATATGCCCTGTGTGTGATTCCCTCGTTTTGCGTGAAGAGGATGCTGTCGCGTGGCGTTGTTCTGGTGGTTTAATCTGTAAGGCGCAGGCCGTAGAACGTATTAAGCATTTTGTAAGTCGTCAGGCTTTTAACATTGAAGGCATGGGTAAAAAAGTTGTCGAGCAATTTTGTGATGAGGGAATTTTAAAAACGCCGGTTGATATTTTTAGATTAGAAGAACGAGATAAAAGCTCGCTCACGCCGCTTCGTGCAAGAGAAGGATGGGGAGATCTTTCTGCTAAAAATTTATTTCAATCGATTAATGATCGCCGCACTATTTCATTGGACCGCTTTATTTATGCGCTTGGTATTTCACAAGTGGGAGAAGTGACAGCGAAGAAATTATCTGCAACCTATGAATCATTGAATGCGATTAAAAATGCGATGGCGGGTGATAAGGAGAAAATCTATGAAGAGCTGATCAATATTGATGATATTGGTCCTTCGGTTGCCGAAGATTTAATTGCGTTTTTTAATGAAACACATAACCAAGAAATTCTAACAGAATTGGCGCAACAATTAACGATTAAACCGTATGAGGTTGCTCAAAATACAGATAGCGCGATTGCAGGAAAAGTAATGGTATTTACAGGTACGATGGAACAGATGGGCCGCGCGGAGGCAAAAGCCAAAGCAGAAAGCCTTGGGGCAAAGATCACAGGGTCTGTTTCCAAGAAAACAGATTATCTGGTTGCCGGTGCAGATTCAGGGTCTAAGCTTAAAAAAGCAAAAGAATTAGGCGTGACCGTTTTAACTGAAGAGGAATGGCTTACGTTGATTGTGTAAAAATCTTAAGCGTTTCTTTTAAAAATTTATTATAAATCTCATTTGTTTCTACTAAAATTTCATGTTTTGCATTTGGCAGGACTAAAACTCTACTCTGTTTTATTTTCTGTGCCGCTTTTTTAATTTTATCATTATCTACCAGTTTTTCTTGTCCTGCGATGGCGAGTAAGACAGGAATATCAATCTTATCAAAATTCTTTTTTAAGATTTGAGCAGATGCAAGGCTTTCTAAAACCCATTTTATTGTTACATTTCCAACCTGAAGCGCAGGATTATGCAGACACCATGCATTATGAAGAGAACCACGAACAGGGTCTGAGCTGAAGATATCGGCGCCATCGCTTTTTCGGGCGCCTTCATGCCAATCTTTCCCGCCCGGCACATAAGATGTTTTAAAAAGGTGAAAGAGTGGCTTTAACAGTTGAATAAGCCAGCCTGTATATTTTAAATCTTTAATGCCAATCATTGGGGCAGAAAAAGCAGCGGCTTGAAAATAATCAGGTTGTTGCATTAGAAATCTAAGCCCGATATGCCCACCCATAGAATGCCCGAGTAGGAAAAGGGGCATATCCGTATCAATATAATGATCAATAAAATATTTTAAATCATTTAGATCCGTATCATAGCCATCACTATAGCGTTTATGAGGATTGTCGTTAAAGCGGGAAGATTTCCCCTGATAGGCCCAATCAATAACCGCAAATCTGTATCCATGTTTTATAAAAAATTGCGCTGTTTCATAGTATTTCTCGCTAAATTCACTTAATCCAGGGAGAGCGATAATGGTACCTTTTGCGTGTTGGGTGGGCATTGTTTGCTGAAAATGAATCTGATGCCCTGTTTCAGGGTTTTCAAAGTCAGCGCTTTTCCAATTTTCTGGGTGTAAAAAACGGGGATCGAGGGCAGGGTGATTTATCATTTTATTCTTTATGGTAACAGCTATCTGCTTGATTGCTTATATAATCCATTATAATATAGAAATTACATATCTTACAGGGATGTTCTTTCCTTTCATGACTTTTAAACCACTTTTAATCTTATGCCCGCTCTTACTCTTAATTGGTGAGGCAAAATCAGAAACACTTGCTGATTCAATTCAGCAAGCGTTGATGACGAATCCTGCCATTGAAACAGCAAAATCACAAAAAATATTTTCTGAAGAAGAATATCGTGAAAATCGTTCTGGCCTTTTCCCTGTTTTGTCTGCCAGCGCGACAGCGGGGCGTATTTTTGGTGATAATAGTACCAGCCGTGGGCTAACTGTAGATCGTGGCTCGGCTTATTCTTATTTAGGGGAAGGGAGTGGGGCGATCACACAGCCGCTTTTTGATGGGTTTGAAGTATCACACCGCATTGATGCGGCGCAGGCACGGATAATTGCGTCAGATTACACCATTGAAGATACGAAAGAGAATATTGCGTTGAACGCGGCGCAGGCGCATTTGTCTATTTTACGCGCGCGCGATACGTTGGCGCAAACGCAGAGCTATTATCAGATCATCCAAGATTATCAAAACCGTATTGAATTGATGGTGAATGAAGGTGTTGCCGATGAAACAGAAATTGCCCAAGCGCGCAATATTTTGATTCAACTGGAAAGCACTTTGGCAGATTTTGAAGGGCAATTAAAAACGTCTTACGCCCAATATCGCGCAGTTGTTGGGACAATGCCGCTTTCTGAGCTTTTAAAACCAGAAATATCAGTTGATATTGAAGATGATATTGAAAAGGCAATCCGTGATACGTTGAATGCGCATCCTTTGTTACTATCGAGCGAGGAAGAGTTAAAAGCGTTGACGCATGAAGTAGATGCCGAGCAATCTGTTTTATATCCAGATTTAGATGGGGAGTTATCCTATTTAAAGCGTGATCAACAAGAAGAAATTGGGGGCGAGTTAATCGATGCCCGCGCCGTTGTACGTATGAATTGGAATTTTGAAACGGGCGGCGCGCAAAATGCAAGAAAGCTTCAAAAGAAAGCAGAATACCTTGAAGTCCTTAATAGAAACAAAGAAACAGCGCGTGAGATTGAAGCAAATATCAGGCAGGCCTATGTTGAATATGAAACAGCCCTTAAACAAAGAGAATTAATCAAAAACCGTGAGGTTGCGACGCAAGAATTATTAGAAGCCTATAACACCCAATTTGAAGGCGCGCGTGTACGATTGTTACAGTTGATGCAATCTGAAAATCAGTTGTTTAATACAAAATTAGAGGCGATTGCATCAGAATATCGTTACTTACAGTCAAAAATAAATATCCTCGCCAGCACAGGGCGTTTGGTAAGTAATTTAGAGTCTATGAATCAAGTCGCACTTGACGATAAAGGTGAAAGCCCACTTTTCACGCGTCCTAAATCCTATGTATCAGAAAAAATTAATGTTGATCAAATGCCTAATTTATTTGGTGATTTTGGTCAGCTTTTGGTCGAAGACGAAACCGAATAAGACAACATAAAGGTTATTATTTTGAATGATGCGCTGCTCGTAAAAGATTCTCTTTTAGAATGCCTCGTTTATATGACGGCGCATTACGGTCAGGCACGTTCTGCTTCTTCTATTACGGCAGGTTTACCGTATGATGGTCACAATATGGGACCTGAATTATTTTGTGAGGCCGCCGAAAAATCAAATTTAAAATCTAAAATTGTAAAAAATAAGACTATAGATAAGATTTCTAATTCTGTTTTGCCTGCCGTTTTAATTTTGAAAGAAAATAAAGCCTGTGTTCTTTTAAAAAAAGAAGGTGACAATTTGACGGTTTGGATGACAGAAAGTGATCAAGAGAAAATCATTAAAACGATTGAATTAGAAAAAGAATATGCAGGATATAGTATTTATATTCATCCCAATAAAAAACAAAAAGACGTTAATGAGAAAGAAGATCATTGGTTTTGGGGGACGTTTTCACAATCAAGCGGTATTTATGGGCGCGTAATTATTGCGGCAATTTTAATTAATATTTTTGCGCTTACCAGTCCTATTTTTATTATGAATGTCTATAATCGTGTTATTCCCAATAACGCCATTGAAACGGGATGGGTTCTGGGTTTGGGGGCGCTTACTATCTTTGTTTTTGATTTCATTATGCGCACTTTAAGGGGGTATTTTATTGATATTGCGGGGCGACGCATGGATGTGATTGCAGGGCGTAAAATTTATGACCAATTATTAAATATGAAACTGTCAGAACGGCCACAATCAAGTGGCGCGTTTGCGAATATGCTGCGTGATTTTGATTCAGTGCGAGAATTTATGACATCGGCCTCTCTCACTATTTTGATTGATCTACCCTTTACCCTTTTATTCTTGATTGTGATTTGGCTGTTGGGCGGTCCAGTGGCTTTTTTATTGGTGGGGCTTATTTGTGTTGTGTTCCTGGTGGGGGCATTATTGCAAATTCCGTTAAAGGCCGTTGTTAGACAAGCGGCAAAATCAGCAGAGGAAAAACATGGTCTTCTTATGGAGACAATTCATGGCTTGGAAACCGTGAAGGCGGTGGGTGCAGATGGTAGAATGCGTGATCAATATAGTAAGCTTTTGGCAGAAAACGCAAAGCTCTCCCAAAAATCACGTTTTATCTCGGCGATGGGCGGTAATATCTCAAGCTGGGTACAGCAAACTGCGTCTATATTTGTTGTGTTAATGGGAATGTATCTTATTAAAGATTCTGAAATGAGTGTTGGAGCGCTTATTGCCTGTGTTTTGTTGACGGGGCGCGCCATCGCACCGATTGGGCAAGTTGCAAATTTGATGAGCCGTTACCATACGGCGCGTACATCGTTGGATACGCTTAATGTTATCATGAGTAAGCCTGTTGAAAGGCCGACTTCTAAACGTTTTCTTCATCGCCCTGATATTAAAGGGAAGATCACGTGCAAGCGCGTTTCCTTTACATACCCGCAAACAAATCGAAAAATTATTGACGGATGTAGCTTTATTATTAATGCGGGTGAAAAAGTTGGAATTATCGGCCGTATTGGATCAGGTAAAAGTACATTGGCGCGTATGGCTATGGGGCTTTATGATCCGTCCGAGGGTAATTTTTTATTGGATGATACAGATTATGCGCAGATTGATCCGGCAGATTTACGCAAGCATGTGGCCTATATTTCACAAGACGTTGTTTTGTTTAACGGAACCGTGCGTGATAATATCACGGCAACAAAACCCAATGTGTCCGAAGAAGAAATTTTAAACGTTGCCAAGGCATCAGGCGTACATGATTTCATATCGCAACATCCCATGGGGTATGATGCCCCCGTGGGTGAACATGGGTTAGGTTTGAGTGGGGGGCAACGCCAATGCGTTGCGTTGGCGCGAGCCATGTTGCTGAACCCACGGGTTTATATTTGTGACGAACCGACCAATGCGATGGATATTCAGGCAGAAAATTCTTTTACGCAGTTAATTAAAAATGAAACAGACAATAAAACGCTTATCCTTATCACGCATCGCCATCATTTATTGGCACTGGTAGATCGTGTTATTTTGATTGATCAGGGGCGCGTTGTGATTGATGGATCACGTGACGAAGTTTTGGAAGCCATTTCAAAGGGGAAAGTGAAAGTGCAGGAGACAAAATCATGAGTAAAGATGATCTTGATTTCATGAGCGAGCTTGAAGCTGCTACACGGTTAAAACCATCCGATGGATCACATTATTTGTTATTGGCTGTTTTTTCTTTGGTTGGTGCATTTTTTGTATGGTCCAGCACATCAGAAATTGAGGAGCTAACACGGGGCAGTGGGCAGGTTGTTCCTACACAGGAAATTCAAATTGTTCAAAGCTTTGAAGGCGGGATTCTAGAAGAACTTTTGGTGAAAGAGGGACAAAGCGTAAAAAAAGGCGATATTCTTTTAAAGGTAAGTGATGTTGCCTTTGCATCTGAAGAGCGTGGCGCGGAAGCCAAAAGTGCGGCGCTTAAGGCAAAGCGCATAAGGCTTAAGGCCGAAGCAGATGGTAAAGCGTTTAAAATGAGTGATGATATTTTAGAACAATACCCTGATATTGCCCGTAATGAAAAAGCTCTTTTTAATTCACGTAAAGAAGAATTACAAAATTCTAAATCAATTTTAGATAATGAAATTTCAAGTGCGCGCTCACGCCTTGGTGAAGTACAGGCTAAAATAAATAGATTTATCGAAAGCCGTTCTATCTTAAATAAAGAGCTTGATATTACCAGAGAGATGGTAAAAAAACGAGCTGTGCCAAAGTTAGAAGAAATTCGTTTGGATCGTGAGCTTGCAAATATTTCAGGGCAAATTCGTGAGGCAACACAGGAGAAAAATGCGCTTAATTCTGATTTACGCACAAAGAAAAAAGAACGTAAAGACAGGGAAGACCAATTTAAGAGCCAAGTTCTTGGTGAATTAAATGAAGTAGAAAGCCAAATTTCTCAATTAGCAGAAAATCTAACTGCCATCGAAGACCGTGTGTCGCGTACGGACGTTCGTTCTCCGATTAATGGCGTAGTGAACAAAATATCAATTAAGACGATAGGTGGGATTGTCGAGCCTGCAATGAAGTTGTTTGAAGTTGTACCATTAGATAATAATTTAAAGATTATCGCACGGGTAACACCCCAAGAAATCGCCTTTATTCGCCCTAGCTTACCCGCGAATATCAAAGTTTCTGCGTATGATCCACAGCGCTATGGGTCATTAAAAGGCACGCTTTCACGTATTGGCGCAAATAGTATCACCGATGAAAAAGGAAATATCTTTTTTGAAATTGAAGTGCAGGCAAATCAGAATTATTTAGGTACAGTGGATAACCCGTTGCCCATTACCCCTGGTATGGTCGCAGAGGTAGAGATTATCACGGGCAAACGCAGTATCTTAAGTTACTTAGCAAAGCCAGTTTTACGTGCAAAAGATAGGGCGCTTTCTGAACGATGAAGTCTTTCCTATGAGAAAATTATTATCCTATAAAGGGTTTCATTTTACTTTTTTATTATGCTTCTTGGCGTCCCTTGTTGTATTGAGTGGATCAGATTTCGATCTGCGTAAGCGCCTTCAATTTTTGGTATTCGATTATTACAATAAAGCCTTGCCGCGGGAGAAGCCCGTGAATCAAGAGGTAGTGATTATTGATATTGATGAAAATTCGTTACGGCGGATTGGCCAATGGCCGTGGCCGCGCACAACTATATCTGATTTAATTTTAAATTTAAAAGATTTAGGCGCAAAATCTGTCGGTTTTGATATGGTTTTTGCAGAAGAAGATAGGACGTCCCCCCACCGTATTTCAGAAAACTTACCCAATAGTGATGAATATGAAGAAGCGCTGCAGGTTTTAAAAAACCTGCCAGATCACGATAAAATCTTTGCGGATTCTATCTTGAAAGCAGGGAATATTGTGACAGGATTTACGAGTGCAGAATCCCATGAAACACGCCGTATTCCTAATCAACCTGTGCCTCCTACATTCTTATTAAAAGATAAAAAAGAACTTTTAAATAATGTTTATCAAGCCCGCGGCATGGCAACGAATATTCCTGAATTTTCAAAAAACGCGGCGGGTAATGGGCATTTTATGGTTGTGCCAGAAAAAGATGGTATTATCCGAAAAGTTCCGTTGTTTACTTATTATAACCCACCACAATTTAGCAATTCATCCAATGCGCTATATCCTCTTTTGGCGCTTGAAACATTACGTGTTTCTACGGGTGCTAATTCACGTTTAATTATTAAAGAAAATAAAAACAAAGAAATTTTTGATCTTCATTATGAAGTAAAATTAGCAAAGAAAATTATTCCTATGAATGAGGCAGGGCGGTTTTGGGTTTACTTTCGTACAATGGGAAAAAGTGAATATATTCCCGCCCATTTTATTTTAGATGAACAGCATCATTCTAAAATTCGAAATCAAATAAAAGATAAAATTATTTTAATAGGAACAAGTGCCGAAGGGTTACGTGATATTCGTTCAACACCATTACAAAGCTTTGTTGCGGGGGTGGAAGTGCATGCCAATATTATTGAACAAATATTACAAGGTAGATTCCTAAAACGCCCCAGTTTTATTAACGGTGCAGAAGCTATTTTACTTGGGAGTGTTGGGTTGTTTATCATTGTAATGTCGTTCTTCTTGCCTGTGTTATGGATCGGCGTTTTGTGCTTTTTGAACATTACGGTTATGATTTATGGGTCCTGGATGGCGTTTGCAACCAATGGATTATTATTTGATCCGATCTATCCATCGCTGTCGTTATTTTGTTTGTTCATTATGATTGCCTTGTTTGAATATATTCGCGCCGAAAAAGATAGAAAGCAGGTTAAAACCGCCTTTGGGCATTATATTTCTCCCGTTTTTATGCAAGAACTTGCAAAAGATCCTGAAAAATTAAAGCTGGGTGGGGAAACAAAAGAACTGACCGTGATGTTCACGGATATTCGGAGTTTTACCAAAATATCTGAAAAACTTGAACCGAAAGAATTGATTGAATTAATGAATGATTTTCTAACACCTATGTCTAATTTAGTGATGCAGAGTAGGGGAACGATTGATAAATACATGGGGGATGCGATGATGGCATTTTGGAATGCGCCGCTTGATGATCCTTCTCATGCGCAGGCCGCCTGTGAAACAGCCTTAAAAATGAACCGAGCCTTAGAGCCTATCAATGCGCGTTTAAAAGAAGAAGGAAAAGATATTCATTTGGAAGCGGGAATTGGCCTTAATACAGGGCTTTGTTCTGTCGGGAATATGGGGTCAAAACAACGCTTTGCTTATTCCGCATTGGGAGATACGGTGAATTTGGCATCACGCCTTGAAGGTCAAACGAAAATGTATGGTGTCAGTACATTAATTGGCGAAGGAACGGTGAAAGAAACCAAAGATCTGGCTTTTTTAGAACTTGATTTGATACAGGTGATTGGCCGTCAAGAGCCAGTGAAAATTTTTACATTAATTGGTGATAAAAATATTTTAGAGTCTGCTGGTTTTAAAAAATGGCAAGCAGCACATAATGCGATGTTAGCGGCCTATAGAGTAGGGGATTTTGATTGCGCGGCGCAAGATTGTAAAGACGCAAAAGAAGCATCACACGACCAATTAAATAGATATTATGAGATGTTCTTAGACCGTATCATTGAAATGATAAAAACCCCACCATCCAAAGAATGGAACGGGGTTTTTGTAGCAAAAAATAAGTGATTAGACGACGTTTATAGTGACATCATTTTCTACATAAAGCGTGTAAGCGCCAACTTCGTAAACTTGATAATTACCAGAGCTTGTTGCGCCATCAGTATCCCCCAATATATCTGCGAGAGTACCGGACGCACCGTCTGTAACATTTATCTGCGATGGTCCACCACCAACAGTCGTACCATCAATTTTTAATTCTAATGTGTCACTTGATTTTAGAAGATTGAAAAGATTTTCTTTGGTTAACGTGATGTTACCATTAATGCCCAGATCTATATGTTCAATTTGACTGATTTGTTCAAAATCAACATCACTAAAATCTAAAGCAGTATTGATTTTTAAAGTGTCGTTTCCTAAACCACCATCAATATTTCTAAATGTAGTTTTATTCGCAGCGCCTTGGTCTGTGATTTCAAATATATTATCACTGCTACCACCTCTTAGGCTCACCCTTGCTTGGTTGCCGTCATTAAAATCAATATCACCAACAAGGTTTTTATTGGCAGCGTTAGCAGTTCCTGCGTTACCCACTGAAGTATTACCAGTTTCTTTTCCTTCAATCAGGAATTTAGGGCCACCGGCAACGCCAACTTGAAAATCATCAAAACCATCACCATTATGATCCCCAAGAGCTTGTATTGTGTATTTACCGCCACCTAAATTAACATCATGAGTGATTTTAAGCGCATTATTTTGGTTGTCTAGGTCTGCTAATGAGTAATTCCCGATGCCGCCATCTTTACCGTAAATTGCAAAGGTTTCTACCTTATCCCCGTTCTTAAGAGAAAGGGCAAAGTCATCATACCCATCACCATTAATGTCACCAATACCTGCACCAGTAATGAATTTTTGAGTTGATATTACTGTTGAATTTAATGTTGCATTTGCTCCATCAAAAGCATGAATTACGGCTTGGTAATTCCCACCAAATGTCCCATTGGATAATGTTAATAAATTTGTTAAGCCATCACCGTTCATATCACCAATATTTTCAACTAAAGAACCAAAGCTTTCTCCTGTAGAGCCATTGATAAACTGATTACCAGCCGATGATTCTATAATAACCCTTCCTTCATTTGCCGCCCCAAATTGTGGCGCACCAACAGCGAAATCAGAAAGACCATCACCATCAAAATCACCAAGCCCTGTAACGGAAGCGCCTAATCTATCACCGATATTCCCATTCACTGTAGAAACGGGACTATCGTTTCCTATTTCAAAGACGCTGTAACTTCCATTTGTTCCGTTGGTGGTGCTAACAACAAAATCTAATTTTCCGTCATTATTAATGTCTCCAATAAAATCAAAATCTTTACCTAGGCCTTGTCCACTTGTTCCTGCCGCATTGATAAGGGAACTTCCGTTATCATCGATTGAAAACACACCATTCCCACTAGCAAGATGGGCGCCCGAAGTGATTGTATCGATTGTGCCGTTCCCGTTAAAATCTTGTCCTACAGGCATAATGCCGGCTATCACATTATTTCCGGCCGCTTCGACAGGAAGGGATGTGCCGTTATTTCCTGATGTAGCCTCTCTATTATTAGCAATATCAAGACGTGGATTTAATCTGTTAAAGAAGAAGTCTGTGTTTTCTTCTTGGTTTTGAAGGCGATTATCATTTTCTTTCGTTGCTTCACGGCCTTCGCCTTTATTTTGTCCTGCCTGTGGTATTTTGTCTGCGGTCATCTGCCCTTTGCTTTTTAAAACAGGTTCTAAAATCTCAGATTGTTGATCTTCTTGTGCTTTGTCTTCTGGTTTTACTTCAATAATGTCCTGCTCAACCTCTTGTGTTTCGACCTCTTTGGGTTCTGCGGTTGGTGCTTCGCTTTTACTCTCACGAATATTGTCATTAATGGAGCTGAATAATTGAGGAATTACATTACTAACAGAACCATAAGAGGTCTTCATTTCACCAGCTTCTTTCACGCCCAGTGCTTCAATAGAATCATTAAAACCATTGATTTTAACGGTTTCATATTGTTGAGATAGTGTTGCTTCTCCTTGGCCGTTTGATACGACAATCGCGCCTTCAAGAACGGTAATCTCGCTCTGCCCATCAGGATTAATATTCCCTGCAATAATTGTTCCGCGAATACCGATTGATCCAACAGGCGTTTCAATCAAAACATCATCTGGATCATCACGCCCAATAAGGCCACTGGTGTAAACAAAAACACCACGCAGAACAGAAAGGTTTGTTTCACCGCTTTCCGTTGCGGCGTCAAATTTATAATTATCAACGGATAGGCGTGCGCCTTCACTCACTGCCATGCTTGTATCATCAAGGAATAAGATATTGGCTGCGCCATCTGCGCTTGTTTCAATGGTGTCGCCTTCATAAACAGGCGTTCCTAATGTAGCCGTTTCTGATGTGCCATCAACACGTGTAATGACAACAGAACCTTCCAGCTCTTCGATCGCGCCAATCGGGCTTGCATCATTTAATGTACCTGCTTGTGCAAATTGATCTCCTGTCTTTAAAAATGAATGAACAAGGCTTTCTGTTAGGATTGATCCATCTGGGGATTGAAGAATCGGTGTTTGTTCGGCTGTGAAGTAATCTGTGATGACAACGACTTCTCCGTCTGTGCTTGTTAAAGTAAGATCTTGCCCATCACGTGCAATTTCAGAATCTGAAATAAATTTACCAGCGGGGATGGTAATGGTTTCTTGGTTGTGGGCTTCAAAGGTGAATGAATCGCTTTCGTTAGCGTCTGGGTTATTAGCTATTGTATTTTGTGTGTCCTGAACCATGATTTCCCCTAATTTATTGTTTTTAAATAATTTTTTATAAAAAATATGCTGCTTTTGCGTCTGTATCTCATTTATAATATGAGTAAATGCTTAAAATGATGTGAAAATAAGAACGAATTTTAGGTAATTATTGGAATAATTCGATATTTAGTATTTCATTCATGTTTTTTCATCTTTATTATAGTTGGCAATGGAACTCATATTTCTCCTCTTTCTCTACCTCTCCTTTCGGGCAAAGCATTTTAGTTGTGACTTTTTGTTGCAAACAGACTGGATGGCGGCTGATAAAGGAAAACCTGGTGTTGAGGGATACCGCGCGCTTATCCCACATATCGCCATTCATGCGATAGGGACGTTGGCGGTGGTGTTGATCTTTGCACCAGCGCTTTGGTGGCTCTCAATTATTGATTTTATCATTCATGGTGTAATTGACCGTATGAAGGGTGTTGTGGGCCACAAGAAGAAATGGGGGATTGATAATAAGATTTTCTGGTGGGTCTTTGGCCTGGATCAAGAACTGCATAACTTGACCCATTTATTTTATGTTGTGGTGATTTTTATGAGTTTGAACGCAATGATTTCCCTGTAATTTTCCCCGTAATTTTCTCTGTAATATTGCCTTTTAATGTTCCTTTTCAATTTCTCTTGACAGTTTGCCCTTAAATCCCTATTTTCTTGCTTCTAATAAGGAAATTGAAGGAATTGAGACGATGAAAAAAGCTAACTCATTGAAAACATTGAAATCTCGTGACAGAAACTGTCGCGTTATTCGTCGTCGTGGCCGTGTTTATGTGATCAATAAGGTCAATAAACGCTTTAAAGCCCGCCAAGGTTAATATTAAACTTTGATAACAGAATGAGGAGCCTGCAATTTGCAGGCTTTTTTGTGCGCGATATCTGCTTAATACCTGTTTGTCTTTCAAAAGTAAGTGGTGATTTGTACGTTGTTCTCTGTTATAAAATCACATCTTTAACATTTTAGGATTTGAGTTTTAATCATGTTTTCAAAGCTTTTTGGCTTTATGTCCGCTGATATGGCAATTGATTTAGGTACGGCGAACACGTTGGTGTACGTCAAGGATCAAGGGATTGTTTTGAATGAACCTTCTGTGGTTGCCATTTCAATGGTCGCAGGTAAAAAGCATGTCTTGGCGGTTGGGAATGAAGCCAAATTAATGCTGGGTCGTACACCGGGTAATATTGTTGCAACACGCCCTTTACGTGACGGTGTGATTGCGGATTTTGAAGTGACCGAAGCGATGATTAAACATTTTATCCGTAAAGTGCATAATCGCCGTTCTTTCGTATCGCCAAAAATGATTATTTGTGTGCCGTCTGGGTCAACTGCGGTTGAACAGCGCGCTATTCAAGAGTCTGCAGAAAGTGCCGGCGCCAGTCAGGTTGTTTTGATTGAAGAACCAATGGCGGCGGCGATTGGTGCAGGGCTTCCGGTGACGGAACCATCAGGATCTATGGTGGTTGATATTGGTGGTGGAACAACCGAGGTTGCGGTTATCTCTCTCGGTGGGATTGTTTATGCACGTTCTGTGCGTGTCGGTGGCGATAAAATGGATGAAGCTATTATTGCTTATATCCGCCGTGTTCATAATTTGCTTATTGGTGAAAGCACCGCAGAGCGTATTAAAAAAGAAGTTGGATCTGCGTGTGCGCCTGCCGATGGTGAAGGCCGCCAAATGCATATTAAGGGCCGTGATCTTATGAATGGTGTGCCAAAAGAAATCCTAATTACAGAGCGTCAAGTTGCCGAAAGCTTGGCCGAGCCAGTTGGCCAAATTATTGAAGGGGTTAAAGTGGCCCTTGAACATACCGCGCCAGAACTGGCGGCAGATATTGTTGATAAGGGAATTGTGATGACGGGTGGGGGGGCATTACTTTCTAATCTTGATTATGTTTTACGCCATGCGACTGGATTACCCGTTACCATTGCCGATGACCCATTATCGTGTGTTGTCCTTGGAACAGGGCATGCTTTAGAAGAAATGAAGTCATTAAATGGTGTCCTCATTGGATCTTATTAATTGAATATGCATGTTGTTGCCTTGGATCAGAAAAAGAAGTTTTACTCCGGCCCTCTCTTTTGATGACCGTACTAAGTCTATCTTTTTAATTGTAATTTCTCTCCTTATTTTTGTATTTTTTCTTTTAAGCCCCTCGGCAGCAGAGAGAATAAAGATGTCATTCTATGATCATCTGGCGACGACAGTTGACTTTATTAATCGCCCGTTTAAGACGGTATCAGATGAAATTAATTCCATCTCAAATGTTGCTGAATTAAAGGCAGAGAATGAGCGGCTCTTAATAGAAAATGAACGCTTAAAAGAATGGTATCAAACCGCGTTGATGTTACGGGCGCAAAATAGATCACTTGAGACATTGTTAAATGTGAAATCAGATAATGATTTTAACTTTATTACAGCGCGCGTTCTGATTTATCCGCAAAATAGCTATAGATCTGAGTTTCTTGTCAAAATCGGCGCTGAGAGCGGGATTGAAAAAGGAGATGTAGCGCTTAGCGGGGAAGGGTTGATTGGCCGTATTTATAATATAGGTGAAAAAGTGGCTCATATTTTAGCTGTCACAGATATTAATTCGCGTATTCCGGTGACTGTTGAAGGCACTAATAAAAATGCGATTGCTGTGGGTCAGTTAAATCAACGTATTATCTTAAAACATTATGATTTCAATCTGAAAGATATGATTGGTAAAAAAATTTATACCTCAGGGGATGGAGAAGTCTTTCCCTCTGGGCTTTTAGTCGGCACCATTACACAATATAAAGATACTATTATTTTAGAACCTGCGGCAGAGTTAAAAGATTTGAAATTCGTAAAAATCATGAAATCTATCAATGTAAAACAGAAGGATATTGGAGGATTATAATAATGTTTTTTTTGAAAAATATTACAATTTATATTCTGTGCTTTGTTCTTATTTATGCCAGTTGGTTGTGCAGTGATGTGTTTTTTAATGTGACTGTGCAGCCTTATATTATACTTTTGACGCTATCTTATTGGGCTATTTATAAGCCCTCGCTTTTTCATCCAGCTGTTATTTTTTGTTTAAGCCTTTTTTATGATGTCTTGCTTAACAATATGATTGGTTTTCATAGCGTTATATTCTTAACAATATATTTTGCACTGCGGTCTCAACGGAATTTTTTCCTTGGGCAAACATATATCGCTTTATTTGCGGTTTTTACCTTTATAATTAGTGTTTATGCGTTGTTTCACTGGCTGCTGCTATCGGTATCTTATAATAATGTTCTGCCGTATGAATATTTCTTTCATAATGTTGTCATCAGTATTTTACTGCTTCCTTTATTAAGCTTTTTCTTTTTAGGTTTAAGAAAGCTTCTTTCCGTAGAGATCGAAAGTCATAGAATTTGATAGGCAACACAGATCATAAAAGTAAAAAATTCACCCGTAGGGCATTTTTTGTCACGGCTTGTCAGGGTGCATTATTAACACTTTTAGGGGGGCGGTTGGCGTGGTTACAACTGGCACAAGGCGAAAAATATAAAACATTATCAGATCAAAACCGTATTGATGGAAATTTTTTGTCCCCGTTGCGTGGGGGAATATTTGATCGCTTTGGTGTGCCACTGGCCTTTAATGAAGAAAATTACCGTCTCCTCATTACGCCGGAAAAAGTAGATGACCTTGATTTACGCTTTAAGATTTTAAAACAGCTCATTGATATTAATGATCAAGAAATTAAAAAAATTAAAGAAAAAATAGGAAAGCAATCTTCGTTTTTACCGTTAGAGGCGATTGACCGCTTAACATGGAAGGATATTGCAAAATTAGAAGTTAATATTTCTGACCTTCCGGGAATGGAAGTGCAAAAAGGCGATATACGGCGTTATCCTTTATCTGATATCACGTCTCATATTACAGGATATGTTGGCCGCCCGAATGAACGGGATTTAGAAACCAAAGATCCTGTTTTAAAGCTTCCAGGTTTTCGCATCGGTAAAACATCCCTCGAAAAATCTTATAATCATATTTTACAAGGTCAAGCAGGATTCCAACAATCTGAAGTGAACGTACAGGGGCGAAAAGTAAGGGATCTTTCTTATCAAGAAAGCCAAGCAGGAAAACGTGTAAAGCTAACGGTTGATGCAGAATATCAGCGGTTTTGCCAAGAACGGCTTTCTCAATATAAAAGTGCTTCTTGTATTGTCATGAATACGAAGACGGGAGCAATTTATGCGATGGCATCTCATCCAACTTTTGATCCGAACTTATTTGTAAATGGTATTTCAACAGGAGCATGGAATGAGCTTTTAAATGATCCAACCTTTCCGTTAAATAACAAAGCGATTTCAGGGCAATATCCGCCAGGGTCGACATTTAAAATGATTACGGCTTTGGCTGCCTTTGAACAGGGCGTGGCGACATCAAAAACATCCGTTAACTGCACGGGGCGGTATGAGTTAGGAAAGAGTAAGTATCATTGCTGGAAATTGAGTGGTCACGGTAAAGTGAACGCGGTGAGCGCCCTGATGCGGTCATGTGATACATATTATTATAAATTATCGACTGAAATTGGTATTGATAATATTGCGGCGATGGCGCGCCAATTTGGGTTGGGGCAGACATATGATTTTGACATCATGTCGGAAAAATCAGGCTTAATTCCAACCAAAAAATGGAAACAAAAACATCATAAACAAGTCTGGCGCCCTGGAGACACAGTGATTTCAAGCATTGGTCAGGGATTTATATTGGCAACACCATTACAGCTTGCGGTGATGACCGCGCGGCTTGTGAATGGTGGATACGCGGTAAAGCCATATTTGGTGAGCCATGTTGGTGAACGTCAAATTTATCAAGAAAAATGGCCCAAAATTAATGTAAAGAAAAAGCATTTAGACCTTGTAAAAAAAGGAATGGATTTTGTTGTTAATCATAAAGATGGCACGGCATATGATTCAAAAGTAGAAAATAAAGATCAGCAATTTGGTGGTAAAACGGGAACGGCTCAGGTCAAGAAAATTAACCGCGCACAACGCGCTTTAGGCATTACGAATGAAGATTTAGAGTGGAAATTCCGCCATCATGCTTTATTTGTTGGGTACGCCCCACTTAATAATCCAGATTATGTGTGTTCTGTCGTGGTAGAGCATGGCGGCGGTGGTTCTGCCGTTGCCGCGCCGATAGCGCGTGATTTATTGCTGGAAGTACAAAGAAGAAAATTGGCAGACACATGAAAAATCAATCAAGGATAAAAGGGCAGAGCGCTATTTTAGAAAAAGTTCTTAATTTGAACTTTACGCTTATCTTTCTTGTTATTTTTATGGCGTGTATTGGATTTACGGCGCTTTATTCTGCGGCAGGATCGTTTGACCCATGGGCGTCAAAACAAATTATGCGTTTTGGAGTCGGCATGATCGGACTTCTTATTATTTCGATGATCAGCACGACATGGTGGTACCAACTTAGCTACCCGATCTATATTATCGGTTTTCTCATGCTCCTTATTGTTGAAATTATGGGGCATACGGGGATGGGGGCGCAGCGCTGGATTAATTTAGGCTTTATTCAGCTGCAACCGTCTGAATTTATGAAGATTGCGGTTGTGATGGCGTTGGCGAAATATTTTCATCACGCAACCGATGAAGATTTAAAAAGTATCAGATTTTTGTTTATGGGATCATTATTGGTTATTGCGCCAGTTGCCCTTGTTTTATTACAACCTGATTTAGGGACATCCTTGATGATTGTGATGGCGGGGCTTTCTATTTTCTTTTTGGCGGGTGCGCCCATTTGGATGTTTTTGACGGGCGGCGGCGCGGTTTTATTATCGCTTCCGGTTATTTGGCATTTTTTGCATGACTATCAAAAAGGGCGCGTGCTTACTTTTTTGAATCCAGAACGTGATCCGTTAGGGGCGGGATATCATATCACCCAATCTAAAATTGCATTGGGGTCTGGCGGATGGGATGGACGCGGCTTTATGGAAGGCTCTCAAAGCCGCTTAAATTTCCTGCCTGAAAAACAGACAGATTTTATTTTTACTTTATGGGCCGAAGAATGGGGATTTGTCGGTGGTGTGTTTCTCTTGGGACTTATTGCATTTATTTTGTGGAAATGCGTTTCCATTGCAATGAAGTGCCGCCATGTCTTCACGCGCTTGCTGGCGATGGGACTGACGGTGAACTTCTTTCTTTATGTGTTTATTAATATCGCCATGGTGATGGGGCTTATTCCCGTTGTGGGCGCACCTTTACCGCTTGTCTCTTATGGTGGCACATCCATGCTCGCCGTATTAACGGCGTTTGGATTAATATTATCGTGCCAAATTCATAAGAATGATAAATTGTTACTTACTTAAATGATAAATTATTTTACGCGGCGGCAATGATGCCTTTGTCTTGAAGAAGTGTTTGTAACTCACCATTTTCATACATTTCACGAATAATATCCGCGCCGCCAATAAATTCACCCTTCACATATAATTGAGGAATGGTTGGCCATTGGGTAAATTCTTTAATTGCCTCACGCAGCGTATTATCTTCTAAGATATTAATATCTTTAAATGGCACGCCCATTTGTGACAAAATTTGTACAACAGCAGCAGAAAACCCACATTGTGGGAAAACGGCGCTGCCTTTCATATAAAGAACAACATCATTATTTGTTATGGTTTTTTTGATTTGGTCAAAAATTATATTTTCCATTATTTATTTCCTTAAAAATTATTCGGGTATAGAGGTTTGTATGGCAAGCGCATGAAGTTCATTCCCCATCCGCCCTTGTAAGGCTTGATACACCATTTGATGTTGTTGAACCCGTGATTTACCAATAAAGCTGGCAGAGACAATATGCGCGGCATAATGTTCCCCGTCACCACGTAGGTCCGTGATGGTAATGTGTGCATCAGGCAGGCCTTCTTTGATAAAGCCTTCAATTTCTTCGGGACTCATTGCCATGGTTTAAGCGGCTTCTTCTTTAATTTCTTTTTGTGCTTGTTCAAAAAGCTCAGCCATTTTGGCATTAAACCCATCTTCAGAAACACCTAGATTATGTTTTTCGATATCAGGCATAACAAAGCGTTTTACATCGTCAAATCCCGCTTCTTCAAGATTGGCGCCAATAACACTTCCTGCATAGGCATTTGCTTCTTCATTGCTCATCCCCATTTTATTCGCAAGCCAAAGGCCCATCCGCTTACAGGCGCGTGCTTCTGCCTTAAAAAGGAGGGTTTCATCGAGGGCAAATTTATTCTCAAATGCACTTTGGCGGTCGTCAAAACTACTCATAATCATCCTTTCTTGATGAAATTGTTAATTTCCTAAACCTACCATTGGAAAGTGAGGAAATCCATGCTTATATGCGAGTATATTAAAGAGGATTTAAAATAATGACAAAGCGTAAACCACTCTATGATGGCAAGGCCAAAACCATTTATGAAGGACCAGAGCCAGGCACAGTAATACAATATTTTAAAGATAATGTGTCTGCCACATCCATTGCTCCGGATAAGAAGGGGACTGTTTCAGGCAAGGGGGTTTTAAATAACCGAATTTCTGCCCATATTATGACGAAATTAGAAGCCGTTGGCGTGCCGACGCATTTCATTCGCTCGCTCAATATGCGTGAACAATTAGTACGTAAAGTCGATATTGTACCTTTAGAAGTCGTTATCCGTAATGTTGCCGCGGGCGGTGTATGCCGTCACTTGGGCGTCAAAGAAGGTCAACGCTTTGCACAGCCTTTGGTTGAGTTTTTCTATAAGAATGATGAATTAAATGATCCGATTGTGAGCGAACAGCATATTTATGCGTTTAATTGGGCTGATCCTTATGAATTAGAAGAAATGGTGATGCAGGCGCTTCGTGTGAATGATTTTCTTTCTGGTTTATTTGCGGCCATTGGTCTGCAGCTCGTTGATTTTAAATTGGAATTTGGTCGCCTATGGGGAAAAGATGATGAGCTTTACATTATTCTGGCCGATGAAATCTCACCGGATAATTGCCGCCTTTGGGATATGAAAACTGGCGAAAAAATGGATAAAGACCGCTATCGCTATGATTTAGGGGATTTGGTTGAAGGATATCAAGAAATTGCTAAACGTTTGGGATTAATCCCCGAAGCAGGGATTATCCAAGGCGGAAATATTGATGAAGCCGCCGCAGAAGGCCTTGTTCATATTGAAAACGAGCTGTCGCGTGAGCGCAGATTGCGGGCGATTAAAAAATCGCCACAAGGGACGAAAAAAAATTAAAAACATTAAAAGTAGGAAAAAGAGCTAAGAGGTAAATTGCTCTTTTAAGATACGCTCTTCCAGATTTTGATCTGGATCGAAAAGAAGTGTGCATCCATGACTGTCTGCTTGCTTGATTTCAACGGATGCAACATGGCGGATTTCTGTTGAATCTGCGGTGGCGCTCACGGGACGTTTTTCTGGATTGTTAATCTCTATCTTGACACGTGAATGGGACGGCAATAATGCGCCCTTCCACCGTCGTGGGCGAAAGGCGCTAATGGGGGTTAATGCCAAAACATTTGCCGAAAGCGGGATGATAGGGCCATGGGCAGAAAGATTATACGCCGTACTCCCTGCGGGGGTTGCCAATAATATACCATCACAAACCAGCTCGGGGATGCGTTCAATATTATCAACGGATATCTTCAGTTTTGCGGCTTGGCGGGTCTGCCTTAACAGGGCGACTTCATTAAAAGCGATCGCATCATATTCTGTCCCTTTTTCATCAATGGTTTTCATTTGAAGGGGGAATATCTCAACTTGATGAGCATCATTGAGGCGTTCCAGTAATTTTTCGGGGCGGTAGGGATTCATCAAAAACCCAACAGAACCACAATTCATGCCATAGACAGGAATGCCGTGATTATAGGTTTGATGTAATGTTTCCAACATTGTTCCATCACCGCCAATGGCCACGGCGATATCCGCCTCATCCAATGCAACGTTTTTATAATATTTTTGTAAATTATGAAGGGCGTCTTGTGCCTCTTTGGTTTCTGCGGCAATGAAGGTTAATTTGGGCGGCATTTAAGATGCTTTCTTAAAATTATCGGCCCATTCTTTGGGCGCGTTCAGAAAACTTTCGAAAGATGTAATAGTTTTATCATCAAAATAATCTTCTTCTTTTATGACATCCAATACATCCCACCATGTAGTCAATGACAGCGGCGCCATATCCATTTCTTGAAAAGATTTTTTTGTTTCCGGATAAATGTCATAAGAAAAAATAACAAAACTATTTTGAAGACGCATTCCCGCTTCACGCAGTACATCAATAAATATTTTTTGTGAACTGCCCACATTCATTAAGTCTTCAACCAGAATAACTTTTTTATTTTCACCTTCTACATGTCCTTCAATTTGTGACATACGCCCGTGACCTTTTGGTTTTTTACGAACATAAAGCATAGGCAGATTAAGACGCTCTGCAATGAAAGCAGCATAAGGGATACCTGCAGTTTCCCCGCCCGCCACATAGTCAACATCAAGGTTTTTAATCATCTGCGCGGCATAATCCATAAGGATTGAACGCTCTTCAGGGAAGGCAATAGGGCGGCGGCAATCCACATAAACAGGGCCAATAGCGCCAGAGGTATATTGAAATGGTTCTGCCGTATTAATTAAGATTGAATTTGTATCTAATAAAATCTTTGCGGCTTCTTTTGCCATATTTTTTGTTTCGTTTTTTGTCATTGGCTTACCCATATTATTCTTCCCATCCATGCGATGTCTTGTGTTTGTATTTTTGTGTTTTCATGATCAGATTTGAATGTGCATATTTCAATTTGCGTTGCTGTTTGTTTGATTAATTCTTTGATCATGATGTCGCTATTCTTTGTTTTCACAATAATGCGGTCGCCTGCACGTCGTTTGGATTTTGGTGATATGATAAGAATGTCCCCTTTGCGGTATATGGGTTTCATCGAATTGTCATTTATCTCTAATGCATAAATACCATTATCATTTTTCTTATTTAATTCAGGGTAGGGCGTTTCATTCCAATGATGGCCTTGAGGGCATCCTTCCTTATCAAAATACCCATTTTCACCGGCTTGGGTAAAATTAATAAGCGGAATTGTTAGCTCATTTGATTGAACAGGCTCGTTTAAATCATCTACCAGAGAAACAAAATCTGACATGGTCGCCCCCGTTGCGGCCAATATACGCGAGATACTTTCTGTTGATGGCCATCTTGGTTTTCCGTCAGGACCATGACGTTTACTTTTATTGAATGAAGTCGCATCAAGCCCAGATTGTTTGGCAAGACCAGAGGGGCTGTAACCAAAGCTTGTCGCAAGGCGATCAATCGCGTGCCAAATTTGTTCATGAGTGAGCATAGCTGTTCCTTTTAAAATCTTGATTCTGACAAGTAGGATTATACTCCCATCATTAGCATTACATGTAAATAAGAAAATAATCCTGATATTATACTTTGCGTACCCAATTTAATCTAAAGATAGTAAATACTATCAATTTCTTTTATTCTTTAGCCTGATTATTTTAGTAAAAATAAGGATAAAAGATGAAATACGGTATTAAGGGTGCAAGCATGGTGTCTCCCTCCAAAGTTTTTTTGGATCAAAATAATCCGCGCCATGAACCTTTTGAAGACCAAGAAGAAGCTATTAACTATTTATGTAAGAACGATAAAGTTTTGGCGATAGCAAAAGACATTGTTTTATTAGGCTTAAACCCACTAGAATTATTTGCAATCATTAAAGATGAAAACAATACTTATTTCACGGCCGAAGGAAATAGAAGGCTTTGTGCGATTAAACTTTTAAACGACCCTGACCTTGCGCCATCAAGTCAACAAAAAGAATTTAAGAAAACTGCAAAGAACTGGAAACCTATTAAGGAGCTGTTTTGTGTTGAATTTAAAAATAGAGAAGAAGTGCGTATCTGGCTAGATAGAATACACGCAGGTGAAAATGAAGGCAGAGGGCGCAGACAATGGAACGCTGACCAAAAGGCAAGAAATAGTGGATATGATAAAAATAATTTAGCGTTACAAATCTTAGATATTGCGGAGAAACAAGGGATTATTACCGCAGAGGAGCGCAAAGGCAGATTGTCAACTGTGCAAAGATATTTAGGTAATCCTGTTATGAGGGACACACTCGGCCTCAACGAACCTAGCGCGGAACAGGCAAGCACAGATGTTGTAGAAAAAGACTTCAATATTATGCTTACAAAATTTGTTTCTGATGTCGCACAGAAAAAAATTACAACCAGAGTTGATAGTGACGGAATAAAAAAATATTCCCGCAACCTCTCAAAATCTGAAGGTGTTACAGGAGCAAGAGGAACTCGCCGTGAATTAACAAAAACTGTGGGTGCAAAAAAAGCGCGTCCACAAAAACCTACAGAGCCAGAAAGGCCAGAAAAAATAGAACCCAATAGGAAGCTAGAGCAGTCCTTAAAAGCTATACCAAGCTATAAATTGCAAAGACTGTACTTTTCTTTATGTGATATTCCACTTGAAAACCATACTCCTTTACTTGCAGTTGGGGCTTGGACATTTTTGGAAACATTAACTGCGCTCAACGGAAGGAAGACCAACGATCCTTTTTCAAACTTTTTAAGTGCGGACAGGCTTGCTAAAATGGGGTTTGGGGACAAGAAAAAAACAAAGGGCATAAGGACTGTAATTCAGCGCATTTCTGACATGGGTAACGTTACCAAACATGATGAAAAATCAACGTATTTAAACCAAGAACAACTGGCAAATGATTTTGAAACACTTTCCAGTTTATTAGTCGCATTATCTGATGGAGCAAAAGGAAAAACATAAAAAATAGTTCTGGCCGTGCGAATCAAATTCTGGTAAAATGGTGATATCAATAGCTTTCACAAGGATTCATCATGGCTCATATTTTTTCTCCTTTAAGATACCCAGGCGGCAAAAGCTGTTTAAAGCCATTAATGAGTTCAATATTAAAGGCAAATAAATTTCAACGTTACCACTACGCTGAACCCTATGCTGGCGGGTGCGGATTAGCCTTATCGTTGCTTTACAATGGCCACGTAAGCGAAATACACATCAATGATATTGACCCTTCTATTTGGAGTTTTTGGAAGTCTGTCCTTTATTACACTGATGATTTAATTGATTTAATTAACAATACAGAAATCAATATGAAGGAATGGGAAAAACAAAAAGAAGTTCAATTAGAAGAAGATATTAAAGACCCTCTTAGCTTAGGTTTTTCGGCGTTCTTTTTAAACCGAACTAACAGGTCTGGAATTATTAAAAAAGCTGGAGTAATTGGCGGTAAAGACCAAAAAGGAAATTATAAAATGGATTGCCGCTTCAATAAGGAAGATTTAATTCATCGTATAGAGCGTATTAAGAAATATAAAACACAAATTAATTTAACTCGAAAAGATGCAATCGCTTTTATGAAGGGCAACAAGAATATGCCAGAAGAAACGTTCTTTTGCATTGATCCACCTTATTACAATAAGGGTTCTTGTCTATACACAAGCTTTTATCAACCGTGGGATCATCAAAAAGTATCAGAAGCAATCCTAGAAATGAAATACCCTTGGGTGGTAACTTATGACAATGCGGATGAAATAAAAAATCTTTATAAAAAGAGAAGACAGTTTTGCTTTGATATAAACTACTCTGTTCAAACTAAACGAGTTGGTACAGAACTTTTAATTGCATCAAAAGGATTGGTAATACCAAAAGATATAAGAGAAAAACAAATACATCCAATAAAAAGAATTGCTGCTTAAAAGTTAAAGTTTAGCCTTATCCTTTCTGGGGAATATTTGACTCATGGCCTTTTCAAACGTTTCGCCAGATTCATCACATTCAGTTTCACGCGCATACTCAATAAACCTCTCTTTTTGAGATAGGTTCTGCTTAACTTTTTTCTTCGATTTTTTAGTTTTTTTAACAGACATTTCTTTCGCCAGTCGTTTGGTAGGTTAGGCGTTTTCCTACGAAACCTTTAAGCAATGCAGTTGCTCGGTCTTCGTCATTGTAACCTAACTTCTCTCTATGGTTATAACGAAAATCAAATTCTGATAAATAGCGGTGTAAATGACTTTCGCCACAATGTTGATATATCCCCTTCATGCCGCGCTTAAACAACCCAAAATAACCTTCTGCGCTGTTGTTATGAACATTGCCACGAACATATTCGCCAGAGGCGTGTTTAACGCTGTGATGTTCTTTAACGTGTGCTTCTGCGCCAGTATATAAACGGCTTTCGTCAGTATGTAACTCACTTTCTTTAGCTACATTATTAACAATAATGTTTGCGACGGTGACTTTATTGGCTCTATCTACATGAAATGATTTAATTCTTCCCCCGCGCTCGACTAAAGAAACGATGGAACGCTTGTGTGCGCGTTTTGCTCCTCCTTTACCTTTCGGATATGGAATACCAAGTGCGTTATGAGTTGGGGGCTTACCACTTTTCTTACCATGATAAGTTTCATCAGCTTCAACGATTTGACCCTCACCACCTAAAATACCTATTGAGCCATCCTTCATGGCTTCACGTATTCGATGCGATAAAAACCAAGCTGATTTAACGGTGATACCTAAAACACGCGCTAATTGGTTTGAACTAATACCTTTTTTACTTGAGGTTACTAAAAAGATAGCTTGCAACCATACGTGCATTTTTATATGGCTTGATTCAAAAATAGTCCCCACCTTAACAGTGAAAGGTTTACGGCAAGAATAGCACTTACGGACTCCAATTCTGGTACTTTTACCTTTTAATTCGCCTATGCGTTCGCACTCACCGCAATGAGGGCAAGTAACGCCGTTAGCCCATATATGTTTTTCAACAAATTTATAGGCGGCCTTTTCATCGTGTAAGTGTTTTGCAGATAGCATAGACATTGGTTTTCTCCTTATATTCTATATAGTACAGGAGTATGTGGGTACGTCAAGTATAATATCAGGAAAATAATCCTATTTTATTCTTGACAATAGGATTATAATCATATTATATAGGCTCACAACGCCAGAAATAGGATTATATTCATGACTAAAAACCCGAAACAACAAATACCAAAACAACAAATAATAGAAAAAACCACAGGAACGCCTTTTGAAGATATAGAAGAAGCATGGTTTTGGTTTGTACAGGCACAACAGGCGCGCAATGAAGGGGCGCGTATTCGCGCAGGACTTTCAACAATAGAACGCCCCTGTGAACCAGCTGATATTCTTAAAATTCTAGATCGTCTTTACCGTCAACGCATGTTGCTGCGGGATCATCTTTTGGTATTACGCCATTATGGGCGCCGCCAATTTGCACCAGATCCATACCGCGTAAAAGAAGCGCGCGCGCATTTTCTATGGAACGAAGCCTTTAAGAAAATGGAACCTGTTTTTATTCGCAAAGGAATCGTGCGGGATAAAATTTTTAACCAAAAGACGTTAACAACACCTCATCCTAATAAATATTGGACATCAGGAGCAACGGTTTATAACGGGCTACCTGCTGGCTTTCAGGAGCGTATAAAATGACCCAAAAACAACAATCAATCTGGATTGTTTTTACGGGTAAGACGGATATTGCATGGCTTAAAATTTTAAAGCCAGGCTTTCGTCATTGTTACGCCCTTATTCATGATGGGTATAAATGGATATCGATTGATCCGTTAGCATCGCATACGGATATTGAAATTCATCATCATATATCACCAGATTATGACTTACCCGGCTGGTTGGAATGTCAGGGAAACCAAATCCTGCATATTCCGTATCTTTATAATCATCGTAAATCTGCCCCCTTCGCATTTTTTTCATGTGTTGAAATGATGAAACGCCTGATTGGATTGCATCGGTTTTTCATCATGACGCCATGGCAGTTATATAAATTTTTAAATAGTAAAAAGGAGAAATAATATGGGTAGTTTATTCAAATCCCCCAAAAAACCGCCGCCGCAACCTGCGCCGCGCCCCGTTACCGCGCCAACGCCCACTATAACAGAGGTCGCCGATAAAACAGACAATGAAATTCGAAATGAATCACGAGAACAAAGCTTGTTACGCCGTAACCGCGGACGCTTAGGTACAATTAACACTGGATTTACAGGGTTTTTAAGTCCCGTAAAGACCAACGACCCCCGTAAAACATTATTAGGAGAATAAGATGGCCTTTAATAATCAACAATCAGATAATCAAGACAGACTGAATAATATTGTTCAGCGTTACGAACAGGCCAAATCACGCCGCAGTCATTGGGAAAGCCATTGGCAGGACTGCTATGATTATGCCCTGCCAGAACGCGGTAATTTCACTCATTTTGATATCCCTGGAAGCCGTAAAACGCAGAATCTATATGATGGTACCGCCATGGATTCTGTCGACCAATTAGCGGCAAGTTTGCTCGGCAATTTAACGCCGCCATGGACAGGGTGGTTTGGATTTAAACCAGGGCCTGAATTAAATAAACAAGAGGCACAAGATATCGCGCCCCTTTTGGAAGATATTGGTAAAACGATACAGGCACATCTTGACCGCTCTAACTTTAATGTAGAAATGCATCAATGTTTTTTAGATCTTGCTGTTGGTGGTACAGCAACGCTTTTCTTTGAAGAAACCGCGCCGGGTGCTTTTTCGGCCTTTAAATTTACGTCTGTTCCCCTTCATGATGTAATATTAGAGGAAGGAGATAAAGGATTTTTGGATAACGCCTTTCGGGTATTGTCTCTTACCTTGGCGCAGATAGAAAAAAAATACCCCGCGGCGGAAATTCCTGAACGGATATACCGTGAAGGAACAAAAGATTCACAAGCGCGCTTTAAGGTGCTTGAATCTGTTCTACCTGAAAAAGGCGTTTATGCCTTTACGGCAATTTTATTGGAAGACACAACGCCTATTTTACTTTTCGAAGGTGTGTTTAACGAAAGCCCCGCTATTTCTTTTCGCTGGATGAAATCATCAGGGGAAGTATATGGGCGCTCTCCTGTGATGAAGGCGCTCCCCGATATTAAAACCGCTAATAAAGTCGTTGAGCTTATTTTAAAGAATGCCTCTATTGCGGTGACTGGGATTTGGCAGGCTGATGATGATGGCGTGTTAAACCCGGCGAATATTGAGCTTAAGCCCGGCGCTGTCATTCCTAAGGCGGTTGGATCACAAGGGTTAAAGGCGCTTGAAATGCCAGGGCGCTTTGATGTGTCTGAATTAATCTTGAATGATTTACGCGGACGTATTCGCCATGCCTTGCTTACGGATAAGCTTGGCCCCGTGGCCGGTGGACGCATGACCGCAACGGAAATCATTGAACGTTCTTCTGAAATGGCGCTTCTTTTGGGTGCAACCTATGGCAGGTTACAATCAGAGCTTTTAACACCGCTGATACAGCGCGCTTTTTCCATTTTAAAACGCCGCGGCGAAATTCCTGATATTGAATTAGATGGGCGTTATGTGGCGCTGGATTACCGTTCACCCTTGGCACGGATTCAGGGACAAAAGAACGTGCAGAATATTTTGCTCTGGCTTGATTCTTTATCGGCGATGGGCGCTGGCGCGGCGGCTTCGGTTAATGTACCAAACACTGTAAAGCATTTGGCCGAAGCGCTGGGTGTTCCCAATGATCTTATTCAAAAAGAAATCATCCCCGCGCAAATTATTTCAGAAGATATCTTGCTTAATGATGAAATAGGGGAGGGTAGCGATGTCCTTCCTCAATAAAATACAAGAACGCTTTGCGTTGATGAAATTTATATCAAACAGCGATCAAAAAAATATTGATCGGCTTTTTACCCGTGTTTTCCAAAGTGAAGATGGTCAAAAAATATTGGCGTATTTACACCATATCACAACGGATCGCGCCATTAGCGTACAAGCAACGCAAGAGCATTTGCGCCACCTCGCGGGGCAACGCGCCCTTGTTCAAACCATTCAAAAATTGGCTGATCGTGGCCGTTTTATTAACTAAAAGGAGAAAAATATGACCCCTAATGAATCCCAAAAAGAAGAAAATCAAACATTGTTAGATAATGATATTCCTGCAAAATTTAAAGACCCTAAAACCGGCGCTGTGCGTTTGGATGTGATGATGAAGTCTTATAAAGAGCTTGAGCAAAAAATCTCTAAAACGCCTTCTGCCCCAAAAACGGCAGAAGAATATAAAGTGGATTGCTCTCACGGTTTATTTGATATTGATACACAGATGAATGAACGCTTACATGAAAAAGGCTTTAGCAATGATCAAGTGCAGTTTGTCTATGATTTGGCCGCAGAAAAAATGATCCCTATGGTCATGGAAATGGCTGGTGATTTTCAGGCTGACCGTGAAGTTGAAAAATTAATTGAACATTTTGGCGGCGTTGAAAAATGGCAAGAAGTGTCCCGCCAACTTTTGGCCTATGGACAAAAAAGCCTGCCTGCAGATGTGCTTGATTCCCTATCCAGCTCTTATGAAGGCGTGATTGCGCTTTATAATATGATGCAAGGAAAAGAACCAACCATGACAGCGAACATGGACAATGTATCAAGCAGTGAGATGAATGATATTACATCAATGATGCGTGATCCAAAATATTGGCGCGATAAAGATCCATCTTTTGTTGCAAAAGTGACCGAAGGGTTTCAAAAACTATATAAGTAAAAACTAAATCTTATGCTGCTTGTGGTGGGATATGCCAAAACATATCCTCCCGCTTGCAGGCATTCTTATCGTTGAATAGAAGGTTTGTTATTGTTGGGAATTGGCAAATTCTTGGGTGACGTAATCATCAACTACCATCTTAAAGCGTCTATCGACTTCTTGCGTTAGTGGATTAAATTGCACGACAAACTGGTCTCTATCTTTACGAAGGATACGACCCTTATGCGTTACATCCATAACACGATCTGCCAGTTTGAATTTCATGGTGACGTCTTTTGTGTCGTCCACACCGAAACTGCGATCATCACTGTTTAAAAGAATGCCGCCCTTGCTCCAGTTTTTTACGGGGTAGGCTTTTCCGTCAATAACGGCCACGCATGAATCCATCTCACGGCGTTCATGGGAACGACGAGAGTCAAAATCATCATTGCTGGCGCTTACTTTCAAGCTATCGATTAGATTTTCAAACATCTACAGAATCTCCTACTTCTCTTAATATATATACATAAGACTTTTTTTCAAGATAATTCGAAAATAATTCTTGACATCATAGGATTTAATTCCTATTATAATTACATCAACACCAGAATTGCGTCTTTCTTACTATTCTATTCTGCCCTAAAGCAGGAAAAGTTTCATGATTAAGAAAGAAAATTTTGGTTCTTTGAAGCCTTAATTAGATAACGGCGCTCGCTTATTGTGCGTGTGTCGCCTTATTCCCCTTCAAAAACAGCTCATATTGCGCGCCGTCACCATGATGAGAACGCGTCCGTGACTGCACCTTCTTAAATTTAAACCAAACACCCATAGAAAGGTAAATATATGTCAACATCTATTGATCAGGCTTTCATTAAACAATTCGAACGCGAAGTGCATGAAGCCTACCAACGTCAGGGGTCCAAACTTCGGAACACTGTGCGTACCATTAACCAAGTAAAAGGTTCTTCTGCTGTCTTTCAAAAGGTCGGCAAGGGAACGGCGTCGACAAAACCAACAAATGGCATTGTCCCTATTATGAATCTTGACCATTCAAATGTTGAATGTTTGTTACAGGATTATTATGCAGGGGATTGGATTGACCGTCTGGATGAATTAAAAACCAACATTGATGAACGTCAAGTTATTGCTTCGGCCGGGGCGAGCGCATTGGGCCGTAAAACTGATGAGTTCATTATTGACGCATTGGCCAATTCAACCACAAATGTTATTGCCGATGGTAATACAGGCCTGACAAAGGAAAAAATCCTAACGGCTTTTGAAACTTTCGGTGAAAGCGATGTGCCAGATGATGGCCAACGTTATGCCGTTATTGGTTGGAAACAATGGAGCGACCTTCTGCAGATTGATGAATTTGTTAATGCGGATTATGTCGGCGAAGGAAACTTACCTTTTGCGAACAGTACACAGGCAAAAATGTGGCTCGGCACAATTTGGATTCCCCATTCTGGTCTTCCTATTGATGCCAATGATGTGCGCTCTTGTTTCTATTATCACAAAACCGCAATCGGTCATGCCGTTGGCAGTGATGTGCAAACAGATGTTTCATGGCACGGTGATCGCGCCGCACATTTTGTGAATAACATGATGTCACAAGGCTCTTGCCTCATTGATGATAGCGGCGTTGTTGTCATTGGTTGTGATGAAACACCAGATTAAATAGAGAGTTTCTTTTTTAATCATATCAATATTGATACGGATGGTATGGCTCAGATAACGTAAAAAATGATCATGAGTATTTCAGGCAGCACCCTCACGGTAACAATCCTTTCAATAGGATAGACGTTATATTCTATACATCGTCGTTACATATAAACGTGATAGAGGCTTGAGCGTTGGCGCAGTAATTCCTTCCTGACACGCCAGTTGGCTCGCTTCACTTTCTTTATCAAAAAAGAAAACTGACTGAAGACGTTTCCCGTATCAATCGGGGCATTAAATGCCCTGCAGGAACGGCTTCCTGTTTAAACGCAGGGAGCCGTTTTTTTTAAGAATTTAATAAAGAAAAAAGAACTGCGTGATCAGGTCAACAAAAGCGATCAATCTGATATTGACAGTGATGTTAGCAAAGGGCAGTGTGACCAAATGCACGCAGAAAATACGAAAGAATGTAGTGATGTAACACGTGATCAAGGGAAAAGAGCGAGCGCCATATATAGGGTACGTGCCATGGCGCGTTATGTTGCTTGTTTAGCAGGAAAACCGGAAGATCAATGGCCACCGCCTACATTATAATCATTATAAATTTTTTAATTATTATACCCGCTATTGAGCGGGTTTTTTATTTTTAAATCACAATACACACACATAACATTAAGGAGAATTACCATGGCTTTGAATGATATAGCCCTATGTTCGCGCGCATTGATAAGATTAGGTGCGGCGCCCATTACATCTTTTACTGATCAAACAGCAGAATCTGAAATTGCGGGTGCGCTTTTTGGCCCAATACGTGATGCTTTATTATCAGCTTATCCGTGGACATTTGCGACAGGTCAAATTGTGTTGACGGAATCAAACACACCGCCGGTTGCGGATTACCAAAAATCATTTCAACTGCCCAATGACTTTCTGCGCGCTATTTCTGCGGGGGGCGCGGGGCGCGGGCGCGGTGTTAATTACCGTATCGCCCGTAACATGTTGCACACTAACGCAACAGAAGTTATTTTAACTTATATTTTCAGACCCGAAGAAGAAGAATTTCCACCGTTCTTTGATATGGCACTAATTAATCGCTTGGCGGCTGAATTTTGCATTCCTATCACGGAAAGCACATCACGCGCCGAAGCAATGTACCGTTTGGCAGAACGCGAATATGAACGCGCCCGCCAAATTGATGCACAGCAAGACAGCCCCAATGCGATTGAAGACTTTACTTTGATTGATGTGAGGTAACCATGACACGCGCACGATTTGTTAAAAGTAATTTCACCGCTGGGGAAGTCTCTCCTGATCTTTTGGGACGGGGGGATTTGCGCGCCTATGAAAATGGCGCGTCAAAATTACAAAATTTATTTATCTTTCCAACGGGCGGCGTCACGCGCCGTGCGGGCATGCGGTATATTGATATGATTGCCAGCAATGGTCGCCTTATTCCGTTTGAATTTAATACAGAACAAACTTATTTGGTCGTTTTAACAGGCAATCAAATTGATATTTATTTAAATGATACAAAAATTGAAACGCTTCCCTCCCCATGGCCAGAAAATGAAGTGGGGCAGGTCGCATGGACACAAAGCGCCGATACATTGTTACTGGTGCATCCAAACTATCATCCAAAAAAATTACTGCGTAATAAGATGGGTAATTTTATCCTAGAAGATTGGGTGTATTTTACCGAAGATAATCTTATTGCGCAGCCTTATTATAAATTCGCCGATAGCGCCGTGACATTAACCCCCAGTGGGACTATGGGTACCATTACCTTAATGGCCTCTACTGATGTATTTCTTCCCCATCATGCGGGAACACGTATACAAATTAACGGTAAACAAGTTGAGATCACAAGCTATGATTCCCCCACCGTTGTCACCGCAACTGTGATTGAAGAATTAAATAATGTTGACGCAACAATAGATTGGTTTGAACAGGCATTCTCTCCCGCACGCGGTTATCCCGTAACGGTGGCCTTTCATCAGGATCGTTTGGTTATTGGTGGGTCGCGTGATTTACCCAATCGGTTGTGGTTTTCACGCTCTGGTGATTTATTTAACTTTTCTCTGGGGGAGGGATTAGATGACGAAGCGATTGAATTTTCTATTCTGTCAGATCAGGTCAACGCCATACGTGGTATTTTTTCAGGTCGCCATTTACAGGTTTTTACCAGTGGCGCGGAATGGCAGGTCACAGGCATTCCCCTTACACCAGAAACAGTGCAGTTAAACCGCCAAACCCGTATTGGCTCTGTCATAACGCGGCATATTCCACCTGTGACAGTGGATGGGGCAACGGTGTTTGTGGCGCGCAATGGGCAGGAAATCCGTGAATTTCTTTACACAGATATTGAACAGGCCTACACCGCAACGGATTTGGCCTTGGTGTCACGACATATTCCACAAGATATTATTGACCAAGATTATGATCCGCTCCGCCGTCTTATTTTTGTTGTCCGTGCAGATGGTAAATTCGCCACCATGACTTTTTACCGCGCGGAACAGGTGCGCGCTTGGACGCTTCATGAAACAAGCGGTCTTGTGCGCGCGGTCTCTGTCGTGGGGAATGATGTTTATATGATCGTGCAACGCGGTAATGATTACTTCATTGAAAAATTTGACGAAACGCTCAACCTTGACTCTGCCTTAACGGGTGAAGTGACCACCGAAAGTATAAATTGGTCTGGTCTTGATCATTTAAATGGCCAAACTGTGACGGTTATTGCCGATGATATTGCCCAAGACCAAACATATCTTGTGACAGATGGTGCAATCACACTCAATAATCCTGCCTTTAAAATCGAAGCAGGGCTTGCTTATCAACATATTATTGAACCTTTGCCGCCGGCCTTTAATGAAGGGACAGCGGGGCGCAAAATGCGCCTTATTGAGGCAATATTCCGTCTTCAAAAAACCCAAGCCCTTCGTTTAGATGTTGGGCGGGGGTTTCAGGACGTACCGCTTAAACAATTTAACAAAAATCAAATTCTGGGCGCACCCCCCCCTATGATCAGTGATGATATAAAAATACGGGGGTTAGGATGGCAACAAAACGGAACAGATGGACTTTGGAAAATTAAACAAAGCGTTCCATATCCCTTCACATTGCTTTCAACCAGCGCAGAAATAAAAATAAACGATTAATAAAAAAAGGAGAAACATCATGGGAAGTATTATTCCTATCGCCACCCAAGCCATTGGTTTGGCCAAGACAGTCGGTACAGTCGCCACTGTTTTAAATCAAACAACAGATTTTATAAATCACCGCAATGATCGTGGCGCTGAACAGGCACTTGATCAATTACGGGATCAACAAAAACTGGAAGAACGCCGCGCAACTGAAAAGGCAAATACACAGCGCCAAGAAATAGGCTTGCGTGCAGAAGAAGCAGAGCAAAAACGCCGCGCTGCTTTAAAACGCGCTGTATCCCGCCAACGCGCCCGTTTTGGTGGTGCAGGGATAAGCAGTAATAACGGGTCATCAGAAGCGGTCTTATTGGGTTTATTTGATGAATCAGATGAAGAACGCTCAAACCGTGATCGCCTTGATACGCTGCGCTTGCAATCTATTGATAATAATCTAGCGAATGTAAAACGTGTAAATACGCTTCAACGCACTCAGGCAGAAGGCCGCAATAGCCTTGCGCGGAATTTAAGAACACGCAAAAGCGCGCAAGACCTGATTGACAGTATTTTTTAAAACAAAAATAAAAATTAATAATTAAGGACAATAAAATGACAGAGCATATAAAAATACCAGCGGTTGAACCGTTGGTACGATACGTCACGAATGGAATACAAACAGATTTTCAATATCCCTTTCCTATTTTTGCAAGTGAAGACTTAATGGTTTATTTTGATGGCGCCCCCCAATATAACGGATTTGATGTATTAAATGCGGGCGAAACATCAGGGGGGATGATTGCTTTTGATACACCGCCTGCCAATGGCACTATTTTAACATTAGAACGCCGTTTACCGCTGGAACGTGTGACGGATTTTATCGAAGGCGGGGATTTTTCCGCGCAGGCAATTAACAATGAATTGGATTATTTAACGGGGTCATTGCAACAAATTAACCGTGATCTATCCCCCATGTTACGTTATAGCGACCATGAATTACCAGGGAATGTCACCCTACCGCCACGCAATAACCGTGCGAATAAAGCGCTCGGTTTTGACGGGAATGGTGATCCTGTAGCCGTGTCTTTGGATGGAGCAATGGCCGCGCCAGACTTTATCGCAGGCGGCATTGGCGCGGTGACACGCACCAGCCATGATAAATTCTCAGACGCCGTATCTATCAAAGATTTCGGCGCAAAAGGTGACGGGTTAACGGATGATACATTGGCAATCCAAAACGCATTATCGGCATATGATTCTGTATTTATTCCCGCAGGGCGTTATCTCATTTCAAATGTCATCACGGTTAAAGCGCGCCAAACATTGAAAGGGGCAGGGCAGACATCTGTCTTTGAATGCCAAGATAATAACTTTAACGCCATTGAAATCGTTGAAGACCACGCAACGCTCGCCAATTTTAGAATTGAAAAAGGAAATATTGGGATTAAACTTTTTGGACGGGATCGCCCCGTGGTACAAACATCGGTAACAGATGTAACAATTATTCAACCTCATATAGGGGTGCAGCTTGATGGCTTTAATGACACGAACAAGCCATGCTATTGGAATAATTTTGACCGTGTGTTGGTGGAACAACCCACCACACATGGTTTTCATTTAACCAAAACAGGTGCGGGTGATACCCCCAACGCCAATAAATTCCATGCCTGCCGTGCCTATTCATTGGGCGCAACCATGTCAGGCGCAGGATTTTATATAGAACACGGGCAGTTTAATAATTCTTTTATTGATTGCGAAGCCAATGTGCATGGCACCGCGCAAGGGTGCTTTATCGTTGGCGAAAATGCGAATAAAACACTTTTTATTAACCCCTACGCGGAAAGCTATAATCAAGTTCCGAATATAAAACTTGAAAATGGCTCGGTTGAAACGGCGATTTATAATTTACTTTCGGTCAGTGATGGCGCGGCAATTTATGATTTATCAGGCGGGGAATATACTGCTTATAATTCGGGCTTCCCCTTTAAAAACCGTTTTCAAAAAACCACAGTGACGGATTTAAACACCACCCTTCAACGCTTTGATACGCAATATATTGATGCAAGCGGGGAAGTAACACTTGATACTTCGCATTCTGTACATTTGCTTTCTTCTTTCGGCGGCGCGCTGACGGTAAAATTGCCAAAGGCGTCTACCGCCGTTGGTGCGGAAATGACAGTTAAGAAAATTGATAGCTCACAAAACGTCATCACCGTTGCCGAAGATCAAGGATTAGGACCTGATAGCCGTAATTACTATCTAGGCAGTGAAAATGATTATGTGACGATGATTTCAAATGGCGCAGAATGGTTTGTGACTGCCTCAAACCGGACTGCGGGCAATACGCGTTATTATGATGGCACGGGAATTTATGATATTGATATGTCCGTAAACACCTATCTTGTATCCAGTTTTGGTGGAACGCTCGAAACGCGTTTACCACCTGCTAACGCTCCTGAGGCGATTGGCCGCACCGTCACAATTAAAAAGATTGATGTGTCCTCAAACCTTGTAAATATCAGTGAATTGGGCGGCAGTGGGCCGGACGGTTTCACCCAACCCCTTAATGCACAATATAAAGCGCTCACCGTTGTTTCTGATGGGGCGCGATGGTACATCACCTCAAAATTTTAAGGATTAAATCATGACAAACTTTACCAATAAAGTGCTTATTTTTCTAAAAAATGGCATGGAAAAAACAATGCAATCTTATGATCACTTCACCAATGATGAGAACAAAGAAAGCAAAGATTTTGATTTTCAAAAACATCATATGGCCTGTAAACAAGCCATCGTTCATTTGGAATCCCTCTTAAAACTTTATGAAAGAAACATGACGCTTGATCATGACGATGAGGATAAAAAATCAGACACAGGGAAAAACTTGCAGTCATTAATCGATGAAGCCTGCCTGCGTATTAAAAATGATAATAAAAAAATATAAATAATATCAAATAGATGGCGGTTGCCATGACTTATGATAATCATGAAAGGGTTGAAATCTCTTGCTTACAGAACAATTTAGGGTATTCTTAGAACTATGGAACATAAACCAGAAATACATAACGCCTTCGATTCATCGAAGAATGGGAAAGTGGTTGACGACCTCGTTAAAGAATGGCGACCAGCAACTTCTTTTGATGGCGTTTCGCGGGGCGGGAAAATCGACGATCGTGGCCCTGTACGTAACGTTTCTTTTATGGGTGGAACCGGCTACGCGAGTATTGGTATTAGCCGCGGACCAATCACTGGCCAACAAAATGGTGCGCAACATCCGCAAGATGATAGAGAGTCATCCTTTAACCACGCATCTAAGACCGAAGAATCCTGATCAATGGTCGGTTGACCGCTTTACCATTAACCGTGATAGGGAACTACGTGATCCTTCCGTTTTGGCAGCGGGAATTACCACCAACATCACAGGCTGCCGCGCCGATATTATCATTTATGATGATGTCGAAGTCCCCAATACATGCGGCACACATGAAAAACGATTATCATTGCGTGAACGCCTTAATGAAAGCCGCTTTATTTTGGCAGCAGGCGGCAGGCAACTTTTTATTGGAACGCCGCATAGCTATTTTTCGATTTATGCGCCCAAAGCCCGAAAAGAAATCAATGAAGAACGCCCTTACCTTGATGGATTTAAACGCAAAGAAATTCCAATTTTGAATAAATTGGGTCGTTCTAACTGGCCAGAACAATTTAACCGTAAAGATATTGATCAGATAAAAGCCCAAGTTGGGCCACAAAAATTTCAATCACAAATGATGTTAAAACCTGTCAACATCAATGAAAGTCGTTTGGATACAACGCTTTTGCAACATTATGACGCGGATCTTGAACCACATGAAGCGATGGGGATTTTGTACCTTCGTTTGAACGGTAAAAAAATTATTTCCTGTAGCAGCTGGTGGGATCCTTCTTATGGGGGTGCAAAAAACGACCATAGCGTCTTTGCGATTATCTTTACCGATGAAAGGGGGCATCATTACCTCCATCATATTGCTTATATTAAAACAGGGGAAAGTGATCTGAGTGAAGCCACCGATCAATGTCACCAAATTGCGCAGATTGCTAAAAAATATTTTGTCCCCTCCATTGCGATTGAAACGAACGGTATTGGAAAATTCTTACCTGGAATTTTAAGAAATGAATTGGCAAAAGAAAAAATAAATTGCGCCGTGATTGAAAAAACCAGCACGACATCAAAACAAACAAGAATACTTGAAGCTTTTGACGTGACGCTCGCCGCCGAAGCACTCTCTGTTCATTGCAGTGTAAAGAAAACGCCCTTCATTCATGAAATGATGGAATGGCAACCAACAGCCAAAAATGGCTTTGATGATGGCCTTGACGCGGTGGCGGGTGCGCTTTCTTTAGAACCAGTGCGCATTAAACGTGTTTATTTCCCCTCCCGGCAAAGCTGGGAAAAAGCAGGGGGCGTATACCAAGCCAAAACAGAATTTGATTTATAAAAAAGGACTTTAACCATGAATATTTTTGATATTGCATTCAATGATTGGATTACAATTTCGGTCATTATTGCGCAGGCGGGGGTCATGTATTACCGCCTTAAAAAAGTTGAGCAACGCACAGACTGCCTCAATGATTTAATTACCGAATTTGCAGTCTACAAAAACTCACTCGAAAATTACCGCCATGATGCGGAAAAACAATCTAGCCGTACAGAAATTATCCTACAGCGTCTAGATAGCCGCCTTTCCAGCATTGAAACACATGCGCTAAAGGCTCTCATCCAGCAAAATAAATTACAATAAATAAACGATAATAGGAGAACTCTATGTTTAAAAATATAATTGGGCTGTTCGCGCGGCCCGATACACAAACGCGCGCGTCTAAAGCACAATCAGAAGAACAAAAGCAAGCCGACTTTTACCGTGAATTAGAAATTGATACCCTCGCCCGCACAATCTTTGGTGAAGCACGTGGAGAGCCTGTTGAGGGGATGGAAGCCGTCGCCAATGTTGTTCAAAACCGCGTGAAAATATCACAGAAAAAAGGACGCTATTGGTGGGGCAATAACATCATTGGTGTGTGCCAAAAACCTTATCAATTTTCCTGTTGGAATAAAAATGATCCCAGCTATCAACGGCTGTTGGATGTCACGGAAAAGAATATTCATTTTGCCACATGCTTGCGCATTGCCCGCCGTGCAGTGATTAACGCATTACCTGACAGAACAAAGGGCGCAACCCATTACCATGCAGATTATATTATGCCCTACTGGGCGAAGGGGGAGCGCCCCGTTAAAATAATTGGCGCGCATCTTTTTTATAAATTGGTAGAGGTGTAAAATGCTCACGACTATTTTATCAAAAATAGGACTCCCCATTCTGATTGAATTTGTCGCCCGCGCATTAGGTCGTATTAACCACCCCGTTGCCAAAAGCGCAAGCGCCGCGCTTGAGGAAGTAGAGGGCGCATTGGCAGGGGGCTTGATTTCATCTGATCAAATGATGGAGGCAAACCGTCACGCCGAAGAAATGGCGCGGATCAACATGCAGGAATATGAAACCAACCTGTCTGAAATTAATCAATCCCTTCGCGCCGAAATTATTTCCCAAGATTTATATGTGCGCCGCATGCGCCCAACATTTGGTTATATCATGGCCTTTACATGGGCGGCGCAAATGTCCGCTGTTGCCTTTATTGTGGTTTTTGATACCGAAAAAGTCGCTGATGTTCTCGCGGGTATGGCCTCACTCAGCACGATTTGGGCTGTCGGCCTGTCTGTCCTTGGTGTCTATGTCTATAAACGCAGCGAAGATAAAAAACTTCTCAAATAATATGAACCCTGTAAACTAGTGGTGGTTTTATTCAAAACAGGACATCACAATGACTCAAAAAACACCTATCACAATCGCCCGCGGTGACGGCATCGGCCCCGCTATTATGGACGCTACGTTGAAAATATTAGAAGCCGCAGGCGCGCAGCTTGATATTGAAGAAATTGAAATTGGTAAGGCTGTTTATGAACGCGGCGTGCCGAGCGGCATTGAAGATAGTTCTTGGGATTCCCTGCGCCGGACAAAGATTTTTTTAAAAGCGCCCATTACAACCCCGCAGGGTGGTGGTTTTAAATCATTAAACGTGACTGTACGTAAAACATTAGGGCTTTTTGCCAATGTCCGCCCTTGCGTGGCTTACCATCCCTTTGTTGAAACAAATCATTCCTCCATGGATATGGTGATCATACGGGAAAATGAAGAAGACCTTTATGGCGGGATTGAATATCGTCAATCACAACAAGTAATGGCGTCTTTAAAATTGATTTCCCGTCCAGGGACAGAACGCATTGTGCGCTATGCGTTTGAATATGCACGCGCCAATGGCCGTAAAAAAGTCACCTGTATGACCAAAGATAATATTATGAAGATGGCCGATGGCTTGTTCCATAAAGTTTTTGATGAAATTGGCGAAGAATATAAAGACATTGAACAAGACCACATGATCATTGATATCGGTACGGCGAAGGTTGCCGCCAATCCAGGGATGTTTGATGTGATTGTTCTGCCGAATTTATATGGTGATATTGTGTCTGATGTTGCCGCCGAAGTTACCGGATCTGTCGGTCTTGGCGGGTCGAGCAATATTGGCGTTGATTTTGGCATGTTCGAAGCGGTGCATGGTTCTGCCCCTGATATTGCGGGTATGGGTATCGCTAATCCCTCAGGCTTAATTTTGGGCGCGGTGATGATGCTTGTCCATATTGGGCAAGGGGACGTTGCGGCGAAAATTCATAACGCATGGAAAAAAACAATCGAAGATGGTGTGCATACTGGTGATATTTACCGCGACGGCGTTAGCACGACAAAAGCAGGTACAGATGATTTCACCGCGGCGTTGATTGATAATTTGGGCGCGACCCCTAAAACATTGGCAAAGGTTGAATATGCCGCAGGCGGAAAAGGAATTATTATTCCGCCGTTAAAAGTAATCCCTGATGAGAAAAAAGAACGTATTGGCGTTGATGTCGGTATTAATTTTGGGGGACAGCCAGACGCGCTCGCCGCACTGGTACAGCCCTGCCAAACAGAAAATCTTACGCTTTCTATTATTTCAAATCGTGGGGTTAAAGTATGGCCTGACGGCGCGGAGGAAACGTTCTGTACTGATAATTGGCGCCTACGCTTTAAAGGCAAAGATGGCAACCATGTGAAAACATCCGAAGTCGTGCAACTTCTCTCAAACCTTAATAACGCCGATATGAATTTCACAAACGCGCTTATGCTCTATAAATTCAATGGTGCCGATGGCTTTACAAAGGCGCAGGGGGAGTGAGGTTGATTGTTTGATTAACAAATTGCCCAATTTGATGCGCTAAGACTTCATTAAATTGTTTGTAATAAGAATTACCCATTCTTGTGGGAATATAGGCATTGTTTGAATCACGTTCAACGATAAGAGCGGCATCTTGCTTTAACCAATCTGGGACAATAGGCGATGAATATCTATACGCATATCCTATTTGCCCCTCAATGATGTGAACACTTTCATGAAAAATAACGTCTAATGCGCAGGCCAGATTTTGAAACCTAGAATCTGGGTGCGTGTTGATATGAATGCCATTGCTGCCTGGCCATATATTTGAACCGATATTTGCAATGCCCCGAAGGATTCTTGCTTCATTTGTATCGGGATTTTTTTGATATGACTCATGATATAGAAAAACTCTATCTTCTCTTATGTGTTTTGCTAAATCGGTATTTTTCCCTAACATTCTTTTTACATTTGAAATGATAAAATGGTGATTTAACTTTAAAAACTTTTGAGTATCCTTCTGTGATAATTTCTTCCAATTTGATATATATTCAGCCGCCTCTGTGCTTTGATACAGATCAGTTAACGCTAATTTAGTAATGATTTTTATCCAATTATTATATCTCTCACTAAATTGTAACGTGGAAGATATCTTATTTAATGCGGCTATTTCATCTGAAATTTTTTCTTTATCGATCGGGGCATTTGCGTGTTCTTTTTTTGTAGGAAACCTCTGGTCAATATCATGAATAATCATGGATACTCTTTGGAAGCGTTCAGTTAATGTTAAAGTCCTTATTTCTGTTGTCGAAGAATTTAGAGTTTGATGCGTAAGACTGCTGCCTTGTGGATGCGTAAGATAATCTTCAGGTAGCTTTCTTATGAAGAAGGCTTTTATTGTTTGTGCGAAGTTATAATCTTGTTTACCCATAATGAGCGTTGGTTATATAGATAAATAGCATTATGTCAATAAATTATTCTGCTATCTTCATAAATACAGACCCAAAGGGGAGTGAGGTTACTTTAACTCACGTTTTTGAACAGCGATGAGGTACAAAAGTACAAAATAGAACATATATAGCTCTTGTATCTCACTAAAGCGGACAAAAAGCTGTACCCCCAACGCTTCACCTGTTTTTTCGATGATTTGCGGCACAACAACACAAAGCGCCACGAACCATAAATCTTTTGGTGAATAAAGAATTTTAAATTTATCTGGGATAAAGCGTAATCTTTTTTCTTGAATAAAAGGAATAATCAATCCTCCAATAATAATACCAATTAACAAAATAAGACGCGGTTTTTGATCAAGCCATGAGCTTGTATTATGCAGATTGGTTTCCCCTTGATCATTGACGCTCTGCCAGGATTCTGGCGTTCCCCAGTTTAAAATATGCTGCCCCCAACTAACTTCTTCACCGGCAACATAAAGGCAACATAATGCTGCCAATCCAAACCATAAAGTGAGCAGATGGTTTTGTTGTTTTTTAGATTTGAAAAAACAATAAGCGGCATAAAAAAATGCTATCGTAATAACAAAGAACTGCAATAATTCATGCGGCCCACCTTCGCTCAACATGGCATTCATCACATCATAGGGAGTAATCATTTCCGCAACTGTTTGAATAAGTAGAAAAAGCGCGGGGATCCAAATTATATAAAGGGGCTTTAAAATCATTATTATATTGGTTTCCTTAAATAGTGTTTCTTTAAAAAATGCTTCCTTAAAAAGTTGCGGCCTTTACCGTATTGGCCAATAAACAGGCGATTGTCATGGGGCCAACACCGCCAGGGACAGGGGTGATGGCGCTGGCTATATCTTTAACCGCGTCAAAATCTACATCACCACAAAGCTTACCTGTATCAAGGCGGTTAATACCTACATCAATCACAATCGCGCCGTCTTTGACCCAATCGGCCTGCACCATTTTGGGGCGACCGACGGCAGCGACAAGAATATCTGCAGTTTTACAAACGCTGGCTAAATCTTTTGTTCTGGAATGAGCGATGGTGACGGTACAATTTTCTTGTAGCAAAAGCTGCGCCATCGGCTTACCAAATAAATTGGAACGGCCAATCACGACCGCATGCTTACCGCTTAAATTTTCTTCGGCGGATTTGATTAATCTTAATGACCCTTGTGGTGTACATGGAATCAATCCATCATTCATACCTAAAAAAAGCTTGCCCGCATTTGTCATGGTTAACCCATCCACATCTTTTGCAGGCGCAATAGATTGCACCAGACTTTCTTGCACCGCGCTTAAATGTTGAGGCAGGGGCAGCTGTAATAAAATGCCGTGAATATCAGGATTTTCATTCAGGTTTTTAATAACGTGTCGAATTTCCTCTTCGGTCGCTTCATCGCTCATCTTATGTTCAAAGCTTTGAATACCAACATGCGCGCAGGCTTTAATTTTATTGCCAACATACACATGGGATGCGGGGTCATCCCCCACCAAAATCACCGCAAGGCCGACAGGCTTGCCTAAATTGGTGACTTGCGCCTTAATTTCTTCTCTTAAATGGGCCGCAATGGCTTTTCCGTCAATAATATGGGCGCTCATCTTTAAAACCCGCCGTTAAAAAAGACCATGGCAACGCCATTTTTTAATAATGAGATTCCAAAAATGATAATAATTGGCGTCAGGTCAATTCCCGCCACGGCAGGAATAAAACGCCGCAATGGCTTATAAACGGGGTCGGTTATTTTATGGATTAAACCCACAAGGTTACGTGCTTGCTCATTTTTAATGTTGACCACATCAAACGCCAAAAGCCAGCTCAACACGACTTGTGCGATAATAATCCAAAAGAAAACATCTAAAAGAAGGATAAGAATTTGACCAATAAGAACCATAAATTTTGCCTTTGTTAGGATTTTGATAACCTATTGATGTATAATGGTATTGTGGGTATTCGTCAAATCATCAAACAGATTTTTTCAATGAATTATAATTCAAATATTTTAGCTATCTTATTGATTGCATTGTCTTTTCCAATGGGTATTTCCGGGGCGGCATGGGCGCAATCTGTGGAATGTCAGGCAAAAACAGTGCCGCGTATTAATGTTATTCCAAAAACAGAGAATATTAAATATGATTTCACCAAAACCAAAGCGCAGCTTAATTCTGTTGATGTAGATACAATTTCCCCTTACGGCCCACAGCATAAAACAACGGTGAGCGGCCTGATGAGTGGTTCTATTCAGGTGCGCACGCAGGCTGAATTTATCCATGAAAAATATGAACAAGCTGATTTAGGCTGTGTTTATCTTAAAAATATTAACGTCGAAGTTAAAATTGACCCCACAATCTTCATTGCGCGTGAATATAAAAATGGAAGCTGTTACCATAATGCCGTTCTTAATCACGAACGCAAACATGTGCGCGAAGATCAGTTGATTGTGAATAAATATGTTGGCCGTATTGGCCGTTCTTTGCAGGATTTGATTAAGGGGAAAACAGATGGTTTTGGCCCTTACCAACTTGATCGCTTGGATTCAGTGCAAAAAAATGTTGAACAGGCGGTTAATCAGGTTGTGACAAGATATAACGATGACATGAATAAAGAACGCCGCCGCAGGCAACAAGCCATTGATAGCCTTGAAGAATATGAGTCTATCGGGTCAAGATGCCCTAAGGAGCGGGGTTAAAAAAAACCGCATTTTTCTCTTCTCTTCTTCGTGCTATACTCTGATTTACTTTTAAACTTTATAAATCAAATCAGGATTTCTTATGACACGCACAGGCCAAGATACACTTCAAACACGCTCTACTTTGACCATTGATGGTAAAGATTATGACTATTTCAGTCTGAAAAAAGCTGAAACACAAATTGGCTCACTTTCAAAATTACCTTTTTCTTTAAAAGTACTTCTTGAAAACTTGTTACGCTATGAAGATGGCCGCAGTGTCAATAAAGATGATGTGTGTGCGATTGTTGATTGGCTGAAAGAAAAGAAATCCACCAAAGAAATTGCGTATCGTCCTGCGCGTATTCTCCTCCAAGACTTCACAGGCGTGCCTGCGGTAGTTGATTTGGCGGCGATGCGTGAAGCGATGAAAAACCTTGGCGGTGATGTGCAAAAAATTAATCCCCTTTCCGCGGTTGATCTTGTGATTGACCATTCTGTGATGGTTGATGAATTTGGATCGGAACGCGCCTTTGGCATTAATGTTGATCGTGAATTTGAACGCAATGGCGAACGCTATGAATTTCTTAAATGGGGACAAGACGCCTTTGATAATTTCCGCGTTGTCCCACCAGGAACAGGAATCTGTCATCAAGTAAATTTGGAATATTTGGGGCAAACCGTTTGGGTTGAAGAAGATCAAAATGGGAAACAAATTGCCTATCCAGATACATTGGTGGGAACAGACTCGCACACAACAATGATTAACGGCCTTGGCATCCTTGGTTGGGGTGTTGGTGGGATTGAGGCGGAAGCCGCGATGCTGGGACAGCCTGTCTCCATGCTTATCCCCGAAGTGGTCGGCTTTAAACTTACTGGTGCATTGCGCGAAGGCGCAACGGCGACGGATTTGGTGCTTCGCGTGGTTGAAATGCTGCGTGAGCTTGGCGTGGTCGGCAAATTTGTTGAATTTTATGGCGATGGCCTTGGCAATATGTCACTGGCAGATCGTGCGACGATTGCCAATATGGCGCCTGAATATGGTGCAACCTGTGGCTTCTTCCCGATTGATGATGAAACCATCCGTTACCTCCGCTTTACAGGGCGTGATGAACATCGCGTGAAATTGGTCGAAGCCTACGCGAAAGAGCAAGGCATGTGGCGCACTGAAGGGCATGAGCCTGAATTTACACAAACTCTCCATTTAGATATGGCCGAAGTTGTCCCATCCATTGCTGGGCCAAAACGTCCCCAAGACCGTATTTCACTTACTGACGCGTCGCCTGCATTTAAAAAATTAGAGGTGAGCGGTAAAGAGATCGCGGTTGAAGGCACAGATTATTCCATTACCGATGGTCATGTCGCCATTGCGGCGATTACCAGCTGTACCAATACATCAAATCCTGATGTGATGGTGGCGGCGGGCTTGGTTGCGCGTAATGCGCTGGCGAAGGGTTTAAAAGTAAAGCCATGGGTGAAAACATCGCTTGCACCAGGATCTCAGGTTGTGACGGATTATTTGGAAAAAGCAAACTTGCAAGATGATCTTGATGCGCTTGGCTTTAATCTTGTGGGGTATGGCTGTACAACCTGTATCGGAAATTCTGGCCCGTTAAATGGCCCCATTGCCAAAGCGATTGAAGAAGGTGATTTAACCGTTACTGGTGTTCTTTCTGGTAACAGAAATTTTGAAGGACGTATCTCACCGCATGTCAAAGCAAACTATTTGGCGTCACCGCCATTGGTTGTGGCCTATGCGTTGGCGGGATCAATGAATGTTGATCTTTATAAAGATCCTATTGGTCAGGATACTGAAGGCAATGATGTCTTCATGAAAGATATCTGGCCATCAAATAAAGAAATCCGCGAAACAGTGGAGGCCTGCTTAACACCGGCCATGTTCCAAGAGCGCTACGCCGATGTGTTTAAAGGGACAGCGCAATGGCAGAATATTGGCGCCGATGAAGCAGGGCAAACTTATGACTGGTCACCCAGCTCAACCTACGTGAAAAATCCGCCTTTCTTTGATGGCATGACAATGACGCCAGATGCGATTTCTAATATTAAAGATGCGCGCCCACTTGCCATTTTGGGACGCAGCGTGACGACAGACCATATTTCCCCCGCCGGCGCCATTAAAGGCGATAGCCCCGCTGGTGATTATTTGCAATCTCATAAAGTCGAAGCGCGCGAATTTAATTCCTACGGGTCACGTCGCGGTAATCATGAAGTTATGATGCGTGGAACATTCGGTAATATCCGTATTAAAAACTTAATGCTGGATAATGTTGAAGGCGGTTTTACCAAACATATGCCAGAAGGTGATGTGATGAGCATTTATGATGCCTCCATGAAATATCAAGAGGCAGGCACGCCATTGGTTGTGATTGCGGGCGCGGAATATGGCACGGGATCATCACGTGATTGGGCCGCAAAAGGCACGCGCTTGCTCGGCGTTCGTGCGGTTGTCGCTGAAAGTTTTGAACGTATTCACAGATCAAATTTAATCGGAATGGGTGTGATACCACTCGTCTTTAAAGACGGCGTTACACAAGAAAGCCTGAATCTGGATGGAACAGAAACATTTGATATTAATGGTTTGGATAAAGGCCTCAGCCCCCGTCAGGACTTAACCATGACAATCAACCGCGCCGATGGTTCAACGCAGGACGTAACCCTTATGTCGCGTATTGATACCCTCGATGAACTAGATTATTACCAACATGGCGGAATTTTACATTACGTTCTTCGGGATTTAGCGGCTTAGTTTAGTTGATAAATAAGGCGGGTAACTTACAAAACCCAATCTTTGGAATCGAGGCTGCCGTCGGCTAATTTTTCTTCGATTTCTGGTTTTAAGATTTGCGTGGCCTTTTCTTCGGCCTTGGCGACCATGTCTTTAATGGTTGGGCGGTCGGGACGGTAATTGACCTTAAAATTATCTTCATAGTTACTGATGGCCTTGTTTAAATTTGCCAGACGGTTTGAGGCACGGCGGTGATGGCGTTCTTCGTCGGAATAGGGTTCAATCAAATTAAACTGGATTTTACGGTTTAATAAACCAACCTGAAAGGCGAGCTGTACCGATTCTAAAAACGCGGCAGAGACCGTTAAAGTTGTGTAGGGATGAATTTCGAGCGGGTTTTCCTCATGCGGTGTTGTCATGAAATTAAAGGTTGTTGCCCCGCTGGCGGCGCGTACGATAATACCGCTTTTGGCCATGTTTTCTTTTGTGGAAGTGATCAGGGCCACATTTGAATCATATTCAATTTTTACTTGTTTTCCCGCTTGTCCGAATGCTTGTTCGGCATAGCTGATCGATTCCGTATATTCGCCTTTATTGGCAACGTCACATTTTTCAATGATGTCCAAAAAGGGATGATGTTTACCCTGTTGAAAAACAATGCGGCCTTTATGATAAAGCACGCACCAAATATTGGGGTTCCAATCTTTTTCATACCCCTTAATCACATCACCCCATAAGATGCGCCAATTAACAGGAATGGTTCTATTGGCAAGCGTCCCATGTTCGGTGAACTCCTTAATAATGGCGCCTGCCATGCGGGCGCAGCTATGCATGTTTTGGGTTCTTAGGATAAAGGTTTCATTATCAAGGCCATCATCGCTTTTTAATGGGATCGAAATGCGGTTGCTCATCGCTATAATCGGCTCTTCCTCTTTATCAGTAGGATGGAGAATAAATTTTTCGCGGAGGAGGGAGGCTTTAAATTCTTGCATGATCTATTAAAGCTATCATAAAGCATGGATTCTGATAAGCTTTTATCTTCATGGAGGAGCTTTTATGTCTTTTGAAAGACCCGTTTTAATATTTGATGGTATTTGTGTTCTTTGCTCTTATCTTGTGCGGTTCGTGCTTTGGGCGGATGCAAAAAAGCAATATTTGGATTTAGCGACGGCGCAATCTGAAATAGGCCAAACCGAATTATCCAAACGACATTTAAACAGTGAAGATTTTGATACGGTCTTACTGATCTTCCCCAATGGTAGTGATGCCATAAAAATGGATTGTGTTATTGAAGTTGGAAAAATTTTGGGCGGTGTTTGGAAATTGCTTTATATCTTTAAAATTATGCCCCGAAAAATGCGTAATGCGCTTTATGATTTTGTGGCGCAGCGGCGTTATAAATGGTTTGGGAAAACGCCTTATTGCGCGCTTATCCCGGAAAAATATAAAGACCGTATTATTCAGTAATATCTACGAAAACCCTTTTCTATAGGCCGTTTTTAGATGGTATGAAGTCTGATTGGTTGAATGATTTATGGCATCCGTAAATTATTTTGTACCTTTTGGGATTGATCGAACGAATATCTTAACATGGTTTAGTAGAACAAATAGAAAGGTTTATTATGACCAAAAAAACATTTATATATTCTGGGATTTTAGCGATGCTTGTCGTGATGCCCACAAATGCGCAAAGCCAAGATGTAAATGACAGGCAATTTCGTGAATTTACACAAACCATTATTATTGATGGTAAAGAAGTTCAAGGATATGGAACAGCGTATAGAGATTCAAACGATGGCGCATGGAGAATTATTTCACAAGCCAAGCCGCGTGAAGTGAAATCAGACAGGGTCATTGTTAAAGAACATGTTTCACCCAAAGTTGTGATTTTGAAAAAGAAACAATATCCGCGATATGGGTATAATCACCATGGTTATTCACGCCATAATAGTTTTTTTGACAGACATCATTACAAAAAAACCAGATACCATAATCGTGCGCGGTTTAATCATGGCTTTCATGGGAAACGCCATCATGGATATCACAAGCAAAGCCATTATAAGGCAAAGCATTACGGGAAAAAATATCATTAAAATATTTTAAGGTTTTAGCAAAACCCGCGCAGAAACGGTGAGAGTGATTGTGCTTTCACCAGATGCGGCCACGGGGGCAGCGACGGACATTGAAGCGACGCTGTCCATTGCCATACCACGGGCATAGTTGCGGCGTTGTACGGGGATATTGCCGCCTTGTGTATTGACTTCACGTAGTTCAGCAGTGGATTTGCCCAAAGCCTTCGCGGCGCGGTTGGCGCGGGTTTGAAGTTGCTTTAGGGCGGCTTCCATCAGGTTATCCTGCACGGCAATCGCGGTTTCGGGGGAAAGCGTATAGTTCAACCCGTTCATGTTGAATTTCAAATCCTGCAGTTTCCCCGCCAGTTCCAAAATAATTTTTGCGTCCTTGGATTTAAGGGTGAGGGATTGTGAGCCATTCCATTTTTGCTCTTTCGTGCGGGGGTCACGGTTTTGATATACTTGATAAGCGCCTGTATTGACCTTCACATTTTTTTCTTTCTGTACAAGGCCGAGCGCTTTTTTCATCGCACTGTTAATCTCGTTTTGAAGTTCGCGTGAATTTTTATTGGTTGCGGTGTAATTTAATGTTGCGACCAATAAATCTTGCTCAACTTCGCGGCGTTCTGTTGCGTTGATGTTCAAAATCACTTGTCCATCGGGGAGGGAGAGGATGGGATCTTCGACCTGTGCCATTACAGTGTGGGGAAGGGTGAGAAGAAAAAGAGCAATTAGAAAAACGCGCATGATGAAGTCCTTTTTGTTAAATCTGGGGGGTAGCGTAGCACATTGTTTTCATGGGACAAAATACAGTGTACTCAGTTTGTTTGTCGAACGAAGGGGTGGGGGGCTGTCAGGGAGGGGGTGTGTAAGCGAGGCGACCCCCTGAGCCAGATGGCTTCCGCTATGCCCGCAATGAGGCGATGCGACAGAAGTCTGTCTTTGCGCCTTGGGCTGTCTTCCCCAAGCCGTGCCGCTCCCAAGAACGGACAATAGAGATATAGTAAGAGATATAGTAAGATATTTAGGAATATAAGTCTAATTAAAAATTGTGTACAAATCATGAACATTGCTTGTGATTTAATTATCTTAAGGCGTATAATTGATCTATTAAGGCGCTCATTAAGAGGCTTTTGAATAATAATTTAATAGCTTAAGGAGAATTAATGATTGAACTTCAAATCACCCATATAGATAAACCAGATCGTGATAGCCAAGTAGAATCTATACGGGCTGTTGCAGGTATAGGATGGGGACCATGGACATTATCACAAGCAGTTGCTTGGGCAGAAATAGAAGGTAATCAATTTGTTGTTGCTAGTGGTTTTAGCACTACTCAAGTAGATGTTATGCCTCCTAGAACTATACTAGGAAATAAATACCTCAGAACGCGAGCAAACAGTACATTAAACGATAATTTGCTTTCTCTTCCTTCGATTAGTAGATCAACTGGCTTATGGGGTCACCATAATTAATAACCATGTGTAATAGTTCTATTCCGTCATCGCATAGTTTTCCGTCACATCACTCTCACCTTCATCCATCGTTAATAAATCAACGGGAATTGTCACGATATCAACGGTTGTGCCAACCACGGTGCGGACGATACCGCAAGCCGATAGGAGCGGGAGTGTTAGGGCGATGAGGAAAAGCGTTTTGATCATTATTTATCATCACCCATTTTAAGGGCGTTGATAAAGGCGCTTTGGGGGATTTCGACATTGCCGTATTGGCGCATCTTCTTCTTACCCTTTTTCTGTTTATCAAGGAGTTTGCGTTTCCGTGATACGTCACCGCCATAACATTTTGCAGTCACGTCTTTACGCATGGCGGAGATATGCTCTGCCGCAATGATCTTCCCGCCAAGGGCGGCCTGCACCGCGATCTTAAACATTTGACGGGGGATCAGTTCTTTTAGGCGTTCGCATAATTGGCGGCCGCGGCGTTCCGCATTGTCTTTATGGACGATCATGGAAAGGGCATCAACGTTTTCCTGGTTCACGCGGATATCCAGTTTCACGAGGTCATTTTTGGCATACCCATCAAGGGCGTAATCAAAGGAGGCATAGCCACGGGAGATAGATTTTAAACGATCATAAAAATCAAAGACGACTTCATTAAGTGGCAGGCGGTACACAATCATCGCACGGTTGCCTGCATAATTAAGTTCCACCTGTTCACCGCGGCGTTCTTCACAGAGTTGGAGGAGACCCCCTAAATATTCATCAGGCACCAAAATGGTGGCTTTAATCCATGGTTCTTCAATGAAATCGACCTTCACGATATCGGGGAAGTCGGCGGGGTTATAAAGTTCCATCGTATCACCATTGGTCATGTGGAGTTTATAAACAACCGATGGCGCAGTGGGGATGAGGTCAAGGTCAAATTCACGGGTCAGGCGTTCTTGGATAATCTCCATATGAAGGAGGCCGAGGAAGCCACAACGAAAACCAAGACCAAGTGCCTGAGAATTTTCAACTTCGTAGAATAAAGAGGAGTCATTAAGTGCGAGTTTACCAATACTATCGCGGAGTTTCTCATAATCGCCGGCATCAACAGGAAAGAGGGAGCAAAACACCATCGGCACAGAGGGTTTAAACCCCTGTAAGGGTTCAAGGCACGGGTTTTTATCATCGGTAATGGTGTCACCGACTTTTGTTTCTGTGATTTCTTTAATAGAGGCGGTAATAAACCCCATTTCACCAGGCCCAAGTTCATCCAGTAGCACATGTTTTGGCGTGAAGATCCCAACGCGGTCAATTTCACGGGTTGCGCCATTTGATATGAATTTGATCTTTTGTCCTTTTTTAAGAGAGCCATCAATCACGCGCACCAAAATCACCACACCAAGGTAAATATCATACCAGCTATCAATCAATAGTGCCTTGGTTGGGGCGTCTGAATCGCCTTTATGAGGTGGGGGCAGTTGGGTGACGATGGCTTCTAATAAAGCTTCGATATTCTCACCTGTTTTACCAGAAACGGGGATGGCGTCATCAGCGGGCAGGCCAATTACGTCTTCGACTTGGGCTTTGGCTTTTTCGATATCGGCGGCGGGGAGGTCAATTTTATTCACCACGGGAACGATTTCGTGATTATTATCAATCGCCATATAGACATTAGCCAGCGTTTGCGCTTCGACCCCTTGGGTAGAATCAACCACCAGCAATGAGCCTTCACACGATGCCAAAGAGCGGGAAACCTCGTAAGAAAAATCCACATGCCCCGGTGTGTCCATCAGGTTGAGTTGATATTCAATACCGTCTTTGGCGGTATAAGCAAGGCGCACGGTTTGTGCCTTAATGGTAATGCCGCGCTCTTTTTCAATATCCATGTTATCGAGGACTTGTTCGGACATTTCACGTTCTTCGAGGCCGCCGCACGTTTGGATCAGGCGATCAGCAAGGGTCGATTTACCATGATCAATATGGGCGATAATGGCGAAATTTCTTATATGTTCTAACGGTTTAGATGTGTTTTGCGACATGGCGTAGACAATACGATTTTGGCGGTAAAAGGCAAGAAAATATGTGTTATCAGGGCGGATCTGTGCAAAGGGCATGATTTTTGCTATTATTATACCAGATACGTTAGAATAGTAGGATAATGACCAATATAACCACCACCGTTAAGCTTTTAGCCCTCGCCCTGTTTTTGGGTGTGATTGTGTGGGGAACTGTGCAAAGTGGGGGCATCAAGAGTCTGAATGGCAAGACTGTTGTTGCGTTTAATCAAGAGAACATTGCAGATGACTTAAGCGCCATTGCCACCGCCGCAGGTGAGTAGGGCAGCGCCGCTTTAACCCCGCGTAAAAAACGGGCGGGCATACATAAAATATCCATATAAAAATGCGGCGTAGCCTAGGCATTCATACCCTTCTTCCAAAAACTGATTATAAGAAAAATTGAAATGTTCTTTTTCAAAGAAATCGCCAATGAGGACAAACCCCGTTGCGGTTAAAAATATAGGGATAATGGGCAGGCGAAGGGCTTGTATAATAAAGCCGCGCTTATCTTTCTCCCGTAACAGCCAACTTACACCCAGCGATACCACAATGAGGGTGATGATGATGATTCCGATAAGCTCTATCATATCGGAAAGGCTGTCAGGCATGCCATACGCGCTACCCCAAGAGGTTTCACGCCCGATAATAGCAACCGTTATCAATAAGAGTACCCAGCCCATGATGAGGTTGAGGCGTGTGTAATTTGTGGTATAGAGGCGCATTAATGCAAGAGCGCCGACAAGGAGGGCAAGACCCAATATGACGAGCTGTAATAGCTCCAACACCCCAAATTCCGTGGTGTTAACGGGTAGGGCGCGGTGGATTTGAACCATGACCAACCCCGCCAAGGCCGTAAAGCCCCCAATAAAAAACAGTTTTTTGATGGTTGGATAAAACATGACAGCGCATTTTGCATTAAAGCGCGCGCAAGTCCATAGTTAAACGCATGCAGTGTCTGTGAATGATGAAACGCAAAAAGACGTAAGGTATTTTAGCCTAACGTCTTTTTGTGGTTTAAGTACCCATACCTAATGTGTTAGTGCTTCGTTGGACTTGCCCATGGTCTTGTAATTCTTGGTGGAATCTACCAAGAGATTCTTTGACTTGTTCAAATGTTGAACCAGTTTTAACAGACACATCAAATTTATTGGATAATGTTGGGTTGCCTTCTATTGCTTCTATTTCATCGGCAATTTGTGGATCAACCTCGATTAAAGCTGCGCGAACATGTTCAGGATTATTGATGTCGCGTCCACGCCCTTCCATTGCGTTGGTAAATTTTTCATTGAAATCATCTAATGATAAATTACCTACTTTACCGTCTGCGTTTGCCTGAAATGATGGATTTTCTTTTACATGGCTATATTTGCCACGCACTTCTCCTGCGGAGTTTTGAACACTTTTTTGAACTTCTTGTCCCCAAGCTTGTAAGTCTTGACCCATACCGCCCATAATAGGACCAAGCCCCTCTATAAGAGGGACAAACATACCCATGAAAAGATCACTTTGTGCAAGCGCAGGGTTTGATTGAAGCATTGTTTCAATGAGTTTACCTGGGTTATTTAGGATATTCATTATATCGGACAAGCCGTTTATATTCATACTTGCAAACATGCTTTCTAGAGGATTAATCTCAATCCCCATATGCCCCATCCCCTTAATTGCACCAGGGATACCCTCTTTTTTATAATCATTGATCAAGTCAATAGCATGGGCAGAAGTAATGTCTTGTCCTTTGTCAGGGCCGCTTGTGAATTTACTACCATCCGATACCTTATCCATAATTTGAATAAGGGCGCCGCGTGCCTGTGGGTTATCAAGCATATTGCTTACGTCTTGTGTATTTACACCATCGCTATCGGCACTTTGTCCAAGGACTTTTTTAATCTCATTTAACGCTTCAGGGTCTTTCACCATCAAATTATGCATGCTTTTTGCAACGTCAGTGTGACCTTTTATTTTTTTAAGAAGGGCAACTTGGTCAGCATTCCCGGGATTACCTTCCTTGGCAGTAATCAGCGCATCAAATGTTTTTTGAGATCCAATTTCGATCATTTTATCTTTAAAAAGTTTTTGATCCGCTTCACCACCTGGAATGATACTTCCACCTTTGAAGCCATAAAGATTTCCAGTCTCAAGCCCCATCGCAACACCAAAATTATATTCGAAGTCGGATGCAGCATTATTAAACTCTGCAATTTCTGGTCTAACTGTTGTTCCTTTTCCTGGCATTTATTTGCTTTCTTTCTTAATAGTCAAGCTTATTAATATTCGCAAGTGCTGGTGCTTGTTGAGTTGGCGCGGCTTCTGTATCGTTCCACCAATCTTTAGCACTCGTGAATGCACCCGTTAATTTTTGACCAGTCCATTGTGATAAGGATGTCCCATCTACTGTGATGTTATCTGCTGCTGTTTGTGCAACAAAACCAACAGCCATGGATGTTCCTATTACAGCAGCGGTTGTCCAACCTACAGGATTACTCGCAAGGAAGAAGGCAGCACCTAATCCTCCTGCAGTGGCAGCAGCGCCGCTAATCATATTTCCACCCAAATCTTGATCTTGAGCTGCGATAGAATGTGACGCTTCTATACGCTCTGCAGAAGACATATTATTCGCTTCTTTTTGGAAAGTAGCCTTCATTTCTGAGGCTACTGAAGCTTGTGTTGTTGCTCCATATGCCGTTGCAGCAGCCCCAACGACAGGTAGTCTTTTTAAAGCTTTCCCGCTTAATTCTTTTACGCTATCCGCTACTTTACCAAAGAAATTCTTCGTTTTTGGAACTGCTTGGCTATTTTGGTTTGCCCCATCAAATAAATCAGCTTGTCCATTTTTCTTAGCGGCCTCAAATTCAGCATTTTTTAGACTCATGTCTTTTCCACCGCCATTGGGTGTGTTTCCACCACCGCCATTTGGTGTGTTTCCACCGCCTGTAAATTTGTTTACAGCGTATTTTCCACCTTTGTATGTGGCATAAGCTCCTAATGCTGATGCAGCTAGTCCAGCCCCTGCAACAGTTCCTCCAATAGCGATATCTGTTTTGGATACCTCACCGGCATCTGCCTGCTTATCTGTTCTAATTTTACTGTGTTGTCTGTCTGTGTAATCCTTCCAGACTTTTCCCCATTGACCTGGGTTTGAGATGGCTTCTACTAACGTATTTAAAAAATCACCAATTTGTCCAATCCATTCGCCAGTCCCACCAAATTTTGCAATAATATCAAGGCGTCCTGCGAACAACCCGACGTCTGCGGCTGGTCTTGCTGCTTTTTTACCTGTTCCAGCTACCAACTTTTCAACTGGCTGGGTTAAGGTGTCAATTACATTGCCTGTAGTGTTATTTTCTTCTACCATTTCTTAATTCCTACTTTCCTGCTTTAGGTGTATTATTGGATACATTCTTTTTCACCATTTTTTCAAGAGCTCCTTCTAAGTCGCTTTGTACTTTTGGGGTTCCTTTAAATCTGTCATAGGCGGCTGTAGCGACTTGGAAGGTTTTGACTAATCCACCTGCTACTTGCCCTATAATTGTAGCCCCTGCTTGTGTTGCACTCATAATTTTCTTCCTTTTTCTATATACCCAAATTCTATCGAATCTGGTGGGGGGAATACAAATTGGCGGGGATTTTTGTTTGTTTTCAGATGGTTATGTTATTTCATCTGTTTTCCCATATTGGCTTTTATTAGTGCCGTTTGGGGGTTTCCGCTTTTGTATTTCTTACCCTCTGCCCCTATTATATGGAAAGAGTATTAATAGAAGGTTAATAAATTAAACTTTTTAATTTGCCTCAGGGCGGCAGGCCGCCTACGGCCTCTTCGAAACGTCATTGCGGAGATGTGATTTTGTGATTGACGCGCGCCCTCGCGTTTACGCGCCTGAGGTAGCATTTTTAATGCTAAGCGTCCTGCCGTTTACGACCATGAGGGCTAAATACGCTAATGTTTAAAATGCCGCATGCCGGTATAGACCATGGCAAGGCCGCGTTCATCGGCGGCTTTGATGACTTCTTCATCGCGGATGGAACCACCCGGTTGAATAACCGCGGTTACGCCTGCTTCGGCGGCGGCGATTAAGCCATCCGCAAAGGGGAAGAATGCATCAGAGGCAACAACAAGATGGTCGTAACGCGCGGGCGCGCCGTCCATTTCTTTCATTTTCATGGCGGCAATACGTGAGGAATCACGGCGGTTCATTTGGCCCGCACCTATGCCAACGGTGGCATGATCACGGGCATAAACGATAGCGTTTGATTTAACGTGCTTACCCACTTTAAAGGCAAAGAGCATATCACGATATTCATCTTCTGTTGGCTCGCGTTCTGTCACGACTTTCAGGTCATCACGGGTGATGACGCCGAAATCATTATCTTGTACCAATAAACCACCAGCAACACGGGTGATCATGCGGCGGCGATCATGGATATCAGGCATGCCGCCCGTTGTTAGCACACGCACATTTTTTTTGTCTTTCAGGACATCCAGCGCGGCGGCTTCGACATCAGGGGCGATGATGACTTCGCTGAAGGTGTCAATGATGCGTTTTGCGGAATCGGCGGTGAGTGTACGGTTCATGGCGATAATTCCGCCAAAAGCACTGACGGTGTCGCATTTAAAGGCTTCTTCATAGGCCTGAAGGATAGTGTTGCCGATGGCAACGCCGCAAGGGTTGGCGTGTTTAATGATGGCCACGGCGGGTTCATCAAATTCGGCGACTAATTCATAGGCGGCGTCTGTATCATTAATATTATTATAGGAAAGCTCTTTCCCTTGGATCTGTGTTGCGCTGGCGGCGCCGGGGCGGGAAGATCCATCCACCATGTAAAGCGCGGCGCTTTGATGAGGGTTTTCGCCATATCGCAATGTCTGTTTTAATGTGCCAGAAATGCTGGTGCGGCGGGGGTAATCATCGGCGTCAATTTGCTTTGAAAACCAGCTAGAGATGTTTGAATCATACGTTGCCGTAGCGGCATAGGCATTGGCGGCAAGCTGTTGACGCAGTTTATAGGTGGTGGCGCCATCATGTGCCTTCATATCATCCAGCACGGCTTGGTAATCTTGGGGGTCTGTGACGACGGTTACAAATTCGTGGTTTTTTGCGGCAGAGCGGAGCATCGCTGGCCCGCCAATATCAATATTTTCGATGCAGGTATCGTAATCCGCATCTTTGGCGACTGTTTCAACAAAGGGATAGAGGTTTACAACAACAAGATCGATATCACCGATATTATGATCGGCCTGCGCCTGAACGTGGTTGTCGTTATCACGGCGAGAAAGAATACCGCCATGGACAGTGGGGTGAAGGGTTTTGACGCGGCCATCCATCATTTCAGGGAAGCCTGTATGTTCGGACACATCTTTAACATCAATGCCGGCGTCTTTCATGGCCTTTGCCGTGCCACCCGTAGAGAGGATTTCAACGCCGTGCGCCATGAGTTCTTTGGCAAATTCAACAAGTCCAGCTTTATCAGAGACAGAAAGCAAAGCGCGTTTTACTTTGACGGCTTTGGGGTCACGGATTGTTTTTGCTTCGGGGGCAGGCGCGGCGGCGGTGTTGTTCATGTTTTCCTCTTTTATAATATGACGTTGTTTTAAGAGGAAAATACACGAAAGGCAAGGCTATGCTGTGCTTTCTTCCCCAGATTCTGCTTCTTGTTCCTCTTGTGTCTCTTCCTCAACCTTTGGGCAGGTCATGAGAAATTCGATGCGACCTTCAGATTCGCTTTTGATTGCGACATTGTAGCCATAAGAGTCTGCCAAAACAGAAATAGCATAAGGATGCACCAAGCGGGGGTCTAAATCTTCGGGGTCTGTTGCTTGTTTTAGGGCGTCTTTGACTCCATCACGGATGGTGGCGCCTTCACCTTCGGCGATAATCATGCTGTGTCCTTCGGTTTCACCCATACCAGGACGAACAGAGATATAGCCGCCCTTGGGCAGGGCTTCCATCGCCAGCATTAGGGTACACATCAACATTTTACAATAGGCAGGGGGCAGAGGATCAGGTCCGAGTTTGCCAAACGGGTCCCATGCCTGCGATATTTTACCCTCTGCGCGGATAAGATTGCCAAATAATTTTTGAACATCTTCGGGTTTAATCCCCTCATCTTTACCGCCTGCACCATAGGCCATGCGAAAAGCGGCGAGCTTTGCGGCGGCTTGTTCCGCGCTGTAACCGATAAGTTCTAACCCGTCTTCGAGGCCTTCAGGCCCCATTTCTTCCATCAGTTCGACGCCATTATTAATTGCGCCGACGGGGCTGATGATATCGTGGCAAATGCGTGAGGCGAGAAGCTCAATGATAGGGGCTGTTTTATCTGTCAGTGTGTTGGGCATTTTATTTAATCCTCAAATTTAAAGTCATATCCGATTTCTAAAAGCGCGTCTTCAACTGATGCTTTAAGTTGATTGAGCGCGGTTATTGTTGTGGCCTCTACGCGAGAGACCAAGACATTCTGGGTGTTTGAAGGGCGGAGCAGCCACCAGCCATCGGGTGTTGTCACGCGCACGCCATCAATATCATTAATCTGAAAATCTGGGTTTATTTTAGATTTAAGGTTTTCGGTGATTTGCGGGACAAGGTCGAATTTTACCGCTTCATCCACTTCAATGCGCACTTCTGGTGTATTAAAGAGTTTGGGTAAGTGACTGGAAAGACTCGAGAAAGGTTCCGCCGTGGCGGCCACAGCGTTCATTAAGCGGATGGAGCAATAAAGGGCATCGTCAAAACCGTAATAGCCATCTTTGAAGAAGATATGGCCGGAAAGTTCACCTGCCAAGGGGGCGTTTTCTTCGATCATTTTGGCTTTCACCAAGGAATGCCCTGTGTTCCACATAATGGGTTTTCCGCCAAGGCGTGCGATTTCATCAAACATCATTTGTGAGCATTTAACATCGCCAATAATGGCGGCGCCGGGGTGACGTTCTAACACATCTTTAGCATATATTGTCATCAGCGCATCACAGCGTAAAATATCGCCTTTTTCATCAACAACACCAATGCGGTCACCATCACCATCAAAGGCAATTCCGAGGTCGTAGCCGTTTTCCAAAACGTTTCGTTTTAAATCTATCAGATTCTTATCGACGGTAGGATCAGGGTGATGATTAGGGAATGTTCCGTCAATTTCATCATAGAGCAGGATATGTTTGCCCGGCAGTTGTGCCGTGAGGCGGCGTAGGATTTCACCAGCGGCGCCATTGCCGTTATCCCACACAATGTTGAGAGGCCTGTCCGCGAACAAGTCAATTTGAAGATCCTTCAAAAGACGAGTCACGTAGGTATCTTGGATATCAATTATGGTTAAATCACCATCACCCGTTTCAAAGTCTCCATTTGCGGCTATGTCGCCTAAGGCTAATATTTCTTCGCCAAAAACAGATGAATTTTGCAAGGTTATTTTAAAACCGTTATAGTCGGATGGATTATGAGAGCCTGTGATCATGATGCCGCCATCCGCTTTGCGATCTTTCACTGCGAAATAAAGCATAGGGGTGGGGCCAAGGCCGATATTTTCAACATTGCACCCTGTAGAGCGTAATCCGGCAATCAGCTTTTCCGCAAAAAGAGGGGAGCTTTCGCGGCCATCATAACCAACACAGACATGTTGCCCACCATCACGGCGGATTTTGGTGCCAAACGCGCATCCTAAAGCATAGGCATCTGCTTCGTTCAGGGTGTCACCGACAATGCCGCGAATATCATATTCACGTAAAGCGGTGGGGTGGAAGCTGTGGCTGTGTTGAGATGCCTTAGCTGTAGTTTTTAAGGATGTCACGGACATTATCTCCTATTTCTGTATCGGCGAGGCCGTAAGCGATGTTTGCTTCGATAAAGCCGAGGCGAGACCCGCAATCATAGTGCTGCCCTGCGAATTTAAGGCCGTGGAAGGCCCGATCACCGATCATCTTTGCCATGGAGTCGGTTAATTGAATTTCATTGCCTGCGCCTGTTTCAAAGGCGGCTAAATGATCCAAAACATCAGGTTGCAGGATATAGCGACCCACAACAGAAAGTGTTGAGGGGGCGTCTTCAGGGCTGGGTTTTTCAACGAGGCCTTTGACCTCTGTAATATTGCCTTCGACAGCGCCAATATCAACAATGCCGTATTTGGATGTATCGGCGCGGGGGACTTCTTTAACGGCAATGACGTTGCCGCCTTTTTCATTATAAGTATCAACCATTTGGGACAGACACCCTTGATCATGTAAGACCAGATCATCGGGCAGGAGAATGGCGAAAGGTTCATCCCCAATTAATTTTTTTGCACACCAAATCGCATGACCAAGGCCAAGGGGTTTTGGCTGGCGGGTTAGGAAGAGTTGCCCTGCTTTCATTTCTGATGCGCGCACTTTGGCGACCATGTCATTTTTGCCGCGGGATTCTAATGTCTGTTCTAATTCAGGTTGGAAATCAAAATGTTCTTCCAGCATTTCTTTTTGACGGCCTGTGACAAAAATAAATTCTTCTATTCCTGCTTTGCGTGCTTCTTCAACCACATGTTGAATGAGGGGGCGGTCATTAATGGGCAGCATTTCTTTGGGCATGGATTTGGTCGCGGGTAGGAAACGGGTTCCAAGGCCAGCAACAGGGAAAACAGCTTTACGAATGGGTTTATGCGTCATTATTACTTTGTTTGTTGTTTCTTTCTTTCTTTTATACTCTAAGCATCTAAAATAAACGAACAAGTCAAAATCAGGCCAAAACCATGAATGATGCCCAAAAATTAGAGAAATTACGCACTGAAATGACCAATGTAGGGGTTACGGCGTATTTAGTACCGCGCACAGATGCATATCAGGGGGAATATGTTCCCGATTGTGCGGAGCGTTTGGCATGGCTTACGGGGTTTACGGGATCTGCGGGGTTGGCGATTATTATGGCGGAGGTTGCCGTCACGATGAGTGATGGGCGCTATAGTATTCAATTAGAGCAAGAAGTGAGTGGTGATTTATATCAGCTAATTAATTCACAAGACACATCCCCGGATGAATGGCTTCAACAAAATTGCCAGGCAGGGGATGTTATTGGATATGATCCGCGGCTTCATACACCCAAACAGATACGAGACAAGGAAGAAGCGGGGCTTATATTAAAAGCTGTGCCGAATTTGATAGATAGAATCTGGGAAGGTAGAGCCGAGGCACCGTTGAGTAAAGCCTTTTTGTTTGATAAAAAATTTGCGGGGGTAAGCGCGGCGGAAAAAATTAAAGCGATACAGAGTTTGCTAACCCAGACCAATACCGATGGTGTTGTCATTACCTTATCGGATTCTATTGCGTGGCTGTTGAATATTCGGGGGAATGATATTCCGTATATTCCGGTGATTTTGTCTTATTTGTTTGTCCCTGCGGTGGGGAAGGTACAATGGTTTGTGCAAGAAGATAAAGTAAGCAACGTAAAGGAAGCGTTATCAGAGCGGGTTGATTTTTATGATGAAGAAAAAATTGAAGCGTTTTTAGGGACGTTGTCTGGTCAAAAAATACTCTGTGATCCAAAACGTTCCAGTATTTGGTTTCAAAATATTTTGAATAAGGCAGAGGCGGATATTATTGAAGTTGATGATCCGTGCATTATGTTACGTGCGTGTAAAAACCAGTCAGAGCAAGCAGCAATGAAGCGGGCGCATGTGCGTGATGGCGTTGCGCTGGTGAAGTTTTTAAAGTGGTTTGAAGGAGTTGAGAACACAGATGAATTAGGCGTTGAAAAACAGTTACAAGCGTTTCGCGCCGAAGCACCAGAATTTAAAGAGCCGAGCTTTAACACGATTTCTGGTTTTGGTGAGCATGGGGCGATTGTGCATTACCGTGCCGATGAAAAATCCAATAAGAAAATTGAAAATGGTTCTCTCCTCCTCCTCGATAGTGGGGCGCAATATGAAGATGGAACAACGGATATTACACGTACCCTTGCGGTGGGAGAGCCAACACAGGAAATGCGTGAATGTAATACATTGGTTTTAAAAGGGCATATTGCGTTGGCCAGTGCGCAGTTTACAACGGAAACCCCAGCGGTTGAGTTGGATAAGTTAGCGCGCGGCACATTACAGGCGCAAGGATTGGATTATGCGCATGGCACGGGGCATGGTGTGGGGTGTTATTTATCCGTGCATGAGGAAGCGGCAATGGGCATCAGTCCGCGGTCAGAAAAACCATTAGCGGCGGGCATGATTGTTTCGAACGAACCCGGTTATTATAAAGAGGGCGCGTATGGAATACGGATTGAGAACTTAATATTAGTGCAGGCAGGAGAGGGGAATAATTTAAGTTTTGAAACAATATCATTCTGCCCATTGGATAAAAAATTAATCATGATTGATATGTTGAACGCAGACGAAGTGGAATGGGTTAACACATATCATGCGCAAGTATTTGAAAAGTTATCACCGCATTTGGATGAAGAGCATCGTGAGTGGTTGCATAAAAAAACCGCCAAGGTTATTGGCGGTTGATTTAATAATTTTAATTTGTTGGACTGAAAAATTCTAGTCGTCGCCTTTCTTACGCGCGGCTTTACGACTACGACGAATATTCTCCTGCTTTTCACGTTTGCGTTTTGCAGTCGGTTTTTCGAAATCACGACGTTCTTTCATCTCACGAAAGATCCCTTCGCGTTGCATTTTCTTTTTCAATACACGCAGTGCCTGATCGACGTTGTTGTCGCGGACATTCACTGTTACCAAATTAAATCACCACCCTTCAGGATTTGGTCTTCTAGCTTATATAAGCTATAAATAGAGCGTTTAATTACCGCGCCGAGGCGATATTTACAAGCAAAATTAATGGATTAGGCCTTAATTATATGATTTTCCGCAGATTTCTACAAATTTTCGCTGTTTTTACCCTGATTGGGGGGAGTTTTTCTGCCTGCGCGCAGGAGCTATTGGCGCCTGAATCTTCAACGGGGTTTCAAGGAAAGCAAGTCGTGCGCGGTACAAGTATTATGGCCGTGACGGCGCATCCCGATGCCACAAAAGTCGCCTATGAGGTTTTACAAGCAGGCGGAACGGCGGCAGATGCCGGTATTGCCGCGCAGATGGTTTTGGGATTGGTTGAGCCACAATCATCAGGCATAGGCGGCGGTGGTTTTGCCCTTTATTATGATGCAAACAAACAGCATTTAATTTCATTGGATGGACGCGAGACGGCACCATCGATTGCCGGGGGGCATTTATTCACCCGCGATGATGGAAAGCCCATGGCATTTTATGAAGCGGCGAATGGGGGGCGCTCTGTCGGTGTTCCGGGGTTGCTTCGTATGCTTGAAAAATTACATGAATGGCAAGGACGTGCCGACTGGCGTGATTTATTTTTACCAGCCATGCAGATGGCAACACGGGGATTTACCGTGTCACACCGTATGGAAAAAATGTTAGAGCGCGAAAGAAAACGTTTTGACGTTGATACAAAAGCAAAGCTTTATTTTTATCCTGATGCCAAAAATCCAGTGAAGGCGGGATCAACGATTCGTAATGTTGCCTATGCCAATACATTACAAAAAATTGCATTGCAGGGCGCGGATGCGTTTTATAAGAGAGATATTGCGGATCATATTGTCGCCAAGGTGCAGCAAAACCCAACGCGTAAAGGGCTGTTATCCCTTGAAGACATGAAGAATTATAAAGTGATAGAGCGGGAGAGCATTTGTGGAGCGTATCGCGGATATCGCATTTGCTCAATGAATGAGCCATCGAGCGGTGGGTTAACGATGTTGCAAACATTGGGAATGTTAGAGCATTTTAATTTAGCGGCGATGGGGCGGCATAGCCCGCGGGCATGGCATTTGATTAGTGAGGCCAGCCGTTTATCTTTTGCAGACAGAAATCAATATATGGCCGACCCTGATTTCGTGGTGACGCCAGCCAATACGTTGCTTGATCCAGAGTATCTGAAAGCGCGTGCGCGCTTGATTAATCCAGACAAGGCCATGATAGAGGTAAGCGCGGGTGAGTTTGTGGTGGAACAAGCGATTGATAAAAAATGGGCGCCAGATGAGCGCACCAAAAATACAGGAACAACGCATATGTCGATCCGTGATTCTTTTGGCAATATTTTATCGATGACGACATCGATTGAAAATGCCTTTGGATCGCGGCTTATGGTGGATGGATTTTTATTGAACAATCAACTGACAGATTTTTCATTTAAACCCAATGATAAAGACGGGCGGATCATTGCCAACCGTGTTGAAGGGGGGAAACGCCCGCGTTCTAGTATGTCTCCCACTATTATTTTTGATCTAGAGGGAGAGCCGTTTATGGTGATTGGATCAGCAGGGGGGAGCCGAATTATTGGCTATGTCTTACAACGGATCATTGCTGTGATTGATTGGAAAATGAATTTGCAAGACGCGATGAACATGCCAAATATTTTACATCGCGGTAAGAAGTTGGAAGTTGAAAAAAGCGGTCTGGATTATGCAGAGCCATTGAAGAATTTAGGGCATGCCGTTTTGGTTGGTGACATGAATAGCGGCATGACAGGGATTCATTTTAAAGACGGATTTATGTACAGCGCGGCAGACCCCAGGCGCGATGGGACGACGTTAGGGGAATAATTTTATTTTTTAGGTATTAAGAAGAAGTTTTTTTGATCTGCGTTATTGTAAAAAGCCGTAAATGTAAGGGGAATAAATATTAAAAATAAGGCTGGAAAAATAAAACAAATAATATAAAAGAAGATTCCTAAAATATAAGGGCTATTATTAAAAATTTTTTGTAATTTTATAATTTTAAGAAATATCATCAAAGCGTTCCATATGGTGCAAAAGAAATAGTTTATAGTAGAAAAAAATTTTAAGGATTTTTTTTGTAATATCATTTTCTCACGAGAATTTTTATTTTTTATTTTTCTATGAATAAAAAAGATTACTGCTAAACTAATGAAGATAGAAGTTATGCTAATGCCATCCTCTACGCCGCCATGATGGGAACACGCACCTTGTAAGCCTATTGACGGTGAAGGCCATCCATCATTACAGCTTAATGTTCTAAAGAAGAAAATTCGTACCATAATTAATGATACTAGAAATGTAATTATTGAGTAAAAATAGGGGTTTCTAAACACGCTATTTTCTAGCCCTCAAATTAAGGGCTGCTTCAAGAAGGGCTTGGGTGTAAGACTCTTGCGGATTATTGAAGATGTCTTCGGCTTTGCCGCTTTCAACGACCTTGCCGGATTTCATCACGATTAATTCATGCGCCATGGCGCGGACAACGCGCAGATCATGGCTGATGAATAAATAAGCAAGGTTATGCTTTTCTTGAAGTTCGCGAAGAAGATCAATGATTTCCACCTGAACGGAGACATCGAGCGCGGAAGTTGGCTCATCCAGAACAACGAATTTGGGATGAAGTACCATGGCGCGGGCAATGGCGATACGCTGGCGTTGTCCACCAGAAAATTCATGCGGGTAGCGGTGGCGTGTTGCGGGATCAAGATGAACATTTTTTAAAGAGTCAATCACCAGATCATCGCGGCCTTTTGTATCCAGATCTGGGCGATGGATTTTTAAGCCTTCCCCAATAATATCCGCAATGGACATACGCGGGGACAGTGCGCTGAAGGGGTCTTGGAAAACAATCTGCATATCGCTGCGCAGTGGTGTCATATCGGCGCGTTTAAAGGCAGAAATATCCGTGCCATCAAATTCAATATTCCCTTGAGAGGAAAGGAGTTTAATTAAGGCATAACCAAGGGTAGATTTGCCCGAGCCACTTTCACCGACCACGCCAATAGTTTGCCCCGCTTTGATTTGTACATTAATGCCATCAACGGCCTTTACCCACCCAATGGTTTTACCAAGGAATGATTTCTTTGCCGGGAAATGCACTTGCATATCCGTGCCTTTAATAAGCGTAGGAGCGTTGTTTGTAAGAGGTTTTACCGTGCCTTTGGGGAGAGAGCCAAAAAGTTTTTTGGTGTAATCATGTTTCGGTGATTTAAAGAGAGCAGTAGAAGTGCCTTGCTCCACAATTTCTCCCGTCTTCATGACACAGACATCATCGGCGAATTTTTCAACGATGGATAGATCATGTGTGATCATCAGCATCGCCATCTTTAATTCTGTTTGAAGTTCTTCGAGGAGTTCCAAAATTTCAGCCTGTACAGTCACATCAAGCGCGGTTGTCGGTTCATCCGCGATGAGGAGTTCTGGATTATTGGCGAGCGCCATGGCGATCATAATGCGCTGGCGTTGCCCGCCCGAAAGCTCATGCGGGTAGGCCTTAAGGCGCTCTTTTATCATCGGCAGTTGCACCATATCGAGGAGTTCTTTCACGCGTTCTTGCGCTTTGCTCTCACTCATTTTTTGATGCAGGCGAAGTGTTTCGCCAATTTGCTTTTCAATCGTATGAAGGGGATTAAGCGCGGTCATGGGTTCTTGGAATATCATCCCAATTTGGGAGCCACGAATATGGCGCATAAAGCCGTCTTTTTTGCCGACCAGTTCTTCGCCGTTACATTTAATGCTTGAGCCTTCGGGGTGTGAGGCTAAAGGGTAGGGCAGGAGCTGCATAATGGAGAGCGCCGTTACGGATTTACCCGACCCACTTTCACCGACAAGGGCGACTGTCTGCCCCTGCGCCACATCAAAAGATACATCTTTCACTGCATGAAAGACACGCTCTGGCGTTTTAAAATCAATAGAGAGGTTTTTGACGGAAAGGAAAGGCGTGTTCATGCCTTTATATTTACCATTAAGGCGCTATGTCACCAAGGGATAAACGGAATGTTATCTTGATAGATTGAGGCCTCTCATTTCCGCGGTAAACATAAACCGTGGTTTTGGGACACCATTTTTTGTAATTTTAAGTTCTGGGGGGTCATGCGGAGTTTCAGGAGGCATAAATAAAACATCACCTGCTTTTGGTTGAAATATTGGATTTTGATCGTAATCCCATATAATGGTTCCATCCTGAAGCCATGATTGGTTTGTTACTGCAAAGCTATGTTGTGGTTGATGTTTCGCTTTGTCTATCCATTTTGTAGTATAGAGTCCTGAAATAAGTTTAGCATCTTCATGCCTTGTGTGACCTGTGATCGCAACATGAAGGTGAGCAACATCTTCTAGAATCCTATCAAAGGAGTGCATAGTACCAGTCTTGCTTCCTTTGCCAAAAATATCAAAGCTTTTGTCCCAGTATTGGGTTGTGTCTTTTATAAAATCTATGTCAGCAGCATCCTTATAGTCTTGCCAAAAAGAATGTAATTTTTCAGATGTTTGGGATTTATAGGCGTCGTTAGTTTCAAGAACTGTAGCGTAAATGCCAAATTCTTGATAAAGCCCAGTTTTTGTTACTTGCCCTGTTTTATTAAATTCTTCTATAAAATCCATTCTTTGTGTGTGAAGAACTTTTGAAACCAAGATAAATTCGTCACGAATAGCAGTTTGAAAAACAGGAGAATCGCTTTTTTCTCTCACGTTCTCTAAAAGCTGTCGTGCTTCTGCTATAGTTTGTTTACCAATCATGCTGATTATTTAACATAACGACTGTATAATTGCAATGTATTTATTATGGAATTAGGTGCAATTTAACTTTGCTCTAAATGGCTTTTCTTAATTTTAAGGCATTTTCGACAGAAAGCACGTTAAAAATATTGTCGGTGATGCGTTTATCAACGGATTGCATGTCTGATAGGGTGAGTTCATCAAGGCGACATGACTTTTCTTCGGCGATTTTGACAATCGCGCCGGTGATATGGTGTGCTTCGCGGAAGGGCAGGCCGAGTTCCCGCACCAGCCAATCAGCGATTTCTGTGGCGGTGGAATAACCGCTTTGGGCGGCCTCTAACATTTTATCTTTATGGACGGTCATGGTGTCAATCATGCCTTTTGTTGCCTCAAGGCAGAGCATGATGGTGTCAAAGCTTTCGAACACGGCGGCTTTGTCTTCTTGTAGATCTTTATTATAGGTTAGAGGGAGCGCTTTCAGGACGGTCATGAGTTGAATAAGGTTTCCGTTCAGGCGGCCTGTTTTTGCGCGCACCAGTTCTGCCGCGTCAGGGTTTTTCTTTTGTGGCATGATAGAGCTGCCCGTACTCCATTCATCGCTTAAGGTGATAAAACCAAATTGTGGTGTACTCCAAAGGATGATTTCTTCGGCAAGGCGCGATAGGTTGAGGCCGCATTGCGCGATTACAAAAAGAAATTCTGTGGCAAAATCGCGGGATGAAACCGCGTCCATCGTGTTGGTCATGGGGCGATCAAAACCGAGCGCATCTGCCGTTTGTTTTTTATCAATGGGAAAGCCTGTTCCTGATAAGGCCGCCGCACCAAGAGGGGATTTATTAAGGCGCCAACGGCAATGTTCGGTCCGTGTTTTATCACGGTTTAGCATGTGCCAATAGGAATCAAGATGCATAGCAAGCGTGACAGGTTGTGCGACCTGTAAATGCGTAAAGCCGGGCATGATGGTGGTTTTATGAGCTGTAACTAATTTTTCAATCGTCTCTTGAACGGATTCAATTTTAGATGTAAGCGCATCGCAAGCTTCACGCACCCAAAGCTTAAAATCCGTGGCAACCTGATCATTACGTGAGCGCGCCGTGTGAAGTTTTCCTGCGGCATCGCCGATAATATCTTTCAGGCGGCTTTCGATGTTCATGTGAATGTCTTCAAGCGCAGTTGAAAATTCAAAGCCATTATTTTTGATCTCAACCAAAATCTGATCAAGGCCATTTTGGATTTTTTCTCCATCTGTGGCAGGAATAATATCTTGAGTGACAAGCATTGCCGCATGCGCCTTAGAGCCAGCAATGTCTTGTTTATAAAGGCGTTTATCAATATCAATCGACGCATTAATTTGCGTCATGATATCGGACGGTTTCGCGTCAAACCGCCCACCCCACATTTGGTTAGATTTTTTGTCGCTCATGGTTTTATTTAAGCTGCTTTCTTTTTTGCTGTGTCGGCGCGGCCTGCAATACGGGTATTGTTTTTGAGGCGCACGGCGTTGATTTTGATGAATCCATCAGCATCTTTTTGATCATAACCACCTTCTTCATCCATTGAAGATTGCAGGGGATCATAAAGCGCGTTTGGTGATTTACGGGCAAGCGGGTAGGCCATGCCTTTTAATAATTGCACCTGAACTTCGCCGTTGGTAGTTTCTTGCGCTTTGTTCATTGTGTGCATGATTAAGTCAAATTCCGGAGAGAACCAGAAACCGTTATAGATTAGATGCGCTGCGTCCAAAGACAGACGGTCACGGATTTTCATGACTTCACGATCCATGGTGAGGCCTTCGAGGTCTCTATGTGCTTTATAAAGAATCTCACCGCCCGGTGTTTCATATACGCCGCGTGATTTAATACCCACAAAACGGTTTTCAACCATATCAAGGCGGCCAATGCCGTGTTTCGTGCCAAGGTCGTTTAAGTAACCAAATATTTCCAATGCGCCTGTGATTTTTTTACCATCATGATCAACGGCAACAGGAATACCTTTGGCAAAAGTGATTGTAATAATGTCTGCTTGGTCAGGTGCATCAGCGATGGATGCGGTGCGGGAATAGACTTCTTCTGCGCACGGCGCATTTGGGTCTTCTAAGATTCCCGCTTCGTGGGAAATATGCAGGAAGTTATCATCTTCGGAATAAGGCATGGCGCGGGATGCTTTCACGGGGATACCGTGTTGATCCGCATAGTTCAGCATATCTGTTCGCCCTGCAAAACGGGTCAGGAAGCTCTCCATTTTCCAAGGGGCAAGCACAACGATTTCTGGGTTAAGGGCGTAGTAAGAAAGTTCAAAACGCACTTGGTCATTTCCTTTTCCTGTTGCGCCGTGTGATACATATTGTGCGTTTTCAATCGCGGCAATTTCAATTTGACGTTTCGCAATAATGGGACGTGCCACAGAAGTACCGAGGAGGTAACGCCCTTCATAGATTGCCTGTGATTTAACAGCAGGGAAAATATAATCTGTAACAAATTCTTCTTTAAGGTCTTCCACATAGACTTTGCATGCGCCAAGCTTTTCTGCTTTTGTCCGTGCGGCTTCGAAGTCTTCTTCTTGTCCAACATCGGCAATATAGGCAACAACGTCATATCCTTCTTCAATGAACCATTTTAAAATGATGGATGTATCCAAACCACCTGAATATGCGAGTATAATTTTACCTTTAGACATTTGTTTTTTCCTTAAGTTATGTTTGTTTTATATTTCTTTTATATTTTTACGCCAGCATCAGCCAAGCAATAAGCCAATATCGCCTTTTGGGCGTGTAATCTATTTTCTGCCTCGTCATAAATCACAGATTGAGGGCCTTTGGCAACCTCTTCTGAGACTTCCTCCCATTCATGAATAGGAAGGCAGTGCATGAAAATAGCAGTATCTTTGGCCTGTGCCATAAGCGCGGCGTTGACCTGATACGGCCAGAATTTTTCAATTTCTTTGCCATCTTGTCCCATGGACACCCATGTATCGGTCACGATGACGTCGGCATTTTTAGCCGCGTTAATTGCGTCAGCCGTAGGATTGGCGCGTTTATCAGCGCGAGCGCAGACTTCTTCAGGCAGCGCGGCGATAAATTCAAAGTTAAGTTTTTCTGAGGCGTCAACGAAGGACATGGTGACATTGTTATAATCACCGAACCAAGCGATTTTTTTTCCTGCGATGTCGCCTAATTTTTCTTCAATCGTCATTAAATCCGCCATGATTTGGCAGGGGTGGGAGATATCAGTCATGGCATTAATAACGGGAACGGTCGCATGTTGTGCGAGTTCTTCGAGGTTTTTATGGTCACTTAACCGCACCATGATGGCATCAACATAGCGCGACATGACTTTGCCGGTGCTTTCAATGCTTTCTGCACCACCTAATTGGATATCATCTTTGGAGAGAATAAGGGAGTGTCCGCCAAGTTGTTTCATGCCCACTTCAAATGACATGCGCGTGCGGGTGGAGCGTTTATCAAAGAGCATCGCCAAAGTAAGCCCACGGAAAATTTGAGGAGGGTTAAATTTTTGTGCTTTGAGTTCGTGGGCGTGCGCTAAAATATCTTTTAACGTTTGTGTGTCGAACTCTTCGAGGTTAATAAAATGTTTTGGTTGAGAGGAAGGCACTTACATCACACCTTTTTTAATAACATATTCTATTTTTTCGAGCGCTTCATCTGCTTCGGCAATGCCCATTGTGAGGGGCGGGGTCAGGCGCATAGATTTTGCACCTGCCTGCGTTGCGAGCAAGCCATTATCCTGAAGCGCGCCTAAAAGCTTGCCGATGTCATATACTGTATCAACACCAAGCATGAGGCCTTTACCGCGGATGGCTTCGATAGAGTTTGTATCAGCCTGTAGTTTTTCTAACCCTGCGATTAAATGCGCGCTGGTATCCATCACGTTTTTTAAGAAGGCAGGTTGGCGGATTTGATCCACGACTTCATAAACAAGGCGTGTGCCAAGAGGGTTACCACCATAGGTGGTGCCGTGATCACCATATTTAAAGACGGATGCGATTTCTTTTTTGGCCAAAAAAGCCCCGATAGGGAAGCCCCCGCCCATGCCTTTGGCGATACACGTGATATCAGGTTCATAATCATAAGCGGCGTGAGCGAAGACTTTACCAATACGTCCCATACCGGCCTGAATTTCATCAGAGATCATTAGCACGTTCTTTTCCGTGCAAAGATCACGCAGCCCTTGGATAAATTCATCTGTGGCGGGAACAATGCCGCCTTCACCCTGAATGGGTTCAACAATAACAGCGCATGTTTTATCACTGATTAAGGATTTTACACTATCAAGGTCGTTAAATTTTGCATGATGTACACCCGGAAGATAGGGACCAAATTCAGGTTGTTTGGTAGATTTATAAGTGCAGGTCACTGCGCCGTAAGTGCGTCCGTGAAAGCTGTCTTCAAAGGCGATGATTTCTTTACAATCGGGTCCTTTATTTAAGTGCGCCCATTTACGCGCCAGTTTAAGTGCGCCTTCGACGGCCTCTGCACCAGAATTTGTGAAGAAAATTTGATCACCGCAACACATGCCTGTTAACAGCTCTGCCGCTTTTACCTTTGGGTCCGTTTGATAGGAACCAGAACACATCCAAATTTTATTCATTTGATCTGTCGCCGCATCAATCATGCGTTGATTACAATGACCGACAGAAACAACGGCAATACCCGCAATGCAATCTAGATATTTTTTACCATCTGTGTCCCAGACATGGCAATTTTTGGCTTTATCAAGGACAGCATCTTTAATGGCATAAAGTGGCATGATGGTGTCTGTTGCGCGTTGAACGTAGTTTTCTGTTGTATCGAATGTCATGGTTTCTCTCCTATTTATCAGTTTCTTCTTTGATGTATTTTTCTTTTTCTTTATGGCGAACAATCATAGTGCCAAAGCCTTCTGATGTATAGATTTCTTGTCGGAGGGCATTGGGCTTTAGGCCATTAATAATGTGAATCCTTTTGACGCCGCCCCGTGTGGCATCAATACAGGTTTCAAGCTTTACCTGCATACCATCGGTCACGGTGCCGTTTGCGATTAATGTTTCTATTTCACGGGCGCTTAAAACAGATTGGACTTTATTATCGACCATCACGCCATCAATATTGGTGAGCAGGATAAGTTTTGTTGCTTTGATTTTTTTTGCCAATTCAATGGCAACATTATCGGCGTTAATGTTTACGGCAGTACCATCTTTGGTAAAGGCAAAGCAGGGGCAGACTTCTAAATCCATATTGATAAAATGAGAGCGTATGATGCGCGGATGTATATCCCGCAATGTGCCATCAAAACGCATTTTTCCATTATGGTCGTCACGGCGTTTCGCCAACGCCCAATGAGGTGGAATGGAGTTGTGAACATTGGCAGGGAGTTTCGCTTTTACGAGGCTTTCTGTGATTTTAAACCCTAAATCACCAACCATTGTTTTTTTAATGATTTTAATATCTTCTTCGGAGGTGATACGGCGACCATTTAGTTTTTCAGATACAAGGCCTGCTTCTTCAAGGGCATCATTAATCGCCACCCCGCCGCCATAGATTAAGAGGACTTTAATGCCATCATTGATTAATTCCTGAATATTACTAATCAGGCTTTCGCGTGCGGTGCGATCAACAATGACCGCGCCGCTGGCTTTAATAATAAAAAGCTGGCCTTCAAAAGATTGTTTATAGAATTTTTTAATCGAATTAATCATGGGGTTTTATCTATGGGTATATGGCTGTGTTGAAATTCAGCCCTTCTGTTTCATCAAGGCCGAACATAATGTTCATATTTTGAACCGCTGTTCCCGATGCGCCGCGTAAGAGATTATCAAGCGCCCCTTGGACGATCCATTGACCATTTTGGCCTTGCTCGTAACTTAGATCGACAAAATTGGTACTGACAACATTGGTGAGTTCCGTCTTGTCCACGATGCGGACAAAAGGGTGGCTTTTAAACACACTCAGATCAGGGGTTTGGGTAGTTTGAACAAATCCATTGGCAAAAATTCCGCGTAAGAAAGGCCCAACCGTTGGCGCAAAGTTTAGTTTATCTTCTTGTAAGCCAGTAGTTGCCAAAATTTCAGGAATATGGCGGTGATTATTAACCAAATAGCTTCTGATATTGCCAGAGCAAAAAGGATGATCCACGGGGTCACGCGCGGCGCGCCCGCCGCCAGACGTACCAGAAACAGCAATAACATCTGCCCCGTCCATTTTGCCTTTAAAGGGTAAGAGGAGGAGTTGTACGAGAAGTGCAAAGCAACCAGGGTTTGCCACGGCGTCTGCGGTGGCGATTTGGTCGCGGTACACTTCAGGGAGGCCATAGATAAACTTCCCGTTTAGAAGGTCAGTTTGTTGATGTTCGATATTGTAGTAACGCGCATAAGTTGCGGCATCCTTTAAACGAAAATCCGCAGAAAAATCGATGATCTTGGTTTTACCAAGAAAAGCGGGAACGACTTCTTGGGCGGCTTTATGAGGTAGGCATAAGAAAACAACGTCACTTTCATTGGCGACAGTTTCATGGTCTGTGTTGCTAACCGTTAGTCCGTCAATATGGGAGAGACGGGGGAAGAGTTCCGAAAGCGGTTTTCCATCATGTTGGCGGGAGACGAGATATTTTAGATCAACATGGTTATGTTGTAACAGGCAACGTAAGAGTTCTGTCCCCGTGTAACCAGTGACGCCAATTATAGATACTTTTATTTTACTCATTATTCTTCCTTTGGTTAAAGACCAAATCAGATGAGAGTTTAATGTGATGAAAAGAAAGTGAAGTTAATCAGGTCAGCACAACGAAGCCTCCCACCAGATAAGGCGGGTTAGGTACGGCGTCGGCGCGGCAAAGTGCCAAGGGTGCTTACTGTATTCATACTATAGTTAAATGGCATTATGTGTTCTCTGTCAATTATAAATTTATTTGCTTATAGGTTTGTTTTACGGGGGTCAAAGGCATCGCGCACTGCTTCACCAATAAAAGTGAGAAGGGACAGCATCAACGCCAAGGAGACAAAAGCGGTGATACCAAGCCATGGTGCCTGAAGATTATTTTTCCCCTGTGCGAGCATTTCCCCAAGGGAGGCGGAGCCGGGGGGAAGGCCAAGTCCTAAAAAATCTAAGGAGGTCAGCGCAGTAATAGAGCCGGTTAAAATAAACGGCATCAGGGTCAGTGTTGCGACCATGGCATTGGGCAGAACGTGACGGCGCATAATAGTGAGGTTTGATACGCCAAGCGCATTAGCAGCGCGGACATAATCAAAATTTCGTGTTCTTAGAAATTCTGCGCGGACAACATCAACGAGGCTAACCCATGAAAAAAGCAGTAGAATAAACAGCAATGTCCAAAAGCCCGGTACGAACATGGCAGAAAAAATAATCAGAATATAAAGTGAGGGCAGGGAAGACCATACCTCAATCACGCGTTGCATGACGAGATCAAGCCGCCCGCCATAATATCCCTGAAACGCGCCTGCGGTAATACCGATAACGGAACTGATGATTGTTAAAATAAGGCCAAATAAAACAGAAAGCCGAAAGCCGTAAATAACACGCGCGGCGACATCACGCCCCTGATCATCCGTGCCGATAATATTATCCAATGTTGGCGGTGAAGGGGCAGGTTGCGGCAGGTCATAATTTATTGTGTCATAGGAAAAGCGAATGAGCGGCCAGATCATCCAGCCTTTATCATTAATCAAGTCAGACACGTAAGGATCACGATAATCGGCTTCGGTTTGGAAATCCCCGCCAAAGGTGGTTTCGGGTAGTGTTTGAAAGATGGGGAAGTAAAGCTGGCTGTTATATTTTGCGATTAAGGGCTTATCATTGGCGATAAATTCTGCCCCGATACATAGCAATAAAAGCGCCGTGAAAATCCAAAAAGACCAAAAGCCGCGTTTATTGGCTTTAAATTGGGCAAGGCGGCGCTGGGTGATGGGCGATAAGGTCATAGATAGACTTTATCGGAGTTCGTTTAGAGGCAAAAGGGATTAATATGGTTTTTGACAGGATTCCTTTAATGAATCGCTTAATGGATTTCTTGAGAGCCTGTTCCTGATTTCTCCATGAGGCGGAGCTTGTAATGTTGTTCATCGGTTAAGGCTGGCATGTTCAGGTTTTTACGCGAGACCATTTCTTTTAAGGTAACGATGTTTTTTTCTACATCCTCTTCAAGGTTGAGGCACATGAGGAGCTTACGGTCCGCTTCAGATAAGGTTTGATCTTCCAGCAGTTTGCTGCGGGAGCGTTTCAATTTTCCAACAATTTTTTTAACATCCATGATGGCCTCTTACGTGTTAAGCACGATTAAAAATATCCCCCTAAAGGAATTTATGAACTTTATGGGAAAAGATTGAGGTTGTCAATTAAATTGACATAATTGAAATATTCTTTCAAAAGCATTATAAAAGCAATGCAGGCGTATGTTTTAAACCTGCCGGGCCTCAAAATCGATGCGGGGATCAACCATCACATAGACGATATCCCGGATGAGTGTGGTAATAAGCCCCATCAGCGCGAAGATATAAAGCGTACCGAGAACTACGGGGTAGTCGCGGTTAATCACGCTCTCATAACCCAGCAGGCCAAGCCCGTCGAGGGAGAAGATGACTTCGATGAGGAGCGAGCCTGTAAAGAAGATTGCCAGAAAGGCGCTGGGAAAGCCCGCAACCACAATTAACATGGCGTTGCGAAAGACATGGCCATAAAGCACTTGGCTGCTTTCCAGTCCTTTGGCGCGGGCGGTTAGCACGTAGTGTTTGTTAATTTCATCAAGGAAGGAGTTTTTGGTGAGCATCGTTAATCCTGCAAAGCCACTAACGACCATTGCTGCAACGGGAAGTACCATGTGCCAAAGATAATCAAGTGTGATTTGCCACCATGGCATATCTTGCCAGCCATCAGATAGCAGGCCACGCAGCGGGAAGATGTCAAAATACCGTCCCCCTGCAAACAGGATAATGAGCAAAATTGCAAACATGAAGGACGGAATGGCGTAACCCACAAAGACAGCTGCCGAGGTCCAAATATCAAATTTCTGCCCATCGGTAACGGCCTTTTTAATCCCAAGAGGAATGGAGATCAGATAAATGATGAGCGTTGACCATAGGCCGAGCGAGATTGACACAGGCATTTTTTCAAGCACCAGATCAATGACGGAGACATCCCGATAATAGCTCTGCCCCAGATCAAATTTAGCGTAGTTCTTTACCATAATGAAAAAGCGTTGATAGGCCGGTTTATCAAAGCCATATTGCGCTTCGAGTTCGGCAATAAATTCAGGATCAAGCCCCTGCGAACCACGATATTTTGAAGATTGCCCCGTGCTTTGGCTTGCGCTGACGCTCATATCTGCGCCGCCACCGCCGCCGCCAAAACGCGCGGTTGCATCAACGCTATGCCCTTGAAGTTGTGAGATCATGCGTTCTACCGGGCCACCAGGGACAAATTGCACGATAATAAAACTGATCAACATAATACCCAGCAATGTTGGGATCATCAGCAGCAGACGTTTGAATAAATAATTGGCCATAGAGTTAAGGTTTTATATTCCAGTTTTTGATAACCCAATTATCATCTTTATATTCCAAAATGGCAAGAGCGCCGGTGGAGAGTTTGATTTTGTTACCTTTGGCAAAGCCATCAAAATCACCTGTGATGTGCGGCGCAAAGCGGGCAATACCGTTTGAGGTGACAACCATAATAGTGTCTTGTTCATCTGTCACAATATGGTTGGCAAAATTTTTCCAATCTTTAATACAGTTTTCGGGGTTAAAATCCCATCCATCAGGGACGATGGCTTTATCGTCCCACTCTTTAATGGCGTGTGTGCCGATGCGGGCAATCACTTTGTCTTCTATTTTATTTTCGTCGACGCCGTAATCAATTTCATTAAAAATTTCGAGTGGGTAAACAGGTTGCGGAAAACCAACTTCTTTGAGCGCAATTTGCCCTGTTTCAATCGTGCGTTTTAATTGCGATGAATAAGTGATTTCAGGGATAAGATTTTGCGCTTTTAAATATTGCCCTATTTTTGAGGCCTGTACCCGGCCACTTTCAACAAGGGGTAAGTCCGTGCGCGCGCCGACACGTGTTGGCGTATCATTTGGTCCAAAAGTATTTCCGTGACGTGCGATGATGAGTGTGGTCATGCAGATATTGCCTTTAGCATGGCTTCGGCGCGGGTGACGTCTTCGGGGGAGTCTATGCCCGCCTGGGCGAGGCCTGCGGCGAGGTCTAGTTTTACCGTTTGAATAGAAATTCCGTTTTCAAGAAGGCGGAGCTGTTCTAACCCTTCTAATTGTTCGTAATACCCCTGGGGGAGGGAAACAAATTTTCGCAACACATCAACACGATAACCATAAAGGCCAATATGTTGGTGAACGGGGGAGAACGCATCATCCCTATTTTCTTTACGAATAGCGGGCAGGATATTTTTTGAAAACCATATCGCTTTACCTTGCGCGCTTAAAATAGCGGTAGTACCGCTGAACGGTGTTATTTTTTTCTGTGCGCGGAGCTTATCAAGTTCATCCCAGCGAAGGTTAATAATAGGGGTGACGACGTCTATATCTGGGTTTTTCTGAACCGCTTCAATCATTTTGACGAGAGCTTCGGGCGGTGTGAAGGGGGCGTCCCCTTGTAAACCCAATACGAAGTCAAAGTCATTGCCTAATGTATCGAAAGCTTCAAGAACGCGGTCTGATCCTGTGGCGCAGTTGTCTGAGGTGATGATGCCTTGCACGCCTAATTCAGTGGCGTGGTCAGCGATGCGTTGATCTTCAGTGGCGACGGCCAATGTAATATCGGGCGTTATACTGCGTAGTTGTTTTATCGCTTCATGTGCCACATTTACGACGCGTGATAACATGGTTTCCCCCGCAATCATTGTTAGGGGTTTCCCCGGAAAACGAGTGGAGCCATAACGCGCAGGAATGATAATTGCTGTTTTCATTATTCCGTCTCACCTGTTTCTTTTGCCCACCATGTATCACTGATGGCGGGTGTTAAGCCCGATAAGGTTGATGGGCGGCCTAGCTTTGTCCAATAGGCGATGCGCCAATAATCAATATGCCATTGAGGAATCATGTAATATTCAGCCAATAAGATACGGTCGAGAGCGCGGGTAAGCGCGACGAGTTCTGCGCGGTTGGGTGCCTGAATTATTTTTTCGATTAGATCATCAACAACAGGATCTTTAACGCCGATATAATTGCGGGAGCCTTTAAGGTCGGCTTTTGATGAGGCCCAGAAATCACGTTGTTCATTGCCGGGGCTAGAGCTTTGCCCGATAGAGCCAATGGTCATGTCAAAGTCAAAATCATTAATGCGGTTTTGATATTGTGCGGGATCAAGAACACGAAAATTTGCCTGCACGCCAATTTTTTTAAGGTTCGCAATAAAAGGAAGCACCCAGCGTTCAAAGAGGGGGTTGGCATCAACAATTTCAAATTCCAAGCGCTGCCCTGTTGTTTCATGAACGCGGATACCATCATCGGCCAGTTTATATCCTGCGTCATCTAATAATTTCATGGCTTCGCGCAAATTGGTGCGGGGGTTGCCGCGCCCATCTGTTTTTGGTGGGGTATACCGCGTGGTAAAAACACTTTCAGGAAGTTTATCTTTATAGCCGTTTAGAATTTCAAGAACGCGGCCCGTTGGCGCATCATCAAGGGCGGCAAGTTCAGAATTTTCAAAGTAGCTATCGGTGCGTTTATAGCCGCCATAGGCAAATTGTTTGTTCGACCATTCAAAATCAAAAGCATAGCCGAGTGCCTTACGGACATTTTTATCCTGAAACACGGTGCGGCGGGTGTTGTAGAGGAAGGCCTGCATCCCTTGGGGGCGCTGGTGATTTATTTCTTCTTTAACAATATCGCCTTTTTTAACGGGTTGGGCGTTATATCCTGTCTCCCATAATTTTGCGACATTTTCGATGCGGTAATCATATTCCCCGGCGAAGAAGGCTTCGAGTGCGACATTGCTGTCTTTATAGTAATCATAGGTCACAAGATCAAAGTTAAAGCGACCCTTATTGACGGGCAGGTCTTTTGCCCAGTAAGTATCAACACGTTTATAAGTGATGGCGCGCCCCGCATCGACTTTTTCAATCTGATAGGGGCCACTGCCGAGGGGGGCGTCAAGGGACGTTTTGCTGAAATCTTTATCCGCCCAAAAATGTTTTGGTAGGATGGTGAGTTGTGAAAGTATCAGAGGCAGTTCTGCATTACTGGCATCTTTAAAGATGAATTTGATGCCGCGTTCCCCTATTTTTTCAACCTTGGTAACATCGCCATAATACGCTTTAAAAAACGGTGTTCCTTTTTCAAGGAATGTGTTGAAGCTCCAGATTACATCTTCGGGTATGACGGGTTTTCCATCATGCCATTTTGCCGCGGGGTTTAGGTGAAATGCAACCCAGCTTTTATCTTCAGTGTCATATTCAATGGTTTCAGCCAATAATCCATACATCGAAAAAGGCTCGTCATAGCTTTGTTCCATTAATGCATCATAGAGAACATTTTGACCAAGGAAGGTAAGATCCGCCGCAGGCGTTCCTTTAATGATGAATGGGTTTAGCGAATCAAAAGTACCGATGGAGGAATTGCGAAGCTCCCCGCCTTTGGGGGCGTCAGGATTCACATAGTCAAAATGAGTGAAATTTTCCGCGTATTTAGGCGCGCCATGCATGGCGATAGAGGGTGATTTGATAATTTTTGCCTGTGCGGGAATGGCAATGAATAGCAGTAATATAAAGAAAATCTTCATTTTTAATGTCCTTTTTAAAGTCATTTTTAGTGTCCTTTTCCAACGGCTTCTTGGATTGATTTAAAACCATCTTTTTCAAGTAGAGAAAGAAGGCCTTTATTAATATCTTTTGCAATATCGGGCCCTTTAAAAATCATGGCGGTGTAAAGTTGTATGACGGATGCGCCGGATTTAATGCGCTCATAGGCATCCTCTGCGTTTGATATACCACCAACGCCAATGATTGGGATTTGACCTTTGGTCAGTTTATAAAAATTACGGGTGATGTCATTTGATTTTTTGGTCAGTATGGCGCCGCTCAATCCGCCTTTTTCATTGGCGAAGTTTTGAGGGAGAATATCAGGGCGTGCCAATGTAGTGTTAGTCAAAATAATACCATCAATTTTTTCATCGATTAGAACGTTTGCTATTTCTTCTTGTTCTTGCGGTGTTAAATCAGGGGCGAGTTTAATGAGAATTGCGGGTTTATTTTCTGTCTCATCACGTGTTTTTTTAACGGCTTGGATTAGCGGGCTAAGGTTTTCGGGCGCCTGTAAGTTTCGTAAACCGGGGGTGTTGGGAGAGGAGATGTTTACAGTAAAATAATCTGCGAACGGGGCAAGGCGTTTAATTAGGGCGCAATAATCTTCGGCGGGTTCAGTTTGTTCTTTGTTCATACCAACATTAATGCCGATAATGCCGCCCATTAGCTTTTTTGTTTTTTGAATATTCTTTAAGAAAATGCCATAGCCGTAATTGGGAAAACCCATACGGTTGATCACGCAATCATTCGCTGTATCCCGAAAAACACGGGGGCGGGGATTGCCTATTTGTGGCAGCGGGGTCACAGTACCCACTTCGGTAAAGCCAAAGCCCATTTTTAAAATAGGCGCAATTACTTCTGCGTTTTTATCAAAGCCAGCGGCAAGGCCAACGGGATTAGAAAAAATTTGTCTGAAGAGCATGGTGTTTAAGCGTGGGTCATCAATTTTATGCGTGGGATGAAAGCCCATTTTCATGCCTTTAATGCCGATCCCATGCGCGGCCTCGGGGTCCAGAGCATGAAGAACAGGTTTTGCGTATTTAAAGGGTATATTTAAGGTCATGCCTTACTAAACAACAGGATGAAGAGCGCTTCAAGAGTCCATATGGTTTAATCCAGCTTTTAGGTAGCTCCACCCTGTAATCACAGTGATAAGCGCGGCGAGGGCAAGGCTCCATTGGCCTATTTGAAGCAAAATACCGTCATTAAAGAACAAAAAGCCCAGCGCAACCATTTGCAGGGTTGTTTTCCATTTAGCGAGCGTTGAGACGGGTAGTTGAACATTTTTTGGGCCAAGATATTCCCGCAAGCCAGAGACCATAAATTCACGCAAAAGAATAATGATGGGCGGAATAATCCAAAGCCCTTCGAGGCGGTCAAATGCAACAAAGGCGATGAGTAGTGCGGCTACGAATATTTTATCGGCAATCGGGTCAAGGAACGTGCCAAAATCAGACACCACATTTAATTTACGCGCAAGGTAGCCGTCAAAGAAATCAGTGAAGCTGGCTATGATATAAAGCCCAAGAGCGATGATCATTTGATCAAGAAAGAGTAGACCGATAATAACAGGAAGCAGGGCAATGCGACCGAGCGTCAAAATATTAGGAAGGTTTTTCATGACGCGTGTGACTTAAAATTTATGCCGTTGCTGTTTTAACGGATTCTTGTGAATCGCGCATAACATAGCCGCGTCCCCAAACAGTTTCAATGTGGCTTTCCCCATCGTTCATTTGCTCAATCTTTTTACGAAGTTTGCAAACAAAAACGTCAATAATTTTTACTTCAGGTTCATCCATGCCGCCATATAAATGGTTTAAGAACATTTCTTTGGTCAATGTTGATCCCTTACGCAAGGCAAGAAGTTCAATAATGCCGTATTCCTTCCCAGTTAGGTGTAAAGGTTTACCGCTTACATCAACAGTGCGGCTGTCAAGGTTGACGGTCACGTTACCTGTTGTAATGGTGCTTTGTGCGTGTCCTTGTGAACGGCGAACGATTGCCTGAAGGCGGGCCATTAATTCACGTTTATCGAATGGTTTTGTTAGATAATCATCTGCGCCAAAGCCAAGCCCTTTGATCTTATTGTCCATTTCAGTGAGGCCAGAAAGGATGAGAATAGGGGTATCAATTTTTGATTCACGGAAGTTTTTAAGAACGTCATAGCCATCCATATCAGGCAACATCAGGTCGAGAATAATGATGTCGTAATCATAAATTTTACCAATTTCAAGGCCATCTTCACCCAAATCTGCGGTATCAACGACATATCCGTCGGATTTAAGCATAAGTTCAATGGATTTTGCTGTTGAGCTGTCATCTTCGACTAAAAGAACGCGCATATCTTCACTTCCTGTAAAAATTACTGTTATAAATTAACCTTTATTAATAAAGATTAACACAATTAACCTTTATTAACAAAATTAATTATGCGGGCTTTTTGATAAGCGGCTTTCACTGTACAATGAAAAGATGGATAGAATAGCCGAAAAAGCGCTTGCCGCAATGAACCCGATCCCTGATTATGAGATTTATGGCCGTGTCACTAAGGTTTTGGGGCTTTTGGTTGAAATGGCAGGATTTGGTGATGGCTTGACCATTGGATCGCGGGTGCATTTGCGCCCTAAAAATAATATTGATATTCCGTGCGAAGTGGTTGGTTTTAAAGACGAAAAAGCACTTTTGATGCCATTTGGTAATTTGGAAGGGGTGGGATTAGGTTGCCCGGCCTATATTCAACCCAATGCGCCGAGCATTACGCCAGATCAACGGTGGTTAGGGCGGGTGATTAATGCGCTGGCGGAACCGATTGATGGCAAAGGGCCGCTTATTCAAGGAACAGATGCTATCCCGCTTAAAAATCAACCCCCCGCGCCACATTCAAGGCAGCGTGTTGGAGAAAAATTAGATTTAGGGGTGCGTACCGTCAACACTTTTACATCCATTTGTGTGGGACAACGGATGGGGATTTTTTCGGGTTCTGGCGTTGGTAAATCGGTCCTATTGTCAATGATGGCGCGTTATACGGAAGCGGATGTTTCCGTGATTGGTTTGGTGGGAGAGCGTGGGCGTGAGGTACAAGAATTTCTTGAAGATGATTTGGGTGAATTGGGATTGAGCCGTTCTGTTGTGATTGTTGCCACAGGAGATGAGCCCGCGCTTATGCGCCGCCAAGCGGCTTACACAACATTGGCAACTGCCGAGTATTTTAGAAAGCAGGGGAAGAATGTTCTTTGCCTGATTGATTCCGTTACGCGTTTCGCCATGGCGCAGCGTGAAATTGGGTTATCTGCAGGGGAGCCACCCACATCAAAAGGATACCCGCCGACGACGTTTGGTGAGCTTGCAAGATTATTAGAGCGCGCAGGGCCTGGCGCGCAAGGAGAGGGCGCTATCACGGGGCTGTTTTCTGTTCTTGTAGAAGGCGATGATCATAATGAACCGATATCAGACGCGGTGCGGGGGATTGTGGATGGGCATATTGTGATGGACCGAAAAATTGCAGATCGTGGGCGGTATCCGGCGATTGATGTTTTGAAATCTATTTCACGAATGATGCCGCGATGTTTAACTGATCCGCAAAATGAGATCATCCGAAAAGCCAAAAAATTAATTAGCCGTTATGAAGATATGGAAGAGCTGATTAAGTTGGGTGCATACCGTAAGGGTAGTGATGCGGAAGTCGACGAAGCGATGGTACGTTATCCGTTAATGGAAGAATTTTTACGCCAAGATAAAGAAGAATGTACCAGCATTGAAGAAGCGTTTGAAATGTTAGGGCAGGCTGTGGGCATTCGATATCAACGGACGGATGAATAATGGCAGACTTGGAATCCCTTATTCGCCTGCGTCGTCATACAGTAGAAGAAAAGCAAAAGATCCTTGCCGAGATTTACCGTGAAGTTGAAAAACGCGAAGAAGAAAAGAAAAATCTTTATGCGCGTTTGGATAAAGAACGCAAAGCGATGGAAGCAGATTTAACCCTCGAAACGCGGGAATATTACGGGCGTTTTAAAGGCGTGATTGAAAGCGGTATTGAGCGGTTGAATGGAGAGTTAAGAGAGCTTGAAACGCGCTTAACGATTGCCCAAGAAGAAGTGCGTGCGGCGTTCGCCGATCAAAAACGTGTAGAGATTGTCCATGAACGCCGTAAAGAAGAAGAACAAGCCGCCATTGACACCAAAGAAAGCAATGAGATGGATGATATTGGTGTTGAAGGATTTCGGCGTAAGGAAGAGATTTAATTAAACACTAAAATCTACTGCGCTGCCGCGCCCAATGGGAGGTTGATCTGGCCCTGCTTGAGGTCTTGCCAAATCTGCAAAGCCAGGAGCGCGCACCTGGGGGGTGTAAAGAAAATCTTGATTGTGTTCTGAGGCCTTAACATTGTATTGACGAATTTCTTGGCTTTGATTGTTACCCGTTTGTGTGTCGATACGGGCGGCGGTGATTTGTTGCGTCACCGGGCTGTTCGTTGCTGTTATCACTGTACAATCTCCCCTAAAAATAATTTTATATTTCTATTTTAAGGCAAAAGTTTTTAATGAAAGGTTACTGCATATTATTGTGTGTGTTTAAACATCAACGCCGAGCTGTTCATTTTGTTCGAGGACATGAACCCAGTTTTTGGTTGTGCCTTGGAAGTTTAATTCCCCTTTTAGGGCGGTGTGGTCGAGCGCATTCGAGTAAGAGTCACGCATGGCTTGTTGCATAGGGCTGCTGAACATATTTTGGGCGCGTATAATAAGATCAAGGCGGTTATCTTTTAAATAGCCATCAATCTGCATTTCGCCCATACGGGTTAAGTTTAAATCAAAGACAAATCTTGTTTGACCATTTCCTTCTTTATTTTGTTCTTTGTTGTCTTCATTTTCCTGACGCGTATAAAGCGTGATTTTATGAATTTCATTTTCCCAAAACATAGGAAGGGGAACGGCGCGCCATTCACCAGAGGGCGCCGCGTCAACGGCACGGGCGGATTGTGCGCCGCTATCTTGGCTGAGCGCACGTAGGATGTTTTCGCGCCCCGCGCGTTGGATCATGTCTGCTTTTTGTTGTCCTAAAAAATGTGTGATGTCGCCCGCTTTAACCGCGGCGATAAACATCATGGCAGAGGAAACGGCCTGCGCGGGACTAACAGGATTAGGCAGGCTGCGGGTGAGAGAAGCGGCAGCATCAGGGCTGAGTTGAAAGAGTGTGCTGTAAAGTTGATTGAGAGCGGGGAATTGAAAACCGCGCAAGAGCGGGTTTAAGGGCTGCGTGGTTTGTGCTTGCTGTGCCAAGATTGGGTTTTGTGTTGCGATTTGAAGTTGTGAGCCGAGTTGTAAATTATTGCTGTTAAATTGTAGCACGTAGCTTTGTGGAATTGTTCGTCCGCCAAGGGGCGGTAGAGTCACAAGCGGTAACCCCTGTGCGTTAAAGCCTGTCACCTGCGCGGTGATGGTAACGGCATTGTTATTTGTGTTCACGATGGGGGCGGTAAAGTTTGTGGTGGCAGGGATGATTTGCTGTGGTTGTTGACCCGTGATGGGCAATGCCGTGATGTTTGCCTGTGGGGGTTGTATCGCAATGATTTGGATATCAATACGGCCTAGTGGCGTGTTTTGAATGGGTGCGGGATTGGCTGGATCAAACGTGATTTGCGTTGGTATCAAGCTTGCCTGAAGTGGTTGTTGAAGCGGTGTTGTGAGGGCGGGCTGAATTGTTGTTTGCTGCGTGGCTGAAGGCAGTGTGGGCGCGCCCGATTGTACCGTCTGCGCGGCAACAGAAAGATTTTGTATGAGAGGTGTGGCGATCTGCGGTGATGTGAGCGCGCCAATGGGAAGTGGGGTCGCAGGATTTAAAAGGGGCGTTACGATAGTGGGTTGAAGCAGGTTTGGTGTGCTTTGAATAGCTGATGTTGTAGGCGCTGTTAAATTAATTGAAGCCGCCGCAATAGGTGTTTGTAAGGCGGTGTTATTTAAAAGCGGTTGCAGGGTATTTTGTAAATTTTGTATGAGGGTTTGTGGCTGCGTGACCTGTGTTGTTGATTGTGTTGTGGGCGTGGTTGGTATGGCGGTGTGTTGGGTTTGTAGGGCGCTGTTTAAGGCCGGTGTTTCAATCGTCTGTGTAAAGAAACTTGCGGCAAGTAGCGCGCGGTTTGCGATGGCGGGCCGCGTGGTTATTGTTTGTGCAAATTCTGTCGCAATGCGCTGCGCTTGATTGGGTGGTACAGCGATCAGGCGGATAACGGTTTCTGGCCGTAAGGGCGCAGGATTTTGGATTTGCGGTGCAGGGCGTAATGTTTCGGATTGTGTTGTGCGTAAGTTTGTTGGTGTTAAGAAACTTTGTTCAGGGCGCACGGCGCCCTCACGGGGTGCGTTTATTTGTGGCGCGGGTCTATCGGTTCGTATCGTAATGTCTGGCGCTGGTGGGAGGGCTTGGTCACTGCTTTGTGTGGCGCCTTGTGTGGGTGTTTGTATTGTTGGCGGGCGTATGGTTGCCTGTTGCGGCGGTCTTCCTGCTGGAACTTCGATGCTGATGGGTTGACCCGTTTGGATGGTGTTTGGGTTGCGCACTTGCGCATCAATATTGCCTTCCGTTGTTGCAATACGAATAGCGCCATTGGCGTTTACTTGGGTGACTTCACCAGATAATCTTAAAGCTTGCGCTACGTTGCTTAAATTGGGGGGTAAGTTAATGATTTGAACAGCCTGACCATTGCGCCCTAACGCTTGGTTGGCGGCGGCGCGCCCTGGTAGAGAGATGCTCCCAAAATCAGACATATATAATTATTGCATAAATGCGTTAATGAAACGATATTATTTTATACTGATGATTTAGCGGTTTTCTTGCGGTTTTCAAGGTCATGGAGGATAAGATTCGCAATTTCCTGTACATCTTGTGCCGCGTCACTGTTGGGAGAGCGCGTTAAAATGGGAGTTTGATGGCGGATTGTGTCTTTTACCTTTGGATCATGGCGTACCATGCCAACAAGGGGTGGCTTTAAGCGTAAGAAATTTTCACAAGCTTTGAGAAGGGTTTTATATGTTTTTGCCCCTTCTTTTTCATTGGTGGCCTGATTAACAACAACACCAACATTTTTAGAAAGTCCCGCCGCGCTGCCCAGTTTAATAAAGGCATAGGCATCTGTGAGTGAGGTTGGTTCATCTGTTGTAACAAGGAGGGTCCGCGCCGCAGAGGCAGAGAGCATCCGCACAGTACGGTCAACCCCTGCGCCCAGATCAATCAGGACAATGTCATATTCATTGGCAACATCAAGCAGTTGATCGCGTAATAATGTAAGTCTTTGGGAGGGAAGAGCAGAGAGTGATGCCTGACCTGAACGGCCTGCAATAATATCAAAGCCCCCATCTTCATATTCCTGAATGACTTTATCGAGACCAAGGCGGCCGCGGATCACATCATTTAAATCGCGTTTGGGCATAAGACCCAGTTGAACATCCACATTGGCGAGGCCCAAATCCCCATCAAAAAGCAGCACTTTTTTACCTGCCTTTGCCAGCGCGTGGGACAGCGTAATGGAAAACCATGTTTTGCCCACGCCCCCTTTACCGCTGGCGATAGCGATAACATTGGGCGCTCTACGGAAAGTAGGCTTTCCGTTTTTATTATTTGTTTGTTCTGCAGTAGCTTCAGGCATGATTAGGAGTAGACCTTTTTATCAACTGGCATTGTTACTGTTTTCGCATTCGGCATCAAGAGTTGAGTGAGCCTTTTTGACGTTAATTGGGATAAACCATCTGCTACTTTAGCAGTTGTACTCACTTCTGTAAAAGAAAGACCGCCTTGATAGGCCGCGGCAAGGATACTGCCTAAGCGGCGAGCGACATCAACACGCGTTGGTAGGAAGCGGGTTGCGCCGATTGTAGCGAATATTTTGGCTGTTTCGCCGGCTTCATCAGCATTGGTGTTGGCGGGCATCACAAGGACGGGTTCAATATCCCCTGCGCCGATTAATTGCGCGGCGCGTTTCACATGATTCATATCAAATGGATTTATACCTGCCGTATCGATCAAAATTTGATCTGCGTTTTTGACGCTTAAGATTACCTCTTTTAGTTCTGCTGGCGTTTTAGCAACCAATAAATCAATATCCATGAGGCGGGTGAAGGCTTCTAATTGTTCGCGTCCGCCTGCGCGTTCAATATCTGTGGTGATAACGGCAACGTTGAGGCCGCCCATTGCGCTTCGCGCCGCAAGCTTTGCGGTGATGAGTGTTTTTCCAGCACCCGGCGGTCCAACCATCATAAGTGGGCGGGAGAGTTTTTCTGTTGGAATAGGATTAAATTTAAACAGGCTTTCGATCGAAGCGAGTAAGGCCAAGCGTGGTTCATCAATGCTGAGGACGCTGGCGCAAGAAATGACTTGATCGAGAATATCTTCGGGGACGGCATGGCGTAACATCATATCTGTTAGCTCCTCAATCATTGAGGACTCATCTTCATCCTCAAACGCTTCCCAGTCATCGGTCGGCTGATCTTGGAAATCAACGGCGAGGTCTTTTTCAACCGCCGCGGTGATATGCACCATGGCGCCACCGACGGCGTTTTTTTCCTCACGCGTGGCAACAATCACGGCGTCTTCACCCAACGTGTCACGCACCATGTCCATGGCCTCTTTCATTGTTTTTGCTGTAAACGACTTGAGCCGCATGATTTCCGAATCGTTTCATTAGTTAAGAGTATAGAATATACCCAATTATGGCATAAAGCATTATGACTTATAACCCCAAATCTTGTCCACAGAGGAGGGAGGGGGAATTAAACCTGCGCCAGTGTTTTAATTTTTGCTTTGGGGTGGATTTCGTTTTGGGACATGACGGTGGTTTGGGGGCGGAAGCGCTCAATCACACTGCGTACATAGGGGCGAATTGTCGGTGACGTGAGCAAGACAGGGCTTTCGCCTTCTTTGCTGAAATCTTCGTAAATTTCCCTGACGGCCTGGATGAAATCTTGTAATTGCGTTGGTGCCATGGCGAGTTGTTTATCTTCCCCATCAACACCAACGAGCGCGTCACTGAAAGATTGTTCCCAATCTGGAGAAAGGGTAATGAGCGGAACGAAGCCTGCAATATTGGTGTTTTGATCACAAATTTGACGGGCGAGGCGGGTGCGGACATGTTCGGTAATATAGGCCACATTTTTAGTGTAAACGGTGGCTTCGGCAATGCCTTCCAATATGGCGGGAAGGTCACGCACAGATACACGCTCCGATACTAAATTCTGTAGGATACGTTGCAGGCCGCCAACAGTAAGCTGGTTTGGGATCACATCCCCAACCAGTTTTTGATATTCTGGAGGGAGTTCATCAAGGAGTTTTTGTGTTTCTGCATAAGACAGAAGATCAGACATGTTGTCTTTCACAATTTCGGTGACGTGCGTTGTGATAACTGTAGGCGCATCGACAACAGTATAGCCTTTAAAGTTTGCTTCTTCACGATGTTGTTCATCAATCCACATGGCGGGCAGACCAAAGGTCGGCTCTGTTGTGCTTTCGCCCGGCAGGGTGATTGCCGCGCCTGTTGGGTCCATACACATTAACATTCCGGGGCGGACATCCCCGCGCCCTGCTTCGATTTCTTTGATGCGCACCGTATAAGTATTGGCAGGTAGTTGAAGATTATCTTGAATACGCACAGCGGGTAGGACATACCCCATATCTTCGGCAAGTTGACGACGCAGGCCTTTAATTTGATCTGTGACTTTATTATTTCCTTCACCTTGTACGAGGGGTAATAATCCATAGCCTAATTCAAGACGTATCGTATCCATGGCGAGAGCCTTTGAAATAGGTTCTTCTGCAACGGGAGCGGTACTGCCTTCGGCTGCGGTTGAGGCTTCTAATTGGAGAAATTCTTCCGTTGCTTCATTGCGGCGCCAAGCCATATACGCAAACCCCCCAAACAATAAAGCCAAGAATCCGAACGGCCCAAGCGGCACACCAGGGACAAGCCCAAGCACCATCATTAGGATGGCACTCATCGCAATGGCTTTGGGATGTTTTGTGAACTGCGCCAAGAGCGCTTTATCGGCAGCGCCCTCAACCCCCGCTTTTGAAACGAGGAAACCAGCGGCGATAGAAATGATGAGGGCAGGGATCTGGCTCACAAGGCCATCACCGATGGTGAGGATTGTATAAGTTTGCGCGGCTTCGGCCATGGTTAACCCTTGTTGCGCTGTACCGATGATAATACCGCCAATAATATTGATGAACACAATTAGAAGACCCGCAATGGCATCTCCCCGTACGAATTTCGCGGCACCATCCATGGCACCAAAGAAGTTGCTTTCTTGTTCTAGCTCTTTTCGTTTGGCTTTGGCTTCTTCTTCGCTCAACAGACCACTGGAGAGGTCAGAGTCGATGGCCATTTGCTTCCCGGGCATGGCATCCAAGGTAAAGCGTGCGGCAACTTCGGCAATACGGCCAGATCCTTTGGTAATAACGACGAAGTTAATAATCACGAGGATGGCAAATAAAATCCCCCCCACAACATAACTTCCTTGAATGATTAAGCCGCCAAAGGCTTCGATGACTTGCCCTGCGGCTTTTTCCCCATCGTGACCATTACCAAGGATCAAACGAGTTGAGGCAACATTGAGTCCAAGGCGCAAGGCTGTGGCAATCAGCAGAACAGTTGGGAAGGTAGAAAAATCGAGCGGTTTTTGTATTGAAATAACCAACATCAAAATAAAAACACCAAAAAGAATAGATAAAGACAGCCCAATATCTAAAACCCATGTTGGAATGGGAACCAACATAAAGCTTAAAATAGCGATCAAGCCGAGCGCAAGGACAACATCCCCTTTAAGCGCGCCGCCAAAGGCGGTTTTTGCTTGGGACATTCCGGATGCAGAAGCGGTGCTGGAGGAGTTTTCAGCCATATCTCATTGTACGTTTTTCAAGGGGGGTGGTAAAGGCAATTACAGCCTTTAACCCGCCGCAGCGGTATTTTCGCCATCATCTTTATATTGATTTAGCTTATTTCGTAGGGTTCGGATCGAAATTCCGAGTATTTTTGCCGCATGTGTGCGATTGCCAAGGCAATGATCTAAGGTATTGAGGATCATATCACGTTCCACATCTGAAATTGTCCGTCCAACGAGGGATTCAACGCCGTCGATATTTTCGATAGGGGCGGCGGTTGTCGAAGAGGGCGATACGCCAGAAGGACTGGGGGTGTTTGTCGCACTTTCACCGCTGGATGTATTATTATTAAAATCACTTTCTGTTAGATGAACGGCGTCAGGTTCAATTTCATTTTCAACAGACATTAAGATAGCGCGGTGCATGGTGTTTTCAAGTTCACGGATATTTCCTCGCCAGCCATAGGCTTGCAGTTTCTTTTGTGTCTCTGCGGCGATTCTCTTTTTCTCTACACCGTTTTCTTCGGCATATTTACCTGCGAAAAATTCGGCAAGTTTTAGAATATCCGAAGGGCGCTCCCGTAAAGCAGGTAGTTGAATATTGACAACGTTCAAACGGAAATACAGGTCTTCACGAAATTCTCCTTTTTGAACAGATTTTTCTAAGTCACGGTTTGAGGTTGCGATCAGGCGAATATTTATCTTTACTGACTCATTGCTTCCCACGCGGGTAATTTCTTTTTCCTGAATGGCCCGCAGTAATTTTGCCTGTAAAAGAGGATGCATTTCTGACACCTCATCCATAAGCAAGGTTCCTCCATCGGCTTCTTCAAATTTACCGATGCGGCGGGCTGTTGCGCCTGTAAATGCGCCTTTTTCATGGCCAAAAAGTTCTGATTCCAACAAGTTTTCAGGGATTGCGGCGCAGTTGACGGCGATAAAAATCTTATCTTTGCGTTTGGAATTATTGTGAATGTAACGCGACATCACTTCCTTACCTGTTCCTGATTCTCCTGTGATCATTACGGTGGCTTCGGAAGGGGCAATTTTATCAGCGAGTTTAACCACATTTTGCATCGCAGGATCAGATGCGATCATATCACTGGCTTCTTTTGTCACGGCCTCTAATACGGCGGCGATAAGGTCGGCATCTGGTGGAAGGGGGACATATTCTTTTGCGCCATCTTCGATGGCTTTGACAGCGGCGCGGCCATCTGTACCAATACCACAGGCAACAACAGGAATGTGAATACGTTCTTTTTCAAGGCCTTCAATAAGCTTACCAACTTTCAGTTTTACATCGCACATGACAACGTCCGCGCCTTTACCGTTTCTGAGCGCGCCAATGGCTTCGATAATATCTTCGCAATGGATAACTTTTGCACCACGCTGTAACGCGATTTTCCCTGCAGCACTGATGTATCCATCAAGCTGCCCTATGATCATTAACCTCATAATAAACTCTCTTTAATCAAAATATTTTATACGTTCTTCCGGAGGAAGCTCGGTATTTAATAGCATTTCTAAGCGGCGTGGATTGTCTTGACGGGCAATAGAACTCATCGCAATCATAATTAATGTCCGAACCATGCCTTCTTCGTTAGAATTTCGTTCAAGTTTTGCGGCCATCGGTGATAAAACCGCAGTCCCAAGGATCGCCCCATAAAATGTTGTTAAAAGCGCAACCGCCATTGCAGGACCAATCGCTTCGGGGTCTTGTAAATTAGCCAGCATTTGCACCAGCCCGATAAGTGTTCCAATCAAACCCATCGCAGGCGCAGTATCTGCAGCGCGGCGAAGAATACTGGCGGAACGGCGATGACGCCCCATAAGAGCATCAAGGTCTTGCATTAAAACACGCTCTACTTCTTCGGGGGGATAACCATCCGTAACAATACGCGCCGCCTTAAAGAGGGCGGGGTTTTTTTTGAGTTCTGCTTCAATGCTGGAGAGCGCCAAAAGCCCTTTTGTCTTTGAAAGGACTGATATTTCCATCAGTTGGAGCGCCATTTCTTTTGCTTCGTATTTCTGGCGGAAGAGAGTATTGCCGATAATTTTACCCGCGTTGGAAATTTCTTCCCATGTATAAGAAACACTGGTCACGGCCATCGTCCCTAAGATCACGATCATAAAGGAAGGCAAGTTAAAGAAGTTCGCGTCGCTTTGGCCAATAATAATAGCCACTGCGATAAGCGCGAAGGTTAATACCAACCCGAAGACAGTCGTTAAATCCAAAGCTGTTTTGGCAGTGGGAATACGAATATTTACGTTGGATTGTTTTTCGGCCATGGTCTTAGATTAGCTTTTATCTGATTTCACGATTTCAGTCATGGTAATGCCGAGCTTGTCATCCACCACCACCACTTCACCACGGGCGACCAAGCGGTTATTGACGTAGATATCAATGGCTTCACCGACTTTACGATCCAGTTCAACAACCGCGCCACGCCCTAATTTTAAGAGCTGGTTAACAGGCATGCTTGAACGCCCTAAGACGGCAGAGATTTGAACAGGGATATCATAAATTGCCGTTACATCGTTGGCCATGGGTTGCCCCATTTCCCATTCTTTTTCATCATCCAATGCGGCGTTATCTGTTTGAATTTCATTTAAATTCATACCGTTTTCTGGCGTTTCCGCCCCAGCCGCATTCTTAGGTGTTTTATCTGCATCATCAGTCATTGGTTTCTCCATTTATTGAAGAGTTTGAATCTTCATCTTTATTTATAGCATTATTTGCCCGATTCGTAAGGAGGGATTCTAGTTCATCCCGAATAGACTGCGCCGTTTGCTCTGGATTACGGATAAGGCCGCCGTCAGCCCATGACATTGTGCAGGCTCCTGCGGCGATAGCGTCATTTTCAATGACTTTACAGCGCGGCGCGCTTTCTGGGTCTTTCCAGATGCTGGCGACGATATTTTTAATGTCTGTCCCATCATCTGGGTGTATTTCGATGGTGATTTCTGATTGTTCTGCCTGCTTTTTAAGGTTTTTGGTTACAACAGATTTTAAAGTATCATTTCCTAAATGAGTCAAAAGAGAGGGAAAGGCTTTATCAAGCACATTTAAGCTTAGCTTAACGGCTTCCTCTTCATATTGGCGTTCACGATATTGTTCTGCGGCAAAAAGGGCTGAAAAATTCTCTGCAATAGTCTCAAGCAGGTCTTTTACTTTTTCCTCGCGTCGTGCGCGTTCTTCTTTTATGCCTTCGGTGACGCCATTCGAATGCGCCATCGCCTTTGCGGCTTCTAACTCATCTTCTGAAAAAGTAGGGGGTGGGGGAGCGACTTCGATTTCTTCTTCAATAATTTCTTCGTCCGCCACAGGGGGGGCATCAAAATTATTAAGATCAAAAAGAAATTTATTTTCTTGGTTCAAAGACGTTTCCTTAATGGAGTTTGGTAGAAAGTATAATTAGTAAATAAGTTCATCTTCTTCAGAGCCGGTAGAGATTGTAATTTCTCCCCGTGCTTCTAACTCTTTTGCGGTGATGACGATATATTGTTGCGCTTCTTCAACATCTTTCAGTTTAACAGGACCCATCGCGGCCATGTCCTCTTTCATAATTTTTGCCGCCCGTTCAGACATATTGGCAAAGAAAAGATCGCTGAGTGTTTCTGTTGCGCCTTTAAGGGCAGGGGGCAGTTTCTCTTTATCACAGGCACGAATAAGTGTTTGAATAGACGCAGGGTCAAGACGTTGAAGATCTTCAAAGGTGAACATAAGGCCGCGAATCTTCTCGGCTGAATCGGGGACTGTTTTCTCTAACATTTCCATGAAGCCCTGTTCGGCGGAGCGATCAAAATTATTGAAGATGTTCGCCATGACTTCGTGGCTGTCTTGGCGTGCAGTACGGGCAAGGTTGGACATAAATTCAGTACGTAAAGTACGTTCAACATCGTCTAAAACATCGCGTTGAACGGCCTCCATCCGAAGCATTCTATGAATGACTTCTAAGGCGAAATTATCAGGGAGCATGGCAAGGACACGCGCCGCATGATCATTTGAAATTTTAGACATCACAACGGCAACCGTTTGGGGGTATTCTTTTTGTAAAAAATTGGCCAAAACTTCTTCATTTACATTGGTCAATTTTTCCCACATGGTACGTCCCGCAGGGCCGCGAATTTCTTCCATGATGGTTTCAATTTTATCAGGGTTCATACCTGCCTTGGCAAGCAGACGTTCCGTGCTTTCTTGTGTTCCCATGAGGGCGTTTGCGCTGCTCATTTGCTCTGCAAATTCTATGAATAGTTTTTCAACAATGGCGGCATCAACTTTACCAAGGTTGGCCATGGTTTGTGAAATTTCCAAAATCTCATCATCATCCATGACTTCGAAAATTTTGGATGTATATTCTTCACCCAATGACAGCATAAAAATAGCCGCTTTTTCAGTCCCTGTTAATGTTCTAAAATCTTCACGAACGCGCATCTTATTCCTCCGTCATCCAGCTGCGAATGACTGATACTGTTTCACTCGGATAATTTTCAACAATATCTTCAATCTTTTTAACAGAAGATGCTTTGACTTGACCTTGGACACTTTCTACATCGAGCATGCCAAGGTTGTCTTCTGCGTTTGAGCCATCGGTAAGCATGACGCCTTCTTCAGAAACACCATCCCCTAAGCTTTCACCAGAGGGGCCGGTTAAGGCGGGGCGTTGACTGCCATCTGTGAGTAAACCGGCTTCATCACTATCTGCATCAGTGTCTGATTTGCTGTCTTCTGTTGCAAGTAAGCGACCAACCATTGGCTGAACAACCAGTAAAATAACCAATAAAATCATCACCATCACAGCAAGTATTTCTGCAAAATCAAGGAGCTTATTTTTATCAAAGCCAAACAATGTATTATCGAATGGCGTGTCTGATGTTTCAACTGCAGCAAATTGCATGTTTACGACTTCGAGCGTGTCGCCGCGTGTTGCATCATAGCCAATGGCAGAACGAACAAGTGTCGCAATTTGGTCTAATTCTTGTTCTGTACGGGGGATATATTCTTCAACGCCTTCGGCATTGGCGCGGTATGTTCCATCGACCAGAACCGCGACAGAAAGACGGCGCACTTCGCCTGATTCACGGATAACATTTCTTGTTGTACGGCTGATTTCAAAATTGGTTGTTTCTTCTGTTCTGCTGGCTTCTAAGCTGGGAGATTCATCAACGAATAGATCATTGCCAACAGCAGGCAGGTTATTTTCAACAGAAACATTCTCTTGGTTGCCGTCGCGTTCAATTTCATTTTCTTCGATTGTTTGTGTGGAGCGCGCGACTTGCGTTTCGGGGTCGAATAATTCTTCGCTGGTGCTGACGCGGTCAAAATCGAGATCTGCAGTTACGTTCGCGCGGACATTACCAAAGCCTACGATACGCCCGACTAAATCTTCGATAGAGCGGGTGAGGCGTTGCTCTTGTTTGAGCTGCATTTCATCGGCCTTGGCATTGGCAAGGGATTCTTCTTGTTCTCCTCCTCGTGCGAGCAGGCTTCCTGTTTGGTCAATAATAGAAACGCTTGCCGGTTTTAATTCTGGCACAGCAGAAGCAACAAGAAATTGAATAGCCAAGATTTGATCATTCTTAAGGGTTGCACCAGGGCGTAAACCAACGGCTACGCTGCCGCTTGCGGCTCTATTTTCTCGACTGAAAATCTCACGTTGTGGTAAAACAAGATGTACGCGGGCGCTACGAATGGGGTCTAGGGAGCTGACGGTGCGTGAAAGTTCTCCTTCAAGAGCGCGGATTTTATTGAGTTTCACAACATCATTGGTTGTACCAAAGCCAGATGCATTATCGAAAATTTCATAACCAATAGAGCCGCCATTGGGCAATCCCGCTTCGGCCAATAACATTCGGGCGCGGCCAACATCTGTATCAGGAACGGTAACGCGTGAACCATCTTCGGAGATTTGGTATGAAATTTCAGACGTTTCTAATTGCGCGGCAATCGCACCGGCATCTGTAGAAGAAAGGTCATTGTAAAGCAGCGAGTAATCCGGCGTACCAACACGCATAGACAAAAAGGCGAATAAACCAATTAGTCCTAATAGGATACCCCCCATAATCCCCAAACGTGCGGGGCCAAGTTGCTTTAATGTGTCTAAAAAACTGTTCAAATCGGGGCGACCTTATTTTAAGTCAAAAAAGAGGGGATATGCCTGAAGCAAATCACTTCTATTAATATACCCTGTTTTTATTAATATTTCTATATCGCGGGTAAGCTATTGTTAAGAATTGTTTAAAATCAGCTTAAAAATGCGTTTTTTTGGTTTTTGAAGGTGTTTTTGGGGCAGTTTTCAGGCGTGAGAAGAATGGGAGTAATTCAAATTTGATCTAATATTTCTTGACTTATGGCTATTTTTTTTGTTATTATGATAATAGGGTAAATTGTATATATAGCTTAATTAAAGCGTTTATACGAAAGGTTAGGAAAATGATTGAAGCAGTTAATTCAGTGCTTTCAAATGCTTCCTCCACCAGAGCTGCGGTGGAGCAGCAGACGACGACTCGGTCGCTGGCCGCGAATCCTGATAGATCTCAGGAGGTAGCGCGTACGCCATTTGTAAGCCCTTATATTTCATTAGATAGAACGTCTAATCGGGCTGTTCTTCAAATTCGTGACTCTGATACAGGCGATGTATTGCGCCAATATCCTACGGAAACGCAGCTACGTGCCTATAGAAACGCACAGGAAACGTCCAGACGTGAAGAGCAAACTATTGGTGTGAATACACCAGACACGCAAAATCGTCCGTCACAATCAACAAATATTGAAACAACATCTGTTTCTATTGATGTAAATTCTGTCCAAACAGAAGCGTAATTTCTTAAAAATTAAATAACTAAGCGGATTGATCTGTTGAGCCACTTTGCTCAGCGGGTTCTACTTGCTTTTGTTCTGCTGTTTCATTGGTAGGAGGATTGTCTGTTTCAGCTTTTTGCTGTGTCATGAGGCCTGCGGCAACCTCGCGGTTAATGTTGATCAAAACATTGAGTTTTTCTTTGGTGGGGGCTGCAATGACTTCGATCTCTCTTTTAAAGATAAAATTAGAAAGATTTACGATATTGGAGCGCAGATCGTTTGGGCGGTTGCCGTCTGGGTTTTGAACGGCGTTATCGTAAAACATCACCCATATTTGCCTGTTATAGCGAAGTGTTTCTTCTAAAATATCGGGCGTTATATTATCCCAATCATCCTGCATGTCTTGCATGAACTTGGCAGATTTTAATAACACATGCCCTTCTAATTCACGCTGGTCAGGGGTGTTTTTTTGAACATTTGTTCCATAGACGCCAGCGGCGGCCGCGTGGGCATCTGGATTTTGATTGCTATCAACCGGTGGCATGATCAACTAATTCCTTTTCTAATTTAATGAGCTCTTTTCCTTCTTTCATGGCTTTGTAATAATTTCCTGCCATGATTTTTTCATTCATACTAAGGAAGAAGAGAGAGAGGCGCGGCGCGGCATGTTGAACTTCGCGCTGTAGTTCGAAATATTTTGTGAAATATTGTTTAGGATCATCTGCCATATACATACATTGAGCAAGTAAATAGATTTTCTTACAGGGTGTATCGGCGTCTTCTTCTTTCATTACATCTTTTTCGCGTAAGATGGGCGTATCGCCAGAAATATGAAGGCGTGTGCGTTGTGAGTCGTTTGTGATCACGGCATTGCCGATAAGAATTTTTTCACCTGGTTTGAGATCAATTACGAGAGCCATTTGGATTTCTTCCTTTATGTTATCAATGTGAAATTCTTCACAATTATATTATTATAGTATAATAAAACTGACAAAACGTTAACAATTTTAAACTTTACGCGCATAAAGCAAAAAACCGGCACATTTATTATCGCCGGTTTTTTGTTCTATGAGGAAATATGGTTAGATCATTGAACCATTTGCAATCAACGCACCTGAATCGAGGAGGTCTTGTGCGGTTAAGTTGTTGTCAATATTAGTGAGGACGCGCGCCGTGCTTACAAAATTATCGCCACCACCATTATGATCAATACGCACATCAAAGCGTGAACCAACATGAACAATATCAACAAAATCAGTAATATCGGAATGCTCATGAATATAGCCTGTTAAAAGATCAGTAATGTCGATGCTGTCATGTGCGAGGTTAAATTCATAAATCCTGTCAACGCTATCTTCATCAGCAGTGAATTTGAAAATATCGGCAGAGCTGTCAACGCCACCCCTTAGGAAGTCAAGACCAGCACCACCAACAAGGGTGTCTGAGCCACTTTCCCCGCGTAAAATATCACTTCCTGTATCGCCATAAAGAACGTCGTTACCATTCCCGCCATTGATGGAATCGTCCCCTGAGCCGCCATAGGCAGTATCATTATTGTTGTTGCCATATAAGAAATCATTATGATCGCCGCCATAAAGAACGTCATCGCCATTTCCGCCGCGTAATGTATCATTGCCAGTGCCGCCATTTAACGTGTCATTTCCTGCGTAACCCAAGATATTATCCGAACCGGCGTCACCGTTAAGAATATCGTCACTTGCGCGTCCTTGAATATTATCGTTTCCTGCGCCACCATTAATGGTGGAGGCTATTGCGTTACTTGCGAATAATGTATCGTTAAAGTCAGACCCTGTGATACCTTCTATTTCAAACAATGTATCAGTATCGCCATATCCATCTGAGGCAAGGCCGGATCCTAGATTAACAGAAACAGCCGATGTTGAGCCAGAATAATCAGCAATATCAAACCCAAGTCCTCCGACTATGGTATCATCACCGGCGCCGCCATGAAGGATGTCTGCTCCTGCGCCACCAATAACCTGATCATCTCCATTGCCGCCATAGACTTTGTCATCGCTATGGGATCCATTTAAAAAATCATTTCCGTCACCGCCATAAATGATATCGTTATTTAGGCTGCCGGATAATGCATTATCACCAGTGCCGCCTAAGATAAGATGCGGCACGAATATCTCTGTTATAACATTTTCATTTTGGCTCTCACTTTCAACGGCAATAATATTTCCATAGGACATATCTATTGAACCCGCGCCGATTATATTAATAGTTTCGATGCTGGATATACCGTATTCAAAGTGATTTGTTAGGCGAATAGTTGTGCCAGCACCCGTGTAGATAATAAGATCGCTATCATCCCTTAAAAAAGAAAAATTCTTATCGTCAAGTCCTCCTGTAATGTTTAAGACATCGTTGTGATCCAATCCTTCAAAAGAAACATTTCCGTCGGCTATGTTGTAAGTAAATACAGTCATTCTAATCTCCTTCTTAATTTTTATATGGTTTAAATATAGTTAAACCTTATGAAGGGAGAAGGTGGCAGTCCAGAAAAATAGTTGGTACACGCCATTGTATTCAAATATTATTTTATTTAATATACAAAAAAGCCGGCGAATAAATCGCCGGCTTTCCTTGTTATGTCTGCCGCCCTAATTAGAAAATCTCCTAACCGTGAACCAGCTCCCTATCCAAATAGATGGGTAGGGAGGCTAGTTAAGATTAGAATAACCGTAGGACTGACTGTTCTGACTGTGATGCCAATGATAGGGATGTTGTTCCCAATGCTTGACGTGTTTGCAGAGCCAAGAGGTTTGCACCTTCTTCGTTTTGATCTGCAGCCACAAGGTCATCAGCGCCAGACTCTAATGTATTAACAGTCTGTTCAGTAAAGTCACGACGGAACTGAATGATAGATAGATCATTGGCGATAGATTGGCCAAAGTTTCTAACATCCGCAAGCGCATCTCTTACTGAGTCGATTGAGAGTTGAACATTTGCTGCGTTTGTGAAGTCACCTTCTTGAAGTCCTAAACCAAGTGACGTAAAGTCTGTGCCTTCTGTTCTGAGGCTACTGCTACTATCTTCATTGAAGAATGTTGTCAGATTGTCACCAGAAAGTAGGTTAACGCCACGGAAGTTTGCATCTTCAACCAACTGATCAATTTGATCACGAATATTGTTGAAGTCTTCTTCGAACTGATCAACATCAGGGTTAACACCATCAAAAGTGATGAACTCACTTAATGTGTTACCACCTAGCGCACCATCTGAGGCGCCACCAGCAAAACCAAATGATGTTGTTGAAGCTGCATTATCAACAAATTCAAATTCAACTTGTCCAATAGACTCATCAAACTCAATTTCAATTTGACCTGTGTCTGTGTTAAAGCTTGCCTCAACACCATCTGGGCCAGCATTATTAATGGCGTCAACAACATCCTGAATAGTATCTGTATCAGTGATGTTCGCTGCGACATTTGTTGTGATGCCATCAACAGTAAGATTCAATGCAACGTCACCGCCTGCGGCTAGGAATCCAGCTCCACCGGCAGCATCAGTTAATTGTGCGCTTGCTTCGAAACTTCCACCAACTTGCGCTGCTGCAGAAACAGCAGATGTTAATGTGTTACCAGCAATCGCTGTTCCACCTTGACGGAAAGTACCAGCACCATCATCTTCTGTACCGACAACAGTATCAAGACCAAGAGCGGCAAAGGCTGAGGTTGTTAAACCACCACCACCACCACCGGTGCCATCTGATGAAATACGAATAGCCGCATTTTCATTTAATGAAGCAATTTCAAAGTAACCTTGATCAGTTACACGCGCTCTTACGACATCTGCCAGGTTACCAGCATCTGCGTTAATAGCAGAAACAACATCATCGATGTTTTCACCAGCATTGATCGCAATATTTAGTGTTGCTGTTGTGCCATCGGCTTGTGTAACAGAAACATCAAAGTTATCACCAGCGGTAATAACACCACCGCCACCGATTGTTGTTAGGTCTGCAAGACTAGTAAGGTCTTCATTACCACGCGCTCGTGAGAATCCTTCAGAGGCACGAATTTCTGATTGTGCTTCCAACGCAATAGAATCTGCTTGGTCAAGAAGTTGACCTAAGGTCTCAACACCAGTGTTTGCCTGTTCAATCGTTCTGATAGATTGTGAAATACCATCTAGAAGTCTTGTAAGGTCACTTGCTCTGTTATTAAGAGATTGTGCTTGGAAAAAGTTTTGGGGATTATCCAGTGCAGAATTAACACGAAGACCTGTCGCCAAACGCAACTGCGTTGTGTCGATGTTTCTTTGTGTACTCTGAAGGGATAAAAGGTTATTCCGCAATGCGGACGAAAGTACGATATCTCCTGACATCTTGTTCTCCTTTACTAGGGTTATATTTGCATACTGCAATTCACGAATACTTCGAGAATGTTATTAATAGTATAACAGAAATATTAAGAAGGTGTTAAGAGGATTTAAAAAATATAATAATTTTTGTATGAAATGGATTATTTTATAAGAAAAACCCCGAATAGCGGACTATTCGGGGCCTTTTATTGCTAAGAGCGTCTTAATTACGATATTCTATCGTAGTCTCAGCAAGTCTTCTGTCATCTGGTCAACGGTTGTTACAACCCGCGTATTGGCGGAGAATGCCCGTTGAGTGATGATCAACTTGGTAAATTCGTCAGCAAGATCCACATTTGAATTTTCAATGGCGTTACCTTCTAAAAGACCGGCCTGTGAAACGCCTGCTTCTTGAAGGAGGGGTTCACCAGATTCTGCGCTTTCAACATAAGAAGTTGAAGAAATTTCTTGCAGATTCGTAGGGCTAGCAAAGGTTGCGATAGGCAGTTTATAAAGTCTTGAAAGCGAACCATTTGAGAAACGCGCATTGACGTACCCTTCACGGTCAATTTCAATCCCTGTCTTCAGGCCAAGCTCTGCACCATTTTGGTTGGCGCTACTAACATTATAAAGACCAGCAAATTGCGTGAAGCCTGATATATCGACATCGATGTCCTGTGGGTTGGAACCATTACCCCAATCTACATTACGAAGTTCAATGTCAATGTTTCCATCAAGGTCAGGAATGGCGTTTAATGTACCGTCACGGTTAAAGTTAATTAAACCTTGTGATAACGGCACGGCACCATTAGGCCCAACCACATTGACCTGCCACCAACCGCGTGAGTTAAAGGCTCCTGGTGGTGGAGGGGGAAGGGATGTTGGATCAATTCCAAGTCTTGGGAAAACAGGCTCTGCTGGGGCTACTGCGAGGTTATCTGCAGGAAGCGCACCAACTGGCGTTACGGTTGCACCTGTCGTAAACCCTAGTGATGCAAGGAAGGGTCCAGTATCATCTGTCAAGGTTAATGGTTGTGCAGGATCAACTGCAGAAATAACAAGCTGTCCATCATTATTGATATAGGCTTCTGCAGTGTTACCGCCACCCAATAAAGTGTTAATTTCAGTAATGATGTCACTTACTGTTGTGACATCGTCAACAACACCGCCAGCAGGAACACTTAGTGTTGTTCCACCAACGTCTATTGTAAATGAATCACCAGCTGCAATAAGAAGTGGGGCGTCACTTAGGAAGTCTTCTTCTTCAATATCACTTGTTGCAGAAATAACGGCCGCTTGTGGGCCTTCTACTTTAATAAATTCAAAAGTTACATCCTGTGCAGAACCAAGAGAGTCAAATACACGAAGGGTACGACTAAAGTCTAGATCGTTTGTTGGAAATCCAACCAAGTTGTCAGAAGTTGTTGTTGTTGAAATTGCTCTTGAAACTTCATCAGCATTAAGATTCAATCCCAAAGATCCAGCAGTTGTCTGTCTTGATTGACCGCTTGCAAGTGATACATCTACAGGAACCAAAGCACTGACATCCGGATTGTAAACTGTGTCATCGGTTGTTAGACTTGCATCCGCAAATTCTGCATCAACAGGCCAGCCATATAAATATTGTCCGGCTGAGTTTTGAAGGATACCAAGCTCATCTTCATTAAACTGACCATTTCTTGTAAATTTAAATGTTCCTGTTTCATCTAGTGTGTTTTGCGCACGAACAACAAAGAAGCCATCACCAGCAACAGCAACGTCAGTTGTAGATGATGTTTGTTGAATCTGGCCTTGCTGATCAACTTGTTGCAATCTGTTGACTGTTACTGCGCCCGGTGAATATTTTGCCGAAGCTGATTCAACGGTCACCAAGGCAGCAAAAGCAGCCTCTGAGCGTTTAAAGCCGGTTGTATTCACGTTCGCAATATTATTGGAAATAATTCCAGTTGCTTGCGATTGCGCACTTAAGCCTGATACGGCCGTATATAGTGATCCAAATAAACTCATTTTTGCCTCCTATTTATAAAAGCGGATTGTGGGGTTGTGGTTATGGGGTTAAGATTTGTTTTATGTTTCTGGTGCATCTGTACCTTCATCTGTTTTGTTGTTATCTGTTGGTGTTTGTGCATTTAAGATTGCGGTTGTTGAAATGGCACGATCACCAACAAGGGCGAAAACAACGCCGTTTTGTTGTTCAATACCGCGGACGCGGCCTGTCACAACGGTGGTGGTTTTAATTGATTTATCTTCTTCATTTAAGGCATCAATGGAAATACTGTATGTGCCTTCGGGGACTTTCTTGCCCAGTAAATCCGTACCATCCCATGTGAAGTCGTGTGTGCCTTTGGTTTTGCCTGCCTCAGCAGAGAAAACAAGAGTACGTGACGCATCAAAAATGTTGATTTTTGATGTGGATGCCGGTGCATCTAATGAATAACGGATAGGGGTAGGGGTTTCACCATCATAAGAAATTTCTGAACTGATGTAAGAAGCATTTAAGCCAACAAAACCAAGAGCGTTGGTAATCCCTTCATTGACGCTGAGAGAAACAAGGTTATCTAATTTCTGATTAGCATTAATTTGTTGCTCAACCTGTGAGAACTGCACGAGCTGTTCAGTAAATTGATTTGTATCCAGCGGGTCTGTAGGATCTTGGTTTTGAAGCTGTGTGGTCAAAAGGGTCAAGAACTGGGAAAAATCTTCCGCTAATGTAATGCGTTGGTTTGCGCTTGTCTGCGCGTTAGCTTGTTGTCCTGATAATGTTATGTCTGAAACCATTGTCTCGTATCCTTTAGTCTTCTTTGTTTTCCTACGCCAGTATGCTGTAATGCACGTGGCCTGTTTCGGGATCTACATCCCATGTCATATTTGTTACAATTATATCTTCATTATCACTTTCAAGATCCGTGCCAGTTTTGCTTGATCCGCTTTGTTGACTGTCTTTTCCTGAATGAAAGTTGTGATCTTCTGCGGCCATTTCAAAATTGAGGGAGTCGCTATTGGCTTCCAAGCCTGCATTTTGTAGCGCTTTTTCAAGGGCGTTGGCATCACGTTGAAGCATTAAGAGCGTTTCTGGCTTTTCGACGATCAAATGAACTTTGACGGATTTTTCTTTTCCAAACTCAAGCTGTATTTCCAGCTTTCCTAAATCGGCAGGATCAAGATAAAGCGTTACACTATTTGTATTAGCTGATTGCGCGGATTTTGTAATTTGTGTCGCCACCGTGCTGGTCGCTGGGTGTGTTTGCCCAGCGACGCTGTTGGGGGAGGAAACAAGGTGCGCTGCTTGTATAGCTTGCGTAAAAGGTGTGCCAGTTTGTAGATCAAAACCAAGCGCGTCACTAAAACCTAATTGCGCAGCGGGGACGGCTGTTAATTCTGCCGTAAGGGCCGCATTTGAAAGTAGATTTAATTGATTACCTGCGTTCTGGATTGCCGTTAAAAGCGCGTTATTTTGAACAGTGCCTTTGCCGATCACATTATTTTTTCCAATATTATTATCATTGCCGAATAAGGTTTTAAATTCTGCATTACTAAGGGGGAGGCCAAGTTCAGCGTCTAAATCCTCTGTGAACGCGGCATCTGCGCCGTCGCCTGTGTTTGCGGCGTTAGAAGCGGGAGGGAGTGTCCCTGTGTTTGAGTCTATAATGCCTAAAGCAGAAGCGGTGTTTATATTTTTCAAAGGTGATGTGTCTGCAACCAATTTTTTCCCTGTTAAGGGCGTAACAACGGGCTGCGCTGGCAGGGTGTTTAATCCGATCTCTTTAAGAATATTATTGTGAAGCGGAAGACCCAAAGAGATTGCTTCTTCAGCGGTAATTTCCTCTATCTCTTCTTTTTCTTTGATTTTTTCTTCGGTTTTAATTTCACTTTCTGCACTTTGTTCTTGTTGTCTTTCGATAAGAAGATTGATTGCATCAGGTGCAGCAAACTCATGATCACTGTCTCCAGGTGCTGGAATAATATTCCCCACTCCTGCGATGAGGTCTTCGACGGTGAGTTCTCTGCCGAGTTTGTTTTCGACTTCTTCAATGCGATTTGTGATGTCAGTAAGCTGAGCAGGGTTAAGTCCCGTTGCGATGAGTAATTCAAAGGGGGACCCCTCTGCGCCGTAATCACCGGTGCGAAAGGAGTCTAGGCTGGCCTCCAGTTGCCCAAGCCGTTGATTTAATCGTTGAACAAGATTGGCGATTGTACCGCTTTCAGGTGGTTTGGGTAAGCCACTGGTTAAGTGATTAACCAGTTTTTCAATTTGCTCAATACGGTTTTCTTGCTTCAATAAAATTTGTTCAATTTTTAAGTCGGCTAATTTTTGATCTAAATCTTGATCAATATCCTGCCCCAGTAAAGCGAGCTTCAAAAGTGCAAGATCGGCTTTTTCATTTTCTAATTTTTTAGAAAGAAGATCTTCTACGCCTTTTGCGTCTTGTTTGTTAGAGAGTTGTTTTTGGAGCTGTGTGTCACTTTCTTCCAAACGGCCTAAAATAAATTTCAAGAAATCAATTTTTGTTGTGTTTGTTTCTTCGTTGGAAATTGTCGCTCCTGTCAAAGCGGACTTTGTCGTATTTGCGGTGTTTCCAGTACCAAGAGCAATTTGTGTTGTAAAAAAATCGACCATTAAATTTCTTTCTAATTAAATATCTTTATTTAAGCTGTTTCACTGACACCGACACTGGCGCGAATACCTGAATACATACGGCCAGTAGAGCCATAAATAAGTTCTTCTTCTTTTTTTGCCGCTTCACGGGTTTTTTCCATGATGCGTTCACCAAGGCGTTTCATACCGTTTTTCATACGGCCCAGTGCGGCGTGATTTTCATAGACTGTTTCTGAAAATTCTTCGCGCATGGATTCCATTTTTTGTTTAAGGGCGCTATCTGCTTTTTTAAGTTCGTCTTGACGATCTAAAAGCTGGCTCATGCCGCTAATATAATCTTGTGCAATACCAAGCTTTTTTTCTTGAAGGGCAAGAAAAGACGGTGTGTCCGCATCTTTTAATGCATTTGTTTCTTCTGCCAATGTGCCGCGGAGTTGATTGATAGTGACCATCATTTCTTGCATGGCTTTATTAGGGTCACGGTGTAAGCGTTTTTCTGTTTTTTTATGCTCTGCTCGTTTAGCGCCAGCGTTTGTTGCGGTGGATTCATTCATTATCTATCTCCATCTAGGTAAAGTTCTGCGCGGGGGTCGTTCGCGCCTTCTTGTAATTTAATCATTTCTGCTTTCACGGCGTCAGCAATGCCGATCTCTCCGCGCTCTGCAATTAATTTGCCGTATTCTTGAATCATAAATCCCCGAAAGACTTCTTCGCCTTTACCGCCACCAAAACGTGAATTAGTTTTAAGGCCTTCAAACATGGGTTTAATCATTTCAGTCATAAAAACAGCTTCAAATTCCTTTGCCGCACTTTCGATTTGTTCGAGGTTTTTGTCCTTTGCATTGCCTGCCTTTAAGGCGGCGTTCGATGCGTCAGCCTGTGACGATTGCATAAGAGCCAATGATGTATCTGCGGTTAAATTCATTTTCTTATAATGTCTCTATATCTGCTTGCAGGGCGCCGGCTGCTTTGATGGCCTGTAGGATCGAAATCGTATCGCGCGGGGAAACACCTAAACTATTTAGCCCTGTGACAAGATCTTGCAGTGTGACACCTGTTTCTACGACGGCCAGTTTGGCATTTGGCCCTGTATTAATTTCAATATTGGTGCGTGGCACAACTTGTGTTTCGCCTTGTTGAGCAAAGGGGCTAGGCTGTGACACTTGGGGTGTTTCTACAATTTTAACGGTTAGATTTTGTTGGGCGATAGCAACGTTACTGATGCGAACATCTGCGCCCATTACAATCACGCCAGAGCGTTCATCGATGACCACACGGGCCACTTGATCTGGTGTAATAGGTAATTGTTCAATATCTGTAATAAGATCTACAATCGTGCCTTTATATGATTTAGGACGGCGCAGCACGACGCTGGCGGCGTTTTCGGCATTGGCAACGCTTTTATCTGTTGAACCATTAATAGCCGCCGCAATACGGCGCGCTGTTGTGAAGTCTGGGTTACGAAGCGCAAGGCGGATTTCTTGAAGATCCGCTAATTCAAAGTCAATTTCACGTTCTACAATCGCGCCGCCAGGGACACGGCCTGCCGTTGGAATATTTTGTGTCACCGTTGCGGCGTCACCTTCAACGGTAAATCCAGAAATAATGACCGGCCCTTGTGCAACTGCATAGACCTCACCATCTGCAGCAAGAAGTGGGGTAACAAGTAAAGTCCCGCCACGCAAGCTGTCTGAATCACCTAAAGCGGAGACATTTACGTCAATATCGGCGCCTTGATTTGTAAAAGGGGGAAGGGTTGCTGTCACGATTACGGCGGCAACATTGCCTGTATTCATGTTTTGACCCCGTGTGCTGACGCCTAAACGCTCTAACATCGAAATCAAGCTTTCTTCGGTAAAGGGAGAATTATTCAGGGAATCACCTGTCCCGTTTAGGCCAACGACCAGACCATAGCCGACTAATTGGTTGTCACGGACGCCTTCAAAATCAACGATATCTTTAATGCGGGTTGTTCTGGCCTGTGCGTCATTTGCCGTGAAAAGGCTCAATGCTGGTAAAATAGCTAATAAAATGATCAGTGTTAAACGCATTATGTTTCCTAAACCTTATAATTCGTAGAAATATTCATAGAATTACAATGCGAAGAACATGCCAGTTCTAACGCGCTCTAAGTGTTGTAAATCAAGGGAGGAGGCCGGTAAGTTGGGCAAAAAACGCACTTTTACAGTGAAAAACACGGTATTAAGGCAAAATTTGCCTCTTTTTTATGTGTTTATTGTGCGCTCCCTGTGTCGTGATATTTGTAAATTGTGATATAATCATTTTCATGAAAATAGATGGTCCTTCCAAAACAGGCGGCGCGCAAAAAACGGGCAAAGCCAAAAAAGCAGGTAAAACAGATAGTTCCTTCGGTGATATGGTCACAGAAGCGTCTCAAGCAACCTCTGCGGCGTCTCCCGCACAGACGGTGAGTCGGGTTGATGCGTTGTTGGCAGTGCAGGGGGTGGATAGTGCCACAGAAGGCGCGGCACGTCGCCGCATGCACCATCGCGCTGATGCAATTTTAGAGAAATTGGACGATTTGAAGCTATCCTTGCTGTCTGATGGCTTAACAGTGGGGCAGGTGATTAATATTGCGGATATGGTGGCCTCCCACCGTGAGCGCATTAATGATCCAGAAATGACAGCGCTTTTGGATGAAATTGATCTGCGAGCGCAAATTGAGCTGGCCAAAATCAGAAAAGCTATTCAGTAAGAATAAGGGTGAAATATTGAATAAGAGCAGAATAATGGAAGATTAAGTCTTGTATTTCACAAGCCTAAACCATATATTTTCTGCGCAATTTATAGATTTCATTGATTAATACATTGATAAACAAAAAAGGACGCCACAATGGCACAAGCAAAAAAAACAGCAAAAAAAACCACAAAGAAAACGGCTAAGAAAACAGCCAAAACATTAACGGCAGATTATGATCCGTTGAAAGATAAGGGTGAATATATGGGCCCTGTTATGCTTGAATTTTTCCGTGAGGAATTAAATAAATGGAAGCGTGATTTGATCCGTGAATCGTCAGAAACTATTCAAAATACATTGCAAGAAACAGAACTTCAAAAACCTGACCTTGCCGACCGTGCCTCTGCCGAAACAGACCATGCATTGGAGCTTCGTACACGTGACCGCGAAAGAAAATTGATCAATAAAATCAATTCTGCTCTTCGCCGTATTGATGAGGGTGAGTATGGATATTGTGAAGAAACAGGCGATGAAATTGGCGTTGCCCGTTTAATTGCACGCCCAGTCGCCACGTTAAGTTTGGAAGCGCAAGAGCGCCACGAACGCAACGAAAAAATCCATAGAGAAGATTAAATTTAACTTTTCTTAAAACGGGAAGAGAATGTCATAGACCTGCTGACCGTAACGCGGTTGTTGCACATCTGTGATTTGGCCTTCACCGCCGTAAGAAATACGCGCTTCTGCAATTCGATCATAAGAGATTGAATTGTTGGTCGTGATGTCCTCGGGACGGATAATACCAGCCAACTCCAAAATACGTTTTTCAAAGTTCACGCGGACTTCTTGGCGGCCTTGTATGACCATATTTCCGTTGGGTAAAATTTGGGTTACTGTGGCGGCAAGCTGCACACGGATTTCCTCTTCACGTTCTGTGCTTCCACTTCCTCTAGAACTGGAGGTGGAGTTTGCATCAACAAGGTCTGAGGCCAAAGCGCCAGCAGGCAGCGCATCAATTAATCTGTTTTCAAAACCAAGCGCATTATTCAGCTCTACATCTTCACCAGCAGAGCGTCTGCGTTCTGTTTCATTTTCAAGCTCTGCTTCATCATCAATATCAATGAGAACGGTTAGGATGTCACCAATATCGCTGGCGCGTTGGTCTTTAAAGAATGTTTGCTTGGTGCTACCCCAGAGCGAATTGCTTTCACGCACAATCTCTTGTTTTGGTGGCATGGGCATAGAAACACGTGTGTAATCGCCTTCTTCGGCAGGGTTTTCAATTTTTGTGAGTTTGGGTGGGGCGCCAACATTTGCTAAACGACTTGCTGCGCCGCATCCACTTAATAGGATGATCATCGAAAGGGCAGTTGTGGTTTTCAAAAATGGGTTCATTACATACTCCTTATTTTCTCTCTATTGTACGGCGACTTGATTAGCCGCGGTCACGATGGCATCGACGGTACGGCTGCTATCCATATTTTTAACGCGGATTAAGTCCCCTTTTGCGCCATCTTGAAGGGCGCGGCCTTTGGCCGTTAGGGTTAATGCCCCTTGTGTGAAGGCGATAACGATAGGCTCGCCACGGGCGACAATCTGCGGGCGATGTAGCGTACCGTTTAAAATAAACTTACCGGCATGGGCAATACGGCGTGGGGTCAGGCCAATTAACTGTTCTTCATTCATTATTACATCATGTTGTAATTTTTCCTGTGGTACATTGATGAAATCAATATCATTTTTTGTAATAACATCACCATTTTGCAAATTAGAACGAAGCACGGGAACGCTAACCAATCTTTCAACAGACCCACGGACAGTCATTTTTTTAATGGGATTGTCGCGGGAAGGGGCGACCAATGTGGCGCTGAAAACATCTTTTTGCATGTCATATTGAAACTGCGTGACTTCAACCGTTGCATCAAAGGAAGCGGGAATTACGAAAGAAGGCTTGCCGTTATTTAATTCCAATGCGTAATGGCCATGTACACCTTTTTCTGAGATTTTTTGTTTTAAAGTGCTTTCAATATCATCATAAGAAATGATGGTCGCTTCACGGCGGATTGTTATTTGCTCTCTTGAACTTAAAGGACTCCATGATAAATCTAAGGCCTTAGCAATGCGGTATAAAGTACGCGCATTGAGGGTCATGTCTTCACCAGGAAGGGGTGCGGCGCCAATCACGTAATTTGCATTATGGGTTACGCCATCAAAAATATCAGAAACTTTTAAAACATCACTTTCAACAATGCTCACAGACTTTAAGCTGGCTGCATTTGCAAGGCTGACGACACCATGTAAAGCAATCATAAAAAAGATTGTGATCTTAACCATGTAGGTCATGTTTCTTAAAACCTGATTGAGCATTATTTTAGCCATTTCTTAAATTACTTTCTTCACTATCATCCAAAGCTATTATCTAAGCTGTGTGATGGTTTGTAACATTTCATCACTGGTTGAAATTACGTTTGAATTCATTTCATAAGCCCGCTGCGCGGCGATCAAATTTGTGATTTCTTCCACGATATTCACGTTGGAATTTTCAATCGCGCCTTGACGGATGGCACCAAAAACATCTTCACCGGGATTTCCTGTTTGCACATCACCTGATGCTTCTGTTTCAAGGAATAACGTGTCACCAATGGCTTCAAGACCCGCCGGATTCACAAAGTTAGCCAGTTCAATTTGTCCTAAATTTGACAGTTCTACTTGGTTTGGAATACGGGCTAATACTTCCCCTGATTGGTTGATAACAATATCAAGTGTGTCATCGGGAACGGTGATGCCAGGTTCAAGGCGGAAGCCCTGCGGTGTAACAATTTCCCCTTCATCATTCACCTGATAAACGGATGCTCTTGTATAGGCGGTTTCACCATCTGGTAATTCAATTTGGAAGAAACCACTCCCTGTGATTGCAAGGTCAAGCTCGTTTTCTGTCAGTTGAATGCCACCTTGTTCATGGAGGCGGTAGATAGAGCCAAGGCTCACCCCTAATCCAAATTGCAGACCAGCAGGAACAATCGTATTTGAATCTGTAGAGGTCGCACCAGGGCGTTGTTTATTTTGGTAAATCAGATCATGAAATTCTGCCCGTTGACGTTTAAATCCGGTTGTTGTCATGTTGGCGATGTTGTTCGAAATAACATCAACATGTTGTTGTTGTGCCAACATACCTGTCGCGCCGATATCGAGTGATCTTGTTACCATTTTTAGTCTCCTTATTAAATTATCATGCGCATAAATAAGCGCTTTGTCTCTCTGTTAGCCCTGTGTTTCTGCTAGTCTTCGTGAGGCGGAACGTAAGCGTTCATGTTCACTTTCCATCATATTTTGCACGGCTTGGTATTCACGGCTCACGGAAATCATCCGTGTCATTTCAACAACGGCCTGCACGTTTGATCCTTCTAACTTACCTTGTAAAACCTCTGTCCCTTCAGATGGGATCGGCGCGGCATCAGTCGTATAAAGACTATTTCCTGCTGGGTTTAAATCTTGATCGCTGGCAAATTCAACAATCATTAATTGTCCCACTTCTCCTTGGTTGGTTGAAACGGTTCCTGTGCGATCAATAATGACTTCTGTTGCATCACGGGGAACTGTTATTTCTCCACCGCCTTCGGCAGCAACCGCATATCCTTGGGCTGTGCGTAATATACCATCTGCATCCATAGTAAAGTTACCGGCGCGGGTATATTGAACCCCTTCTGGTGAATTAACGCCGAAAAAACCTTTACCGACTAAGGCGACGTCTAGGGCATTTCCTGTTTCTTTAATGCTGCCGGCGTCTGTTTTTTGATATTGCCCATAATCAAGCACGAGGGAGATATCCTCATCCATACGTCTTGGGTTTTCGACAAATTCACGAAAGACCATGTTTTGCCCGCGAAAACCCGGTGTATTAAGGTTTGCGACATTTTGCGCAATGATTTCCATATTTTCTGAAAGGACAACTTGCTTTGATAATGCAATATAGACTGAATTTTCCATGGTATGCGTATACTCCTATTGTTTCAGGGATATACTTTGCAGATGCTGTGCCAGTTTAAAAATTGTTTTATATCAATAATTTAAGGTATTGTCCGCGGAAAGGATCACGCGAAAATGCTAGGCAGGTTTCGTTTTTATGGAAGTTTTTACCGCTATCTTCTGGTATGATCTAGGCTTACTTGTGGGCTTATTGGTGATGCCTATAGAAAGCCTAACGCTTTGTTTTATAATAGAGAAAGATTCTTTTTAAAAAGGTACGATCATGGCAGACGCAGTAAACGCATCCCTTGAAGATGAAGGTGATACAGAAGAAGAGAAAAAAGGCAGTAAGAAAATGCTGCTTATCATTGTTGGCACTGTCCTTTTATTGGGCGGTGGTGGCGCAGCGGCTTATTTCATGGGCTTTTTGGGCGGTGGTGAGACGTCAGAAGAATCTCAAGCAAAAAAAGGTGATCATGGTAAAGGCGGACACGGTGAAGACGGTGTTCATGCAGCCTTCTTAAAAATCCCTGATATGATCGTGAATTTAAGCAGTGCAGACGGCCAACCGCGTTATTTACGCTTAAGCGTTCAGCTTGAATTAAAGGGTGAAACAGAAAAAACAGCCGTTGAGGCAGTAATGCCGCGGGTTGTTGACCAGTTTCAGACATATCTAAGGGAGCTAAGAGTACGGGATTTACGCGGGTCAGCGGGGATTTATAGGCTTCAAATGGAGCTTTTATCGCGTGTAAATGCGGCGGCTTACCCCGTTGAGGTGCAGGATGTTCTGTTTCAAGAAATTCTGATACAATAATATGATATACTATTCATAGAACCGTAAAACGGCACACCGTTTGCGAGATATAAAAACATTATGGCCGAAACAGAACTTAAAGAAGAACAAAAAATCGAAGAGGCATTGCCCGAAGCAATGACATCTGGGGAAGAAAACCCTGATGCCGGTTCAGAAAATGACGACTCACAGATTTTGAATCAAGACGAGATTGACTCGCTTCTCGGTTTTGATGATGAAATGGATGGCGACAATGTTGGCGTCATGGCGTTGATTAATTCTGCCATGGTTAATTATGAGCGCTTACCAATGCTCGATGTCGTTTTTGATAGGCTCGTGCGCCTAATGTCGACCTCTTTAAGAAATCTAACGTCAGATAATGTTGAGGTCTCGCTTGACCAAGTCTCGACCGTTCGCTTTGGCGATTATATGAATTCTATCCCGCTTCCTGCGATGCTTTCGGTGTTTAAAGCGGAAGAATGGGACAATCATGGTTTAATGGTTACAGACAGCGCGCTGATTTATTCTATTGTTGATGTGTTGTTGGGGGGACGTAAAGGAACGCCAGCTATCCGCATTGAAGGACGCCCTTATACAACGATTGAAAGTAAATTGGTGGAACGCATGGTGCAGGTCACATTGAGCGATCTGTCCTCTGCTTTTGATCCGTTATCACCCGTTAGCTTTAATTTGGATCGCATTGAAACAAACCCGCGCTTTGCGACTATTACACAGGCGGGCAATGCCTGTGTGTTGGCGCGCCTTCGTATTGATATGGGGGACCGTGGTGGCCGTATAGAAGTGGTCATTCCTTATGCAACATTAGAGCCTATTCGTGAACTGTTATTGCAGATGTTTATGGGGGAGAAATTTGGACGGGATTCCATTTGGGAAAACCATCTAACTCAAGAGCTTTATCAAACAGATGTTCAGCTTCAGGCGGTTCTTGGTGAGAAAGTTGTCGCGCTGGATGATATTTTGAACTGGGAAGTTGGAACGCAAATTGTCTTTAATACATTTGTGGATGATGAACTGGAAATACGATGTGGTGATGTGCCGATGTTCCGTGGCCCCGTTGGTCAAAAATTGGGTAATATTGCGGTGAAGATTGACAAATATGTTCAGGCACAAAAAGAGGATGATACCCTATGAATTATGATGTTGGTTTTATCCTTGATGGTATTATTTTAATTTTCTTGGCAGTGACCATTTTTTATGCGGCGCGCCTATCTCTTTTTATGAAATCGTTTCGAGAAAGCCGCTCTGCTATTCAATCACTTATTCGTGACCTTAGCCTGACTATTGATAAGGCCGAAAAATCAATCGCAACCCTTAAAATAGAGGCCATTGATGCCGAGGGCATTGTTCTTGAATCCTTAAAAGAAGCCAAATTTATTGCCGAAGAATTAAAATTTATGAATAGCGCAGGAGATAACCTTGCAGGGCGTTTAGAAAAATTGGCGGATCGTAATAAGGAGCTGGTTGATGTCATGACAAAATCTGGCGGTATTGGTCATATGCGTTTTGAAGGAGAGCCTGTTATGCCTGTTTCAAATAAAGTAAAAAAGAACATTGTCGCAGATAAGCCATTTGAGATTGATGATTTTGATATGTCATTGGATGAAGATGACGAGAATGATTTCCAAGCCTTAGAAGATGGTGCGTATGTTGAAAAAGAAACGGCGTCCATTGATACTAAAAGCAAAAGTAAAGTACGCAGTTTCGCCATTTTTGATAAAGAATTTGATATGTCTGATGAGTTAGAAGATCAAGATGATTTTGACCTTGATGATCAAAATTTCCGTAGTAAAGCAGAGCAAGATTTATACGAAGCCCTGCAGCGCAAAAAACGCGTTAGTGAGATTTCGTAATGTGGATGGCACGCTTAAAAATGCTCCCCTTACTTGTGTTGGTGGCATCCATTTCTTTTGGAATCCGTTTCGGTGAATTTGTCACTGGTGTTTCTTCTGCTCCCGGTACAGCGAACGCGCAAGTTGAGGAACAGCAAGAACCAGCACAAGAGCAGCAAGTCGCACAATTAGATACAGCGGCCGCAGCGCCAGAGCCAGAGGAAGAACCACGGACCGCAGGGTTACCCGATAGACCCGCAACAACATCCCCCGCATGGCGTGATGCAAGTGAAGCGGATATTGAATTTTCTGATGTGCGTATGGAGCTGTTCGAAGATTTGAAAAAGCGTCGCGCAACCCTTGAAGCACAAGAAAGAGAATTGGGTGTGAGAGAAGCGCTTTTAAAAGCAGCGCAACAAGAAATTAATCAAAAATACCAAGAATTAATCGCTGTTCGTACTGATATTCAAGGGCTGTTAAAACAGCAAACAGACGAAGAAAAAGCCCGTATTAATAGCCTTGTAAAAATTTACGAGGGCATGAAGCCGAAAGATGCGGCGCGTATCTTTAATACGCTTGATGCGGATGTGTTGTTACAGGTGGTAAGCAGAATGTCTGAAAGAAAATCTGCGCCCATTATTGCCTCAATGGATCCGCCGCGGGCGCGTAACTTAACGATTATGCTGCTTGAACAAAAACAACTGCCAGATTTGGCGGAAAATTTAAATTAACCATGCCGATAAACCGACGCAGGCGCAATCAATCATCACCCGCAAGTAATAACGCGAATGTGCAACAAATGATGACCTTGTCATTGTTCATTATGTTGTTGGCGTTCTTTATTGTTTTAAATGCTATTTCGTCGTACGAGGAAATTAAAACCGAACAAGTACGGCGCAGTGTGTTGATGACTTTTGCCAAAGATATCACGTTAGAAACTCCCGAGGCATCAACCCAAGCCGATGATGCACAAGCGATGAAAGAAGGGCATGCTTTTGACCGGTTAGAGGCACTCTTTACCGCACAAATTGCGGGGTTTGAAGCCGTGCAGAGTAAAAGCCGTGGTGTGATGATGGTGCGTGTGCCTTATGCTGATTTTAAAGAATCCGTTATGGCATTAGGGCAGAAAGATTTAACACAATATCCCTCGCGCCGCGCAATCCGCGATAATTTCTTTTTACCAACGCTCGTCTCTATTTTGCGATCTGATTTAGATGGCGCGCCAACCCGTATAGAAATTCTATTAGGGACAAAAAGTAATCCTGCCCAAACACAAAACCAAAACCCAAAACGCATTAAAGAAATTATCGATGATGCCGGTACGCTGTCGCAAACATTAGAACAACAGGGCATGCCTCAACGGCTTTTAAATATTGGGATTGAAAAAGGTGATCCTGACTTTGTAAATTTAGTGTTCAGAAAATATGTTCCATTTTCCCTTATTGAAGAAAAGGGAGGCGTCGAAAATGACCGCTAAAAAAATAGAAAATAATACAGAAGAAGATAAGCCAGAAGCACAGCCAATCCGCCGTTTTAGCCGCCGCATGGATGATGCACAACAAGGCGGAGGCAGTACATGGTTGATTTCTTTCACCGATGTGATGGCATTAATGCTGACTTTCTTCGTTCTTCTTTTTGCGATGTCTAATCCGAAAAAAGAAGATTGGGAACAGTTAACGCAAAAAATCAATGAAAGCTTTAATCAGTTTCAAGGGAAGGCTGAAAATCGCGGTGCAGAGGATGCGGTGAATATTGAAAAAATAAATTTTTCACAGGCGTTGGACCTTGATTATTTACAGGCCATTGTGCGTAAATTAATTACACAATCGCCAGAGCTTCAATCAGCGCGCATTATTGATAGTGCCGATCGATTAATTATTTCACTACCGCAAGACTTGCTGTTTGATTCTGGTCGTGCGGTTTTAAAAGATGAAGCAAGCCGCGCTATATTTACATTGGCCAATACATTGGGGCGCATTCAAAATAGGATCGAAATTGTTGGACATACGGACCCGCGCCCTGTTTCTGGTGGGGATTATGCGTCAAATTGGGAGCTGTCATTGGCGCGCGCTGCCGCCGTTGGTGCGACATTTCAAAATGTTGGTTATAAAAAGCCGTTGACCCTTCGGGGACAGGCCGCGGGGCGTTTTGATGATATGGCGCAGAGTATTCCAGTGAGTGAGCGGCTTGATATTTCCCGCCGCGTTGATGTTGTCATAATGGAAGATGATGGGCGTAAGAAAAAGCTGTTTGATATTGGCTTGCCGACTCTTCCGTCAAAATAAGCTTAATATTTGTAAAATCAGGGGTTTAAACGCCGTGTCACCTTGCCGTACGTGGCTCTGTGTGGCAGATTCTTTATATGAGAATATTACTCTTCCTTCTAATTTCCAGTATTTCCTTTTCCGCGCAAGCGCAAGAAGAATTGTCTGTGCGTGTGTCAGAGAAAGAGGGCTATTCACGCCTCGTTCTTGAAGCGAAAAGTAAGCTGGCGCATGATGTTACTCAAAATGAAAAAGGTCTGTCTATTGGCTTTAAAAAAGCAGTGTCTGTTTCGTCACAAAGCTTTGATGCGCGTAATATCGGTGCGATAAACCAAGGAAATGAACAATTAATTATTGTCCAAATTCCTGAAGGTGCAAAATTTAGAAATTTTACTATTGGTAAAAAAATTATTGTTGATGTTTATAACAGTGATGGCAAACCATCACGGCAAGTGACCGTCACGGCAACGCCGCCCCCATCATCGAAGAAGAAAAAAAATATCCCACCACCGCCTTCGCAAGAGGCGATGGCTGAAGATAAAGTCTCAAAAAACGTGATGCCTAAAGAGGAAGTTGCGGCAGTAGAAAAACAAGTTCTCAGTGGTGAAAAACCACACGTTATTACCCTAACAACCACGCAAAATGTTGGCATGGCCGCGTTTGTCCGGGCGGGATTTTTATGGTTGGTCTTTGACCGGGCGGATTTAACGTCACCGCCATTAATTGCAGGACCAAATAAAGACGCCCTTGGTCCATTAGAAAAAATGGATGTCACCAGCGATAATGCGAGTGTTTTTCGTTTAAAAGCGTCTCCTCTTTCTTATTATTACGGAGAAGGGGGCGGTTTATTATGGCGTATTGTTGCAACCCCCAATCCCCGTAATACACAACCTATTAAACCGATCATTGAAGATATTGAGCGGAATATTGTTTGGCCATTTAAAAATTCCCGTAAAGTGATTACGATGAAAGATCCCCTTATTGGTGATGAAATTAAGGTTGTCACGGTGATGGATTCTGAACAATTTTCTGGCGTTAAACGGGGCTTTGTTGAATTTGATGTGTTGCCGTCTATTGTGGGATTGGCCTTTATTCCAAAGGCAGAAAATATTGATGCTGTTCTTTCTTCAAAGGGCGCAACGATTTCACGACCCCAAGGATTAGCGATCTCCCCTTCACGCGATACGGTGTCAGTAACGTTGAAAGGGGATATTCAAAAAGAAACAGAGCTGTTTGAAGCGGAAGAAAAAACAGGTCGCCTGACAACGATTTATGATTTTGAACGCTGGCAAATGGGCGGTGCACGGGCGTTAGAAAAAAACCGTCAAATCTTGATGCGCGGTGTGGGAAGCAAGCGTGGCTCTGCAAAAGTAGAAGACCTGTTAACGCTGGCGAAGCTTAATATTGCGAATGACCGTGGACAAGAGGCCTTAGGGCTTTTGCGTGTTGCACAACAAGAATTACCAGGTATTGAAAGCAATAATGAATATATCGCCCTTCATGGCGCCGCCGCTGCCTTGGCTGGTAAATTTGATGAAGCCGCGGAGCAATTTTTTAATGAGAAATTAAATAGCTATGGTGAAATAAGATATTGGAAAAGCTTTATTTTGGCTGGTCTTGAAGATTGGCGACAGGCTGACCGCGTTGTGCCAGAAGATTTAACGATCTTAGAACGCTACCCGCATCAAATTAAAGAACCTTTGGCGTTGATGCTGTCTGAAGTTGCGTTGCGCGCAGGAAAACCAGAAAAAGCGCAGGAACTTTTGGGGCTTCTTGAAGATGAATTTACCCAAATGAATATTCAACGCCAATCGGCATGGAAATATTTAAATGGTGAATTAGAACGTCAAAATAATAAACCAGATCAGGCCTTAGAAAATTGGCAACCTTTATTAGAAGGAACGGATGATTATTACCGTGCAAAGGCGGGACTTTCTGTAACACGCATGCAGTTGGAACGCCAAAAAATAACTCCTGAAAAAGCGATTGATCGCCTTGAGGGGCTACGCTATGCGTGGCGGGGAGATGAGCTTGAAACGCTTATTAATTATCGTTTAGGTGAAGTTTACATTGATAATGAAAATTACCTAAAGGGCTTATCCACGCTTCGTAATGCCGTTTCTTTATCACCAGATGCAAAAATCACAGAAGAAGTGACGGATTATATGACGAACACTTTCCGCTCTTTATTTACCCAAGGCAAATTAAGTGATGTATCGGCCTTGGATGCGGTCAGTATTTATGATGAATTTAAAGAACTGACTCCCATTGGAAAAGAGGGGGATTCTTTTGTTCAAGAATTAGCAGAGCGGCTGGTTGATGTTGATTTACTTGGTCGCGCCGCATCGCTTCTTGATCATCAAATTAATCACCGTTTAGATGGTGTTGATAAAGAAAACACTGCCATTCGTCTGGCAGCGATTTACTTGCTCGATAAAAAATCGGCGGAAGCGTTAGTGGTTTTAAACAATATTCAAACATCGTCATTAGATGCACAAGGCCGCCGTGAAGTTGATTTATTAAAAGCACGTGGGCTTTCTAAAACGGGGGAATCAGGTAAGGCACTCGGGCTTTTACGTGCTTATAAAAATGATTTAGATGTTGTGAAATTACGCGCTGATATTTCTTGGAATGCATCGCGTTGGCGTGATGCGGCTGCGGCCTTTAACGATTTGATTGGTGCAGAAAATATTTCATTAACGCGTCCTATGACAGATTATCAGGAACGCCTAGTTTTAAACCGTGCCATTGCTTTGAACTTATCAGGTGATAGAGCGACGTTATCGTCGCACCGTAACCGTTTTAATGATTTGATGTTGCAAAGCAGTAAGAGACAGATTTTTGATATGGTGACGCGCCCGCGTCAAATTGCATTGGGCAATGACCAAGAGTCCGTCTCATCCCTTATTTCAGAAGTAGATTTATTTGGTGATTTTTTAGAAAATTATAAGAAGTTTAATTAACGCTAACCGCCGCCAACAACGGCGCCTGATGTGGGGCCGAAGCTTTGAATCAGTGATCCTGAAACCAAATACCAGCCATCGACCAACACAAAGAACACAATTTTAAAGGGCAGGGAGATCATCACTGGCGGTAACATCATCATACCCATCGACATCAAAATAGATGCCGTAACCATATCAATAATCAAAAACGGTAAGAACAACATAAACCCAATTTCAAAGGCGCGCCGTAATTCTGAAATCATAAAAGCAGGAATGAGAACTTGGATAGGTGTTGCCATTGCTTCTTCGAGAGGACCTGTTTCACTCAGCTCTAAGAAAAGCTCTAAATCTGTTTCACGAACATGATTCAACATAAATTCTTTAAAAGGTTCAATGCCGCGTTCAAAAGCGGTTGTTTCATCAATTTCTTCGTTTATAAGTGGTTCAAGCCCTTGTTGATAGGCCTTGGTAAAGGTTGGCGCCATAATGAAAAAAGTTAAAAATAGTGCAAGCGAAATCATTACTGTGTTTGGCGGTGTTTGTTGAATACCAATCGCAGTTCTAAGGAAAGATAAGACAACAATAATCCGCGTAAAGGATGTCATCATAATTAAGATAGAAGGGGCGAGGGAGAGAATAGTAAGAATCCCCAAAAGCTGAACAACGCGCCCCGTCACAGACCCGCCTTCACCAGACCCCATATCAAGAGTTAAAGCCTGCGCCAAGGCGGGGTTTGAGGTGAGTAAAAAGAGCAATCCACCGCTTATCATTGTAATAAGCAGGTTCACCAATATGAATTTTTTGTTTTTAATCTTTTTGATCATGCGGCATATTTTGAATGTTTGTTTCAATGACAGTGTCGCCCGAATGACCAAGGATGACAAGATGTTCTTGATCATCACGCTGGATAAGGACTGCTTTATGTTTGGGGTCTAAGGGCAGCGCTTCAAGAATTTTGAGGCGTCTTTTGCTATTTTTAACCATGCCCGCTTGACCATAGCCTATTTTTTTTAAAAGCAATGTAAGGCCGCCCATTAAAGAAAGCACAAATAAAAGCGCAAAGAAGAATTTAATATAATCGCCGATTTCCATTTATATTCCTTTTAATCTGGTCTGAAATTCCTGAAGGGCAATGCCTAAAGTTTCAAGCTTCGTAATCATATCTGCCATCATAGGTTGCACAGATTGTGCCTCTAATGTTGGTAGGGCGATAATATGACGGCAAAGCACCTCAACGTCACTCTCTAAATGCGATAGACCCTCGACTGTCCCATCCCCCAGTTTTGTGTGGGTTTGTTCAATGAGAGCCGTTAAGCGTTTCAACTCATTTATAATCTCTTGTTTATTCTTCATCTGTCTCTTGCATATCATCTTTTAGAACGGCGTCAAAGGGGTCGGGTTCTCCATTGGCGCGGTAAACATACGATAAAACCTCTGCAACGGCCATAAACGCTTCGGCAGGAATGGGGCTTTCTAGTTCAATTTTGGCCAAAATTTCGACTAAATCCGCATCCGTTCTGACTTTTATGCCGTTTTCATAGGCTATTTGCAAAATCTGCTCGGCAATTTTTCCCCGTCCCGCCGCCGTGATCAGCGGCATTGCCCCTTCTTCATTACTTTCTGTAAGGGCGACGGCAGTTTGCCGTTCTGATTTTTCTTTTATATTCAAAGGCTTAAGGGGTTTATCCTCTAGGCTTTCAAATCCATCATCAAAATCGTCCGTCATGGCACGCTTTCTGCAAATTAATCTTCATATAACCGTCCTGCGTGTAAACGCAAAGACATCAAATATGGTTTTACCACTGAAATGGAACGAAAGAAATGGACCTTAGTAATTTAGCAGTTTTTCAAGCTATGGGAGCAAAAATGAACTTTTTAAGCACGCGCCAAGGGGTGATTGCTCAAAATGTTGCCAATGCAGATACCCCTAATTACCGCCCTCGTGACTTAAAAGAAGTGGATTTTGGCGCAGTTTTAAAAGAAGTAACCGGGTCTAAGCAAGTGCGTATGGAACAAACATCCGCAGGGCATATTGCGCCAGGCGGCATGCTGGGTAAGGAAGATGTTCGTAAAGCGCGTATGACCTATGAAGTAGCTCCTGCTGGAAACGCAGTTATTCTTGAAGAACAAATGGTTAAGGCCAGCAGAACAACAGCTGATTACAGCTTAATGACAAACTTGATGCGTAAAAATGTTGGTTTAATCCAGACGGCTTTGGGCCGTAACGGCCAGTAATAGGCTGATGATGATAATAAGAGGAAAGTAAGATATGCCCGATATAAATGATGCCATGGTTATTTCCGCTTATGGGTTACGCGCCCAAGGAGAGCGGACACGTGTTATTTCAGAGAACATCGCAAACTCTGGTACTGCGCCGCTTACACCCGATGGTGAGCCATATGCCCGTAAAGTAATTACATTCAAAAACCAAATGGATCGTGATATGGGGCATCGTACAGTAAGAGTAGAAGATATTGCCGATGATAGGCGCAGTGAATTTCCCCTGAAATATATGCCAGACCACCCTGGCGCAAATGATGCAGGTTATGTGCAAATGCCCAATGTGAATATTTTAATTGAAATGAATGATATGCGCGAAGCCCAACGAAGCTATGAGGCGAATTTAGGCATGATTGAACAATCAAGAAGCATGATCTTACGGACAGTTGATCTTCTACGTTAAACAATAATGTGATATAATAAAGATTAAAGGATTTAGAATAATGGACAAAATTAACCCTGCAATGGCTGCAAATGCCTATACCAACTCATCAAAAGTGATGGATGCGCCTGGATTTGATTCGGCGCAAGGTAAGAATTTTGGTGATGTTTTACGCGATGCAGCAACGAAAACGATGGAAACAATGCGCGCTGGTGAATCCGCGACTGCGCGCGCTGTCACGGGGGAAGCATCCCTTCCTGAAGTTGTGCAAGCAATAACAGCCTCAGAAATCACCTTGCAAACGGTTGTGGCGATGCGTGACCGTATGGTGACAGCATATCAAGAAATCATGCGTATGCCTGTTTAAGGCTGAACATATTGTTCTTTAGCTTGTTTTTCTAACATAAGGCAGATAAATTTAAGTTATGGATGAAACAGAGATAATGGATGTGGCCCGTGAGGCCATTTTATTGGTAATTCAAATTAGCCTACCCGTTATGATGGTAGGACTTATTGTTGGGGTTATGATCGCGTTAATGCAGGCGCTTACCCAAGTTCAGGAAATTACCCTTGTTTTTGTTCCCAAAATTTTGGCGATCTTTCTTACAATCTTTATTTGCCTACCCGCTTTTGCAACCATTATGATTTCCTTCATGAACAGTCTTGCTGACCGTATCATTGGCATTGGGTAGTTAAAACGTGCAGGATATTTTGCCGATCCAAGATTTCCTCGTTACAGGCATCTTCGCTTTTATGTTGATTTTTACCCGTCTTGGAACGGCGTTTATGATTATGCCGGGGATAGGGGATAGCTTTGTTCCCAGAAATGTCCGTCTTATTATGGCGCTGGCCATATCCTTTGTTCTGGCGCCAATCGTACAGGGCTTTGTGCCTTCTCCCTTACCGGCCTTGCCAATTATCTTTTCCCTCCTTGTCATGGAATTTATTATTGGCCTTTTTATTGGCACGCTGGCACGTATTTTAATGATCGCATTGGATGTCGCAGGGATGATTATTTCAATGACATCAGGATTGGCAAACGCCCAAGTTTTTAACCCGTCTTTGGCATCGCAAGGGTCCATTACGGGGGCGTTCTTGTCGATGCTTGGCGCGGTATTGTTATTTGCAACCAATTTACATCACATGCTTATTTACGGGTTGGTTGAAAGTTATAATATGTTTCCTGTAGGTGATATGCCAGATCCAGGCGGTATGACGGAGCTGTTGGTGCGGTTCTTTGCCACCAGCTTTTTGATTGGTTTTCAAATTTCTGTCCCGTTTATTATGGTGGCGATGATGCTTTATATTGGGATGGGTGTTTTGACGCGTGTTATGCCGCAGGTGCAAATCTTTATCCTCGCGCTTCCTGTACAGATTATGCTGGCTGTTTTGACCTTATTTTTTATCCTTTCCGCGGCCATGTTATTTTGGATGGATCAATTTGAATCAGGCATGGGCTATTTCTTCACCAATGGCGGCGGATAATAAGGTATAATAGAGTATGGCTGAAGGCGAACAGGAAGACGAAACCCAGAAAACCGAAGAACCGACCCCAAAAAAGATAGAGGAGTCGCGTAAAAAAGGCCAAGTGGCGATGAGCCGTGAGGTAAATAATTGGGTTATGCTGTTTACAGGCACGATTGTCATTTTGGTTATTGCGCCGGGGGCGTCGTCTGATTTGATGGACATTATGAAGACTTATATTGAGCGCGCGCACGTCTTACCCTCATTTCCTGGTGGATTTGGTTTTGTCCTTGGTGAGGCGTTTATGAAGGTTTTAACGATTCTTGCCCTACCTCTTTTTATCTTTGTTGTGGCGGCCATTGCGGGGCCTCTTTTTCAGGTCGGGCCGCTTCTCGCGCCGGGCGTGATTAAGCCTGATATTAGTAAGATTTCACCGCTTAAAGGACTTAAGAGGCTGTTTTCGCTCAAATCTGTCATGGAATTTGTAAAAGGAATTGCGAAAATTAGCATTGTCGCCGTTGTTAGTGTGATTTTACTTTTTCCTTTTTATAACGGAATCGATCATTTTGTGGGTTTGCCTAACGCCATTATGTTGGCGGAAATGATGGCGTTAATTGCACGGTTAATGAGCGGTATTTTGGTGGTTTTGTTGGTTGTGGCGGTGATGGATTTGGTCTATCAGCGTTATGAGCATATGAAACAAATGCGTATGACCAAACAAGAATTAAAGGATGAGTATAAACAAACCGAAGGGGACCCTCATGTGCGGGCAAAGCTTCGTCAGCTTCGTCAGGAAAAAGCGCGCGCGCGTATGATGCAAGCCGTGCCACAGGCAGATGTTGTGATTACAAACCCGACTCACTTTTCTATCGCGCTTGAATATAAACCAGAAACAATGGATGCGCCTGTTCTTTTGGCCAAGGGGGTGGATGAGGTTGCGATGCGGATTAGGGAAGTGGCCAATGAGCATGATATTCCCCTGTATGAGAATAGACCCTTGGCGCGTGTGCTTTATGATACAGTGGAGATAGACCAAACTATCCCTGAAGAGCATTATCAAGCCGTTGCCGAAGTGATTTCTTATATCTTTCAGCTTAAGAATAAATTGAACTCTTAATCTTCATAATAGCCTTCATAATCTTTTCTATGAACTGTAGCTAAACTATGGCATTTTATAGGGGATATGCCTTTGGATCATTCAGAATTTATAGACCGCCAAAAAGACCTTCATACGGGGCCTAAAAATCGGAAAAAGAACTTTATAAGAAACGCGCTTTTATCGGCTGGGTTTACGGCTCTTTATGTGGCGGCTTGTGTTGCGCTCGCTATTTTCTTGCAAATTGATAAAACGGTTGCGGTGCTGTCTGGATTATTTTTTGTTATTGCCGCTATTGGTACTTATTGGTCGCAGCAGGTTTTCAAAACACTTAAGTCACGGGATAAAGAACGTAAATTAATCCGCGAAGTGTTAGAAGGCAGTCGTGGTGCGCGTATGATCACAGATAGCGCCGATAATGCGGTCTATACGAACCAAAAATTCAAATTATTGTGTCAGGATTATGGGGATGAGAGCATTAACGGTCTCTCACAGCTTTTTGCTCATAACCAAGATGCCTTTAAGTTATTTCAGAACTTAGCAGAGCAAGCGCGGCGTGGCTTAACTGATTCGCTGGAATTAAGTACAGGTGAAGCGGGTAAAGAAAGCTGGTTTGTTGTCACCGCCCAGCCTGTGGCGGGATGGACAGGGTTTGTGCATTGGCGGATTGACGATATTACCAAGCAACGTGAATTAAACCGCTCTGTCCGTGAAGAGCGTGAAAAATTAATCGATTTCACCGATAACGCCCCCGTTGGGTTTTTCTCTGTTGATGAAAAGGGACGCTTTATCTTTGTAAATGCAACGCTGGCGCGGTGGTTGGGCAATGACATTAAAAGCCTGCTTGAAAAAGGTTATCTGCATACTTATCTGGAACAACCTCCCGAGGATGCTGCCCCCTATGATGTGATTGAAAAAGGCGGCGCACGGCAAGTCGCAGAAGTTCATATGAAAGGCCCTGGTGGCAAGACATTCTTAGCGAGTGTCAATCAAGCCGTTGTGTCTGAAGAAGGCGGGCGCGTCAGAACGCGTGGCGTTGTCCATGACCTCACGTCAGAGCGCCAAATGCGTCAGGCCTTAAAAGCTTCAGAAGATAAATTTCAGCGCTTCTTTGATGAGGCCCCCGTGAGTGTGGCGATTGTTGGGCCAGATGCAGCAATGCAAGATCATAACACCGCATTTATTAACTTAATCGGTAAACCTATTGAATCGATTGAGAAATATAATCTTAAAGATTTTATCGCTGATGATAATAGAGCTGTTGTTGTTGAGGCCATTACCCGTATTGAACAAGGCCGCCGTATGGCCCCAATGGAGGTTGCGCTGATTGATAAAGAGGGCGAAGCCGTGACCGTGCAAATGCATGCGCGGCGCTTTAAGCAAAGCGATAGCATTGTGCTTCATTTTATTGATTTAACTGAACAAAAGAACCTTGAGGTGCAATTTGTGCAATCTCAAAAAATGCAAGCAGTGGGGCAATTAGCAGGAGGGATTGCGCATGACTTTAACAATCTTTTAACCGCGATCATTGGCTTTTCTGACTTGTTGTTATTGCGTCATAAGCCAGGGGATTCATCCTTTGGTGATATTATGCAGATTAAACAAAATTCAAACCGTGCGGCGAATCTTGTGCGTCAACTCTTGGCGTTTTCCCGTCAACAAACATTGCGCCCGCAAATTCATGATATGGCCGATATCTTAACAGAGCTATCGCATTTGATGCGCCGTTTGATTGGTGCGAATATTGATTTGGATGTTGTGCATGGGTCAAATCTGGGCTTGGTAAAGATTGATGTGGGGCAGATGGAACAGGTTTTAATTAACTTGGCCGTTAATGCCCGCGATGCAATGGAAGAAGGCGGCGACCTTACCGTGACCACGGCCAACTTTATTAACGAAGCGCCCTTATTTTGCGGTGAAGATGAAATGCCACCCGGCGAATGGGTTTCTATCGCTGTCCAAGATACAGGATGTGGTATTTCAGATGAAAACCTAACCCGTATTTTAGAACCGTTTTTCACTACCAAAGATGTGGGGCAGGGAACAGGTTTGGGGCTTGCCACGGTTTACGGGATTATTCGCCAAACGGGTGGATTTTTGAATATTGATAGCGCCGTTGGCAAAGGCACGACTTTCACCATTTACCTCCCACGTGTTAGCGAAGAAGATATTAAAAAAGAAGAAGAAATCGTCGAAAAAGAGCCAGAGCAAAAAGTTGCGGATTTAACGGGTACCGCGCGTATTCTGCTTGTTGAAGATGAGGATGCCGTACGGACGTTCAGTACGCGCGCGCTGATGAATAAAGGCTATGAAGTCCTCGCGGCGGAGCATGGGCAAGCAGCGCTTAATTTGATGGAAGAACAAGAAAACAAACATCTTGATCTTCTGATTACGGATGTAATGATGCCGGATATGGATGGCCCAACTTTGGCCAATAATATGCGCGCCGTTAGTCCGAAGCTTAAAATCATTTTTATCTCTGGCTACACTGAAGATAAATTGAAAGAACATATGGGCGAAGGCATTTCTTTCCTCCCGAAACCCTTCACCCTCAAACAGCTCGCCTTGAAGGTGAAAGAGGCGCTGGACGCCTAACTTTTTGCTGCTGATTTTCTCTTTTTAAAATTGTTACACACATAAAATGTTCTTTTTTTGTTCTTTTGTCTTTACAGTAAGAACAAAACATGATCATATAGGGGCAAGATAGTAATGTGAATGAATGTTAAATATCCGTTAAACTCCATTGAACATAGAAAAACCCTATGTCAGAAAGGACTTAAGAAATGTCTGTTACCCCAATGAAAAAAGAGAACACAATGCATAAAAATGATAAAGAAAAGACTCAGGCGCTGGACGCGGCTTTGGCACAAATTGAACGTGCCTTTGGAAAAGGTTCCGTGATGAAGCTGTCGGCTGATAATAACCCGATGGAGGTTGAATCAATCTCCACAGGATCATTGGGGCTTGATATTGGTCTGGGTATTGGCGGTGTACCGCGTGGACGTATTGTTGAGGTTTATGGTCCAGAAAGTTCTGGTAAGACAACATTGGCGCTTCATATCATTGCCGAAGCACAGAAAAATGGCGGCAGTTGCGCGATTGTTGATGCAGAACATGCGCTTGACCCTGCCTATGCAAAGAAACTGGGTTGTGACGTGGATGAGCTTTTAATCTCTCAACCAGATGCAGGGGAGCAAGCGTTGGAAATTACGGATACATTGGTGCGCTCTGGCGCGCTGGATGTTGTTGTGGTTGACTCGGTTGCGGCCTTGGTGCCGCGCGCTGAATTGGAAGGGGAAATGGGGGATCATCATGTTGGTCTTCAGGCTCGCCTGATGTCACAGGCACTGCGTAAGCTTACAGGGTCAATTTCACGCTCTCGGACAACGGTTATCTTTATTAACCAAATCAGAATGAAAATTGGTGTAATGTTTGGCTCGCCTGAAACAACAACAGGGGGTAATGCCTTAAAATTCTATTCTTCTGTTCGTCTTGATATTCGCCGTATTGGTCAAATTAAAGACCGCGATGAAGTCGTGGGCAATCAAACCCGTGTGAAGGTTGTGAAAAACAAAATGGCGCCTCCTTTCCGTCAAATTGAATTTGATATCATGTATGGTAAAGGGATTTCAAAAACAGGTGAAATTCTTGATCTTGGCGTACAAGGCGGCTTTGTTGAAAAATCAGGTTCATGGTTCTCCGCGCTTGGGGAACGGATTGGTCAAGGGCGTGAGAATGCAAAACAATATTTGCTCGACCATCCTGATATGATGAAAACATTGGAAGATAAAATCCGTGAAAATGCAGGATTAATGTCTGATGCAATGCTGGTTGGTCCAGATAAAGAAGAGGGCCCAGAGCTGGATATTGTCGAAAACACACCACCAGCAGCGCCAAAATCTAAAAAAACAAGTTAGGGTTGCAAGTCAAGGCTTTGTGAGAAGACTTATTTAAGAAATGAATAGATAAAATGAAAAGCCGTTCCTCCAATCAAAGGGGAGCGGTTTTTTTATCCTCTATCACGCATGATGCGCTGTTTATCACGGTTCCAGTCGCGTTTTTTCTCTGTTTGGCGCTTATCAAACTCTTTCTTCCCTTTGGCGAGAGCGCATTCTAATTTGGCGAGACCTTTATCATTGAAAAACAACCGAAGCGGCACAATCGTATAGCCTTCACGCGAAACCGCGCCCAATAATTTCCCAATTTCTTTTTTTTTCAAAAGCAATTTACGGGGACGACGCGGTTCATGTTGTAAATGGGGGCTAGCTTGTTGATATTCAGGGATATGCGCATTTAAAAGCACTATATCGCCATTTTTTTCAGCAATATGGGACTCTGCAATCATCGCCTGACCGTGGCGCAGGGACTTCACTTCTGTTCCAGTTAAAACTAATCCGGCTTCGAACTTATCTTCTATGTGATAATCAAAATTGGCGCGCCTGTTATCGGCGACGGTTTTGTTTGTCGAAATTAAACCGCCTGACTTTTTATTTTTAGCCATGAGCGGAGAGGTTTTCCGTTTGGTTTATGAGGCCCGCAAAATGGAGCGCCGCATTAACATCTTGTTGGCAAGCTGTTGTCGCCTCAAGTAAAGGCAGTCTGACAGTATCCGTGCATAGCCCTAATTGACTGGCGGCATATTTCACCGGTGCAGGAGAGCTTTCGATAAAGAGCGCTTTATGAATGGGCGCTAATAGATCTCTAATTCTAGAAATTTCATTCATATTGCCTGCCTGCCACGCTTCGTGCAGTTGCGCGCATAGGGCAGGGGCAATATTTGAGGTCACAGAAATACAGCCATGGCCGCCTTGCGCCAGAAAGGCTGTAACCGTTCCATCTTCACCAGATAATTGACAAAAACCATTCCCAACACGATGACGCAAATCCAAAGGACGCGCTAAATCCGCAGTTGCGTCTTTTAAGCCCACAATATTTTTTAACGCTGATAATCGGGCAAGTGTTTCATTGCTCATATCAATGACACTACGTCCTGGTATGTTATAAATAATAATTGGTATATCAACGGAATCATTTAATTTTTTGTAATGCGCATAAAGCCCGTCTTGCGTTGGTTTGTTGTAATAGGGTGTGACGATTAACGCCGCATCCGCACCATCATCTTTTGCTTCTTGGGTTAATTCTAAGGCTTCTGCCGTGTTATTTGACCCTGTTCCTGCGATGACAGGAATGCGCTTATTGACGATCTCAACACAGCGCCGAATAATTTTCTTATGCTCATCATGCGATAAAGTTGGCGATTCCCCTGTTGTGCCACACGGGACAACACCATGGCTGCCCTGATCAATTTGCCATTCAACAAAATGATCAAAAGCTTTCCAATCAATCGCTCCATCTTTTTGAAAGGGAGTAATAAGCGCGGTAATAGATCCTTTAAACATAACAGCCATCTTATATAAAATTATGTATGATCACAAGCATTGCATAATGCAATTTTAATGCAAATTGCGAGGGCATATTGCAAAAACTATAATGAGGAGGCTTGAAAATAAAGGATATTTTCTGGCTTGCTTTTTGCTCTTATAAAGAACGGATAAAAAACGGGCCAAGAGTGGGGGCTATTTGTGGGCAATAATAAAATTTATCATGTCTTGTTAAAGGGCAAGTGCGCGGTATGGTTGGATACGATGAAGCATGTTTTGGAAGGTTATGCATGCTGTGTGTTGGTTTGCGAGTCTGACAACAAGTTAACGGAATGCGTTTTTTGTGACTTGGATATGTTATCTTTGCAAGATTTACGGCAGGAAGTAACATCGCGCCGTATTTTTGGTTTTTATAATAAAAAAATAAGCGCTGAGAAAAAGGCGCTCTGTGAGGCCGTGTTTAAAAAGAACATACCCGCTTATCAGCTATGTTCTTTTTTATTTAATGCACGCGAAAATTTAGGCCAATATCATCATAATGATATTATGTTGCTTAAATCATTGCACCGTGGATTGAGCGATAAGCAGATATCGTTTGATATGGGCTTGCCGCTTTCAACGGTGAAATATTATCTAAGGTGCCTTTATAAAAAACTAAATGTTTCAAACAGGACACAGGCGGCTTTGGCGGCGCATGAATTTATAGTATAACAAGGCATGAAAATCGATTTTCCTGCTTGGATTGACGTGCAAACTCTTGAAACGCTTTTTAATGTTTTGGGTGATGATACAACGCGCTTGGTCGGTGGCTGCGTACGAAACGCTATTATTGATGGCCCTGTTACGGATATTGATCTGGCGACGATGTTAACGCCAGATGATGTTATGGCGCATTGTGATAAGGCGGGCATGAAAATAGTGCCAACAGGCATTGATCATGGCACCGTTATGGCTGTTATCGCAGGGCAGTGCTTTGAAATAACCACTCTTCGTCAAGATGTCGAAACAGATGGCCGCCACGCAAACGTGGAGTTTACCGATGATTGGCGCGCGGATGCCGCGCGGCGTGATTTTACGATGAATACGCTTTATATGGATTTGGCAGGCAATGTGTTCGACCCTCTTGGACAGGGGATTGCTGATTTAAAAGCGCGCCGCGTTCGGTTTGTTGGGGATCCTGCCAAACGTGTTGAGGAAGATTATTTACGAATTTTGCGCTTTTTCCGCTTTCAGGCGCAATATGGTGCGGGCGCGATTGATATAGAAGCGCTACAGGCCTGTGTGCAGGCCGCGCAACAGATTGAAACCTTATCATTGGAACGGATTACGCAGGAATTTTTGAAAATAATAGCAACGGATAAAGCCGCGGATATTTTAATGGTGATGTTTGAAAATAATATTTTAGATGATCTGCCGCATGAAGAATATGCCCCTAAAACGCTATCGCGGCTCATTCATATTCAAAAACAGCAAAATGAACCGAACACGCTCTCTCGTCTTTTTATAATCGGGGGAAACAAACCGTGCTTTTTTGAAAAATATTTAAGGCTCTCGCACGTACAAAAAAAGTTTTTGATTAAGCTCGATATGGCGACCAATAAAAGTTTTTTTGATAATGAAAAAGATTTGAAGAAAGCTATTTTTTATCACGGCAATGATGTTCTGGTGCAGGGTTATTTATTGCGCTGCGCGATAGAGGGTAAAAAAATTGATACAGGGTTTTTTAACATTTTAAAAAATTGGCGAGCGCCCACATGCCCTGTTACGGGTGAGAGCTTAATCGCAGAAGGCTACCAAACCGGCCCTGAATTAGGGCAGGAGTTAGAGCGCCGTGTGGAAGAATGGTTGGAGGCGGTTATTTAACCAATGAGAGGTTGTGGATTATTTGCTGGTAATAGCCCATGTTCTTCAGACTGCGAAGATTCGCTGATGCGGGGTAAATTTACTTCAACCCATTGATCCATAAGCGTGTTGAGATTTCCAGATTTAATAGTTAAAGTTCCAGATTCTATTAATTTAGAAAGATAGTCTTTTTGATTTTCTATCAGATAATGTTCTCGTTGTGTCGGGGGGCCTTGTATTGGCATTTTGTCCTCTTGGGTTATTAAACTAACTGTAATATGCCGTTATGGGTTAGGCTTGTCAATAATATTATGAAAAACAATAGCTTTCTATCACCATTTTACTTCTGGGGGCAGGGACATCAGAATGGCTTCGGTATTGCCGCCTGTTTTCAGGCCAAATGTTGTGCCGCGATCATAAAGTAAGTTATATTCGACGTAACGCCCGCGTTTAATAAGCTGCTGCTCACGTTGCTCGGCGCTCCATTCTTTATTCATGTGCTGGCGCACTATTTGCGGATAACACGCCAAAAATGCCTTACCGACATCTTGGGTAAAGGTAAAATCAGCATCCCAATCGCCAGATTGCAGGTAATCATAAAAAATGCCGCCAACACCACGGGACTCATTTCGATGGGGAAGATAAAAATACTCATCACACCATTTTTTAAACTTGGGGTAGTATGCTTTGTCATGCGTATCACAGGCTTTTTTTAATGCGCCGTGAAAGGCTTGGGTGTCTTCGTCATTTTCAAACATGGGGGTCAGGTCTGCGCCGCCGCCAAACCATCCCTCGGATGTCACAATCATGCGGGTATTCATGTGTACGGCAGGGACAAGCGGATTTTGCATGTGTGCAACAAGCGAAATACCTGCGGCCCAAAACGCGCCATTGCTTTGATCTGCGCCTTTCATGTTTTTGGTAAATTCGGGGCTGAACGTGCCATGAACTGTTGAAATATTGACCCCAACTTTTTCAAAAACACGGCCGCGCATCAGGGATATTTCACCGCCACCTTTAAGGATAGAGCCACTTTCATTCGGTTCATTACTATTGTCGCGTTGCCATGGTTTGCGTTCAAATTGTCCGATGGGTAAATCTTGCTTTGATGTGCCGGTTAACGCCTCTTCGATTTTTTCAAATTCGGCGCAGATATCATTGCGCAGAGTTTGAAACCATGTTGCGGCTTGTTGTTTTTTATCATCCCAATTTTCGGTCATATTTTTGTTTGTCTCAATGTTTGTCTTAAGGCCTCGCCTGTAATCATTGCTGTGGCATTAATAATATTAAGAGAGCGCGCTTGTCCAGCCATCGGAATCGTCACGCGATTCTCAAGCTGGTTATGTATTTCTTCGGGAACGCCGGCGCTTTCACGCCCCGCCATTAATATGTCACCCGCTTGAAAAGTGAAATCAGTATAGGATTTGTCCGTTTTGGTGGTCATGAGTACGATTCTACGCTCTGCGTATGTGTATTGAAAGGCAGTCCATGAGTTATGCTCAACCAAGTCGACTTGCTCTACATAATCCATTCCTGATTGTTTTATCTTTTTATAATCCCATGGAAACCCGCATGGGTGAATGATGTCGAGCGTAAGACCCAAGCACGCACAAAGCCGCATGGCCGCGCCCACATTCTGGGGTATGTCAGGTTGATAGAGGGCAATATGGATCATCTGCATTTACTCTTTGGGATTATTCAACTTTTTATATAATATGGGCTGGAAATCTTACTTTCCATGCGGTATGTCATAGCGTATTTTACTGTAATAGTATAAATTATTTATTCAATATTCGGGGTGTCCTTATGAGTGATTCAAAAAAACCAGACGATAAAAAAGAGGAAAATGGTGAAACACGCCGTGATTTCCTCTATTTAACTGCTGCGGCCTTTGGCGCGGTGGGGGCGGGTTCTGTCGCTTGGCCTTTGGTAGATCAAATGAATCCTGCGGCGGATACGCTTGCGCTTTCTACAACCGAAGTGAATGTGAGCGATATTGCCGAAGGGCAGTCAAAAACAGTGATGTGGCGCGGAAAACCTGTCTTTATCAAACATCGTACGCCAGCAGAAATTGAAGAAGCAAAAAAAGACGACACGGCAGAGCTGCGTGATCCACAAACAGACGCAGAGCGTGTAAAAGAAGGCCATGAAAAATGGCTTGTAACTGTCGGAATTTGTACACACCTTGGCTGTGTGCCGTTGGGGCAAAAAGATTCTGATGTGAAAGGGGAATATGAGGGCTGGTTCTGTCCTTGTCACGGGTCACATTATGATACATCAGGGCGTATACGTAAGGGGCCTGCACCTAAAAATCTGGAAGTTCCAGAATATACATTCATTAATGACACAACAATTAAAATTGGGTAAGCGACATGGGTAGTGGTAAGAGAGAAAAATTTGAGAACCCCGCAATAGAATGGGTTGATTCACGGCTTCCAATCTTCACGATGATGCAGAAGGAATATGGTGTTTTTCCAACCCCTAAGAACTTCAATTATTTTTGGAATTTTGGCGCGATTGCGATGGTGATGTTGATGATCATGATCATCACCGGCATTGTATTGGCAATGCACTACACGCCGCATGCCGATATGGCGTTTGAAAGCGTTGAACGCATTATGCGTGATGTCAACCATGGTTGGATGCTGCGTTATATTCATGCCAATGGGGCGTCTTTCTTTTTTATTGCGGTTTATATTCATATTTTCCGTGGAATGTATTACGGATCTTACAAACAGCCGCGTGAAATCCTCTGGATTTTGGGTGTGTTGATCTTCCTTCTGATGATGGCGACCGCTTTTATGGGGTATGTGCTTCCTTGGGGACAAATGAGCTTTTGGGGCGCCACAGTGATCACAAATCTTTTCTCTGCCATTCCGTTGGTGGGGGACAGTATTGTGACATTGCTTTGGGGTGGTTTTTCCGTTGATAATGCAACATTAAACCGTTTCTTTGCGCTGCATTATTTAATGCCATTCGTGATTGTTGCTGTTGTTTTCTTGCATGTTTGGGCGCTGCATGTTGTGGGGTCAAATAACCCATTAGGGATTGAACCAAAAACCAAACAAGATACTTTGCCATTCCACCCTTATTATACAATGAAGGACACATTTGGCTTGATGGCCTTTATGATTGTGTTTGTGATTTTTGCGTTCTTTATGCCGAATGCTTTGGGGCATCCAGATAATTATATTCCAGCAGATCCGCTAATCACGCCAGCGCATATTGTGCCTGAATGGTACTTCTTACCGTTCTATGCCATTTTACGGGCGATTACTTTTGATCTGGGGCTTCCTTTTACATCTGTTATTTTCTGCCCTGCGAAGTTGGGCGGTGTGTTGGCGATGTTTGGGTCTATCGCGCTTCTTTTTGCGCTTCCCTTTATTGATAAGCACCCCGTCCGCAGCGCCCGTTTCCGTCCGTGGTATCGCATCGCCTTACTTTCTTTTGTGGCGAATGCGTTTATTCTTGGCATTTGCGGTGGTAAGCCCGCCGAAGGGTTTTGGGTGCCATTGTCACAATTTAGCACGTTTTATTACTTCGCTTTCTTCCTTGTGATCTTACCAATCTTAAATAAGAAAGAACCCGTATTAGACTTACCATCCAGTATTAACGAGGCTGTTTTAGCCAAAAACAAAAAGGCGAGTGCCTAATGAAATTGATTATAACTCTTTTAGTTCTCATGATGCCTGTGTCCGTTCTGGCCGCAGGTGACGCGCCCACGCCCCATAAACAAGAATGGAACTTTAACGGCCCATTCGGTACGTTTGATCGCGGCGCATTACAGCGCGGATTTCAGGTCTATAAACAAGTTTGTTCTGCGTGTCATTCTATGAACCATGTTTCATATCGTAATTTATCTGCGTTGGGATATAGCGAAGCCCAAGTCAAAGCGATTGCGTCCGAATACACAGTGATGGATGGTCCCAATGATGAAGGTGAAATGTTTGAACGTCCTGCAAAACCAAGTGACCGTTTCAAAAATCCATATACCAATGACCAACAGGCACGCTATGTGAATAATGGCGCGTTACCGGTTGATCTTTCCCTTATTGCGAAAGCGCGTGTTGGTGGAGCGGATTACATTTATGCCCTAATGACGGGGTATAAAGATGCACCTGAAGGTGAAACGCTTGGCACGGGACAATATTGGAATAAATATATGGCAGGACATAAAATTGCCATGGCACCGCCGTTGGCGGATGATGTTGTTGCCTATGAAGATGGGTCTCCAACAACTTTGGATCAATACGCAAAAGACGTGTCTGAATTTTTGATGTGGACAGCAGAACCACACATGGAAATTCGTAAACGTACTGGTGTGAAAGCGGTTCTCTTTCTCCTTATTTTTGCGGGGCTTCTTTACACCGTAAAACGTAAGATATGGGCAAATGTTAAAGGGCATTAATTTTTAGTTCGCCGCCCCGTAAGCTTGATGCTCGCTATCAAACGGTAGGAAACTATGTTGGCTTCTGCGTTTTTTAATGATTAGAGATATTTAATAGATTTTTTGATCTCTTTCATACAGCGTGTTTTCTTGCTAGAATCGCTCCATGAAAAAGATTGCTCTCAATAGTCTCGATCCCGCAAAATATGCCAGAGACAGCAATTCATATTTTAAACACCAATGCGGATTTTTAATTAAATGACTCCAACGCTTATTATGCTCAATATTATTGCTGGTGTTTGCCTCCTTTTATGGGGGGTGATGTTGGTACGGTTGGGGGTGACGTATGGATTTGGCTCAAACTTACGTGGCATTTTGGCGGCCAGTACACAAAATCGTTTTAAATCATTCTTTTCTGGCTTGTTTATCACAACACTCCTTCAAAGTTCTACGGCGACAATCCTAATTATTTCGGCCTTTGCAGGACAAGGAATGATTAAGGCGGGCGCTGGGCTTGCCATGGTGCTTGGGGCAGATGTCGGGACAACGTTGGTGGCGCAAATATTGTCATTTGATCTCAGCGTCCTTATTCCCATTGCCATGATTTCTGGTTTTTTTCTTTTTAATCGTAAAAATTCTAGCATTGCGAAAAATGCGGGCCGTGTTTTGGTGGGGCTTTCTTTGATGTTGATGGCGCTGGGTTGGATTAAAGAGTCCGCCATTCCGTTAAAAGAATCTGCCCTTATGGCCGAAATTCTTGTATCCCTTAGCCAAGACCCGCTATTCGCGGTGTTGCTTGTGGCGCTTATGACATGGATTGCACATTCATCCTTGGCGGTGGTGTTGATGATCATGTCTTTTGTGGCGGCGGGGGTTTTGCCTGTGTCATTGGCACTGTTCATGGTGTTGGGCGCAAACCTTGGGGGGACGATTGCCCCCATTATTGCGACGTTAAAAGACCATGAAGAAGCGCGCCGCGTACCACTGGGTAATTTATTTATGCGCCTTATCGGGGTGTTTATTGGCTTTGCGGCATTGTCTTTTGTTCCTGATATCTTCAATTTTTTGGGAGAGGGGTCAGAGCGTAAAATTGTCAACTTCCACACCGCATTTAATGTTGTTCTTGCGGCGCTGTTCCTGCCATTTACGGGATATATTAACAGCCTGTGTTGTAAGATTATTCCTGCGGCGCCCCAAAAACATGATGTGTCACAGGCACGTTATTTAAACAATAAAGACATTACAACGCCGTCTGTGGCGCTGGCGGCGGCATCGCGTGAAACATTACGCATGGCAGAACTTGTTCAACAAATGTTGGATGATACAATACATGTTTTAAAAAATAATGACCTGACATTGCTGCAAAAAATCCGTGAAGAAGATGACACGATTGACCGTCTTTACGCGCAAATCAAAATCTATATGGCAAAATTGTCACAAGAATTTATGAGTTCCGACGAAGCAGAACGCTATGTTCAGGTTCTTACCTTCGCAACAAATTTGGAACATGCAGGCGATGTGATTGATAAAAATATTGCACCATTGGCAGATAAGAAGATCAAGCGCCACATTAAATTTTCAGATGAAGGCTTTCGTGATATTGAACATATTCATATGCTTGTGATGGAAACGATTGAACTGGCGCAATCTATTTTCGTATCCATGGATCCTGATATGGCGCGTCAATTAATCAAAGATAAGTTTGAGATTAAAGACGCAGAAACCAAAGCGATGGAAAACCATATTGAACGCCTAAGCGAAGGCGTGCCAGAGACAATTAACAGCAGTAGCTTACATATTGATCTGATCCGTGATTACCGCCGTATCAATAGTTATATTTCAACAATCGCCTATCCCCTTTTAGAAGAGGAAGAAGGAAACAAAAATGACTGATTTTTCTGATATTTTAAAACGCAATGGCTTGATAAATATTGATAAAGGGGACTTGGATGTTTTTACACCCATTAACGGGGAAAAAATCGCTACTGTGTTATGCCATTCGGCTCAACACGCACAAGATGCTGTCAATAAATCACATCAGGCTTTTCTTGCATGGCGCACTGTACCGGCCCCTTTGCGTGGTGAATTGGTGCGTTTGTTGGGTGAAGAATTACGCGCATCAAAAGATGATCTGGGCGCGTTGGTGACCTTAGAATGCGGAAAAATCCTGTCCGAAGGCCTCGGCGAAGTGCAAGAAATGATTGATATATGTGACTTTGCCGTGGGTTTATCACGCCAGCTTTATGGTCTTACCATTGCGTCGGAACGCCCAGGGCATCACATGCGTGAAACATGGCAACCGCTTGGTGTTGTTGGTGTGATCACGGCGTTTAACTTTCCTGTTGCGGTCTGGTCATGGAACGCCGCGTTGGCCTTGGTCTGTGGTGATCCTGTAATTTGGAAACCGTCTGAAAAAACACCATTAACGGCAATGGCTTGCATGAAGATATTTGACCGCGCCGTTACGCGCTTTAAAGCGGCAGGCCATGATTGCCCTGATAATCTGGTACAGCTCTTAATTGGCCATGCAGATATTGGTGAAACCATTACCAATGATGACCGTGTTGCCCTTATGAGCGCCACGGGAAGCACGCGCATGGGCCGCGCCGTTGGTAAAAATATATCAAAACGTATGGGGAAATCCTTGTTAGAACTGGGCGGTAATAATGCCATGATTGTTACGCCTTCCGCGGATTTAACCTTGGCCGTTCGCGCGATTGTTTTTAGCGCCGTCGGAACGGCGGGGCAACGCTGTACCACGCTCCGTCGTTTAATTGTGCATAACAGTATGAAGGAAACACTCTTGCCGCAACTTCAAAAAGCTTATGGCAGTTTAAAAGTGGGCAACCCGCTTGATAAATCAACATTGGTTGGTCCGTTGATAGATCAAGGCTCTATGGAGGCAATGCAAAGCGCGATAGAACAAGCAAAATCAGAAGGCGGTATTGTCCTTGTTGGTGGTGAAATTATTGAGGGAGCAGGAGAGAACAAGGGCGCTTATGCGACACCTGCCCTGATTGATATGCCATCACAAAGCGATATTGTGCGCCATGAAACCTTTGCGCCGATATTATATGTGATGACATATGAAGACCTTGACGAAGCGATTGCGCTTAATAATAACGTCCCACAAGGGCTATCATCGTGTATTTTCACGACTGATATGCGCGAGGCAGAAACATTTCTTTCTGCAGTGGGCAGTGATTGCGGTATCGCTAATGTGAATATTGGGCCAAGCGGCGCAGAAATTGGTGGTGCTTTTGGCGGTGAAAAAGAAACAGGCGGCGGGCGTGAAAGTGGCTCTGACGCTTGGAAAGTTTATATGCGCCGTCAAACACAAACCGTGAATTACTCTAAAGAACTCCCTCTCGCCCAAGGAGTAGAGTTCGATATTTAGTAAAATATCGTTGTTTTTGCTCTTTAAAATGACCTGGGCGCACTCCGCGTTAGGATGAGAATGCGTATCTACATAATAAATAAAAATTGCCATAAATAAGTGGTAATAATCTTGCGTTTTTTTCAAAGTGATTGCCTCACTCCTTGAATCTAAGATACCCTTATTTATACGCTAAAATATAAATAACAGGAGGAACTATGCCAGTACATCAAGGTATCGCTTCGTCGCATTCTGCGCGCCTCGAAGCACTTAAAAATAAGCATAAACTGCTCTCATATAAAATTGAAACGGAACAAAGTCATTACATTTTAAATGATGAAGAGATTAAAGCGCTGAAACTTGAAAAATTGCGCCTTAAAGAAGAAATAGAAAATATTCGCCAGACTTCCTAAGACGTTCTAAGGCTTTCTAAAAATAAACCCTCCCGATTATAAAATCTGGGAGGGTTTTTTAATTCTTAGATATAATAAAGTTTACTCTTTGCTGCCACCGGCGCCAGAAGATAAGAAGTTTGAAAAATCAAACCCACCAACAGAATCTGTCGCTGTGTTTTCTGGCTCTGCTCCACTTGCTTGGTTTGTGTCTTCCAATTCTTTTAGTTTTGCTGCTTTAATCGCCTCAGGGTCTTTCCCTTGTGCGCGCAGACCTTTATCAGACGCTGCTTCAACTTCTTGATATGAACATAGCCCCAGCTCCGCCGGGTGACGTGGGCGAATGCTTGAAGAATTTGCATGTGTTCTATCCCGCACTGCATTGATTGTTGGTTTTGTTGTTCCAACAAGCTTACCAATTTGTGCATCTGTGATTTCAGGGTGGTTTTTCAAAAGCCATGCAATCGCATCTGGCTTATCACCGCGTTTTGAAACGGGTGTGTAACGCGGGCCTTTAGAGCGTTGCTTTACACCTGGTAAATCACGACGTGAAAGCTTCATGATATAATTTTCATCTGCAATCGCTTTATCCAGCTCTTCTTGCGTTGTTTCACCATGTTTCACAGGGTTACGTCCCACAAGGCCGACGGTAACTTCCTCATCTGCGATGGCTTGCACTTCCACTTTATGAAGGCCGCTAAATTCCGCGATCTGGACAAAAGTCAGCGTTGTGTTGTCAATAAGCCAAACGGCTGTTGCCTTTGGCATTAATAATTTAGGGGCATCGAGGGGCTTGCTCATGTTTCTTATCCTTATTTTATGTATTTCACATACTATTATTTTGGCCAATTCTTCCCAAGAATCAGCAGTTTCGACCGTAAAATGTCAGGGAATACCCGTAATATACGGATTTTTATCAAAATTGCAATCTTTTCCAAAAAGAAGATTTAAGATAGGGTGTTCCCATGTTTGATGATGAAAATGAACCCCGCAAAAAGGCGCCCGCGGTCAAGAATTTGGAGCCAATGTCTATTGATGAACTTCAGGCCTATATTGGAGAAATGAAGGACGAGATTATCCGTACCGAACAAGAAATTACACGCAAGCGGGCGCACATGGATGCGGCGTCTTCAATATTTAAGTAAATCATTATTGCGCCCATCTGCCCGACACGTTACATTGAGTGTCTTAATTAATGCAGGAAAGATATAAAGAATGTCCGAAATTAAACAAAGATTGCAAGAAAGTGCAGAAAATTGTGTGAATCGCTATGAAGCATGGGATGCAACAAAAACGGACTCGGATAAGCGTGAAGACCTTCAAGAAGCTATTCATGACCTGCGCAAAGTTGCGTCACGCTTAGAAATTGAAATTGCCATTAGCGAACGTCAAAATGTGACAAGTAAACCGATTGCAATTCCGCAACATCGCTCTCAATCAAAAGCAAAAGGGGCTGTTGAATCTATTCTACCAGAAACAACAAATACATCGGGCAATAGCGGTAAGCCAGATCAAAAGTCACGCAAAACACGTCCGCGCCGTCCTGTTCGTAAAAAATCAGATTAAGTTTTCTTAAAAACTATCTTTTAAGCGGCGATATTTTGCAAATTCTTCTACGGTTTTTGCCTTCATAAAAATATTCGTTTCTTTTTCCATCTGTAATGTCGTTGGGATAGTCGGTTTATTGCTTGCACGTTGCTGTTTTACCTCATCCATGCGTGATTGAAGCGCCGCGTTATCTGCATCAACGGATAAGCAAAATGCGCCATTGGCTTGGGTATATTCATGCCCACAATAAAGAAGTGTATCATCAGGTAGTGCTTTGATTTTTTGGATTGAATCGAAAAATTCTTCCGCCGTTCCTTCCAACATACGGCCGCACCCCATCGAAAAAATAGTGTCGGCAGTAAAGGCAATTTTGCTGTCGGGGAAGTAAAAGCAAACATGGTCTTTGGTATGGCCTGGTGTTGCAATGATCTGAACGGGATCGTCGCCAAATTTTTCTGTAGAGCGATCAAAATAATCACATCCATATTTCTCAATCAATGTGTTACATCCATTCACATGATCGCCATGATGGTGCGTTGTGAAAATAATATCAGGTGTCAAGTTAAGTTCTTCTAACTTTTCAATAATAGGCGCCGCTTCACCAGGGTCAAGAACGGCAATTTGATTGCCGCTTTTGATGATATACGCATAATTATCGTCAAGAATAGGGATGATTGTAACATTTAACATGGTAATTTTTCCTCTGTACTATTTAGGGCATCAGACATTCTTTTTTCTGCACTACCGGGTTTAAGGGGTTGTTGCTGGCTTTCATGGGGCGACCAGCCAAGGGTGAAAATAATTTCAAAACTTGCCTCTAAACGCCCATCTTTATCACTATATTTTTTAGCATAAATTTCATTAGCTTTCATGAAAATATCACGGCGGGTGAAATGTTTGGGGCGTATTTGCAAAATATTGCTCTCTCCCATATAACGCAAATCATGCATAAGCTTAAATATGTTATCATAGGTGACAATAAGATGTTCTGAATCAATAACAGGCAGGGCATATCCCGCACGTTGCATTAAGGCTCCCATGTCTTGTTTATCAGCAAAAGGGTGTATGCGCGGGGTGATACCGCCTGTGATTTCCATTTCCGCCTGTTGCAGGCAATCCCGCAATTCGTATAATGTTTCTCCACCAAAAAGGCAGGCGGTAAATAATCCATCTGCTTTTAACGCCTGCCTAATTTGAATTAATAATCCGGGCAAGTCATTCATGTTATGCAGTGTAAGCACGCTTGTAATATGATCTAAACTTTCAGCCTTTAACGATAATATTTCATCTATGTTGACAATGTCATCAAGGATAAGCGTATTGTCAAACTCACGATTAATAACAGAAAGGCGTTCTTTTAAATCTTTTGATGCAAATTGGTATAAAAAGTCATACTCGTTTTTTGTTTTTTTTGCGCGCGCTTTTTTCAAATGTTGCGCCGCCTTATCAAAAATCCGCATATCATTAGTCATTATTATATTCTTTACTGGAAGGGGATGAATTTGGCGTGTATGTAACATTCATGCCAACAAAGGATTCCTTGCGGTCTGCGTGCTTTTGTTCAAAATGCGTGCCGATACTCATTTCACTGTCATACCCTAACGCCGCCTGATAGGCCATGGCCGCTACCTTTATGAAGCTATAATAATTATCCAGATATAAAAGACGGTAAAGACGATAAAGCGGTGTGTATGTTGTTGCACCATGGGCGCGACCTACTTTTTTCCATCCACTGGCCCCTGCGGTGCAAACGGCAAAGGGGTAAATTCGTTGCGGCGTCACACCAATATGGGAAAAATAACTTTCCCCCATGCGGGATACACACTCAACCGGTACTTCGAACTTATCGGCGATAAAGCGTTTGGCCATGTCAAAATTCGTGATTTCTGGTGGGATGGAAAAGCTGGGGCAATTCACCGTATAACCATTGCCCTTATAGCGTTGGGGAACAGGTAAATATTGCTCCACAATCCCTGCCATTACTTCGCCGTTAATTTTACGGGTCAGGGGTAGGATAATGGCTGTGTTCATTGATCCATCTTCTTGTAAGATAAAATCTTTATCACGTGATGCCAAACCCTTTATGCCACCTTTATCTTGCCCTTCATCAACAAAAACAGATTGCATGGCTTTCAGTTGCCCTTTCAGTGCCTTGGTTTCTTTAAACCGATGGTCTTCTTTAGCAAGGTTGGCAATGATGTCTTGTAACTTGGTCGTGTGTTCAGGCTCTTCCGTTTTTAATGAAAGCGGGCAATCTGCCCATGACTGATAATTAAGCCCCAGCTTTTCATACAGCGCTAAAATTTGAATTTCCAAACGGCTGGTGGGAATAAGACCCACGCCGATGGCGTTTAATATCTGCTGTGCGTCAATTTCACGCATACGGCCTTTGGTTGAAAACCCTTCCATGTCTTCCATGATCACTTTGGGTGTCACGGTTTCAGTTGGCTTTTCAACCTGTAAATATTGCGTACTGATATGTTCATCAATGGAATCTGGCGCGGGATAAAATCCTGGCCCTGCTTCAAATAATGATCCCATATTGGGCTTTAATCCCAGATAATCTTGGGCGAATTTTAAGGTGCTTCTAAAATGCTTTTCATCCAATGTTTCAAAGATGTCTTGCGGGATAGACAGTGCCTCTGTCATGTGACCAGACCATTGCTTTCCATCAATATTGGGGCCTTTGCGCGGGACAGTATTGGTTAAACAACGCGGAATCCCTTCATGTACAAAAACATGCAATCCATTTTCTGGTGTGATACGATAGGGCAGTACTTCGGTAATGTGAATATCGCGCGTGACAACATCCAATGTTGATCCATCATACTCATTGCGCATTGCCACCATTTTAAGCGCAGGGTTCGATGTTTTGGAGGGCTTACGTTCTTCTAAAGTGAGAGAGCCTTTATTAGCCGTCTTTTGCGCAACAAAAACAAAGCTGGTTTCAGGCGTGCCTTTCGGATCACCATTTTCTTCAAATAAGCGCACTTTTTTATGCAAGTTTTTTTTAATGATCGCGTCATTCCAATGTGGCGCAGAATATAAAATCCGCGCGCCAAACCCGCGCAACGTACGGGAAAAATCATGACGGGTGAAAAAACTATATTCTTTATGAATTTCTTGTTCCCAATGTGCGCGATTATCTTTTCTTAAAATAAATTCATGCGCCCATTTTGACGGTACCCGAAACAGCCGTGTACGGGGAAAACGCGGCGGCAATTCTTCCATGTAAAAACCACTATAATCCCCTTCATAGGGGCGCGCTTGCTCAGAATATAACGTCAATAGCTCAATATCATTAAGCTGTTCAATCTTATCCCCTTTGGGTGGATCTTCGGGTATTTCAATCAATGTGTAATCACTGTTTGATGGTATGACATGCCCTTGGAAGAAAATAAGACCATTGGGTTTTAGGAGGTCAAATTGACGTTCCAAAGATTTTGTAACGGCTTTTTCATTACAATTATTTTCTGAATATATTTCATGCAAAATAAAAGAATTAACGGTGGCATCCAATGTGCCTTTGGGAACAAAATTTTCTTTAATGTCCCCACTGATGAATGTTAAATTTGGGAGCTGATATTTTTGTTCCGCCGCATCAATCAATGTGATGTTTTTATCCATCCCAATAAATTCAATTTTGGGATTAAGCGCCGCCATCACATAACTATTCAGGCCATCACCACATTGAATATCTAAAACTTTTGATCCTTCTTCTAATACCAAATGCGCCATGGTAAACCATCCACGTTTAATTGCGGCGGCAGGAATGTTTTTCAATAATGGGTTCTTGATGATTTTTGGTGCCATCGGATCAAAATTAAGCGGTTCAATGCTGCACGCATTTACTGATGAGGAATCCATTATTTGATCCGGTAGATTCCCTGGCAAATTTTCTGGCTCTTTAAACGCGCTATGTGACATAGGCCGACAATATAGAAAATGGATTTAAATCGCAAGGAAATGACAAGAGAGAGTGGCAGGGCGCTATGGCCTGTGATAAACAGATATATGCCTACATTTAATCCTCTTATTCATAAGATCATAGATACAATCTTACCTGCCCGCTGTATTGTCACTGGTGATTTGGTGGATAGGCAAGGGATGATGAGTCCCGAGGCATGGCGTAGCCTTAATTTTATTGCGGAACCGCAATGCTATAGATGCGGCTTCCCCTTTGATTTTGATGATGGAAATGCGAAAGAAGGCAATATCTGCGCCGCCTGCCATAAAAATGCACCCCCATACATGTATGCGCGTTCGGCGTTGGTCTATGATGATGTATCACGTCATATTATTTTGGGCTTTAAACATGGGGATCAAACGCATGCTGTGACCAGTTTCATGCCATGGCTGCTTCGCGCAGGGGATGAGATTTTGGCACAAAGCGATTACCTCGTCCCTGTACCGCTTCATCGGTGGCGCATGGTACGCAGGCGCTATAATCAGGCGGGATTAATCACGCAATTCCTATCAAAGGAAACAAAAATCCCTGCGTTTTTGGATGTGATTAAACGCACCCGCGCCACGGTTACCCAAGGGCATTTAAATGTGACAGAAAGACAGCGTAATATTAAGAACGCTTTTGTTATTCCTGATGGGCATAAAGATAAAATTAAAAACAAAAATATTTGCTTGATTGATGACGTTTACACAACCGGCGCGACAGTGAATGAATGTACAAAAATTTTGCTAAAGGCGGGCGCGGCGTCAGTGAGTATTTTAACCTTGGCACGGGTGATTAAACCTCAACGCGCCTAAAAAATATAGCGCTAAGCCGCTAATCCTTGCTTCATCGCTAATTGTTTCAGGGCAGGGATGGCACTTAATGATTTCAACCCGGTACGGCGGAATAGGCGTATAATATCAATATTATTACTCACAAGGCGGTTATATTTATCAACCCCTTCAAAACGGCTATTAATATCCAATCGCCTGCTTTCCTCATACCGCTCTAACACATTGATTGATCCAATATCTTCACCAAGGCGCAAGGCGCTTAAAATAATATCAGACAGGGATGATACATCGCGTAATGACAGGTTTAATCCTTGCGCGCCAATCGGGCTCATCGCATGAGCGGCTTCTGCAATTAATGCAAGGCGCGTGGCGGTAAATCTTTCTGCTAACACGGCGCTTAATGGCCAGCTTTCAGGATTGCTGGCCAGCGTGATTTGACCGAGCGCCCCACGGCTACGCTTTTGAATAGCATGTTCGAATAAATGCTTATCAAGCGCGACATACTTATCCGCATCTTCGGTTTTTTCAACCCATACTAAGCTAGAGCAATGAGATGCTTCATTATTATCAATGGTCTGGTCTGGCATTGGCACTGTTGTAAATGGGCCGCCGGCGCGGTGATGTTCCGTTGAAATATTCTCATGCGGTTTTGAATGATGGAATAAGCAAGTGATCGCGCTCTGTCCATATTGATTTTCTTTGAATTTAATATTTGCTAATGCCCGTGTTTTTGACTTTTTACCATCCGCCCCAATCATAAGGGTTGCGATGATTTTCTTTCCGCTCTCCAGGGTTGCAATAATATGGGATGATGCTACCTCAAAGCTTTGTAATTTATCGGGGCAGATTATTTTAATAGAGTCACAAGATTTAACGGCTTCTAATAAAATAGTCTGAAGCATCATATTGGGAACATTATGGCCAAACATTTCTGCACCAATTTCTTCGGCCTTAAAATCAATAATGACGGGGTCAATTTGTGGGTTTCCATCATCGATAATACGCATTTGCTTTAGGGGTTCTGTTGTATCTTTCAGACGGTCCCATAATGCTAATTCTTTAAGCAGATCAATGGAGCTTCCCATAAGTGCCGCCGTTCTGCCAAAATGCAAAACGGGCGCGGCGTTATGCAGATCAAACCCTTCAATCAGCGTAACTGGAATAGCTCTTTTCCCAAGGGTTAGAGCCATCGCAAGTCCCGCAACACCGCCGCCAATAATTAATACTTCCGTTTTCATGTCAGTATTTTATAGTAAGACAATTATTACATAAAGAGGAATCACTATGAGTCAGAAGAAAGTTGAAATTTACCATTGGACAACCTGTCCATTTTGTAGAAGAGCCTTGGCGCTTTTGAACGAAAAAGGCGTTCAATATACAGATTATGATATTACCGGTGATGATGTCGCGCGTCAGAAAATGATTGCCCGCACTGGTGGTCCAAAATCTGTTCCGCAAATTTTTATTGATGATAAACATATTGGTGGCAGTGATGACCTATACGCCTTGGAAGAACAAGGTAAATTGGATGGAATGTTGAATAATGGCTAATGTAAAAGTGGCGTGCGTTCAAATGAACAGTAACGCCGATATTGACCAAAATTTGATGCAAGCGGGCGAAATGATCCGCGACGCGGCAAAAGAAGATTGTGAATTTATCACTACGCCTGAAAACACAGACTTCATGGCGGCCAATAAATTAGAAATGATGGAAACGGCAGAAACTGCGGGAAAACATCCCGGTATTCCGTTTTTTTCTTTCTTGGCCAAAGATCTGAAAGTTTGGCTTTCAATCGGTTCGATGAAAATTAAAATTGATGATAGCCATATTGTGAATCGTAGTTTCTTGTTTCGTGATACGGGGCAGTTGGTTGCGTCTTATGATAAAATTCATTTATTTGATGTGGACTTACCCGATGGGGAAAGCCACCGCGAAAGCGATAGCTTTGTGGCGGGGGATCGTGCTGTCGTGATGAATACACCATGGAAAAAGCTTGGGATGAGTATTTGTTATGACGTCCGTTTCCCGGCACTGTATCGTGGTATGGCACAGGCCGGTGCAGAAATGATGACCGTGCCTGCGGCCTTTACCGCGCAATCAGGCAAGGCACATTGGGAAACATTGCTGCGCGCGCGCGCCATTGAAACGGGTAGTTTTGTGATTGCCGCGGCGCAAGGCGGATCACATCCTGGCGGACGCCAAACACACGGGCATTCCATGATTATTGGGCCATGGGGTGAGGTGCTAGCAGAAAAAAACGATGATACGCCCGGCTATATTACGCGCAATATTGATTTTCTTGAGGTCACAAAGGCACGTCATTCTATTCCCTCATTACAGCATGACCGCCCGTTTGAAATATATAAAGCAAAAGATTTTCTTTAGATTAAAAAATATTAAATAAATAAGGATTAAAAATGTCAGATACACCAGAGGCGATTTACGTTGGGTCAGAAACAGGAAACCCAGATCATAAATTATATTTTGATTTAAAATGGGGGAACCGTCATGGCCTTATCGCAGGCGCAACAGGAACAGGTAAAACGGTTACATTACAAGATTTAGCGGAAGGGTTTTCCAATGCTGGCGTTCCTGTCTTTATGGCAGATGTAAAGGGCGACTTATCTGGTATTTGCCAGCCGTCAGAAATGCAAGATTTTTTAGTCAAGCGGGCGGAGATTATCGGCCTTGAAGACTATAAACCCTCTGCCTTTCCTGTTTGTTTTTGGGATATGTATGGCAAGCAAGGCCACCCTGTTCGCACTACGATATCTGAAATTGGTCCGATCCTTTTGGCGCGTATGTTGGAGTTGAATGATACACAAGAAGGGGTGCTTAATATTGCCTTTCGTTTGGCGGATGAAGAGGGGATGCTGCTTCTTGATCTGAAAGATTTACGGGCGTTGCTTATTTCTATGCATGAACGCGCGTCTGAAATTTCTTCAACCTATGGCAATGTAAGCAAGCAGTCTGTTGGTGCTATTCAACGCTCACTGTTGCGTTTGGAAGATCAGGGCGGTGATAAATTTTTTGGTGAACCTGCGCTGGAGCTAAAAGATCTTATGCGCACAGACATGGATGGGCGCGGTTATATTAATATCTTAGCGGCGGATGAATTAATGAATAGCCCGCGTCTTTATGCAACATTTTTGCTGTGGCTTTTGGCAGAATTATTTGAAGAATTGCCCGAAGCAGGCGATAGCACCAAACCTAAATTCGTGTTCTTTTTTGATGAAGCGCATTTGTTATTTGATGATGCGCCCAAAGCATTGATGGAAAAAGTGGAGCAAGTTGTGCGCCTGATCCGCTCCAAAGGGGTGGGTATTTTCTTTATCACGCAAAACCCCGCTGATGTGCCAGATAATGTGTTGGGGCAGTTAGGGAACCGTATTCAACATGCGTTGCGCGCCTTTACGCCGAAGCAACAAAAAGGCATTAAACAAGCCGCTGAAACCTATCGTGAAAATCCAAAATTTAATGTTGCGGATATTATTACCGAGCTTGGTGTGGGAGAGGCCTTGGTCTCAACCCTTGAAGGAAAGGGGTCACCGTCGATTGTGGAGCGCGTCCTTATTCGTCCACCGACATCAAAGTTAGGCGTGGCGAGTGCAGAAGCAAAGCGCATGGCGCTTCAGGCCGATGGGGTGGGTGCGAAGTACGACACCACCAATGACCGTGAAAGCGCGTATGAGGTTTTGCAAAAGCGTGCAGAAAAAGCAGCGGAGCAAGCCGAAAAAGCACAAGAGGAAGCGGCAAAAGCAAAACCCGCCAAGCGTAAATCAAACCGCCAAGGGGTCGGGGAAGCCGCCGTGAAATCAATCGTCCGTTCGATGAGTTCATCTTTAGGGCGCACCATTGCCCGTGAAATTATCCGCGGTGTGATGGGTGGATTGAAGCGTTAATAATTGATATCAGTTCGTGCCTAGAGGGGGGTGGGGGTGTTTTCCCCTAAGTCCTTAATATCATTAAAAACCTGTATCAGTTCGTTTATGATTTTTAAAGCCATTGCGATGTCTCCCGCATGATCCTGCCGTGTTGTTTACGGACATTAGAAAGAGCATAACACGATTAGGCAATTATTCCTAATATTTCTTAAGGTGAGTTTTATTCGAAGTATTTTGACAGTTATTTTACGAACTTCATTATATTTAATACTGTAGCGCCGATTGTTGCGCCCATTGTACCGCCTATCACGGCGCCAGCTGTTTTACCGACCCTCCTGCGTTTGTTCGCACGAGTTGCAATTTCGTCTAATTGCTCTGTGTCTTTTTGGGCCTGTTCAGCGGTGGTATATGGCTTGGTGGCTGTAGCCATAAATTCAGAAGAAATGGAATAAGTACCTATGTTCCCCCCGATTTCTTGTCCTATGATACCAAAGCCAACAGTCGGTATTGTTACGGCTGCTCCAGTCCAAAATTGACGTCTTGTTATGCTCATTAATATTGCCCCCTACGTAATAAGGTGAATATAAGGAAGCGTATTTTTATGTCAAGAAAATTTGGTTTAAACCAAAACCTCTAAAGAAACATCTAACGCACCAGCGATGGATTTTAAAGCGCGGATAGAACCATCTTTTTTGCCAGTTTCAATTTCAGTGAGGTAGGGGCGGGAAATGCCCGCTGCGCTGGCGAGGTCTGCCTGTGTCATGCCGCGAAATTTGCGGATGACTTTAATGGCATTGTCTGTTCCAACGGTGAGTTGTTCCAGCACACCTTGGGGGAGTTTATTATCATTTCCTGCATTTTTAAGCGCCGTGAAGTCATGAACAGGCACGAGAACGTGGGGCTTACCCGCAATGTGAATAATATCGTAATTCATATCCCAAATCCTATCAGATTCGCGGGTCGCTGTAAGCGACTATTAAGGCGTATCTCAAATATTATTCAGCAGCGGTGATATTGTTGTTCTTCGTGAAGAATTTATCCTTTGCATAGGAAATCATCAACCATGCGCACGGCACAACCAAGAGACCATAGATTGTTAACTGCCCGAAAAGCGTCTTTGTGCTAACCCATGGTTTCATTGCGGTGTGGAGTTCAGGGTTATACATCCAGATGTCTTCCACTTCGGTAAGCTCGTAAATGCCGTAAAGGAACAGGTGAACGGCAAAGAGGAAGAGGAAAATGCCTGTTACCTGCATAAAGGCTTTCAGGTTTATTTTATGGCTTTGGGTTGCCCAAAGGTAACCAATGAATGCAGTAAGACCAATGCCCGTTAGCGCGCCCATAGTCATTTCATTCGCGTTTGTATTGCTGCTGATGGCGCCAAGAAGAAGCGCGGTTTCCATGCCTTCGCGGGCAATCATCACAACAGTAAAGATGAAGATACCAATGATGGCACCCCATCCCGCTTTGGCGGCATGTTTTTCGACGGTTTCACCAATTTGAGCTTTGATCTTATGGGCGCTGGTCATCATGTAATAGGTCATGGAGGCCACAAGGACACCAGCAACAAGCGCCAAGATGCCTTCCATAAACGGTGTGTCGGCCATTTCGGCGATGTGGAAGCCTGTGGTAGCACTTAAAATTAAGGCAACGATAATCCCTGCATAAACTGGTTTTTTAAGGGGCGCGCGGCCTGTTTTGGTTAGATAAGCCAAGGTAATGGCCACAATGAGGAAGGCTTCAAGCCCTTCGCGGAAAGTGATTAACATTGTTTCAAACATGATATTTAACCTTTTAAGTGAGAATGATTATCATTTTGTACGGGGTGTTTAGAGAAAAATCAAGATTGAAATATCGTTTTGAAGATGTTTTATGGGGGAATGATAAAAAATATGTATAAAAAAGGGCCTCTTTCAGGGGGCGTGCCTAAGAAAATTGTGGTGCTTTTGCATGGTTATGGATCAAACGGGCAGGATTTAATATCGTTGGCGCCGTATTTTCAACCGGCTGTACCCGATGCGGTATTTGTTTCTCCTGATGCGCCATTCCCGTGTGAGGCAGGTTTTGGTTTTGAATGGTTTTCATTAGAGCAACGCACGCCAGCAAAATATTTAGAAGGGGCGCAAGCCGCGCATCCTGTCTTAGATGGCTATCTGGATCAGATATTAAATGAATATAATCTATCCAATGAAGATATGGCCTTGGTTGGGTTTTCTCAAGGGACGATGGTGAGCCTTTATACGGGCTTGCGCCGTGTGTCGCCCATTGCGGGGGTGTTGGGGTATTCTGGCGCGTTGATTGGAGCGGATAGCGTGCCGAATGACGGTAAAAAACCAGCGATTTATCTGATTCATGGGGAGATTGATTCGGTTGTTCCGGTTGAGGCATACCACCAAGCAAGGGCAGAATTGGGCAAAAAGGGTTATCCGCTTAGTGGTCATACAAGTGCGCATCTGGAACATTCTATTGATGGGGAGGGGATTGAAAGTGGCTCAAAATTCTTATCTGAAATCTTTAATTAAAACAATAGCTTGCAATATTTTTTTAAGATTAAGAAATAATATTGCGTGAAAGCAATGCGCTGTGAAATTAATTACATAATAGTTAAAGCGGTTTGTTAGCTTCTGTCGAAAAGGAGGGTATGACCAAATCGCATAGGTTTTCTGCGTTTTTTGCGGTATAATAGAGTTATAGGCGGTGAGGTCTGAACTACTCTAATCCTACACTATAGATCTCTCCATTGAGTATTCGTCAAGCCTATGATGTGAAGGAGATTGATATGCAGGTTGAAAAACCTCAAATTCGAGAAGAGTTATTAATAGATCTGATAGCACCCCATAAGGTGCCGCTGGAGAATTGCCCAGCCTTGATCTTGAATGCGGATTATAGGCCGCTAAGTTATTTTCCCCTTTCAATATGGCCTTGGCAGGATGCTGTGAAGGCCATTTTTCGTGATACAGTCACGGTTATTGAAGAATATGACCGTTATATTCACTCCCCCACGACAGAATTTAAGCTTCCAAGCGTCATTGCGCTGAAGGAATATATGCGGGTGTCTGAAAATCCTGCTTTTACCCGCTTTAATGTGTTTTTACGTGATTGCTGGCATTGCCAATATTGCGCGGCCCCGTTTAAGACACATCAACTTACATTTGACCATGTGATCCCAAGATCACGTGGCGGAAGAACATCCTGGGACAATATTGTCTCGGCCTGTAAGCCCTGTAATACAAGAAAGGGGAGCAAATTACCGCATGATTGCGGAATGCACCCGATGACAGCGCCACGTGAGCCGAGCCTTTTTGAGCTTCAGGAAACAGGACGAAGATTCCCACCACATTTTCTACATGAAAGTTGGGGGGATTTTTTGTATTGGGACAGTGAATTAGAGGCTTAATAAAAGCCCGAGACGCCGTTTCAATTTTTTTAACCTATGTAAACAATTAAGGAGGTTTCACATGATAGGTAAAATTTTAGATGTAGGTCACGTAAGGTCAACAGTAGGAGCGGTTTGGTTCTACGTATTATCATTGGTCTTGCTGGTTGGTATATCCACCACAGCGGTACATTTCATGGGTATGATTGGCGTTGTTGAAGGCGGCGGAAGCTTCTTCACAGGGTCAGAAATTCATACATTGATTGGATCGTTATTTGTGTTGTTTGTATCGGGATTAATTCTGACGCACAGAAAGCTCACAAGTGATATTTTTGCGGTGCTTTTGGTTGGTGTAGGTGTTTATCTTGCTTACACAACAGGTGTGATGCTGGGTCTTATCCCAATCGCGCTTCTGACGACCCTTGGCGGTAAGAAGTAATCGCTTTTCGCTAATATCTATAAGAATTTAAAAAGCCCGCGTTATCATAATGCGGGCTTTTTTTTTGCTTTGGGATCAAATAAAAATTAGGAAAACCTTGACTTTTTGCGGGTTACAGCCTATTTCTACCTCATTCGAAAATTTAATGCCGTAGCGGGTTTATCCGCCTGAGGCGAAAAGAAAGTGAGGAATGTCATGTTTGACAATCTTTTTGATTTTTCAAAGCGCAAAAGCTTGAAGCAATCTATTGGGTTTTACTTGTTTTATGGATGTTTATTCATGGGCTTTAGTGGGTTTATGACTCTTTTAGGTTTGTAGAGCCTCAGGCGGGTAAACCCGCTACGGCGTAAAAACAAAAATTCAGGTAGATATAAGAAGGTCCTTTATAGTATGAAGTTGATTAAAATACTTTTTTCCATCTTTGGTCTGATTATTACTGCGGCAGGTGTTTTTCTGTATCTTAATTTTGGGAGTTTAGCCAAAAACACGGCGGAGAAAATTGCGAGTGACGCGTTGGGGGTCAAGGTCACGATTGCGGCGTTGGATGTATCCCTAACGGATAAGCGCGTTACGGTAAGCGGAATTAATATTGCCAATCCGCGCGGTTTCAAAAACCATCATTTAATGGCCATTCAAAATGTGAGAATTGGTTTAAATACGGCGTCACGCACGTTAATTGATTTCAAAGATATCCGCGTTACGGGAACGGGGCTTAATTTTGAGATTACAGAAAAAGGAACGAATATTGCCGCCCTGCAAGCATTAATGGCCAAGAATAAAAAAGCGCCCAATAAAACAGCGGACCCGGTGAAGGTTATTATCCGTTCTTTAGTGATTAATCCGTCTGTCATTAACCCCAGTGTGGCGGTGTTAAATCAAAAGATTACATCTTCTATTACATTGCCTGCGGTTCGCCTGTCTGGTGTGGGTCAACGGGATAATGGGATTTTGGCAAAAGAAGCCGTGCGTCAAGTGATGTCAAAATATTTAAAACAAGCCGAAGCAACGGTGCGCCAAAAAGGATTAACGGGCAATGCCGATGCGGTTGTGAAAGAGATTGAAGGTAAAGTGAAAGATGTAAAAGATACCTTTAAGCGCCTGTTTTAATTTAATTTATTTTTCCAGATCAAGCGGGTCGCCATAAAGGCAATCACCGCCAAGCCAAAGCAAAATAGAACATTATAATTGGCCATAGAGAGATTAAAAATTGGATCGCTCCATGGAATTTCATCGCATCGTGCGGCTTTGCTTTGTTCAATGATGGCCAAAATATTGGCGGGGTCACTGCCCAAATCAGGAACGGCGCATCCTTCGAAATGGGATTTCCACCATTTTAATTCAACCCCCGTATGGTAAAATGCAATCAGGCTGTTGGCCAAAAATGTCAATCCTATTGCGCCCATCATTGCGGCAACGGCTTGCTTGTGCTTAAAGGATAAAATAAACCCCATCAGGCCAAGTGCGATGACAATGCCATAAGGCCAGCGTTGATAAATACAAAGAATGCAAGGATCAAGGCCAAAGACATACTGACTGATGAGCGCCATACCCAGCGCCGCGGCGGAGAGAATAGCAAGCGCCAAAGGCATAGCGCGATGGCACGTTAAAGCGCGTTTTATGAAATTAAACATAGGGAGAGTATAATATTTTAAAAGGCAGATTGAAAGAAACCTTTGACGACATCAACGGTTTCACTGCCAAAATACAGCGTTAAGATAACCAGCATAAGCACCCAGCCAAGCCCGATAATAGCCCCCGCAATCACGGCCAACCCATCGCGCATTAAAATGCCCAGCGCCATGCCCGCAATCCCCATGCTTGGCACGGTATTGGTTAAGGGAACGGGCATTAAAACGGAGAGCGCCATGATGAATCCCATTAAACCGATAAAGGACGGCGCGATGCCTTGGGTGAGGAAGGTAAAGCGGGGTTTTGAAAAGATCTCTATCTTCTGAATAAGAGGGATAGCTTTATCAAGCGCGGCCTTTAACGATTCCGTTTTAAAGGTTTTGGTTTTGAGCCAAGCCGGTAACCAGATCACCTTTCGGCCAATCATTTGTTGAAATGTGAGGAAAATAAGGGGAGGACCAATAATCATAAAAATCCCGATTGCTGGCACAGGCAGGGCAGAGGGCAACGCCACCAGAAACAGCATGAATGCCGTTCCGCGATCTTGAAACAGGGCGAATATTTGCGCCAGCGTTGTTTCTTCTTTGGTTAACAGGGTTTTGCTGTCTTGAAGTACGGTGGAAAGGCGGCGATTTTGTTCAATATTTTGCGTCATAATAAGATTGACATTCTTGGCCTAACATTGGTAACTGTCAATCAGATTTTCTGAAGGTTGCGTTATTGGCAATCTTTTACCTGATGTGCGGGTGTGGTGGAATTGGTAGACGCGCCAGACTCAAAATCTGGTTTCCGCAAGGAAGTGTCGGTTCGAGTCCGACCACCCGCACCATTTATTAATTAAACAATAATATTGCCGTTAGTGAATAAAGCGGCTTCGTCTAGGCCTGTGATGCCGTTAATTGTGGCGATTGATTGGAAGTTGCTTCCGCCAGCCAAACCATCAGCATCGACGCGTACGATGGTATCTGTGCCATCGCTATCATCGAAGAAGAGATAATCTGTGATGGGGCCGCTTAAGCCAGAGAGTAGGTCACTTATGTCTAAAATATCGCCTTCACCGGCGGAGAAATCAGCAAGAATGTCGTTATCTGTATAGGCATGTGCGGCTTCAAAAATAAATGTATCTGCGCCATCTCCTCCAAAGAGCGTATCAACACCTGCGCCGCCATTAAATACGTTATCGCCACCATCCGCGGCGGTGAGTAAGCCTTCATTCAGGGCGATAAAGCCGATACGTTCTTTTTTGGGGTGATTATTGTTACTGCCGTTTGAGGCTTCTTCTTGAACATGAACGGTAAATTCTGATGTTGAAACATTACTGGTGGCGGAATAAGAAGGATCATTGCCACTGGTTGTTTGCATATCGTGAATAAAAACAGGTGTGTTGCTAAAGGCTGTGGGGAAGCTAAAGGTACTGTTATTATGTGTGACGCTTTGTGATGTTTCTGAAACATAAAATCCGCTTGCGGGATCACCACTTTGTTCAACCGCAATCCAACCGATTGTTTCTGTCGCGTGAACATCGTCGTTTGCTTTTTCTTCTTGCAGTTGTGTTTCAAAACCGTTGGTTGTGATATTCCTGTTTCTGTTGACCACAGCGCTGGGGTCGTTGTTTGACATGGTTTGAGTCACGACAATGGGATTGTTAGAGAAAGCCGAGTCAAATGTAACGCTGGAAAATGTGTCATCAGTTGCTTCGACCGTGCCAGCTTGAATGACAACGCCATTATCAAGCACATGCGTTCCTGCTTCGACAGCGAACCAAGAGAGCGTCTCAACGGTAGAAACACCATCCAGATAATCAAATTCGTCAATCTGCCATTGAAATCCAGTGGTGGTTACATTTTGAATACGCACGGTATAGGGATCACCATTGGTTGAAAGGGCAGACATTTTTAAAACGGGATTTAAAATAGCGGAAGAAAAGCTGACAGTATTCCAGCTGGTGGCTGAGGCGGTTGAGCCTGTTACAACGCCAGATTCACCGATGATGGTTGCACCATAAAGTGTATCATTTCCATCGCCACCATTGAGGGTGTCATTACCATTACCACCATCAAGGATATCATGACCGTTACCGCCATTTAATGTGTCATTACCATCGCCGCCTTCAATAAGGTCATCACCGTTATTACCATTGACGATGTCATCGCCCGCTTCACCCAATAAATAATCAAATCCGTTGCCGCCATGAATGATGTCTGCGTCATCACCACCAAAAATACGATCTGATCCATCATCACCATTGAGGGTATCAGTCCCCGCACCACCATGAATAGTGTCGTTAAAGTCTCCCCCATTAATGATATCGTTACCGTCATTACCGAATAATTTATCCGCCGCATCGCCGCCATTAATTGTGTCATCACCGGCGCCGCCGCTTATTTGATCTTGTCCAGCATCGCCGTTTAAGACGTCATTACCATCTTCACCAAAGATAGTATCATTGCCTTCACCGCCCGTGACGGTATCATCGCCTGATCCAGCGCGAATAAAATCTAAGCCTGCACCGCCATCGACAATATCGGCGCCATCATAGGTGAAAATTCTATCATTGCCTTCGCCGCCCGTGACGGTATCATCACCCGCGCCTGCATCAATGACATCATCACCAATACCGCCAGAAATAAAATCATTTCCTGTGCCGGCATTGATGAAATCTTTACCGTCTTCACCAAAGATTCGGTCATCACCGTTTCCGCCATTTAGAATATCATTACCCGTACCGCCATAAATAAGATCATTATCATCAAAGCCATTAATGCGGTCATTCCCAGACCCACCATTCAGGGTGTCATTGCCTTCATTGCCATAGATCCAATCATCATCTGCGCCGCCATAGATAATATCGTCGCCTAATTGCCCGCGAAGCTCGTCTCTACCATTGCCGCCAACAAGGACATCAGCGCCTGCTGCGCCAATAAGGCGGTCATTCCCTGCGCCGCCAAAAAGAATATCATCCCCCTGATTTCCATTTACAACATCGTTACCGTCACCCAAATCAACGATATCTAACCCAACATAGCTACCATTGTGAAAATCTGCATTGGGGGTGCTGACAAAAGTTGGTGTACCAAAATTGGCGATGGTTGGTTCTACTTGACCGAACATCCATTGTGTATCGGTTAAGTTGAAGTCATAATTATTTGTGAAATTAAAATTAATTTCTTGGCTTTCAGAGTCAACTTGTGACGCGTCGCGGATATCACGGCCATTTATGAGGAGGCTATCAAATAAAACTTCACGGCCTACTTCGGTAGAGCTGTCATTAATTTGTGCGCTGATGCTGACGGGCGCAGTGCCAGCATATTCGATAAAGAAGTTATGCGTGCTGGTGCCTGTATTGGTAACGGCGCTCTCCGTAAAAGACGTATAGACGACGCCATCGATTAAAAGCTCAATGACGGGGGCATCGAGCGAATAAAGTGCGCTGCTTGTTACTGTTAAATAGAAGCCCTGCATGTCTTTGATAAAGCCTAACCTATTGTTTATATTGATATAAACCCTTTATATCACATACTATTATATGCGCAGAAGGTTACAGATTGATTAAAATTTGATGTTTTTTTGATGAATAGGGCCTGATTAATTGAATGAACTCAATAATCTAACCTGTTTTGCTATCAATCTTTGCACTTTGAACAATATTATAGCATTCTGTATGTATGAGTTCACCCAATCAAAAAGCAATTCGGGATCGTTTTGTCGCCTTTGCCTTTGCGGCGTCAGATTTCTTGATTGAGATCACCCCAAAGGGAATTATTGTCTTTTCTGCGGGGCAGGTGCAAACCTTAACGGGGCAGATGCAAGATGAGTTGACCGGTAAAAATTGGCTTACTTATTTCACCGAAGAAAGTCATGGTAATTTAGGCGCGCTTTTAAAAGGTGTAAACAGAGCAGGGCGGCTTGGACCGCTTATGGTCAATATTAAAAACCAAAGCACAGGAAAAATTAGCCGCGCCTTGGTCATGGGCATGACGATGCCCGATAGTGAAAATATTTATCTTACTTTTAATGCAACGCAATCTTTCTTTGATTTTCTGGCGGTGGGGGATCATAAAGATGCAAAATTACTGGATGGAAAACAGTTCGAAGCGGCGGCGTTAAAAGCTTTCCAAGAGGCCAAGCAAAAAGGCAAGGAATTGGAAGTGACCTTTTTAGATGCGGAGCAAATTAATGAATATAAAAAAGGACTATCGATTGAAGAGGCCAATAATTTTGTCGATAATTTTAACACCGTTTTAAAAGAGCAATCTTTTCAAGGGAATTCTGCCAGTCAGGTTGATGGTGGTAAATATGCGTTGGTGCATGATTCTGAAATTACACCTGATTTTATTGAACGCAAAATCAAAGAATTGGTGAAACGATCTGGCGATGAAGCGCAAGATATTGATTTACACAGTAAAACAGTGGAAGCCAATCTTGATACTTTAAATGAGCGTGAAGCCCGCCGTGCTTTGATATACACGATTAACCAAGTGGAGCAAAATGGGTTAGATGCGGCAGGGGATAATTTGGCCAAAGGGTTTGATGAATATCTGGATGAAAATGCCGCAAAGATAACACGCCTGAAAGCGTTGGTTGGACAGCAAGCATTTAAGCTTCATTTTCAGCCGATCGTTTTTATTCCGTCTGAAGAAATTTGCCATTATGAAGCGCTCGTAAGATTTGAAACGGATGTGTCCCCGTATGAATTAATTGTATTTGGCGAAGATATTGGTATTGCGCCCGATATCGATATGGCGATTTTAAAGCAAGCCATTGGCATGTTGGAAGTAAAGCGCAAAGAAGACCCTTCCATCCGTGTTGCGGTGAATATTTCAGGGCAATCAATTCAGAGCGAAGTGTTCTTTGATAAGATGATAGAGCTGCTTGATGATACAGAAGTTGATAGTCAGAATATTCTGTTTGAAATAACAGAAAGCACCGCGATTGGTGATTTGGATAAGGTCAATAATTTAATTCAGCGCCTTCGTGTTAAAAATTTCGAAGTTTGTTTGGATGATTTTGGTGCGGGCGCGGCCTCGTTCCAATATCTAAACGGGCTGGATATTGATTGCGTGAAGATTGATGGAAAATATATTCGTGATGCCCTTAATTCCGCGCGGGATGAAGCGATGGTGCGGAACTTGGCGCGTATGTGTCAGGATCTCGGTGTGACGACTATTGCCGAAATGGTTGAAACGCAGGAACAGCTGGACTACCTCGTCAAAATTGGTGTTGATAAAGGGCAGGGCTGGATTTTCGGTAAGCCAGAGGCAAAGACGGATTATAGGAAGCGTGACGTTTGATTTAAACGTTTGATTTAAAAGAGAAGCTAAAAAGCGGATGCTTAAGCCGCTTTAGTTTTGTTCTTCGGTTTTGATTTTGGTTTGGGGGCGTCTTTTTCCAAAATAGGCTTTAGATATTCTCCCGTATAGCTTTCTTTGACTTTTGCGATGGCTTCGGGAGTGCCGGTGGCGATGATTTTTCCGCCTTTATGTCCGCCTTCAGGGCCGATATCAATGACATGATCAGCGGTTTTAATGACTTCTAAATTATGCTCAATCACGATGACAGTGTTTCCCTGATCAACGAGGCTGTGAAGGACTTCGAGGAGTTTACGGACATCTTCAAAATGGAGACCTGTTGTTGGTTCATCGAGGATGTAAAGCGTTTTACCCGTGGAGCGTTTTGACAGTTCTTTGGAGAGCTTCACGCGTTGCGCTTCACCCCCTGAAAGGGTATTTGCGGGCTGTCCGACTTTAATATAATCAAGGCCAACTTGTTTAAGGGTTTCCATTTTATCGCGGATGGATGGGACGGCTTTAAAAAATTGTGCGGCGTCTTCGATGGTCATTGCCAAGATATCAGCAATCGATTTCCCTTTGAACTTAATTTCTAATGTTTCGCGGTTATAGCGTTTTCCTTCGCATGTTTCACAGGTCACGTAAACATCGGGCAAGAAATGCATTTCAATTTTTATTAGGCCATCGCCGGCGCAGGCTTCGCACCGTCCGCCTTTTACATTAAAGGAGAAACGACCAGGGCCATAGCCGCGCACTTTTGCTTCGGGTAATCCTGCAAACCATTCGCGGATGGGCGTGAACGCACCTGTATAGGTTGCCGGGTTAGAGCGCGGTGTGCGTCCAATGGGGGATTGGTCAATATCGATGACTTTATCAAGAAATTCTAACCCTTCTATCTTTTTATAAGGGAGCGGCATAGCGCGGGATTTCATTAATTTTTGTGATGTGGCGCGGAATAACGTATCAATAGTAAAGGTTGATTTACCGGACCCAGAAACACCTGTCACACAAGATAACGTGCCAAGAGGAATTGTCCCGCTGATATTTTGTAAGTTATTACCGCTTGCGCCAATCAGTTTTAGATTTTGGCCTTTCTTTCCTTTACGGCGTTTGGTTGGGATTTCAATCCCTTTGCGCCCCGTGAGATAATCAGCGGTTAAGCTATTTTTGGATTTTAACACTTGTTTTGGTGTGCCGTGCGCGGTGATATTACCACCATGCACGCCAGCGCCCGGACCCATATCAATTAGGTAATCTGCGGCGCGGATGGCGTCTTCATCATGTTCCACAACAATCACGGTATTACCGATGTCACGCAGGCGGCGGAGCGTTTCAAGGAGGCGATTATTATCGCGTTGATGAAGCCCGATTGAGGGTTCATCAAGGACATAAAGCACACCTGTTAAGCCTGATCCAATTTGCGAGGCGAGGCGGATGCGCTGGCTTTCGCCGCCTGATAAAGTAGCCGAAGAGCGTGAGAGTGTTAAATAATCCAATCCCACATTCATCAGGAAAGTTAGGCGATCATTAATTTCTTTCAGGATTTTTTCGGCAATTTGAAATTCTTGTTTTTTTAATTTTTTACCAACATTTTTAAACCAGATATCGGCGTCTTCGATACTTAATTGCGCGATTTCAGAAATATGTTTCTTATTCAATTTAACACAAAGCGCCTGTGGCTTTAATCGGTTGCCTTCGCACACATCGCAAGGGGTAGATGTTTGATAGCGTGATAAATCTTCGCGCACGCTGTTGCTGTCTGTTTCAATCAGGCGGCGTTCCATGGAGGGGATGACGCCTTCAAAGGGTTTATTACTTTTCCATGTGCTGTCATTTTTGCTTTTATAACTGATTGGAATGATGTCCTTACCAGAGCCGTATAAAATAATATCGCGTTCGGATTCTTTCAGCTTTTCCCACGGTGTTGTGACTTTAAATTTATAATGTTTGGCGACGGCTTCCATCGCCTGCATATAAAAAGGCGCAAAGTTTTTTGACCATGGTTCAACGGCGCCATCTTTGATTGATTTTGATGTGTCGGGAATAATTTGCGCGCGGTCCATCGCCATTTTAACGCCCAACCCATCACAAGTGGGGCAGGCCCCATGGGGTGAGTTGAAGGAGAATAAACGTGGTTCAATTTCGGCGATGGTAAAGCCAGAAACAGGGCAGGCGAATTTCTCGCTAAATATTTTTTGCTCTCCAGATTTTGCATCTTCGGCAATACAAAGCCCCTCAGCAAGGCGAAGGGCTGTTTCAACCGAATCTGCCAAACGCCCTTTGATATCTTCACGGACGACCAGGCGATCCACCACGACTTCAATATCATGTTTAAGTTTTTTATTCAGAGCGGGGACGTCTTCTATTTCATAAAGTTTTCCATCGACTTTAACGCGTTGGAAGCCTTTGGCTTGAAGTTCTTTAAATTCTTTGCGGTATTCCCCTTTACGGCCGCGAACAATAGGGGCGAGAAGGTAGAGCTTTGTGCCATCGCCCATTGCCAACACTTGATCCACAATTTGACTAACGGTTTGGCTTTCAATAGGAAGCCCCGTAGCAGGAGAATAAGGCACACCGACCCGCGCCCATAAAAGACGCATGTAATCATAAATTTCTGTGACGGTTGCAACCGTAGAACGTGGATTTTTAGAGGTTGTTTTTTGCTCAATAGAGATAGCGGGGGACAGACCCTCGATGCTATCCACATCAGGTTTTTGCATCATCTCAAGGAATTGACGCGCATAGGCAGACAGGCTTTCAACATAGCGGCGTTG
>CALHAW010000002.1 GCA_937934135.1 uncultured Alphaproteobacteria bacterium
CACGGAAATTTTCTTCTCCATACTCATCTTGCGCGTCCATATATTCTTCTTCACTAAGGAGCTGATGCTCTTTAAGGGGAGTCATGCCTGGCTCTGTCACGATGTACGCTTCAAAATAAAGCACGCGTTCCAGATCTTTCAACATCATGTTAGTCATCAAACCAATACGTGATGGCAATGATTTCAAGAACCAAATATGCGCAACAGGTGCCGCCAGTTCAATGATGCCCATACGCTCACGGCGGACTTTTGTTAACGTGACTTCGACGCCACATTTTTCACAAATAATCCCTTTATATTTCATGCGCTTATATTTACCGCAGAGACATTCGTAATCTTTTACTGGGCCAAAGATACGCGCGCAGAACAAACCATCTTTTTCTGGTTTAAATGTACGATAGTTAATCGTCTCTGGTTTCTTCACTTCTCCAAAAGACCAGCTCATGATTTGTTCCGGCGATGCCAAAGCAATGCGGATGGAATCAAAGCTTTGTGGGCCTTGTGGATTACCAAATAGGTTCATTAGTTCGTTCATGGTTCTCTACCTTTATATTAAGCGCGCTTATATTTTCGCGTATTTAAATTTCAATTACTTGTTTGATTGCTTCATGTCGATATTCAGACCAAGGGCTTTTAGCTCTTTGGTTAGAACGTTGAATGATTCCGGCACACCAATTTCAAATGTGTCTTCACCCCGTACAATCGATTCATAAACTTTTGAACGACCCGCCACGTCATCTGACTTAATCGTCAGCATTTCCTGTAGCGTATAAGCCGCACCGTAAGCTTGAAGCGCCCAACATTCCATCTCTCCGAAACGCTGTCCACCAAACTGGGCTTTACCACCCAGCGGTTGTTGCGTCACAAGCGAGTATGGTCCGATAGACCTTGCGTGAATCTTATCATCAACCAAGTGATGTAATTTCAACATGTAAATGATACCAACAGTCACCGGACGGTGGAATTTCTCCCCCGTACGACCATCAATCAATGTCACCTGACCTGTTGTTGGAAGACCTGCTTCTTCTAAAAGCACATCAATGTCTTTTTCGACTGCACCATCAAAGACTGGCGTTGCCATCGGCACACCAGGGCGAAGATTATTGGCCATTTCAACAACTTGAACATCATCCAATTTCTGAACTTTATTTTCAAATTCGCTATCACCATAGGCTTCAGACAGCTTAACGCGAAGGTCTTTTACTTCGCCCGCTGCGGGTGCTTTCTTATCGGCAAAACCGTCAATCATGTCACCAATTTGCTTCCCAAGGTTTTTCGAAGCCCATCCCAAATGCGTTTCCAAAATCTGACCCACGTTCATCCGTGATGGAACACCAAGCGGGTTCAACACGATATCAACAGGCGTACCATCTTCGGTATAAGGCATGTCTTCTTGTGGCATAATGCGCGAGACAACCCCTTTATTACCATGACGACCCGCCATTTTATCACCGGGCTGCATTTTACGCTTAATCGCAACAAAGACTTTAACCATCTTCATCACACCGGGCATTAATTCATCACCGCGTTGCAATTTTTCAACTTTGCTTTCAAAACGCTCTTTAATGTCATCAACCGCATTTTCAACAGTCTTTGTCATCGCCTCAATTTCAGACATTACTTTTTCGTTCTCAATGACGATTTGACGCCATAGACCACGTTTCATGTCACCCAGATTTGCCTTCGTCAGCTTGTCACCTTTTTTCAGGCCACCATCTTTGAAGGCTTTTGCAACAGTTTGACCAGAAAGAAGCTCTTCCAAACGACCGTAAAAACCATCTTCGATGATCTTACGTTCATCATCACGGTCTTTCGCAAGATGTTCGATCTCTTCTTGTTCAATCGCCATCGCACGTGAATCTTTATCAACACCGCGACGGTTAAACACGCGCACATCAATAATCGTACCCACCGCACCAGATGGAAGACGCAATGATGTGTCTTTCACATCGGCTGCTTTTTCACCAAAGATCGCACGAAGAAGCTTTTCTTCTGGCGTCATGGGCGACTCCCCTTTTGGTGTTACTTTACCAATTAAGATATCACCGGGCTGTACTTCCGCACCAATATGAACAATTCCTGATTCATCCAAATGCTTCAGGGCTTCTTCACCCACATTCGGAATATCCCGTGTGATTTCTTCCGTACCCAATTTGGTATCACGCGCCATCACTTCATATTGTTCAATATGGATCGATGTATAAACATCGTCACGCACAATACGCTCAGACAGCAAGATCGAATCTTCAAAGTTGTAACCATTCCATGGCATAAACGCGACCAACACATTACGACCCAACGCCAATTCACCAAATTCAGTGGACGGCCCATCCGCAATAATGTCACCCGCATTAATTTCATCACCTACTTTAACAAGTGGTTTTTGAAGCATACACGTCGATTGGTTAGAACGTTGGAATTTTGACATTTTATAAATATCAACAACCGCTTCATCCGTTCCCAACTCTTCCGTTGCACGAATAACCACGCGGTTTGCATCCACCTGTACGACAATACCTGAACGGCGCGCCGTTACAGCCGCGCCAGAATCACGGGCTACTGTCGCTTCCATACCAGTACCAACCAATGGCGCTTCTGCTTTTAGAAGCGGCACAGCTTGGCGCATCATGTTTGATCCCATAAGCGCACGGTTCGCATCATCATTTTCTAGGAAAGGAATAAGTGACGCCGCCACAGAAACCATCTGCTTCGGACTCACATCCATAAATTCAATTTGATCTGGTTGTGACATAAGGTTGTCACCGCTCTTACGACAAGAAACCAGCTCCGCTTCAAATCCACCCTTATCGGTTAATTTAGAGTTCGCCTGCGCAATCACATATTTGGATTCTTCCATCGCAGACATGTAAATCACTTCGTCAGTTACTTGACCATTTTCAACGCGGCGATAAGGTCCCTCAATGAAACCATATTTATTCACCCGCGCAAATGTCGCAAGAGAGTTAATCAAACCAATATTGGGTCCCTCTGGCGTTTCAATCGGACAAATACGACCATAATGAGTTGGATGCACATCACGCACTTCAAATCCAGCGCGCTCACGTGTTAAACCACCTGGGCCCAGCGCCGATAGACGGCGTTTATGGGTAATTTCAGACAATGGATTGGTTTGATCCATAAATTGTGACAGCTGTGATGAGCCAAAAAACTCACGCACCGCCGCCGCAGCAGGCTTCGCATTGATTAAATCATGCGGCATGTAAGTATCAATCTCAACCGAAGACATACGCTCACGAATGGCGCGCTCCATACGCAATAGACCCACACGGATCTGGTTTTCCATCAATTCACCAACGGAACGCACACGGCGATTCCCAAGGTTATCAATATCATCCACTTCCCCTTTACCGTCTTTCAGACCATGTAAATATTGAAGCATCGCAATAATATCAGATTTAGTAAGTGTCCGTACTTCATCCGGCGTATCCAGATCAAGGCGGGTGTTCATCTTGTTACGACCCACATCAGAAAGGTCATAACGCTCCGCATCAAAGAAGAGCGAGTTAAACAAAGCTTCCGCAGATTCAACTGTCGGTGGCTCACCTGGGCGCATCACACGGTAAATATCAATCAACGCTTCTTCACGTGTATCACATTTATCGACCTGTAATGTGTTACGCACATAAGGGCCAACATTTTGGTGATCAATGCTAAGGATCGGAAGGGTTTTGATTGAAAATTCTTCAAACTGTACCATGTCTTCTTCGGTCAATTCATGACCCGCCTCGAAGTAAACTTGCCCCGTACCCGCATCAAAAATATCTTCCGCCAAATAAGACCCAATCAGTTGTTCATCTTGAACCATGATATTTTTCAGGCCGCCTTCAACCAATTTCTTGGCTTTACGTGGTGTGATTTTATCACCGGCTTCGGCAACAACGTCACCTGTTTTACCGTCAATCAAATCATGTGCTAATTTCACGCCACGGTAATTTTCCGCGATGAACGGTGTTTTCCACCCTTCAGATTCTTTTTTGTAAGGAACAGTTTCATAGAAAGTCGATAGAATTTCTTCATTCGTCATGCCTTGAACATTCAAAACATCAGGCTCAACACCTTTATCTGCGCATTCTCTCAAGTAAACTTGCGAGGCCTGCGACGGCAATGAACGCATAAACGTTGTCACAGGTAATTTACGACGGCGATCAATACGCACGAACATCAAATCTTTTGCATCAAATTCAAAATCTAACCATGATCCACGATATGGAATAACACGGGTTGAGAAGAGATATTTACCAGAAACATGGGTTTTACCACCATCATGGTCAAAGAACACACCCGGCGATCTGTGCATTTGGGATACGATAACACGCTCTGTTCCGTTCACAACGAACGTTCCGTTATCTGTCATCAATGGCATATCAACCATGTAAACATCTTGCTCTTTAATATCACGGATAGAACGCAGACCTGTGTCCTCATCAACATCAAACACAGAAAGACGCAATGTCACACGCAATGGCGCAGAGAACGTCATGCCACGTTGCTGGCATTCCTCAACATCATATTTTGGCTGCTCCAACTCATAAGAAACATAATCAATTTCCGCCTTGTCAGAGAAATCTTTAATTGGGAAAACTTCAGTCAGAACCTTATGCAGACCCTGCATCATACGGTCATTTACTGAAATACCCGCTTGCAAGAATTGCTCGTATGAATCACGTTGCACTTCAATCAGGTTTGGCATCTGCGCGACTTCACGGATTTTTCCGAAAGAACGACGCACACGCTTCTTACCAGTGTACGAACTAATGTCGTTGGCAATACCGGTATGACCACGGGTCACATCCTTGTTTGCGCTTAAAATTTTACCTGCTTTTTTTGCTTGTTTTGCCATGAGTATCGATATCCTTAATCGTGTCTAAAAATTTGTCTCGTATTACTTTAAAATGTCATTTCTGACCTTGCCTCCTGCCGTTTACGGCCATGAGGGCTTTTTTAAAAGAGAGCAAATGAAAGCCTGTTTCAGTATCGCTTTCGTGCTGAGCTTTGCACCGTATTATGCGCCAAAGACGCAGTTAAAGGCGACAAGCAGACCTGCTTTCGCCTTTAAATTTGTTTGTTATTTAAATGAAATAAATTTCAATGTCTAGCCTAAAAGTTAATTTTAAACCCATAATCGAAATAGATTATATTTCTAAAGGGCTTAAAGTGAATTAAAAGGAATGCCCAACCATTGGACATCCCGAATATTCTATTAACTTATTTAAGCTCGACAGTCGCGCCCGCTTCTTCAAGCTTCTTCTTAATTTCTTCCGCTTCGTCTTTCTTCGCGCCTTCTTTAACAGGCTTCGGTGCGCCTTCAACAAGCTCTTTTGCTTCTTTCAGACCAAGGCCTGTAATTGCGCGAACTTCTTTAATCACAGCGATTTTGTTACCACCCGCAGCGGCCAAAACAACATCAAAGTCTGTTTTTTCTTCGGCAGCAGCATCACCGGCACCCGCAGCAGCGGCAGCAGGAGCAGCAGCGGCAGCAGCAGTTACGCCCCACTTCTCTTCCAATGCTTTTGAAAGCTCCGCAGCTTCCATTACTGTTAGTGCTGATAGGTCATCAACGATTTTTTCAATATTTGCAGCCATTTTCTTTTCTCCTTATAAATGAACTATTAAATTACTAAAATTAATTAAACTTTTTCTGAATACGCCTTTGTAACACCAACCATAAGCTGTGCTGGCGTCTGCGTAAGCGCGGCAATTTTCTGTGCTGGCGCTTGGATCAAACCAATAAGTTTTGAGCGAAGCTCATCAAGACTTGGCAAGCTCGCAAGCTGTTTGACGCCATCCGCGTCCAAAACCATATCCCCATAAATACCACCCAAAACAACAAGCTTGTCATTCCCTTTGGCAAAGTTATGCGCCACTTTTGCGGCCGCAACCGGGTCTTGTGATGTTGCCATACCCACAGGGCCAGAAAACATATCAACGATCTTTTCACCGCTCGTGCCTTTGGCCGCAATCTTCGCCAAAGTATTTTTAACAACTTTAAAACCTACTTCGTTTTTACGCATTTCAAGGCGTAAATCCGTAATGCTTTTTGCATCCAAACCCGCATTTTGCGTCAGAACAATAATTTCTGCACTTTCCATACGGTTTTTCAGATCAACAATTTCGTCTTCTTTTCTTGCGCGGGTCATTCCCATTTTAATAGCTCCTTCGTCGCTTTGTTTGGTCTCAGGGCGGCAGGCCGCCTACGACCGTTAATCTCTAAATCCTGTTTTGTCAGCCGTTGCGCGCTTACGCGCCTGAGGCCAATAAAAAAGCGATTTCTTTCGAAATCGCCTATCCAAGTACTTAAAAGTTCAATAACGAAAAAGCCTTATATCTTGTGTCCTGCCGCTTGCGACTTTGACGACCTTAAAAGGTTTCTTACTTATTAAACTCCATCTATGTAGGCTCATTAAGTGCGCTCCACTCCTACAGTCTCGGATAGAATTAACGCTGTTATAAAGATTTTAAAACGTGCGTCAAGAAGTTTTTAACAAAAAAGGCGCGCCCCATAACGACGCGCCCTTTAACATTTATTTTAATGCCATCCAAAATCCCGCGCTGTTATTGTCATCATCGCGTGGACGGCGTCATAATGCTTCCTATCCGATGTGCGTTTATTTGAATGCGTACCCTCAATCCGTGCCTTAAATTCATCAAGAGGCTTGCCAAAACATCCGGCCATCACAAAAGCCTGTTGAGGCATGCTTGGGTTTTCCACCATCATGCTATGGCGCTTTTTATCTGGCGATGCCTCAGAAACAACAACCTTAAACGCATTCAACACAAAACCTTTTTCGGTGGTTTTAATCTTTTGTTCCTCGCGCTCTTCTGGTGTTAAGCTATGTGCAAAATCGTACAATCCTTTAGCAACGAGGTTAACAGCGTCTTCCGTCCCAGCAATAGCTTGAATATAACTTCCATTTTGGATAATTTTGACCGCCTGCGTTCCATCCGCCGCAACAAGGTGTTTAATAACCCATCCGCATGCCCCCGCATTTTTCTGCGCTAATTGATCCAGCACCCCTGTCTCAATAATCGCCCCCACCTGCGTTACATCCGCCGCCACAAGCGCTTGAATAGCAACTCGGCATTCCCACACATCTTCCTGCGCTAATGTATCGAGCACCCCAGCCTTAATAATCGCCCCCGCCTGCGTGCTATCCGCCGCCACAAGTGCTTGAATAACCCGTCTGCATTCCTCCACATCTTCCTGCGCTAATTTATCCAATACACCCGTCCCAACAATCACCCCAACCTGCGTTGCATCCGCTTCCACAAGTGATTCAATAGCCTCTCTGCATTGCCGCGCATTGTCCTGCGCTAATTTATCCAACACACCTGTCCCAACAATCACACCCGCCTGCGTTGCATCCGCCGCCAAAAGCGCTTCAATAGCCTCTCTGCATTCCCACGCTTTTTCCTGCGCTAATTTATCCAATACACCCGTCCCAACAATCACCCCAACCTGCGTTGCATCCGCTTCCACAAGTGCTTGAATAGCAAGTCTGCATTCCTCCGCATTGTCCTGCGCCAGTGTAACAATTTCATTAATTTGATCTTGGTATGATAACGGCATAATATTTTCCTATTTCTTCTAATTTCTAACCCAGTATGATTACATAAGACACAGATACAGTTATGTCAACAAAAAAGGCGCCCATCTCTGAGCGCCCTTTTAAATTCTTAGTACTTATCAACCATAGCGCGTTTACGCGCCTGAGGCCTTTAAAAGTTAAGCCGCCTTTTGCTCTGCCTCTGCCGCTGGATCAATCTTAATCCCAGGACCCATTGTTGAAGATAACGTAATCTTCTTAATGAACGTTCCTTTTGCGCCGGCAGGGCGGGCTTTTTGGATCGTTTCAATGAATGATTTCACATTCTCAATCACTTTATCCGCCGCAAAGCTGGATTTACCAACACCCGCATGAACAATACCTTCTTTTTCAGCGCGAAATTCGATCGCGCCGCCTTTGGCTGCTTCAACGGCGGTTTTAACGTCTGGTGTCACTGTTCCCAATTTCGGGTTTGGCATCATGCCTTTTGGACCCAAAATCTGACCCAGCTGCCCAACGAGCGGCATCATGTCCGGCGTTGCAATAACGCGGTCAAAATCCATTTCGCCGGCTTTGATTTTATCCATCAAATCTTCCGCGCCAATCACATCTGCACCAGCTGCTTTGGCTTCATCTGCCTTTGCATCACGGGCAAACACGGCAACACGGACGGTTGCGCCTGTTCCATGCGGAAGCGACACCATGCCACGCACCTGTTGGTCTGCATGTTTTGGATCAATCCCAAGGTTAAGCGCAATATCGATTGTTTCATCAAATTTACGGCTTTTGGCTGATTCCTGAAGGATCTTAACCGCTTCTTCAACTGAATAAAGCGTTTCACGATCAAATTTCGCATTCACTGCTTTTAAATGTTTTGATATTTTTGTCATGATCTTAACCTTCCACGACTTCAACGCCCATAGAGCGGCACGAGCCTTCAATAATTTTCATTGCGCCTTCAATATTAACGGCATTCAAATCAACCATTTTGTCTTCGGCAATTTTCTTTACTTGTGAAGAACGGATCTGCGCAACTGTTTCGTGACCCGGATTGTTCGCACCAGATTTAAGCTTGATTGCTTCTTTGATGAAGTACGAATTAGGCGGTTGCTTCATGATGAAGTCGAATGACTTATCTTCATAAACCGAAATCACCACAGGAATCGGCATACCTTTTTTCATGTCTGCCGTTTTTGCGTTAAATTCATCGGTAAAGGCTTTGATGTTAACACCATGTTGACCCAATGCTGGTCCAACTGGTGGGGCCGGGTTAGCCATCCCTGCGCCAATGATCAGGCTGATTGTGCCTGTTACTTTTTTCGCCATGATAATCTCCTTTATAGCAAAAGTTAATTCGAGCAGCCGTAGCGCGCTTGCACGCCTGAGGCTTTTCAAAAAGAGCAATCGTAGTACAGCGCATCTGGTCTTGTGTGATGCCCACTTTCTACAATTAATTTGGGTTATAACGGAAACCTTCAAAGGTTTGCAAGAAAAAAGCGCTTAATCTTATGAAAGATAAGCGCTTTTTATTAAATTTTAAGATTTTATCTTTGCCCCCTATAGCGACCCTACTACTGTTTCTCTACTTGCGTATATTCCAATTCAACGGGCGTTGCACGGCCAAAGATAGAAACAGAAACCTTAAGCTTGCCTTTATCTTCATCCACTTCTTCAACAACTCCATTAAATGACGCGAAAGGACCATCAGATACTTTCACTTCTTCACCCACATCAAATGTGATTGATGGACGGGGGCTATCAACGCCTTCTTGAATTTGCGTCATCAGCGCTTCGGCTTCTTTTTGGCTAATCGGCACGGGCTTACCATTACCGCCAAGGAAACCTGTGACCTTTGGCGTGTCTTTCACCATATGCCATACTTGGTCTGTCATATCTAATTTTGCCAACACATAACCGGGGAAGAATTTACGTTCTGCATTCACGCGTTTACCGCGCTGTACTTCAACAACTTCCTCTGTTGGGACCATAATTTCTTCAACATTTTGCGTTAATTTAAGCTTACGTGCCTTCTCATGAATCGCGTCTGAAACCTTATTTTCAAACCCTGAATAAACATGTAATACGTACCAACGATGTGCCATTTTCTTAAATCCTTTTCTTGTTTAAAAGCTGTCAAACGCGTAAACGCGAGGACGCTGTATTTTTTTAAGCCCTCATACCCGCAAGCGGGAGGACGCGGTTTTCCTAATTTCCCAATTCCAAAATAAAGTTCACCATGAAGGCGATGATCTGATCCGCGAAGAACAAAAATAACGATGCCAATATCACCATGATAAAAACCGCAATTACACTGACGGTTGTTTCTTTACGGGACGGCCACGTGACTTTTTTGGTCTCTGCCTTCACTTGATTTACAAATTCTGCTGGGCTTGTCTTGCTCATTTTTTAATCCTTTTTAAAAGCCGCCATACCGGCAAGCCGGAGGACGCTGTTTTAAATCCCGTCAAACGCATAAATGCGATGACGTTTTTTATCTTCTCCCGCCATAGGTTCGTAAGGTCTTGTGACCTGTTTTTGAGTATTGAACTTATTGGGAGTAATGTGGTTGTATCGAACAATAAGATTAAAATCCAGCAAAAAAAGCATGTCATGACAAAAATTGTTGAAACGCCAACCTTAAAAACGGAAAGATTAATTTTGCGCCCGCTCTCTATTGATGACGCGCCCGCTCTCCAAAAACTCTTTAATAACTGGAACATTATCAAACACTTAAACGAAAACGTCCCTTGGCCTTACCCTGATGATGGCGCTTATATGTTTTTTAAAAACGATGTTCTGCCCCGTGTGAAAAAACACCAAGCACACATTTGGACAATTACATTGAACAGTACCCCCATCGGCCTCCTTGAATATCGCCACACACCAAAATTTAATACGGATCAGGAAAATCGCGGCTTTTGGATTGGTGAACCTTATTGGAATAAAGGCTACATCACCGAAGCGGTCATCACCGTCAATGATTTTATCTTTTTCGACCTTGGCGTTGAAAAAATGATCCTTGATAATTTTAAAGAAAATCTGGCTTCTCGCCGTATCAAGGAAAAAACAGGCGCCACCTTTTTAAAAACAACCACTCGCCCCCATCGCGGCGGCACCATCGAAATGGATATTTGGGAACTTACCGCAAAAAACTGGAAAGCATTTAGAGAAGAAAAAATTAGGAATTAAAACCTATATATGCTATACTCACCCCAATGTCCATTGACCATGATGGCAGCAGCCTGCGGGAGACATCGCACAGCAACAGCATTCTTTACAAAGAAGCCTAAAAACACCACCCCCCTCAACACCGTGAAACGAACGCGACAAGCGCAATATTACGGTGAATAGGGACACACCCTCCCCCCACCTTCTTTTGACAAACAAACTAAGTATGAGGTGTTTTTATCAACAAAAACAATATGTTAGGTGGTACGATTTTTGGCTATTTTGGCCGCAACCTTAATCGCGTTCATCAGGCTATCCGCCCGTGCAATTCCTTGGCCTGCAATATCCAGCGCCGTGCCATGATCTGGTGATGTCCGCACCACGGATAGACCCAATGTGATATTCACCCCGCCATGAAAATTAAGTGTCTTAAGCGGGATCAACGCCTGATCATGATACATGCCCACCGCCACGTCATAGTGCGCCCGTGCTTCCTCATGAAACATCGTGTCGGCAGGGTAAGGGCCGCGCACATCTATCTCTTCGGCTTTTAATACACGCAGCGCGGGTTGGATAACCTCTTGATCTTCCAACCCAATTTTACCGTTTTCCCCAGCGTGCGGGTTCAAACCACATACTGCGATACGCGGCGACGCGATTTTATAATCTTGACGTAATGATTCCTGAACGATCTGGACTCTATTTATAATAAGCTCCTGCGTAATCGCACGCGGCACATCTTTAATCGGGATATGTACCGTCAACGGCACCACCCGTAATTCATCTGCCGCCAACATCATAATTGGCGTTTCTGTTTTGCCCGTCACTTGTCCGCATAAATCTGCAACAAATTCCGTGTGGCCTGGGTGGTTAAACCCAATATCATACAGCGCGGCTTTATGAATGGGATTGGTCACAATGCCCGCCGCCGCACCCGTCATACAAAAATGGACGGCGCGCTCAATACTCTCTAAAATAGCTGCACCATTTTTTGGATTCAATGTGCCAAGTTTTGGTATCTCAGGAAGATTAATGTTTAAGACAGGCAATGCGCGGTCAAAAACATCAACCGCTTGCGATGGCTCTGTAATTTCAATAAGGGGAATATCTGGATCAATCGCCTGAAGGCGCGCCATATTATCCAGTGCAAAAAAAGGATGCAAGCTATAGTCTTTCCGCGCTTTCCATGCCTTGATCGTCAGTTCACCGCCAATTCCGGCTGGCTCACCCATCGTTAAAATAAGGGGTTTGGGCGCGCTCACAACGCTAACTCAATCATGACAGGCACATGATCAGATGGTTTTTCCAAATCACGATACGCATTCAAAATTTTGTAAGATTTAAGCTTTGATGCCAGCGGCGGCGTCACCCAAATATGATCAAGACGACGACCACGGTTTGATTTTTTCCAATCGCGGTTTCGGTAACTCCACCAGCTATAACATTTTTCTTCATCAGGCACGAAATGACGGATCGCATCTTGCCACTCAATCGATGAATACATTTTACCCAATTCTTCTTTTTCAATATCCGTGTGCGACACCACTTTACGGAGTTGTTTTGAAGACCAAACATCATGCTCGCGCGGGGCAATGTTAAAATCACCAAGCGTGATCACATTTTTTTTATTCGAATAATTCGCCGCAAAAAATTCCGTCATTTCTGCGATAAAATCCAGCTTATGGCCAAATTTTTCATTAATTTTGCGGTCTGGCTCATCACCGCCTGCAGGGATATAAAGATTATGCAGATCAAAACCCTTCACGCTCACTGAAATATGGCGACAATCATTTTTGCCGACACGGTTATGAATTTCGGTCTTTTTAAACGGAACGCGGGAAAATATGCATACGCCGTTATAACTCTTCATGCCACTCACATGGATATGCTCATATCCTTCGGCTTCAAAAACGTCACGCGGAAACAATTCGTCAATGACTTTGGTTTCTTGAAGACAAATGATATCTGGCGCTTCTTCGCGCATAAACTGCACCACAATCGGCGCCCGAAGCCGAACCGAATTAATATTCCATGTTGCAATTTTCATGAAAGAAAAGCGTTAAAACGGTAGGCTACCGGCCGCACCGGCAGGAAGGCCCATTTCTTCCATCATTGCTTTGGTTTCTTCGGCAAGTTTTAAATCTGCTTTGGCTTTGGCATCGTTCAATGCGGCTTTGATTAAATCTTCCAACACTTCTTTTTCGTTCAAATCCATCATGGAATCATCAATTTTAATAGCGCGAATATCACCCTTACAAGTTGCAGTTACATTGACAACGCCGCCGCCTGCCGCACCTTCAACTTCAACTTCGCCCAATTTTTCTTGCATTGCCTGCATTTTATCCTGCATGACTTTGGCTTGCTGCATCATTTTTTGAATATCCATTGTTTTTATTCCTTCGTTATATTTTGATAATTTATTCTGCTTTAATTAAGTGTTTTGTATAGCCTTTTTTGATCAAGGCGTCCAATGCCTCACTAACATTTTCGGGCATTTCTTGGGGTGTTTGATAGCCTTTTTTTGCATATTCAATGATGCGCTGCGTATCGCCAACCAATAAATTAATCAGGCGTTCTTCATCATTATCTTGAATATATTGATCATAGGTCATGTTGGGAGAGGTCACAAACCAGTTAATTTCAGGCCATTGCTGTTCTGCCGTAGCAAAGGCGCGGCGTTCCATATAGGGTTTTTGAACAATCACACCTGTTGATAAGGGCGGATCACGGTCTTGCAAAAGTGCTTTGGTAAATTGGATATTTTCGCCGCAATTTGTGGCTTTATCTTCAATAATAATTTTGGCGGGATTCATGCCAATTTCGATCAGTCGATCCCTGAAAACAATGGCTTCTGCATCATCCCAATCTGTGATCAATAAATCATCCGTATGGGCAACACCACCAGAAAGCACAACAAGATCAGCAATTTTTTGGCGGAATAAAATATAAGCATGTTCAGCCACGGCCAAATTATACGAACACATCACAAAAATGAAGTCCGCCTTACGGATAGGTTTTTTAAGCTGGTTATAATCCCACAAAGCTTGAGCATAGGGACGGTCCAAAAGGGTATTCATCATCATTTTTTAGTTATTTCTTTCAACTGCGCATCGGGGAAAAATTTTATAATATTCTGAACCAATGGCTGTTCTAAAATATGATTGCGAAGAGCATCTTCTTGTTCGTCGGCTTGTTGCGCCAATGTGGCCTCACCAATATCAGGAGAAACGGTTATCACCCAACGATTTCCAGTAATGGCCTTCATCGCACGGCTTAATTCTGGTGCAAGGCGTTCTGGCGCATCATCAGCGGGACGAAATTCAATCAAGCCTTCGGCTATTTTAATAGGATGCACAAACATTCTAACCTGCGTGGCCAAGATCATATCACCATTTTTTTCCAAAACCGTGACAACATCCCGCACCGTTTTAATGGCAATAGGGTGATCTGTATTTTCTTCCGATTGTATCTCTAGCGCAGGGGTGGCGGCCATCATGGTTTGACCCTGACTACCTGATCCTGTTCCTTGATCAGGTTGGGTTACATCAGATTGAAGTGTCGCGCCCGAAGGCGTGGGCGCATTGGCGGCGGCCTGCATTGACATTGCACTGGTTGAAGCGCTCCCCGCCTTTTCAATTTTTTTAAGTAAGTCTGCGGGATCAGGCATATCGGCCGCATAGGTTAAACGCAGTACGACCATCTCTGCCGCTTTTTGGGCATTGGGCGCGGTATTTACTTCCGCGAGGCCTTTTAGGATAATTTGCCATGCGCGCGATAAAGTTGGCATGGACAGCATATCTGCTAAATTTTGAACGCGCTCTTCTTCGCCGGTGACTTGGGTATTTTTATTCGCCGGTAACGCACGATGCTTGGTCATTTCATGAATAAGGCTCAACATATCTTGGATAATCACAATCGGGTCTGCGCCCTTTTGGTATAAATCATTCATAATGGCTAAGGATTCGGCGGGCTGCCCTTTTAAAACATATTCCAGTAGGTCTGTGATTAAAGCCTGATCAGCCATACCAAGCATCTCTTTAACTTGGGTTTCGGTCACTTTGCCTTCGCCCAAGGCGATAGATTGATCAAGTAAGCTTAAACCATCACGCACCGAACCATCCGCAGCGCGGGCAATAAGATTAAGCGCGGCAGATTCGGTTTCAGTCTTTTCTCTGCCTGCAATTTGTCCGTAATAATCCGCCAACACATCCGCATCAATACGGCGTAGATCAAAACGTTGGCAACGGGATAAAACAGTAACTGGCACTTTACGAATTTCAGTTGTTGCAAAAATAAATTTCACATGCTCTGGCGGCTCTTCCAATGTTTTTAGCAACGCATTAAACGCCGCCTTTGAAAGCATATGCACCTCATCAATAATATATATTTTATAACGCGCAGAGGTCGGCGCGTAACGCACCCCATCCAAAATCTCACGAATATCATCAATACCCGTGCGGCTAGCGGCGTCCATTTCCATCACATCTGGGTGGCGGTCTTCGGTAATGGCCTTACAGGTTTCACAATCATCTGTTACCCCTGTTGTTGGTCCTGCTGTGCCATCTGCCCCTGTATAATTAAGCGCCTTAGCAATAATACGCGCGGTTGTTGTTTTACCAACGCCGCGAATCCCCGTCAGCATAAAGGCATGCGCAATACGGCCGGATTCAATGGCATTTTTCAACGTACGCACCAAAGCGTCCTGACCAATTAAATCATCAAAATTTTGAGGGCGGTATTTTCGCGCTAAAACGCGGTAAGGAACTTGTTCTTGTTCAGATTCAGACATATATAATCATTAAAGAGATTCAAGCCCAAGAGCAAGCATGACGGTAGAAGATTACCCAACCCTTAGTCTTTTTTATGATCTTCTTGATCTGGGGTCAGGTAAGTTGCAACAATTTCATCACAAACACGATCAAGTTCACACAGGGCGGCGCGCAGGCGTGTAATAAGTTCATCTTTGGTGTAATAATCAGGCATGTTCTTTTTCTTTCTTCATCGTTATTTTATAACAAGAATATACAAGAAAAATTGTTTTATCACAAGGAGGTTTTTACGGAAGTTTTCACATCACTTCATGCATATCAACGGAATCATTATCCAGTTCAACATCAACAAGGTTTTTTGCTAAATCGTTACGCTTAGTCTGTAGATCCATTAAATAAGCTTCGTTAATATCATTGGTTACGTATTTTCCATCAAAGACCGAGCAGTCAAATTTACGAGATGTCCCCGCCTCATCGCTTGGGATAACGGATTCAACAAGATCATCAAGGTCCTGATATACCAGCCAATCAGCGCCAATTTCCTCTTGGATTTCTTTTTCGGTACGATCATGCGCCACCAATTCAGTTTTAGACGGCATATCAATGCCATAAACATTTGGGAAACGGATGGGCGGCGCGGCGGAGGCAAAATAGACTTTTTTCGCGCCTGCTTGGCGCGCCATATCAACGATCTGGCGGCTGGTTGTGCCGCGCACTATGGAATCATCTACCAACAAAACATTTTTACCCTGAAATTCTAAAGGGATGGGATTTAATTTTTGTTTCACTGATTTTTTACGTTCTTCTTGGCCGGGCATAATAAAGGTTCGGCCGATATAACGGTTTTTAATAAAGCCTTCGCGGAATTTTAAGCCTAATTGTACTGCCAGCTCCATCGCGCTTGGCCGGCTGGATTCAGGAACGGGAATGACCACATCAATATCATGATTAGGATGCAGCTTTTTAATTTTATTGGCAAGGTATTCACCCATTCTAACGCGCGCCTTATAAACCGATGATCCATCAATAATAGAATCTGGGCGGGCAAAATAAATATATTCGAAAATACAAGGAGAGCGCACGCTATTGGTTTTTGGGGTGTAGGAATGTTGTTCCCCATTGGTGTCAATATAAACAATTTCACCTGGTTCTAGATCACGAATATCTTCAAACCCCAAAACATCAAGCGCGACACTTTCCGAAGCGAACATATAATCCATTTTACCATTTGCAGCCTTACGCCCCCCAATGATTAACGGGCGGATAGCGTGCGGGTCACGAAAGGCAACCATACCATGGCCAGAAATCACCGCGATAACCGCATAAGCCCCTTTACAACGATGATGGAGTGCCTCGACAGCAGAAAAAATATCTTCTTTTTCGAGCTTCTTTTTATCACGCGCCTGTAATTCATGCGCCAAAATATTCAGCAATACTTCGGAATCAGAGCTGGTGTTTAAATGACGGTGATCTGTTTGGAATAGCTCTTCTGCTAATTGGTGATGATTGGTTAAATTCCCATTATGCGCAAACATGATGCCGTAAGGGGAGTTCACGTAAAGAGGTTGCGCCTCTGCGCAGCTTGAGCTTCCCGCAGTAGGATAACGCACATGGCCAATGCCAATTTTACCTTTAAGCTTGCGCATGTGGCGTGTATGAAAAACATCACGGACGAGGCCGTTGCTTTTACGGAGGTGAAATTTACCATTTTCTTCGGTGACAATACCGGCGGCGTCCTGCCCGCGATGTTGTAAAACTGTCAACGCATCATAAAGCTCTTGATTGACTTCTGATTGAGCGACGATACCGGTAATTCCACACATTATAAAAGGACTTTCTTATTCGTTATAGGTTGGTTCACGGAACAAATTTTGTATTTCTTGGCGTTGTTTTTGATCATATCCTGTGGGCGCATTACGTGTTTCTGGCTCAACCGTTTCAGGCGCTGTTTTAGGCGTAGGTTTTTTATCTTTGTTAAACAAAATATCATTTTCGAAAAGCTTATCTTTAATTTGATTTCCTTGCACTTCTTTGACTTTATCTTCAACATCCTGTGAAGATGGCAAATAGCGCGCAATAAAGCCTGATAGTTTTTCAATGTAAAAATGCGTTTTGCTGTCAGCGAAATATTGATCTTTTGATCCTTGATCCATCAGCAGATGAAAGGGTAAATATAAAAGCGCAAGCAAAAGAACCGCGCGTAATAAGCCAAAAATAACACCAAATGTACGGTCTATCGGGCCAAGCCCCGCAGCTTTGACGGCAGCAGAAAAGAACTGCGCCAAGACAGAAATAAGAATTACAAAAGTGATAAAAATTGCGCCATAGGCACAGGCATCGGCAACATAATGCATCGGAATCAGATCAAAAAGCTTAGCCACTTCTTGGGCGTCGTCCGTGCCATCGCCTGAAGGGGCATTCGCGCCAAACCAGTCTCTAAAAACATTCGCCAAGGGAGGGGAAAAGAAAATCGCGGCGACGATGCCGCCAATAACACCAGTAATTGTAAAAAGTTCGCGGATAAAGCCCCGAAGGAAAGAAATACCCGCAGAAACAACCAGAACAATGGCAACAACGATATCAATAATCATGGCTTTTTAATAAGGGGTTTTATTGAATTAAGCAAGTCATCTTAGCAAGTTATGGCACTCTATGCCGCACGTTTTTTGATGGTGAATTGCTGTACGAGGTCATCTAGATGATCAATTTGACGTACCTGTAAGGGATATTTAGATGTTTTTTTGGACTTTTTCGGCGGCGCAGGGATCATGGCCTGATTAAAGCCAAGTTTTGCCGCCTCTTTTAAGCGCACATCGGGTTGTGACACCGTACGGATTTCACCCGATAAGCCGACCTCCCCAAAAAAGACCGTATGGGTGGGAACAGGTTGCCCTGTTTGTGAGCTGATTAATGCGGCGGCAACTGCCAAGTCTGCGGCAGGTTCAGTAATACGAATACCGCCCGCGACGTTCAGAAAGATGTCGCTGTCTGATAGGGTAATGCCGCAGCGTGCCTCTAACACCGCCAAGACCATTGCTAAGCGACTAGAGTCCCAGCCAATCACCGCGCGGCGCGGATTTCCAAGCGCCGAAGGAGCGACCAGCGCCTGTATTTCCACAAGCACGGGGCGCGTACCTTCTAACCCTGCCAATACGGCACTGCCCGCAACATGTTCCTGACGTTGGGATAGAAAAAGTTCTGAAGGGTTTGTCACTTCAACGAGGCCTTCTTGCGCCATTTCAAACACGCCAATTTCATCAGTGGGGCCAAAACGGTTTTTAACTGTCCGCAAAATACGGAATTGATGCCCCCGATCCCCTTCAAAATAAAGGACAGCATCCACCAAATGTTCCAAGACACGCGGACCAGCAATTTGCCCATCTTTTGTAACATGGCCAACAAACAACACACAAATACCACGGCGTTTTGCGGCGCGAATGATTTCCTGCGCCGATGTGCGCACCTGTGTCACCGTCCCTGGCGCACTTTCAATCGTATCAACATACATCGTTTGGATAGAATCAATGACAAGAATATCTGGCGGATCACCATCTTCCATCGACGCGATAATATCACGCACCGATGTTGCCGCCGCCAAATCAACAGGCGCGTTATCAAGCCCCAACCGTTGCGCCCGCAAGCGCACCTGATCAACGGCTTCTTCACCGGAAACATAAAGGCAAGATTTGCCAGACAAAGCCAGCTTACAAACAGCCTGCAACAGTAAGGTTGATTTACCAATTCCCGGATCACCACCAATTAAGATGGCAGAGCCTGTTACCAGTCCGCCACCGGTAACGCGGTCCAGTTCTGCAATGCCCGTGACATGGCGCGGTTTAGGTTCTGTTTTCCCCTTAAGCGGCACAGCATCAAGGCGTTGCCCCCCTTTGCGTCCACCAAGCCCCTTTGGGATAGAGGATTCAATGCGTTCTTCCGTAATGGAGTTCCATTCACCGCAAGATTCACATTTTCCAGACCATTTGGACGTTACCGCCCCGCAGGACTGACAGGTGTAAGAGGTTTTTGACTTCGCCATTCTTTTAAGCGGTCGCTTCTTTTTCCGCCTGTAACAATTTTACAAGAGCCAAACCCGCCAAAACCATAATTATCATGTGTAATATAAAATAGATCATAAAGAGAACATACCTCCATAAATAGAACAAATCAAGAACTTTATTAGATTTTTTTATTTTTGATCTGTGTTTTTAATATTACTGAAGAATTTCAGTATCCTACAGATTCGGCTGGTCCGAATCATTGGTTACATTCTGTTTTGGTGAAACTTTTTTCCCTGTCTTTTCTAAGCAATCAAGCACCCAGACGTCATAAACGGCATGATCCATCGCCGATAAAGCGGGGGAGGACGCAAACATCCAGCCTGAAAATACCCATTCTGATTTTTCCGAATGAAGCGGTACTTCCCATACCTGAATAAAAGACGCGCTTTCCGGTTTTTCTAAGGGTTCTGATTTACGGCAGGCCTGTACCTTAATAAAGAGAGAGCCATATTGAATGGTCTCCCCCACTTTAGCTTCTAATGTCGTGGTGCGCGCGGTGGATTTATCCAAGGCCTGTATTTTCACCACCGGGTAATCAATCATGGGCGCAGCCAAAACGGGCGCACCCATTATAAGCAACGCTATAAGGAGTAGAAAATTACTTTTCTTCATCATTGCCTTGAAGGCTGAAGATAAATTGACCGAGGAGTTGTTCCAGATTTTGAGGTGCTTGGGTATATTCAATCACACCGCCCGCTTCAATCATTTCATCAGACGCGCCTGGTTCAAGCTGCATATAAAGACCACCCAACAAGCTCTCACTTGAGATAAAAGCCGCAGTATCTTCGGGGAATTTTTTATCATTTTGGATATCTAAATAAACATCGGCAAGATACGTTTCAGGATCAAGGGTGATACGGGTTACTTGACCGACTTTCACGCCACTCACAACTACTTTATCACCCACGCTAAGCGCGCCAATACCAGAAAAACGGGCGCTGATCTCATACCCATCGGTTGATCCAATATCGGCGGAAGAATAGCTGAACGCCAAAAATAGAACGGCGACCCCGATAACAACGGCGCCTAAAACGGTTTCAATGACATTTTTCTTCATAATAGTAGTCTCCTTAAAAAAAATAATTATTTAGCGGTTATTCTGGCGGTGTCCATGCTTCGTAATCACCCGTTGCTTTATCACGTTGCCCCCCTTTGAGCAAATGTCCCGGAGGACGGTAAGCTTGGTTTGTACCTGTCATGTTTTGTTGATGTGGTTTTTGCCATGAACGACGGAAAGATTGATCATCCGTTGAAGGTACTTCATTTGTTTGATGGTGCATCCAACCATGCCATTCGGGGGGTATTTTTGTTGCCTCTGCCGCGCCTTTATAAATAACCCAGCGGCGCTCATGCTTATAACCCTTCATGGGTTTGGCGGTAAAATATTTATTGCCATATGGATCTAACCCAACACATTTAGCGCCACTAAAGACTTTAGTGACCATCATCTGCACGGGGGATGCCACACCCAAAAAACTAAATAATCCCATGGATTAACTTTCTTCTCTTCACGCTTTTTTTGCGGTCTTTGCCCCGCAGCCTCATTCACGACTTTATTCTTCAGCAAAAATGGCGTAAAAGGCCAATAAGATCAAGAGGAGAAACAAAAATGACAACATCCATACCAACCCCAGAAGAAAAATTAGCCGCACTTGGCTATAAACTGCCTGAAAGTGCGCCGCCGCTATTTAATTATGTGCCTTATGTTGTGGCAGGAAATATGGTTTTTGTGGCGGGGCAAGTTCCCATTGGTGGAACCCAAGAATATAAAGGCAAAGTCGGGATTGATATCGATATGGAAACCGCGCAAGAAGGCGCGAAGCAATGCGCGTTGAATATCCTGCGTCAGGTCAGTGATGCCGTGGAGGGCGATTGGAGCCGCGTTAAAAAATGCGTAAAGTTGGGTGGATTTGTGAATTGCACGCCAGATTTTGTTGATATGTCACTGGTCATTAATGGGGCGTCTGATTTAATGGTCGATGCCCTTGGTGAAGAAATTGGCAAGCATGCGCGTTTTGCCGTAGGCGCACCGAGCCTGCCCGCAGGATTCGCCGTTGAGATTGATGCAATTTTTGAAATAACGTCTTAATAATTAGCGACACATCCGTTCTACAATTTTAATCAGGCGTTCTGGCTGTACGGGTTTTATTACAATCGTCATAAAACCATTTCTTTGGGATTCAAGCAATAAATCGCCACCATCATTGGCGGTAATCATTGCCAATGGAAAATCATGGCCATCTACTTTTAATCCCCGTGCCAAGGTAAAACCATCCATGGGATCCATATATTGATCAATGAGGGCGCAGTGAATTTGGTTGTTATTCGCCATATCAAGGGCATCTTCGCCATTTTCACTGATAAGTGTTTCATAGCCCGCACCCGTTAAAATACCCGACAAAAGTTGTAAGGTGGGGGCGTTATCATCAACAATTAAAACCGTTTTCTTCATGAATATTCATGATATCCTATTTATATGAACCGCAAAACCGAAAACAAAAATGAACACATAAATGAACGGGGCAATGCCATTTTTATGATCCTTGTTGCCGTTGCGCTTTTTGCGGCGCTGGGCTATGCGGTTACAAATTCCAGCAGAACCAGCACCACCCTTCTTACCGATGAAGAAGCCACCGCCTATGCCAACCAAATGATGGCCTATGGCAATGAAGTGAAGACTGTTGTACGGCGGTTACAATTACGCGGATGCGATGAAACAGAAATTAGTTTTGAGAATAATATAGTTACAGGATATATAAATCCCAATGCTCCCTCTTCTAACAAATGTCATGTTTTTGATATTGCGGGCGGGGGACTGACGTGGCAAACATTTGATGATGCAGAAGTTATTTTTTCTGGCGCAAATGTTGTGAGCGGCGTTGGAAATGATGGCACAAATGGAACAGAGCTGAATTTCTTTGTTAGAAATATACCAACAAATACCTGCATCACAATAAATGACAATCTAGGCAATAGTTTTACTGTCAATCCACCTGTAGAAGGCGGAACATGGGGTAAAGGACAATTTGTTGGAGATTATGTTCTTACCAATAGCATTAGAGCGGTTGGTGTGGGATTAGACTCGCTCAAATCTGCTTGTTTTGAAGATGATGTCAGTGAGAATGTTTTTTACACAACGCTGATTGTGCGTTGAAAACTATTCAACCGTTTCTTTATTTTGTGGTTTAGCCAGTGCGCGTTTTTCTGATTCATATTTGAAAACCAATTCTTCTTTTTTCACATCGATTTTAACGAGGCCGCCATCAATGAGTGCGCCAAATAATACTTCTTCGGCCAGGGGTTTTTTGATTTTTTCTTGAATAACACGACCTAAAGGACGCGCGCCCATGGCGGGGTCAAATCCTTCTTTTGCCAGATAAGCGCGGGCATCATCAGTGAGTTGAATGGTGACATTTTTCTCCGTTAATTGCGCTTCTAATTGTGCCATAAATTTATCGACAACTTTGGCAACAGTTTCTTGCGTCAACGCCTTAAACGGTACAATCGCATCAAGGCGGTTTCTAAATTCAGGCGTGAACATTTTATTGATTGCCTCTTTATCTTCATCCACGCGCATTTCACGTTCAAACCCCATAGGGGGTTTGGCAAGCTGCGCCGCGCCTGCATTGGTCGTCATAATCAAAATCACATTGCGAAAATCAATCGTTTTACCGTTATTATCAGTCAGCTTCCCGTAATCCATTACCTGTAAGAGCAAATTGTAAATATCAGGATGAGCCTTTTCAATTTCATCAAGAAGCAATACACAATGGGGGTGTTGATCCACTTTATCGGTCAGCAAACCGCCCTGTTCAAACCCCACATAACCTGGGGGGGAGCCAATTAAGCGAGCAACAGAATGGCGTTCCATATATTCGGACATATCAAAGCGTGATAATTCAACACCCATTGTTTTTGAAAGCTGTCTGGCCACTTCTGTTTTACCAACGCCTGTTGGGCCAGAGAATAAATAACAGCCAATGGGCTTATCCATATCACGCAGCCCCGCACGCGATAATTTAATCGCATCGGTTAGCGTATTAATCGCGTTATCTTGGTCAAAGACAAGTGTTTTTAGGTCACGTTCCAAATTTCTCAAGGCGGATTTATCATCTTTGGTTAGTGATTTTGTGGGAATGCGGGCAATGGCGGCAACCACGCCTTCAATATCGTCTAATGTAATTTCTGTTTTACGTTTTTTTTCAGGCACTAACATTTGCGCCGCGCCAACCTCATCAATAATATCAATCGCTTTATCGGGAAGCTTTCGATCCCCCATAAATTTAGCGGAAAGCTCTACTGCGGCTTTAATTGCTTCATCCGTATAGGTCACATTATGATGTTCTTCGTAATATTTTTTTAAACCTTTTAAAATATTAATCGCTTCATCAATGGTGGGTTCAACGACATCAATTTTTTGGAAACGGCGCACCAGCGCACGGTCTTTTTCAAAGTGACTGCGATATTCCTTATAGGTTGTTGATCCAATACATTTCAGCGCACCATTCGACAGGCTCGGCTTCAGTAAATTAGACGCATCCATCGCACCGCCAGAGGTTGCGCCAGCGCCAATAATTGTATGAATTTCATCAATAAATAAAATCGCTCCATCAATTTTCTCAAGCTCAGATAATACCGCTTTCAAGCGCTCTTCAAAATCGCCGCGATAGCGTGTTCCCGCCAATAATGCGCCCATATCAAGGGAAAATATTGTGGCGTCCAATAACACTTCAGGTACATCACCATCATTAATTTTTTTGGCAAGCCCTTCTGCAATAGCCGTCTTTCCAACACCGGGATCCCCCACATAAAGTGGGTTATTTTTTGAACGGCGGCAAAGAATTTGAATGGTACGATTCACTTCTTTTTCGCGGCCAATTAAAGTATCAATCTTGCCTTCTTTGGCTTTGAAATTTAAATTTTTGCAATAAGCGCTTAAAGCTTCACGTCCTGATTTTGCGCTGCCGTTTTCTTCATTTCCATCTTCATCATCCGCTTCTTTTGAAAAAGAAATAGCGTTTTCAACGCCCGGCACTTTTGCAATGCCGTGTGAGATATAATTCACGGCATCAAAACGCGTCATATCTTGTTCTTGTAAAAAATAAACCGCATGGCTTTCACGTTCAGAGAACAGTGCCACCAAAACATTTGCGCCCGTTACTTCTTCACGCCCCGATGATTGCACATGAATGGCGGCGCGTTGTAAAGCACGTTGAAAGGCAGTTGTTGGTTTGGCTTCTTCTGGTTCTTCATTTTTAAGATAGCCCAGCTCACTATCTAAATATTTTTCTAATTTTTCTTTCAAAAGATCAATGCCAACACCGCAAGAGCGCAAGACCGCCATGGCATCTTGATCCACCGTCAAAGCCATAAGCAGGTGTTCCAGCGTTGCATATTCATGGGTGCGATCTGTCGCCTCCATCAGAGCTTTATGCAGTGTTTGTTCTAAATTACGTGAGAGCATTTTATTCCTTCTCCCCCCTATTCTTTTTCCATCGTGCATTGGAGGGGTTGTTCATTGGCGCGGGCGAAATCCATGACTTGGGCGACCTTGGTTTCTGCGACTTCATAGGTAAATATACCACAAATCCCAACGCCGCGGCGATGAACATGCAGCATAATATCCGTTGATTCCTGACGGGTTTTATTGAAAAAGCGTTCTAATATATGCACCACAAATTCCATTGGCGTGTAATCATCATTTAACAACAACACCTTATACATAGATGGTTTTTTAGTTTTTGGTTTAGGTTTCAGTAAAAGACCCGTTTCGCGTTCTTCCTGATGGTCATCATTACTATTCCCACCTGCATCAAAATCAGGCGGCGTTTCATCAGCGTTATGTATATAAATAAAGTCCATCATAAGAGCCAAATTATGCGGTAAAACGGGAAAAAATGCCACCCATTATGGACAAATGCCTCATATAAACTTACTATTTGTAATAATCTTACGGGCGATTCGCGGCGCTCATATCTTAATCAGGGTAGACAATCATTCAATTTGACGCTTTTTTAAGGTATTATTGTTATAATTTTGGTGTATTTCATCAAGATATTCAAAAGTCAGGGCATTGATTTAAATGAACAAAATAGGGGCTTTCTTTTTAATTTCTCTTTTTGCTGTTATGGCAATCTACAGCCCTGTTCATGCGAAAGCGTCCAATAAACCGAATTTAAAATATGCGTCATTGGTCATGGATGCAGATACGGGTGTTATTTTATCCAGCCGTTATGCGGATAAAGTTCTTCATCCCGCGTCCCTTACAAAAATCATGACAATGTTATTAACATTTGAGGCATTGGATCGTGGTGACATTACCCTGAATAGCCGTGCAAAAATATCCCGCCGCGCCGCCAGTATGGTCCCCAGCAAGCTTAATCTACCCGTTGGGTATCGCATTAAAATTAAAGACGCCATTTATGCACTGGCGACCAAATCTGCCAATGATGTTGCCGTTGCGCTGGCAGAAAGATTATCGGGGTCTGAGGCAAAATTTGCGGCAGCCATGACAACGCGGGCGCGAACAATAGGGATGAGCAAGACCCGCTTTCGCAATGCATCAGGCCTACATCACCCTTCACAGGTTAGTACGGCGCGTGATATGGCGAAGCTTGCGCGTTATATTTTACAGCGCTACCCACATTATTATCATTATTTTTCTACCGCCAGTTTTACCTATCGCGGAAAAACATATCGCTCTCATAACCGTCTCATGAAAACTTATAAAGGGATGGATGGTTTTAAAACGGGGTATATTTCAAAATCTGGATTTAATCTAGTTGCATCTGCCCGCCAAGATGGACGGCGCCTTATTGGTGTTGTGTTTGGCGGACGATCAGGAAAAACCCGCAATCTGCATATGGCAGATATATTGGATAAAGGGTTTAGCAAAGCAAAACGCACACGCATTGCATCCACCAAAACACCACCGAAACCGATATCTAAGCCAGGATTTGCGGTGGCCAGCGCTCCTGTGCTTGATAACAAAAAGAAACAGCCAGAAAGACCCGCAGGATTTACCACCCTTGCCAGTTTAGAAACAGGGCGCACCTTATCCGTCCAAAGAAATAATATAAGCCCTAATTACAAAGCACTTAACCAAAAATTACAAAGTGGGAGTTTTGGTGAAATGATTGGCGAAGGGGATTTTGACCCCAGCGCATCAAAGCGTATTGAAACGGGGTTAATCGCAATCGCCGTTCATAAGGGTGATTATAAATCGATTGCCAAGCCAAGCTTGATGGATTCAAAATCTTTTAAAGAAGATACAATACTCCCTTCCCTTACCCATCCAAAAGATATGGTGGGCAGATGGTCTATTCAGGTAGGTGCCTATCAAAACCAAACTGCCGCAGGAGCGGCCTTAAGAAAAGCACGCAATAAACTTCCCTCAAATTATGATAATGTCACGATGATTGCAGTACCATTAAGAACAGCTAATGGCATTATGTATCGCGCACGTTTAGGCGGCATGACACAAAACGAAGCAAGCAAGGCATGTACACATTTCAAAGAATGTATGCCGATCGCCCCCCAAGCCACAAAAATTGGAACGCGGTAAATGATCCGTTCCACCGCAATAAATACACAATCAGGTAATATTCTGGTTTATATTTTGGGTGCAGTTTTTTTATTGGGCGTGCTAACCGTAATGGTGCGCGGATCAAGCACACCTGGTGGCGGGATTGATGAAGAAGCATTGATTATCCGCGTCTCCGAAGTTCAAGAATATGGACAAGAATTAGAGCGCGCCGTTTCTTATATTTTTCAAAATGGGCATAGCGAGGCTGATATTAGATTTGCGCACCCTGACGCAAATCCCGCCTATGGCGTGATTACCGATATTCCAACACGGCAAGTATTCCATCGTGATGGCGGCGGTGCAACATATCGTGAGCCACCCAATGGTGTACAAGCAATTCTTACACCGTGGTACTTTACAGGTAGAAATTCTGTTGATGGTATCGGAACTAACGATAATAGCGGTCAAGGGAATTTAAGAAGTGCTGATCTTACTGCTGTATTAAGTAACGTTTCAAAAAGTTTTTGTATTCTGATAAACGAAAAGAATAGCATAGAAAACACAGGTGGGAATCCACCTAAAGACGTTAACGAAATTGAATTAAACCTTCCTTTTAATGGCTCCTATGCTGAAACCTTTACGATTGGCGGTTCAGCGGGAACATTGGAAACTTTTGGTAAACTTGAAGGGTGCGTTGAAGGTGACAATACACCACCTGTAGGGACATTTCATTATTACCGTGTTCTCTTACCGCGATAAAAGCCTTTTACTTTAAACCAGCTTGCCTATACTCATTCCCATGAAAAAACGTCTTATTCGGATTATCGTTTGCATGACTGTAGCGCTTATTGTGGCGGGTGGTATTGCGGGTTATCAAATCTCTCAAGAACAAAATAAAAATGCTAGCTTTGTAACCGCCACCAATTTTGGTGGACCGTTTACGTTGGTTAACCAAGATAATAAAATAGTGACCGAAAAAGATTTTGAGGGACGCTGGCGGCTTATTTATTTTGGCTTCACATACTGCCCCGCCATTTGCCCGACGGAATTACAAAGAATAACGGGCATCCTTCATGATTTAGAAAACGACGCTGATCAAATCACACCCATATTTATATCCGTTGATCCACAGCGCGATACGGTTGATGTGATGAAAAATTATATCTCTCTTTTTCATCCGCGCCTTATGGGGTTGACGGGATCAATGGCGCAAGTCGAAGAAGTAAAAAAATCTTATAAAATATATGCGGCCAAAGTAAAAGATGACACCATGACGGAGTATACTGTTGATCATTCATCTTTTATTTATTTTATGAATCCCAATAATGATTTAGTACGAATTTTTAGAATAGAAGATTCCACACAAGACATAAAAAAGGTAATAAAGGCCGCACTTAACGCATACAAAAGTGAATAAGTCGCGTTCATAATTGTCTCTTTTTATAAATTATGGTTCACTAAATCATAAGAACAATAAAAAGGGAAAATATTATGACATTTAAGAAATACGCATTTATGGGATCTTGCGCTGTGCTTGCAATTTTTGCTGCGCCATATGCAAATGCCGCTGGATTTTATATTCAAGAACAATCAGTCAAAGGACTGGGCGCGGCCTTTTCAGGTTCGTCAACATCCATTGAAGATGCCAGTACCGTTTATTTTAACCCGGCAGGCATGACCAAGTTAGAAGAGATGCAAGGAAATTTAGGTGTTCATTTAATTGCACCGGATTCAAATTTAGAAGATACAGGCACAACCCTGCCCCCAGGAATCACCGAAAGCGATAATAATAGCAATTTCAGTATTGAGCCCGTTCCTAATGCGTATGGCGTTATCCCTTTGACTGATAAAATTTGGGCTGGTTTTGGAACTTCTGCCCCCTTTGGTTTGGGCAGTGAATATGACCATGATTTCTTTGGCCGTTACGATGCCACGCAGACAGATTTAAAAACGATTAATTTCACCACAGCAATGGCCTATAAGGCAACAGAATGGCTTTCTGTAGGCTTGGGCGTTGATGTACAATATGCCGATGCCAACTTACAATCTGCGGCTTTTGCAGGTACCGAAGGGATAAGCCGTTTAGAAGGGGACGATTGGAGCTATGGTTATAATGTAGGCGTTCAAATTAAACCCTTTGAGCGGGCGGAAATTGGTGTTCATTATCGCTCCGCCATTAAACATGAATTGCACGGCACGATCAGCGCCGAAGGAACAGGCGCCGGAGACTTTAGAACAACAGGGAGCGCCGATTTAGACCTGCCTGACATTGCAACATTTGGCGCTGCCTATGACCTTACAAATAAGACACGCCTTATGGCACAGGCCACATGGTTTGGGTGGAATAATTTTGAAGATATTACCGCCGTAAGCAGTGCGGGTACTGTCATTTCAAGTGTGACGCAAAACTATGAAAACACATGGGCGTTTGCCTTTGGGGTAGAGCATGATTGGAATGACCAATGGACGGTACGCGCTGGATATCAACATGACGAAACACCAACCAATGATGAGTTTAGAACAACGCGAACACCAGATGGTGACCGTAATTGGTTCAGCACAGGCGCAACGTTTAAATATACCGATCATATTGAGTTAGACTTTGCTGCTACCTATATCGATGTAGGCGATGAGACAGTGAATGTAAGCCGTAATGCAGGACTTTCCAATGTCCGTGCAGATACAGATGGCCGCGTTGGTATTATATCTGCGGCGTTTAATTACAAATTCTAAAACGTAAAACGATATATTAAAAAGCCGCGATCATCTTGATACGCGGCTTTTTTAATACATTCAATTTAACGGGATATTAATCCTCAATGATTGAATTAAGCTTCATCGCCAACCCCATAGAGCCGTCTACTTTAAGTTTCCCCATCATAAAGGCCATCGTTGGATCCTGTGTACCTTCCATCAGACCTTTGAACGTATCAAGGGAGCATTTCAAGGTACAATCAGCGTCTTCATCATCATGAGAAATAACCGGCGGATTTTGTGTCGCATCTACGAAAATAACGCCATCATCGCCAAAATCAAACTTCACCTTGGCATCCAGCCCTGCAGCCAACGCCATTTTTTCCTTAATGCTTTGCGTTACTATTTCTAATGACATTTTATTTCCTTATTAATTTAATCGTTAGTTTTCTTGTAAAAAGCCACCAGACTGCATGCCCCATAATCGCGCATAAAGCCCATCTTTTTGTTTTAAAAGATCTTGGTGACTTCCATCCTCGACAATACGCCCTTCATTCATCACAATCAACCGATCAAGATGGGAAATAGTAGATAAACGATGCGCAATCGCAATAACAGTTTTTCCTTCCATCAATTTTTTTAAGCTTTCCTGAATTAATTTTTCTGATTCAGAATCCAACGCTGATGTGGCTTCGTCTAAAATTAAAATTGGCGCATTGCTCAAAATAACACGGGCAATGGCAATACGTTGGCGTTGCCCACCAGATAGTTTAACCCCGCGCTCCCCTACCATCGTATTATATCCTTCTGGTAGATCCATAATAAAATCATGCGCATAAGCTTTTTTGCTGGCATCAATCACCTCTGCATCGGTTGCACTACTAGATCCATAGCGGATGTTATCCATTAATGAACGATGAAAAAGACTGGTGTCTTGAGGAATCAAAGCAATTTTTTCGCGTAAAACATGAAAGGGAATATTTTTGATGTTATGCCCATCAATCAAGATTTCTCCTTCATCAACATCCCACAAACGTAATAAAATCGACATAAGCGTCGTTTTTCCTGCGCCAGAAGGGCCAATTAAACCAATTTTTTGCCCATCAGGAATAATCAAATCAATATCTTGTAAAATTTTCTTTGAATTTTGATATTGGAAATTCAATTTACTGAGCGCAATCGTACTGCTTTTTAATTCAAAATCTTTCTCTACGATCGGATCAATAAGGTCATGTGGTGTACCAATTTCGATCAACCCTTCACGGATTGAACCAATCGATTCCATAACATCTCGAATAATGTGATGTAGCCCCCGAACTTGGGCAATCAACATGAAAAGCGTTCCCATGCTACCCACAAAAGCAGCGATAGAAAGCCTGCCTGTAATAACACCATTTCCTAAAATCCAAAGCAGTGCAGAAACCAGCACCATAATAGAAAAATCCCGGACAATATTTTTAACACGCGCCCAGGTTGAAGACTCCATAAAGGCTTCATATACTTGTTGGCTATGTGCCGCGACTTTAATATCTTCTGCATTTTTAGATTGAAAAAGTCGTACGAGAGCATTGTTAATCACCGCATCTGTCAACAAACCTGATGCCTGTGCGCGGCGTTTAACAGTTCGCATCATAAATTTTTGGGAAATAAGCCCCATTTTAATAGAAGACCATAAAAAGAATATTGCCCATCCCAAGAAAAATAAACCTGCATATAGATCTGTTAAAAACATAATCACACTGACAAAAATAAGAGATATAAAAATGGGGAAAACATCCCAAACGATAAACCCTAAAACGACGTAAATTTGGCGTGATACCTCAGATATGCGATGGGCAATTTGTCCCGCTTCGCGGGTGGAAAACCATCCTGCAGAATGCCCCAATGCCCACCACGTTAATTGCCTGCGTGCAAGCGCTTCACCGCTACCACGACTTCTATCTGCCTGACGCACAGTTAAGAAATTTGTGATAGCACAAGCGGACAACATCACAATCATAATCATAACAAGGTACGATAGTTTATCTGATGTCACTTGTCCTTCTTCAATAATATAGGACATGAACTTACCAATCACCAAAGGAATGGAGAGGTATAATATTGTAAAAAATGCTTCCAGAATATATCCCGTAGTTAAAAACCAAACGGCGTTTTTATCTTTTAATATATTTTTAAATAAACCTATAAAAGTTGTACTAGGTTCTTGTTGGACCAATTCAGCGCTTAAATCAGGATCACGTTGTGGTACAAGCCAAGTATGTATCTTTCCAATTAAGCCTGTTAGAGGATAGTCAGTATTATTCGTTGAAAGTTTCATAAAATAGCTTCTTTTTTATATATTTAATCTTACGGAATAATCGCCATATTATCAATTAAGCGGGTTTTTCCGAGCCATGCGGCGGCTAAAATTCTATCTGGGTTTTTGGAGTGGAATGTTTTGCTATTGCGCGCGGTTATATAATCAATTTTATCAAACCCCGCTTTTAACAATTTCACCCGCGCTGCCTCTTCATCAATATGTCTATGCGCCATGTCTTTTATAATTTTATTAAGCTGGATAGCGCTCTGATACTCTCCTTCAGATAAGTATACATTACGGGAGGAAAGCGCCAATCCATTTTCATCACGCGCAGTTGGTGCGCCAATAATCTGTATGGGAAGGTTATAATCACGCACCATGGCGCGAATAACCTGTAATTGTTGAAAATCCTTTTCACCAAAAATGGCAATGTCTGGTTTTGAAAGCACAAACATACGCGCCAACACTGTTGCAACCCCATCAAAGAAATGCGGTCGACTTTCGCCCTCTAACGGCTTTGCGATATCGCTTGCCTTATGCGTGATTTGTGGACCATCAGGGTACACATCATCCATGGAAGGCAACCACACGGTTTGCGTGCCTATTTTTTCAAGCTTTTCTAAATCTGCCTGTAATGTTTGAGGGTAGCTATCTAAATCCTCCCCTGCGGCGAACTGTGTTGGGTTTAAGAAAATATAAGGTAGGCAAACATCCGCCGCTTTCATTCCCACCTTCACCAACGCCAAATGTCCTTCATGCAGCGCGCCCATCGTTGGGATGAGCGCGACAGTTCTACCGTTAAGAGAATTTTGAAATTCTTCAAGATCAGATAAATTTTTTATCTGTTTCATAATGGTTGATTAAAATTCAGACTCATTATGTGCCATTAGGCTTTCTGCGCCGGCCATAACGGCTTTAAAGTGCCAATCAGCTTCGGGCAGCATACGGGAAAAGAAGAATTTGGCTGTTTTAATTTTAGCTTCAAAAAATTCTTTATTGCCTTCACCCCCTCCATTGATAGAGGTTAATTTTTCCTGTGATATTTTCACCATTTGAATCCACATATACCCCATAGCCACCAACGCAAAATGGCGTAGATAATCAACAGATGCGGCGCCCGCTTCGGTTGGATCTTTCAACCCTTTTTGCGCTGTCATGGCGGTGGCTTGTTGTAATTTTGCAAAAGATTTAGCGAGCGGGAAAATAAATTCCTGTAATGCTTCGTCTGTTTGGTTTGTTTCAATAAATTCCTGAACAGGATGGAAGAAACGACGAAGATAACGCCCCATATGCGCACCCATTTTACGCCCCACAAGGTCCAGCGCCTGAATACCATTTGTGCCTTCATAAATCATCGCAATACGGGCATCACGGGCATATTGTTCAACACCATATTCACGAATATAACCATGCCCCCCATGAATTTGCATGGCGAGGGACGACACTTCAAATCCCATATCGGTTTGATATGCCTTCACGATAGGTGTTAAAAGTTGTACCAAATCATCGGCTTCTTTACGGGTGGCTTCATCTTCATGATGAAGAGAGATATCTAAATTCATACCCACCCAATAAGATAAGGCACGCGACCCTTCACAAAAGGCCTTTGACGTCAGCAACATACGGCGCACGTCAGGATGGACAATAATAGGATCAGCGGGCTTATCAGGGAATTTCACACCATCTAGCGCCCGCATCTGCAAACGATCTTTGGCATATGCCAACCCATTTTGATAGGCAACCTCCGCAATACCAAGCCCCTGCATCGCAACACCAAGGCGCGCGGCATTCATCATCACAAACATAGCCTTAAGACCCTTATGAGGTTCACCCACCAGCCAGCCTTTGGCGTCTTCGAGGTTCATAACGCAAGTTGAGTTGGCGTGAATACCCATTTTATGTTCAATAGAGCCACAGGCAATGCCATTACGGCGCATATCTTCTGGCATAAATTTAGGCACGACAAAAAGAGAAATTCCTTTCACCCCTTCTGGAGCATCAGGTAAGCGAGCGAGGACAAGGTGAATGATATTTTCACTTAAGTCATGCTCCCCTGCGGAAATAAAAATCTTTGTGCCTGTTATTTTATATCCATCGCCATCCACTTCGGCTTTAGTCCGTAAAAGACCCAAATCTGTTCCGCAATGCGGTTCTGTCAGGCACATTGTTCCTGACCATTCCCCTGTAACAAGTTTTGGAAGGTAGGTATCTTTTTGTTCTTGCGTTCCAAAGTGATGCAGCGCCTCATACGCGCCTTGTGACAATCCAGGATACATACCAAAAGAAAAGTTGGCAGAACAAATCATTTCTTGCATGACCGTATTAACCAGCGCCGGTAAACCCATACCACCAAATTCAGGATCTGCAGATACGCCGCACCATCCCGCCTGGGTAAAGGCATCATACGCTTCTTTAAATCCTTTGGGTGTTGTTACGTCACCGTCCTTCCATGTACAGCCTTCTTCATCACCACTTTGATTAAGCGGAAAAAGAACTTCTTCACATATTTTGGCACCTTCTTCGAGGATTTGATCAATTAAATCTGCGCTCGCATCCGCAAAATCAGGGATTTCGGTCAGTTTTTCTGCGCCGAGAACATCATGAAGAACGAATTTGATATCTTCCATTGGGGCATTATAAATTGGCATAAAATCTCCTGATCAAGTGATTGTGGTGTCTTAAATTATTTTATCATAAAGAAAGTAAAGCTTCTATGAATTCGCTAAAAAATTATGACAGAAAATATTATGACATTAAATAAACTTAATTTCCTAAGATTAAGGCATTTTTAACTGCTTTAAGAGAAGCTATACTACTTAGATATTTTTTTAATCCATAAAGGGCTTTTTTCATGACCAATCCATCCAAAGGGTATAATGACCTTAAATTTTATTTTGCGAATTTGAACACACTATTTTCCATCCGCAATACACTTGCCGTTGATATGATGACAGCCATGCCGCTCGGCAGTATGAAACGCCGTATTAACGATATTTCATCTATTACGAAACGTATCTATGCCGAAACAACAACGCCGACTGTTACAAAATTGCTTGATGATGTTGAAAATCAAATTGCACAAAGCAATGACGGGTGGAACGCATGGGATCTGCAAAATGTTATAGAGATGCGCCGGATTCATTCGCATCTTTCTGCCTTGCCCCCTGAACTTTATATTGCATCTGTTAAGGCATCCAATGAAGGACGCCGTATGCATGCTATTGCTTTAGCAAATGGAGATTGGAGCGAGGCAGAGCCTTACATTCAAAAAGTTGTAGATTTATACAAACAAATTGGAGATTTAAAACAAAAGAAATTTAATACCGCAACGCGGTATCGTGCGCTTCTTTTGGGATATGCCAATGATATTTCAACGCGTCAGATTGATGATTTATATGATTCATTATTAGGCCCTCTTCAAACGCTGTATGGCAAAGCCCTTGAAAAGCAAAATGCACAAAATAAGCCGACGCCCCTTGATGGAGATTTTTCTAAAACAGATCAAATGTGGCTCAATAAAACTGTTCTTGAAATGATGGGTTTTGATCTAAATAGTGGGGGTATTTACCAATCCTCCCTATCCCCGATGACCGGTGGTAACCCTGAAGATGTGAGGATTTTAGTGCGTTGTGGAGACAGTAATTGCTTCCTCGACTCCCTCGAAGATACGCTTTATCAGGGCGCGCGTGGGCTTTATTATCAAAACCTTCCCGAAGAATGGCGTAATCAACCCGTAGGTCAAGACCAAGGAGCGATTATGCTGAACGCCGTTAGTCAGTTATATGAAACAATGATTGGCCGCACGCCAGAATTTTTTGATTTTGTATCAGTGCGTGCCGAAGGTGTGTTTAGACAATTTAAAAATAAATCATTTGATCCTGAAAATTTATATAAATTGAAAAAAATTATTCATCAAACATCTGTACGTAATGACGCCGATGAATTTTCAAAAATCTTTCATGACATGCTGCGTTATCGTATCGAACGGGACTTAATGAATAGTGATTTATCCGTTAAGGATATTCCTGAGAGGTGGAACGAAGAAAGCAAGGCATTATTAGGGGTTACCCCTGCGACTTTACAAGAAGGCGCGCTACAAAATCCGGATTGGTTTACGGGTCGCTTTGGGTTTATTCCAACCAATACGCTATCGCATATTATTGCAGCGGAACTGCATCAAAAAATTGATACACAAATTGAAGATCTACCCGGACAAATTAAAAAAGGGCAGTTTAAAGAAATGGGCGCTTGGCTTAAAACCAATATACATGAAGTGGGGAAAAGCAAAGGCACGTTTGCAACCGTCAATGATATTTTAGGGCGGGAACCAAGCGGTGATGCGCTGATTAAGCACCTTGAGCGTCGTTATTTGACGGATAAATAACGCTTATTGTCAAAAACCAATATTTTCTGTAATGTCACGGGGTGAAGTCAGTAGATTTCACCCCATTTTTATGGAGAGAGAAAATAAAAAAGGATTTTAAAATGAGAAAATTATTTGGATTAGCATTCATTTTGGGTGCAACAGTGACATTATCTGCCTGTGGAGCCATCCCTGAATGCCGTCAAGAGCTTGATGAATGCACATATGGTGGCCCTTATACGGAAGAACGTACAGTTGAAGCAGGAAAACGTGTTGCCGTCGTCGCACCAGCGCCGGCCATTCCGGTTATCGCGCCAACACCGGCGCCGGTTCCTGCGCCGGTTGTAGCGCCAGTCCCTGCGCCTATTCGTGATATTGAAGTGATCCGTAGTGCGGAACCACAATTCAAGCAAATCTCTAAATAGAGCTTTACTATAAGAATTTACAGAAGCGGCGCCCGTTATTTAATCGGGATGCCGCTTTTTTTATAAAAGGATGTATAGATGACTGTTACCGCCGCCAATTTTGTTGAGCGAATAAAAACAAACCCTGACCTATCTGTTTTGGACATTAGAAGTGCATTAGAGTTTTCAACACTTGTGCTGGATTACCCTGTTGTTCATATACCGCTCGACAATGCGAAGGCAGATATAAAAACAGAAAATTTTAAAGACCCCACTTATATATTATGCAAGGCAGGCCCGCGCGCACAAATGTTGAATGATTATTTAAATGATATTGGCGTCACGCATTTCATCGTGATTGATGGCGGGATTTTGGGATGTGCGGATCATGGCGCAAAAATTAATATTAAACGCCAAGATGTCAATCCCATGCAAATTCAAGAAGCCGTCCAGATGTCTGTACAAGCTTATATGATGAGTTAAGTGATAAATTTTTTACTAAGGTAGAAAATAAACACAGCAGAAACAAACCAAAAAGCCAAAGCCGTTGAAACAGCATAAATAAATTTTATACCGCCATTTAATAAAATATAAAAAGCACCCAAGTAAATTAAGTAAGCCACCATCGCCAAAAAACCGAATAAGATGATATGCTTTACCTGCTCCGCGCCTCCAATCTTAAAAGCCATGATATGAGCGAATAAAGTCAAAGTAGGAAAAAGAGGCGCAAGACCTGAAAGAAAGTAAAAATTAGTCCGGCTTAAAAATGCAATTAACACTGCCACTGCCGCACCAATAACTGCATTTATTATATAATAAAGCATTAGTTTCTCAATGGCTTACCTGTCGTGAGCATATGTTCGATACGATCTTGGCTACCTTCGATACGGACCAAGCGCATAAATTCTTCCCGTTCTAATTTGAACATATCATCTTCATGCATTGGCACGGTCCAGTCAGCATTTTCACCGCCCGTTAATACATGTGCTACCGCGCTGGACACCACGCCATCATACGGCGTTGCCTTGCCTGATTTTTGCAAATCAACCACGGCTAATTCCAGCGCAAGCTTTCCTGTGGGGCCTGGTAACCTTAAGTCCTCAACCGGTTCAGGCGCAGCATAATCTTTGGCCAGTTCCAACGCTTTTTCTTTTGCATCGAATAATAAACGATCCCGATTCATTGTGATTCCATCTGTGTTACGTAGGTATTTATATTCTTTTGCCTCTTGCGCAGATTTAGCCACTGTTGCCATAGCGATGAGTTCAAATGCTTTACGCACCGCGCCCATTGGTGTGTTTTTAGGGCTAAACCAGAGTCTCTTACCACCTGTGGCTTTATCATATTGTTCGCGCTCAGCCTGTTGATAGCGTTTCACCATCTCAACACAGCCGCCCCATGCGGGCAGTAAACCAACGCCAACCTCAACCAAGCCAGTATAGGTTTCGGCATGTGCCTGTACATGATCTGCATAAAGGGAAATTTCGCATCCACCACCCAAAGCCATACCGCTTGGCGCAGTAACAACAGGGAATGGTGCATATTTCAGCGCCTTATACATCGCCTGACCGCCATCAACGAGGGATTGAATTTGGGGCCACATAGCAATATTCATCGCAAAAATTGCGAGGCCTAAATTCGCGCCCGCAGAAAAATGTGACCCTTCGTTATAAATAACCATGGCTTTATATTTTTCGCCATCAATCATCTTCATTGCTTTTTTATAGGCTTCAAAAACTTGATCATCGAGGGCATTCATTTTACCCGTAAATTCGACACAAAGAACACCATCACCAATATCCCAGACAGATGCACTACCCGTTTTAATAACAGGGTCATTTGAAAGCTTAATATCACGGAGCAACAATACGCCGTCCGCACGTTTTACTTCATGGTATTTTCCATCTGTGCCAAAGGCTTGAATTTTACCGTCTTCAACGCGGTAGAACGTGCCATCCCCAACAGCGTCAAGGATTTCAGGCACTTCGATATTTTCAGCGCGCAGGCGGTCTGCAAAATATTTAGGGCCACTTATTTCTTTTGACCCTAAGGCATCTATCATTTCGAACGGGCCTTTTTTCCAATTTGTTCCCAAACGCATGGCTTCATCGATTGAGTAAATATCATCAGAGATTTCAGGAACAAGAGACGCGGCATAGGCCAAAGTTTGTGATAAGACTTTCCATGCGTAGTGACCGCCTTGGTCGTCTGTTTCAACAACCGCGCGCAGACCTTTTTTACCGGCGCTTACAGAAGCAAGTTTTTTCTTATTGCTTTTGCGATATTGGGCTTCATCAAATTTTTCAGGGTTTAAATCTAAAGTTTGTTTTTCTTTTGATCCTTTTGGTGCGTCAGGATTAAGGCGGTAAAACCCTCCCTTACCTTTGCGGCCATTATAACCTGCGTCAATCATCCCTTGGACGAATGGATAATCTTTGTAAATTTTGCGATATTGGTCGTCTTTTGGCAGGCTTGATAGCATCGAATTGGCCAAATAGGGCATTAAATCCACGCCAACCAAATCAATCAAACCAAACACAGCGGTTTTAGGAACGCCAATCGGTTTTCCCATGACGGCATCGGCGACTTCCAACGGAACATTGTCTTCTACCGCCACGTTTAGCGCGGTCTGCATCCAAAATACAAGCAGGCGGTTCACAATAAAACCAGGTGTATCTTTACAATGCACGACCCCCTTACCAAGGCGCACATCGCAAAATTCATGGATAATTTTTGTTGCATCATCGCGCGTTCGATCCCCAGTAATAATTTCAAGCAAGCGCATATAACGCGGCGGATTGAAAAAATGCGTGATCATAAAATCTTTAACAAAGTCAGCGGGCTGCCCTTCGATTAATTGGCTCAGCGGCATAGTTGACGTGTTTGACGTTACGATAGAACCTTTTTTGCGGTGCTTTTGTATTTTCTCATAGGTAGCATGTTTGATTTTTAAATCTTCCAGCACCACTTCCACAATCCAATCACAATCAGAGATCTTTTCTAAATCATCTTCTAAATTACCAACCTCAATCAATTTTGCATTGCGTTTTGACATGAACGGCGCAGGGTCATCAGCCTTTAGCATTTTGGCAACGGCGCCCTTGGCAATAACATTACGGTCTTGTGAATCTTTAGGAACAATATCCAGCAACACAACAGGCACGCCCGCATTGGCAATTTGCGCGGCAATCCCGCTTCCCATTAATCCCGCACCGATAACCGCAACTTTATTGATTGTCATTTACACACTCTCCAACACGATCGCCGTTCCTTGCCCGCCGCCGATACACATGGTAGCAAGGCCGAGTTTTTTACCTTCGCGTTGCATCAAACTAGCGAGCTTGCCTGTGATCCGTGCGCCTGATGCACCCAATGGATGTCCCATTGCCACAGCGCCCCCATCAAGATTAAGCTTTGCGCGGTCAATTTTTAAACCCTTTACAACAGATAAAGATTGCGCGGCAAAGGCTTCGTTTAATTCAATAATATCAATGTCATCAATGGACAAGCCTGCACGCTCTAACGCTTTTTTAGAGGCGGGAACAGGGCCAATTCCCATTGTTGCGGCGGCGCATCCGGCCACACCGACAGATTTAATCCGTGCCATAATCGGTAAATTATGCCTCTTCGCATATTCCTCGGAAGCCACCAAAACAGCGGACGCGCCATCAGTAAGCGGAGAGGACGTTCCCGCGGTTACGGTACCATCTTTATCAAAAGCGGGTTTTAACGCGGCTAATGCTTCCTTTGTTGATCCCTCACGAATACAGCCATCTTCGGTAACGCCATCAATCGGGACAATTTCATCCTTAAATTTTCCTGCGCTGCGCGCGGCAGCGGCTTTGTTTTGAGAGTCGACCGCAAATTCTTCTTGGGCATCACGATCAATTTTATATTCTTCGGCTAAATTTTCTGCTGTTTCCCCCATGCCCATATAGGCAGTGGGATACACATCCATCATAGCGGGGTTCGGCATAGGGTTAAAGCCACCCATTGGAATACGCGACATGCTTTCAACGCCAGAGCAAATAAACACATCACCTGCGCCCATTTGAATATAACCTGCCGCCATTTGAATGGTCGTCATCGATGATCCACAAAAGCGGTTTACTGTTGCGCCTGCAACGCTATCGGGAAGGCCTGCCAGTTGCCCGACAATCTTAGCCAAATTAAAGCCTTGCTCTGCCTCAGGAAAAGCGCAACCCATTATAATGTCTTCAATATCATCAACATTCACGCCCGTTTCCGTGACCAATGCCTTAATAACGGCCGCCGCCATATCATCAGGGCGAGTTTTCGCCAGCGCACCTTTATTGGCAAAGGTAAAAGGGGAACGTTTATAACCACATAAAACAACGGGAGTGTGCATGGGAAGCCTTTCTGAATGTGAGCCTGCATTAACAAAATAGAGATTATATTATAATCTGCAAGAGGTCTATAAAGGGTTAAAATCTTTGGTCATAATACTATATTAAAATTATTTATGGCTTTGGAGTAATCACGCTTTGACAGATTTCCCCAATAACGGTAAGACTGGGGCAGAATTTCCAAATGAAAAGGTTTATAATATGTCTAAAGGTTTAAAAAGAATTTGTATGAATTGTGGTGCGCGGTTTTATGACCTCGCAAAAAGCCCAATCATCTGTCCTTCTTGTGATACGGAATTTACTGGCGAAATTAAAGTCAAAAGCCGTCGTGGCCGTCCCCCTGCCGAAGATAAGCCCGTTAAAGCCGTTGAAAAAACAGCGCCCGTTATTGAAGAGGATGATGTTGAAGACATTGATCCTGATGATGATATCGTAAGCCTGGATGATGTGGATGAAGATGACGACGTGAAAGCCGATGAAGAGGATGACGACGCGGCCACTATGCCAAGCGATTTAGACGACAACTTCGATAGTATCGACGATGAAGAAGATGATATTGAAGAGGACGACGAAGAAGAAACAAAATAATATTTTTTGAATTAATTAAAGGGCGCGTTTTGAGATATCTTCAAACGCGCTCTTTTTTTGTTTCATCATTGCTGCATTGATAGATTCACACGTCATTGATGTCGGTTTAATGCGGTAAATCCCTAAGACGTGATCCACATCGATCATCGTTCCGCTTTGCACTTGGCGCATAATCAAAGAAGCCGCCTCTAAAAAACGGAGAGCAGATTGATTATCTAAGATAACGGGGCAAGACATTATTTTGGGTGCGGTTATTTTAAATTTATGCGGAGCATTATAATCAAACGCAATAGAAAAACTTAAAACAGGGCGTTCATAATATTCATTATAAATATTATATTCCCATGATTTAATAAAAATCGTATAGCGGTTCAAATCAGATTGATTCACCTTATAACACAGCCCTTTTATTTTGGCGTGTTCGGGATCTTTGGTAAAGGCGCGCGCCTTCACTGTGTTAATGGTTTTAAAATATTTACAATGCGATAGGCGAAAGATACCTTCGCGCGCAATCTCTTGGCACATAGTAATAATCCCTGTTTTTTTACAGCTTTAATGCTGCTTATTATTTTTTGATTAAACTTAGTAGAAACCAAAATTCTCAAAAAATCAAGGAAATTCGAATTACTCCACCGTAACTTGATTGTGTAGTAAGGGGATATTGTGTGGCATAGGTTTTTTTGTTGTTCTTCGGTTTTTTTTAGATGATAATACAAACCCCTTAACATCACCAATGACCGATTTTTTCAATAAACGACTGAAGAAATACTCTCATTTTCTTTTTGTTTTGTGATTCTCTTATTTCAGAGACAATATGTTCAAAATTCATCACATAGTGGTCGCCGTACATTCATTACAAATGCCGCTAAGAAAATATCATCTGTTAGTGGATCCATGCGTGATGTTCAAATGTTAGCACGTCATTCAAATTTGAATATGACACAAAGATATGTGGAATTTGATGTTGAAGCACAGAAGAAGATTGTCGATATTATTTAATTATTTATCTTCCAATGGGATGCCAATCTCTACCTTCCTGATTGGATGATTCAATGAAAAATAATCAATATACAGATTATGCTTCTGATTGTTCAAAATCAGGACGAATTATTAAAACAGGTCGCAATCGCGATACAACTCCACAAGTGATCGTGAATGTATTTTATAATTGGTATCAGAAAATGGGATTTATAGGTTGTTCATCACATAGCGGAAGACGAACCTTTATAACAAACGCCGCAAAGAAAATATCATCTGTTGGCGGATCAATGCGTGATGTTCAAATGTTAGCGCGTCATTCAAATTTAAATATGACACAGCGATATATTGAAGCAGATACAGAAGCCCAAAAGAAGATTGTCGATATTATTTGAATTTGAGTATTAAATAATAACTGATAAACTCTTCTATACCTTGTTAAGTAATATATCATGCTTCCGAATTCTACAGAGAAGCATCTCAACATTCAAAAAATATTGACATAACGCCGAGCGTGTGATAAACACTCTTTATAAAATAAACGTATATAGAAATTTATACTATGAATGATAACACTGAAATCACTATACACAGCCAAGATGAAGGAGAGAACATTGATTATTTTTTGTCAGGCCCTTTCCTCAAAAAAGAACTTCTTGGAGATAAAAAAGCTTATAGTGAAGCAATAAAAAAAAGAGCACTTCCAATAACAGTATTATCTAGCACTGCAGCCGCTGCCGCTGCGGGATCTCTTCCATTTTTAGGTTTAGCCGCTTATTCAGATTCAATTGGCTCTGTTAAAGAGTTATTTAACGTCATAACATTGCTCCCCAGAGCTATCCTAGACAATCAAGCATTACAATTAATCTCTGGAGTTGTTGCGTTACCTGTCGGTGCGGTAACTGCTTTTTTTACTTATGAAGCTCAAGAAAAAGCCGCCCATAATAAAGCTGGTCTGGGATATATAGGCATCAATATGCTCATTGCTAGTGATAAAGAAATTCAAGATTTTATTGGGAACAATGACCCAGAAATCACAGAACAAGTTAAAGAATTTTCAAGGAATTATCACAAAACACTCTCTGGATCTATGCTCTACGATCAAACTCAACGCCCTGAAACTGGTTTTGGTGAGCGTTTTACTTATAATGGATCCCCATAAATATTGAATGAACTTTGTTCTCTTAGCATAAACCTAAAGATAAATGATTGAAAAATCATGTATCTCTAGAGGATATTCCCTATTCAAACGCTCATCCCTTATTGCTTTCTTCGCTATAATTGAATGAACGTGTGGTCCTCTAAATGCCCTGTTTCTAACCGTTTTGTAGTCCTTTTCATTCAAATAATCAGCGATTTTATTATAGCTTAGCCCCTGATCTCGCAGACTTTTAATGACTTTATAAAGTTCTTCCTGATATTCAGAATAAGGTGAAACCCACAGTTTCGTTGAGCGTAAGACCAGATTAAAAGTGATATAGGGTGTCAGCCGTAAACCCCCGAACAAAATCATTCCACCGTGACAGATTTTGCTAGGTTGCGGGGTTGGTCTACATCTGTACCTTTGGCAACAGCGATGTGATAGGAAAGGAGCTGTATGGGGATTGTATAAAGAAGCGGCGCAACGAAGGGGTGAACTTCACCAAGTGTCACAGACCAACTGGTTATATCTTTCATTTTGCGTGTGCCTTCACCATCAGAAAATAAAAGAATTTTACCACCACGCGCAACGGTTTCTTGGACATTCGACAGTGTTTTTTCAAAAAGTGGATCATTTGATGGCGCAACAACCACCACAGGAACATTTTCATCAATCAGTGCAATCGGGCCGTGCTTCATTTCTCCTGCTGCGTAGCCTTCTGCATGGATATAAGAAATTTCTTTCAGCTTTAACGCCCCTTCCATTGCGATTGGATATAAACTGCCACGGCCAATATAGAGCATGTCGCGTACGTTACAAACTTGCGTTGCTATCGCTTTAATTTCTTCATCATGGTTTAAAATTTCTGCGGCAACTTTAGGAAGATGGCGTAATGCATTTGAAAACTCTTTGCGTTCATCATCCGCAATCTTATTACGCTTAAACGCCAACGCCAAGGCAAGGCATGCCAGGCTTGTTAGCTGTGTTGTGAATGCTTTGGTTGAAGCCACGCCAATTTCTGGACCAGCCAATGTATGCAAAATCAAATCAGATTCCCGTTCAATCGTACTTTCGATTGTATTAACGATAGACAGAATTTTTTGCCCTTCACGCTTACAATAACGGAGGGCTTCGAGTGTATCGAGCGTTTCCCCTGATTGTGACACAAAAATACAAAGTCCATTTTCTGGCATGGGTGCTTCGCGGTATCTAAATTCTGATGCAATATCAATTTCACATGGAATACGCACAATTTGTTCAAACCAATATTTGGCAACCATACAGGCATAAAACGCCGTGCCACATGCTACCAAGGTTAAACGCGGAGCGTTATTAATCGCCTCCACAATATCATCAGGTAATGTAATTTCGCCTGTGGCAGGGTTAATAAAACTATTTAATGTATCACCAATAACGGCGGGTTGTTCATAAATTTCCTTCAACATGAAATGGGGATATTCCCCCTTCCCCGTTGTTGCGCCAGATTGCGCGGTGACGCGGATTGGGCGCTCTATATTATCATTGGCTTCGGTATAGATGCGGACAGAGTTCCCTGTCACGGTCACGCGATCGCCATCTTCAAGGAAAGATATTTTTTTCGTTAGCGGCGCAAGCGCATAAGAATCGGAGGCTAAGAACATTTCATTTTCACCATACCCCACAGCCAACGGCGTCCCCTGACGCACGCCAATCATTAAATCATCTTTGCCTGAGAAAATAAGCGCCAGCGCATAGGCTCCTTCTAATCGGGAGAATGTTTTATCGGCGGCATCTTGGGGGGTTAAGCCCTGATTCAAATAATGCGTGATCAAATGGGCGATGACTTCAGTATCCGTTTCTGTTTCAAAACGGCATTGTTGCTTTTGCAGTTCTTCTTTTATATCTGCGTAATTTTCAATAATACCATTATGCACAACAGCCACTTTTTCTGTGGCATGGGGATGCGCGTTATTGGTTGTTGGCATTCCATGGGTTGCCCATCTGGTGTGACCAATACCAATACGTCCTTTCAATGGTGCGGCATCTAAGGCTTCTTTTAAATTTACTAATTTCCCTTGGGCGCGTTGACGGACAATATTTCCCTGATCCAGCGTCGCAATCCCCGCAGAATCATATCCCCGATATTCTAAGCGCTCTAACCCTTCTAAGATAAAAGGTGCCACATCACGGTGACTGATAATTCCGATAATTCCGCACATATTTTATTGCTCATCTTTAAGTTGGTTTTTCATTTTGCGATACTCGCTCGCCCATCCAGCGTGGTTTTCTTGGCGCGCGCGCGCCACAGCCATCGCATTTCCGGGAACATTTTTATTAATGGTTGAATTGGCCGCTAAAATCGCGCAATCGCCTACTTCAACAGGCGCAATCAATGTGCTGTTTGATCCAATAAATACTTCTTTGCCAATAATTGTTTGGTGCTTAAAAAAGCCATCATAATTCGCAATTACAGTTCCCGCGCCAATATTCGAATTTTCACCAATCATTGCATCCCCTAAATAAGACATATGCTTTGCTTTTGCCCCTGCGGCAACGTGGCTACGGTTCACTTCGATGAAATTACCAATCGATGCGTTTTTACCAATAATTGATTGGGGGCGAATACGCGCAAAAGGTCCAACTTCTGCGCCTGTTTTAATTTCCACCCCTTCAAGGTGAGAAAACGCATAAAGCGTTACGCCATCTGCAATGGTAACGCCTGTGCCAATAAAGACGTTGGGTTCAATCGTAATATCCTGTCCTAATTCTGTATCCCACGATAAAATAACTGTATCAGGGTCAATCATTGTCACGCCATTTTCCATGGCTTGTTCACGCAGCGCTACCTGCGCCATATATTCATGTGCAGAAAGTTCAACACGGTTATTAATACCCCATGATATTTCACTATCAGTTATAAAAACCTTTGTTTTAATACCCTCAGCCTTTGCCAAAACAGGTACATCCACCAAGTAATATTCATTTTGGTTATTATCATTTTTAAGCTGTGACAGCCATTTAGATAAGTTTTTTGCGCTTGGAAAACAAAAATTTCCTGCATTGCATACTTCAATATCGCGCTCTGACTCATCACAATCTTTTTCTTCGACAATCCGTTCAAGGTAACCATCCCCTTCCAATAACATACGGCCTAAACCCATATTGGATGGTGGAATAACGCCCATCACACTCAATCCATCATAAGAAACCATTTCTTCCAAAATATCTGGATCAATAAAGGGTTCATCGCCCAGTAAAATAAGAACACGCCCTTCAAAATCTTTTAATAATTCCATCGCGGGCTTTACGGCATCGCCTGTTCCATTTTGTTCAACTTGAATAGCGACATCATGTGGCGCAACAGCCGCGGCGACATCATCCATATCTGGCGCCGTCACCACAATAATTTTATCTGGACTCAACGTTTCAGCCGTTTCAACAACCCAATTAATCATAGGGCGCCCCGCTACCTTATGCATGACTTTAGGGAGAGAGGATTTCATCCGTGTGCCTTTTCCAGCAGCAAGGATAATAACAGCAAGAGGGTTTTTAATAGTCATGAGATTAATTTAAAAGAAGAGGGATTAAAAACAAGTCACATCATATTTCACAATATTTCAGAAAGCACGGGTTTATTTCTTTAAAGTCAAAGCCTTCGTTCCATCATCATAAGATGTCATATGCATAAATAATGTTCCATAGGATGTTTTGACCATCACCTTTACTGGAATGGCGGGCTTGCCTTCTGCGACTTTAGCAAACCAAACGGTTGGAATCTTCCCCCGCTCACGCCCTTGTTCTTGGATAGAAAGCCACCCACGCGGTTTTTTATGCCATGCTCCCGCAACGGGTTCGACCTCAACCGTGCATTGCACTGCGGGGCCGCTATAGACGTTCCATTTGGACGCTTCCAATATAACTTCAGATTTTTGTTTAAAATGAATTTTATAGCGCCGCTTTCCATCAAAAACTTCATCTGTCCCATCACATTTGTTTTGCGCAGCTACCATCTGCATTGTATTAAGTGTGCTGGTTAAAATATCTGTCGTACCATTCGTTAATTTAGAATCCACTGCTTTCACTTTTTTCTTTTTGCCATCATCAATGATTTTTAAACCATCAAAGCTGGTATCTTTATTATAGCGATAGGTTTTTGTTTCTTCCGAACCGCGCCATGTGGCGGTTGATTGATGCATTTCTGGACGATTAATCGTTCCTGCCCAACCATGACTTTCAAATATACCATCCCACGGTGCTAAGCGCCCTAAAAGCCCGTACGTTTTCGCCGTTAGCACTGAGCTATATCGTGCGTCATCAGAAAAACTTAAATTAAGGTTGGCTTCTAACGCATGAATGCCGCCTGCATAAACGTGATATTGAACAGATTGTTTTTGTTCCTTGTCTTGCTCTTGCGCAATAGACGGTGCAATAAGAAAAAAATTAAGTGTAAAAACCAAGAAGAGCGCAAGGCGTTGCGCCTGTCCCTTCTTTAAATTTTTTAAGGCCGTTATTTTCATCATTTATTCCACCTAAATCTAACTGTTTCACACCATATGCTTGTAGCACGGTTCGGGCTTGCCATAGCAATAAATGATGCGCGCAATAATGCCGCCCTTTATCCGAAGACCACCCCACCTGATAGGTCGCGGTTTGGCCATGTTTTAAAAACATCATCATGGCGATAAGTACATCACCTTTTGACAGCTTCCCAATGACCATAGGATTCTGTTTTGTTGAAAATCGGGCTAAATTATCCAGAAATTTAGGCGAAGCACCACCATATCCCCGAATTGCCTTATCTTGCGCATATTCACGACGTAAATCAGGGTAAAACTTCCCCTGATCATCCCATTCGGTACGAATTTCACCCAAAGATAGGTTTTTTTCTGCTTTTTGAAGGCTGCCGCGCCAATTTGGACGCAATGTTGGCTCTGCTTCTAAATCCCACCATAAAGTGTGATAAGACCCCTCTTCAGTCTTTTTCAACAAGCCGGTTTGTTTGATTAAAGCGTGCGCGGTTGCGCCGCCTTCAATTTCAGGGATGATGCGGCGTTTACGCCCAAAACGCGGCGGGAATTGTTGATTAAAGACATCAAAAAATAATTTAATATGCGCTGCGCCGCCAAACCCATCAAACCAGAGCGGCCCCCGATCCAAAATAACACCATGAAATAAATTCCACAAAACACCCGCTTCTAATAATTGAACTAATCCTGCCTCAACGCCATTAATTTTAATAAGCCCCCAACGCGCCTTTTGCCGGGCAGTTAATGCCATTGCCTGCGCATAATGATAGCTTTGTAAAATATTAGATTGCGCAATTTTATCAAATCGTTCCTGCCATTCTTTTAATGACAAAATATTCCATTCAATGGAACATCCAGTATTGGGTTGATTTTTTTGAAGATAAGAAGCGTGCATAAATTCTTATTTGACGGAAGTGAATTTAATCTGCACTCTGACATGGATATGATACTGACTCAACTTTTTATCGGCTGTTTTATGATTGGTGTGACCGTGTTTATTCACGCCATTATTTTAGACACGTTGGTGACACTTTTGAAAAAAGCAGGGCCTACTTGCTATCGCACGCTCAAAACATTTTGGGAAATCCCCCTTATGATTGGCACGGTTTTAGGGGTGTTTTTGGCTCATGTGATTCAAATTTGGCTTTGGGCGCTTTTATTCTTATGTCTTGCGCCAGAAATATTACCAGACCTTGAAGCAGCAATTTATTTTTCAACCAGCGCATTTACAACTGTTGGTTTTGGAGATGTGTTTTTAGATAAAGAATGGCGCCTCTTAAGCGCCTTTGAAGCCGCAAATGGTTTTATACTTTTTGGGTGGAGTACGGCATTTATTTTTGAAGTAATTTCAAAAATTTATAAGGATGAACAAATTAAAAAACATTAAAATCTATTCATTCAGCTTCCCTTTATCTGCTTTCAAAGCTTCTACAGTTTTTTCTTCGGGTATCAACGGTAAGCCCTTTGCTTTTTTCGCATTAATTTCCTTTACCGTGGCTTCTAAGGCAACGAAACGATGGGAATCTGAAGGGTGGGAGCCACCAACCGCATCGATGCCTGCGGGGTTTTCTGCCGCCATGCGGCACCAAAAATAAGGGGCATTATCAATGTCATACCCTGCCCGCGCCGCATGATAGAGTCCGACATAATCTGCCTCTGCTTCAAAGTCTTGTGAAAAGGCAGCTGCCCCTAAATTTGATCCTAAATTCATGACATTAATCCCTGTCGCCACAGAAATCGCACCGCCAAACACCACACCAATCATTGCATTGCCTTTTTTAGATTCAATATGTTTACGTGAATTATGCGCAATTTCATGGCCTATAACCAGGGCAAGCTCTTCATCTTTTTGCGTCATTTTCATCATCTGTCGGGTGAAGAATATACTTTCACCGTCGGCGTAAGCATTTACGACAGGCTCCTCGCTCAAATAAGCGCGCCCACCACAGCTGGCCACGGGTGTTACAGCCACAGTATGCGGCGTGCCATCACGGTTAATCACAAAAGATGTGGTTTCATTTAAACGATCTTTATCATAGATATAAGTCATTAATTTTTTATTCCCGCGCTTACCCGTAGGAATTTTCTTACCATTCACCTGTGTAATCACATCCCCTTCTTGAAACGTACCAACAGCTGGCGTATCCGCCGTTATGTAATAAATTGTTGGGCGACTTCGTAGTCCGTGAATACGCTCTGCCGCGCCGCGGAATTTATCCGTATAGACGTCCACATTATCAACATGAAAACCGTAAAAAGGGCGAACCTTATTATGAGGGCAAATATCTGCATTCGCAATAAAGATTGGGGCAGCAATATTCTGAAGGCGGGTAAAATGCTTATGCGTTTCTTTTAAGGCAATATCACGTTGAATTTCTGCCTCGCGCTCAGCCAAATCTTTATTTACATCGGGGAATTGCGTTGTAGGGGCACATGCGGTTATAACAAGGGAGATTATAATTAATAATTTTTTCATGATCCAAATATAGGGAAAATAATGACCAATTTGCAAGACATCATCAACCAAGGGTGGAATAAGCGCGACACCATCAACGTACAAACAACGGGTGATATAAGGGATGCCGTTCAAACCGCACTGAATGATCTAGATCAAGGGAAGTCGCGCATTGCAGAAAAAACATCTGATGAGTGGGCTGTGAATCAATGGCTTAAAAAAGCAGTGCTTTTGTCTTTCCGTTTAAATGACATGAATATAATTGAAGGCGGCCCCCATGGGTCAGGCTGGTGGGATAAAGTGCCTTCTAAATTTAACGGTTGGGGCGCGGCAGAATTTAAGGCCGCTGGCTTTCGCGCCGTTCCCAATGCTATTGTCCGCCATTCTGCCTATATTGCGCCCAATGTCGTGCTGATGCCCAGCTTCGTTAATCTTGGCGCATATGTTGATGAAGGGACGATGGTTGATACATGGGCGACCATTGGGTCATGCGCACAAATTGGGAAAAACTGCCATATTTCTGGTGGAACAGGCATTGGCGGCGTTCTTGAACCGCTTCAGGCTGGCCCCGTTATTATCGAAGATAATGTATTTATCGGCGCCCGCTCCGAAGTCGCCGAAGGCGTTATCGTCGAAGAGGGTTCTGTTATCTCTATGGGCGTATTTTTAGGCGCATCCACCAAAATTGTAGATCGGGCGAGTGGTGAAATCACCTATGGCCGCGTCCCAGCCTACAGCGTCGTTGTACCCGGTACATTACCGGGGAAAACACCCGAATCACCCCATCTTGCCTGCGCCGTTATCGTGAAGCGTGTAGACGCCAAAACCCGCTCAAAAACAGGAATAAATGATCTTTTACGCGACTAAAAACGGCTTATCCTATAATAATATTGCGTATTTACCATATTTGGTTGCGATATCGCCCTGATTCACGCTAAAAACCTTGGTAATTTATAGGGTTTTAATGAGTATGTATTCACTTTCTTATTGTTTTGATAATAGCTTTTCCGCGAAGAAAGCCTTCGTTAGTGAAGAGGTTATTCGTCTTAACCATGAAATGTTTCGTGGGTATTGTTTTAAAATTTTAAATGCAAGAGAACTCCCTCTTTCAAGTATTGCTTTTACTTTTTATTTGCGTCTCGTTAGCCAATCAGACAAAGAACTAAGAAAAGATAAAAGCACTTATCGTGAACAGCATGAAGAAAGTCATATGGTCACTTTAGATGCGCTTCTTGATGTTGTAGGAATGGATTGGATCGATGAAGAAGAATATGGCTCAATAGATGTTTTATTTACAGCTTGTGTTTTACACGACGTTATTGAAGATTTAAAATTTCACCAAATTATATCCATCATTATTTATGTGCTGGTTTAAAAAGTATGCTTAATAATAAAATTATTAAGAATCATGATTACGTACAAAAAACGTTGGAAAGTCGGCAGGCTATTCAAATTGTATCTTTATTATCTCGCACAAATGAACATGGTGCATCTATCCACCAAGATGATCGAATTATGCAAGCTAATCAATGGTTAAAACACCCGTACGCATATGTAATCAAAATGATTGATTGGTCAAATAAATTGCAAACAATGGCAGGCGTTGAGCATTTTGAAAAAGAAGAACTTGGGCGTATGGGAAAAGTTTTAAATGAAACCAGCCTTCTTTTTGTTGATGAACAACAGGCTTTTACACATCAAGCTGTAAAAAAATATCCCTCTTTAGAAAACGTATGCGAACCATTGGAAGGGATAATGGGTTCTTTATTTCATATTTTAAATACCTATAAAAAATTAAAAACAAAAGAAATTTATTTTAATCCTGAAGTTGCAAAGCCATTTAATTTAGAAAATAATTTAAAAAAAGCAGCACCGCTTATCAACGCTTTACCTACTGGTAATAATTATATTGGTCCTCTCACAGAACGCTTAAATAATATGAAAGATCAAGACCCAGAAATTAAATCTTTTCTTAAATACATGGTACAGCCCGCTTTTATAAACTTTCAAAGCACTGTACCAGCATTACAGCATAAAATTATGTAAATTTATCTTTTTTCCGCCGCAATATTTCATTAAAAAATCACTTTTTCGAACTTTTTTTGTAACAAATTGGCATTACGTTCGAACCATAAGATGAAGTTCAAGACATTATTCTTTATACCCTTTTAGAATAATTGAATTTCTCTTTTGGACCCTAAACCCTGGCCTGCATGCTGTCGTCTCTCCCTTTATGACACATGCAGGTCTTTTTTTATTCATAGGCAATATCATGTAAATAAAGCCCATAGGCTGGTGCGGTTGGCCCGCCCTTGGTTCTATCTTTGGCTTCTAAGGCAGTTTTTACATCTTCGGGTTTCCATTTTTCTTCCCCCACCAATGTTAACGTCCCCACAATATTGCGCACTTGATGGTGCAAAAATGACATGCCGCGGACGGTAAATAAAATATCATTCCCATTTATAATAGGCGTAACCGCAATCATTATTTCATCAACGGAGCGAATTGGTGATGTAGCCTGACATTCACTATCACGAAAGCTGGTAAAATCATGCTCCCCAATAAGGTATTTTGCACCTGCACGCATAGCATCAATATTGAGCGGTTTTTTACGCCACCATGAAAACCCTTCCTCCAACGCCATTTTATAAGGGCGATTAGCCACACGATATTGATAGGTTTTTGTTTTTGCACCAAACCGTGCATGAAATTCTTCTGGCACTTCTTGTGCATGCACTACCGTAATTGGTTGCGGCCGTAAATGTGCATTAATGGCTTTACACAATTCAAATGCAGATAAAGTGCGCTCTCCATATTCTAAATCAAAATGGGCGGCCTGCCCGCGTGCATGCACCCCCGCATCTGTACGCCCCGCGCCGATAATTTTAATATCTTGTTGGCAGAATTTTTGAATTGCTTCTTCCACCGCAACCTGAATAGTTGGCACATCTGGTTGGCGTTGAAAACCAGAATACCTCGCCCCATGATATTCAATAATAATCTTCCAGCGCGTCATATTAAAACATCACTTATTTTAAGATAGCCGCCATTAAGGGCGGCTTGAATATCCATCGGTTTTTTATTTTCTGGCTGAAGAATTTGGAGCTGGAGCATAGTCTTTTCGCCACAAGCTACTTTTCCGCGTTTCAAAATTGTACCATGCGGTGAAGTACTTTTTTCTTCGCATATATCGGCTTTAAGAATTTTTAAACGCTTGCCACCATTATCCAGACACCATGTTCCCGGCCATGGGTTGAGGCCACGTATTTGACAATCAATTTCTTGTGCCGTTTGACGCCATATAATTTTTCCATCCTCTTTGTTTAGTAATTTACAATAAGTCGCCCCTTCTTCATCCTGTGGTGATGAGGATAAGGTTCCCGTCTCACTCAACCCAACCAAGATTTTCATTAAATTTTGAACACCTTTTCCCCAAAGAATTTTGTTTATTTCAGTAAAGCTTTTGCCAGCAATTTCTATTTTTTCTTGCACTAATATTGGCCCTGCATCCATTTCTTTGACAAGGCGCATAACGCTCACCGCGGTCTCTTTATCCCCTTTCCAAATTGCGTATTGAATAGGGGACGGTCCACGCCAACGCGGTAATAAGGACGGGTGAATATTGACACAGCCATGCTTTGGCGCATTTAAAATCACCTGAGGGAGCAACATACCGTAGGCCGCGACGATGGCGATGTCTAAATCATGTTCTTTAAATATTTGAACATCTGTATCACTTTTAAAATTTACGGGATAATGAACAGGAATATTATGCTCAAGCGCATACGTATGCACTGGCGTATTTTGTAATTGGCGCTTACGCCCCGCTTCACGGGGGGGCTGGGTATAAATACACACAAGCTCATGCTCAGAATTTTTAAGCGCCTCGATTAAAGGTAGCACAAAATCTGGTGTCCCCATAAAGCCAATGCGTAACGTCTTAATCATAAGGCAGACGCATCTTTGTTGAATTTACGCATTTTTTTTAAAATCATATTGCGTTTAAGGGAGGAAATATAATCAATGAACAACACTCCATTTAAATGATCAATTTCATGTTGAACACAGACGGAATCAAGCCCTTCAAATTCTTCCTCATAGGTCACACCATCGATATCTTGGTAGGTGACTGTGACAGAGGCAGGGCGCACCACATCGGCATATTGCCCTGGCATAGATAAACATCCTTCTTCGTAAATAGATTTTTGTTCTGATTCCTGCACTATTTTTGGATTAATAAAAACGCGTGGTTTACGGGCTATCTCTTCTTCATTTTGACCACTGCGATATCCTGCTTCTATCTGAAGGACACCATTTATTTCTTCGCCATATTGCCATGACCCTTCGGGTAAATCCATCACAAACATACGGTTCAAAATACCTACTTGATTAGCCGCTAGCCCAATGCCACGGCCATCATACATGGTATTAATCATTTTGGAGGCCTGCGCCTGAATATCGGCCGTAATATTTTCAATAACGGATCCTGTTTGTTTTAAAATAGGGTCAGGCACATTTACAATTTTATAAATATTGTTGCTCATAATTACGCCGCTTCATCTTCATTTTTAAGAAGTTTAGGAGGTAGGGATTTTGATGTTTTCACACCCATTTCTTTTAATTTTTCTGTTTGCCCTAAAATATTACCACGCCCATCAGTTAATTTATTCATCGCAGAATCATAGCTGCCCTCCAACGTTTTAATATTTTTTCCAATATTTTGCATATCCGTTACAAACCCAACCATTTTATCATAAAGCGCCCCACCTTTTTTGGCGATCTCATCGGCATTATCATTTTGCCGCGCAAGCTTCCAAAGCGATTCAATGGTACGAAGGGAAGAAAAGAGCGTTGAAGGACAAACAATCGCCACGCCCTTATTCCACGCAAATTCATGCAAGCTACGGTCTTCTTGAAGTGCGAGCATATAGGCGCTTTCAATCGGGATAAACATCAAGACAAAGTCAGGCGTGCCGAGGCTTTCTGTATCTTGATAGCGCCGCGCTTCTAACTCTTTGACACGCTCTTTAACGGCCGTTAAGTGTGCTTTTAGATAGCTTGCGCGTGCCAGATCATCGTCGCGTTCATTGAAAAATCTTTCATAGGCCGTTAAAGATACTTTGGAATCAATAATCACATGCTTTGCATCAGGTAAGTTTACAATTACATCTGGTTTTTGTTTTTTACCATCAGCATTTTTTAATGCCATGCCTTCCCCTTGGAGAATATAATCATCACCTTTGCGAAGACCCACATCTTCCAGAATTTTTTCTAACATGACTTCACCCCAATCCCCCTGGACTTTAGAATCTCCTTTCAGGGCGTTGGTTAATCCTTCAGCTTGTAATGTAATTTTATCATTCGCATCAACAATCATTTTGATCTGCTCTTTAAGCGCAAAAGATTCTTTGGCTTGCTGTCCAAAAGAATCATTCACTTTTTTTTCAAAATCAACCAGCTTATCTTTTAATGGTGATAAAATTCCATCAAGGCTTTCTTTTGATTGTTGTTTAAAGGCCGTGTTTTTTTCATCGAAGATGCGGTGCGCCAAATTTTCAAACTGTGCTTCAAATTTCTTACCCGTATCCAGTAAGCTTTCTTTTTCTGTTTGTAAGCGCACTAGGTCTTTTTCTAACTCATTATTAGACTCTAATAAATGATCGATCCGCTCCATCAACGTTTCACGCCGTTTTGTTGCCGTGCGCAGGCTAATAAATAAAAGGACTGCGCCGATTGCCAACCCAATAGCAATCCCTGAAACAGCAGATAACGGGTCATGTGCCACCGTTCCCAAATTAAAAAATGATAAATCTATTGTTTTTTCCATGATAGAATAGAGAATAAACCAAACGGGGGACGAAAAACAATGATTAAGGCACATGAAAACGGAAATGCCATGGTGTATATCCTGATTGCCGTCGCTTTATTTGGGGCATTAACCCTTACTTTGTCCCGTCAGAATAGTAATGCCGATGGGCAAGATTTAAGTGATGAACTGGTTGCGCTTTATAGTACTGAATTACTTGAATATATCGCCAGCGCCCAAAATGTGGTTGGTATGATGTTATCAACGGGGACTACAATCGATGAGCTGGACTTTGTTCTTCCCAATGACCCTGCCTTTAACACGCCGCCCAACATTCATAAGGTCTTTCATCCTCAAGGGGGCGGTTTAAATCATAGACCCAATATAAAAGATGACATCGCAACAGATGCCGCATCACAATGGGTAATTAATAGAAATGTAAATGTAGAATGGACCACAAGCCCCAGTGACGATATTCTTTTTACTGCTTACTTCATTAACCGCGATATATGCGCCAACATTAATGAACAAATCACCGGTGAATCTACAATTCCCGCAACATCAAACCCCCATGCTAACTATTTCCTCAACACTGGCAACACAGATTTAGATATAACCGAATGCGCAGATTGTGATGGGTATGCCACCCTTTGTGTTGAAAATGATACAGGCAACAATTATTCGCTCTATAATATTATTGCGGCGCGATAAGACCCAATACGCTTAAATAAGCGACGTGATCGTCGCCCGAAGCTCTGGTAGGCCTTGGTTTTTCAAAGAACTGGTTTCCAAAAATTCTGGGTGCGCGGCGGGGTGTTTTTTCAAAATAGCGCGCAAATCCGCTTTGATTTTTTCCATTTCTAATTTCTTAGACTTATCGCATTTGGTCAGGACAATACGATAAGACACTGCGGCCTCATCCAACATTGTCATTAAATGTTCGTCACTTTCTTTCATACCATGGCGCCCATCAACCAAGATAAACACGCACCGTAAATTAGGGCGCCCGCGTAAATAATTACGAATAAGTTTATCCCATTCATTACGAATGGATTTTGATACCTTGGCATAGCCATAACCAGGCATATCTACGATATAAACTGCTCCGCCTAAATCAAAAAAGTTAAGTTGTTGCGTCCGCCCCGGTGTATTAGATGTGCGCGCCAAATTTCCACGCCGCGTCAGGCCATTAATAAGCGAAGACTTACCCACATTAGAACGCCCTGCAAATGCGACCTCTGTCCGGTCAGCGGCAGGGAGTTGTTCTAACCCCGCAACCCCCAACACGAAATCACACGGACCCGAAAAAAGGAGCCGCGCGCTTTCAAGATCAGCATCAGAAAATTCTTCTGACATGATTATTTCTTCTTTTTCTTTTTAGGTTTTGGCGGTGATATTTTTTTCGGATTCGCCTCTTCTTTTGGTTCTGGCTTTTCTGCTGCCGTTATTTCTGTTGCTTTCCCTTCTAACACTTCGCCATCAGCTGGCGTTTTCTTTTTTCCTAGAATGTTACCAATAATATCAATTTCTACACCCATACGGCGCATAATCACATATTGTTGAATGACAGAAAGAAGGTTATTGAACGTCCAGTAAATCACAAGACCTGCCGCAAATTGCGCCAAGATAAATGTCATCATCCACGGCATCAGGCCAATAATTTGCGCCTGTACTTTATCTGTTGGGGGTGGTGATAAAGTGCGCTGTAATAACATCGTAATCAACATCAAACACGGCCACGCCCCAATCATCATGAATTGCGGTAAATCAAGAGGAATTAAGCCAAACAAGTTGAAAACAGAGGTCGGGTCAGGCGCAGAAAGATCCTGAATCCAGCCATAAAATGGCGCATGGCGCATTTCAATGGTGTTCGATAATACTTTAAAAAGGGAAAAGAATATCGGAATTTGAATTAAAATAGGCAAACATCCTGCCATCGGGTTCACTTTTTCTTTTTGATAAAGCTTCACTAATTCTTGTTGTAGTTTTTGTTTGTCGTCACTGTATTTACTACGTACTTCATACATTTGCGGGCCAAGTTGGCGCATTTTTGCAAAAGATTTAAATGATGTATTGGCCAGCGGAAAAACACAAATCCGTAATACAACCGTAAAGAGAATAATGGCCACACCAAAATTCCCTACAAAACCATAGAAAAAATTAATCACAAAAAAGAACGGGCGCGTTAGAAAATAAAACAATCCAAAATCAACTGCCAAATCAAAATGAGGGATATCCCACTGCTTCTCATATTTTTCCAAAAGCGACAATTTTTTTGCGCCAGCAAAGAAATTAATTTTGGACTCGATCATATTGCCACGGGTAACAACCATCGCAGGGCCCATCACATCACTTTGATATCGGTCTTTAATATTGTCCGTAATACCTTTGGTGTATGTCATGCGAAATTTAGATTGCTGCGCCTGATCTGGTACCAACGCCGTTAGCCAGTTTTTTGTTGTTAACCCGACCCAACCACCAATCACATCAGATTGAATTTTGGGTTCTTTTTTCATTTTGCCGTAATCTTTTTCAATAAATTCATCGCCAAAATATCCCATTGGGCCTTCATGAATAATAAAGCGCCCTTGGAAATCTTCGGGTAAACCACGGCGTACCGCCAAAGAATATGGGTATAATGTCACATCATCACGGCCATTATTAATGACTTTATTCACAACCGTAAAACCATAATCTTCATTGACGGAGACGACTTGTTGGAAGGTTAAACCTTGTCCATTTTCCCACTGTAATTGGATCGGCTTGCCAGGGGCCAAAACATCCCCTGCAATTTTTTGCCACTGACTTTTTGAATCTGGTACTTTGATATTTTTATCTGCAGTAACCCAACCATGTTCAACATATTTTGGAAATGGTGAATTGGCAGGTGATAAAACATGCACTTCTTCGGCGCGCTCTACCGTTTTAAAATAATTTTTTAAACTTAAATCATCAAGACGGGCGCCCGTTAAGTTAATTGATCCCTCAATTAAATCATTCTTAATTGGGACACGAACATTAGATTGCACAGATGCCGCGCGCGGCACTTCTGAATCGATGGTCATACCGCCTGCGGCTTGCACTTTTGCTACTTCTTGTTTTGCAACAACCTGCGCTGCTTTCATCGCTTCCATTTTGGGGGCTAAAACAAAATGGTCATAGGCGAACCAAAGAAGAATGGATATCACCCCGAAAATAATAAGATTACGCATATCATCGGGGTGCATTTGGTCTTTACGCTGCATGGAGTTCTCTTTTTTAAAGGTTTTATTTTATATGTCTTAAGGGGCGTTTATATCTGATCAACCCGCGCCGTGCAATATACTCTAACAATAAGATTACGGCACAGGATCATCATGCGGCGCATGGTTCCATGGGTGGCATTTCAATAATCGCTTAATCCCAAGGAACAGCCCTTTTAAAACGCCGTGCTTTTCGACGGCCTGCGCCGTATAGGCGGAACATGTCGGTGAAAAACGGCAATTTGCACCCATTAAAGGTGACATTAAATAAGCATAGCCTTTTATCAGCTTAATGATAATAAACTTCATGAAGCAATATCCTGTACAATATTCATCTTCTTTAAGCACCAAATCAGATCATTCCTTAAATCTGAAAAATCACGCTTCTCGCTCTCAACACGCCCTATTAAAACAATGTCTAAGTTTTGGGACTGATATAAAGGTAGAATTTCTGCGGCGGCGGCGCGTAATCTGCGTTTTACCCTGTTGCGCGTGACGGCTAACTTGCTGACGCGCTTACTCACCGTAAAACCAACACGTAAAACGCCCACTTCATTGCTCGCTGTTTCAACGATCATGCCTTTTGATACCCATTTACGGCCCTGTTGGTCTTTAATCGCTTTTTGAACGCGCAAAAAATCAGCCCGCTTTCGAAGGCGGGCTATGTCTTTATTTTTATTTTCTGTGATCGTCATATCGCCAAGCTATCTTAGCTTTGGCGTGAAGGCAATAATTACGCTGATAAGCGCTTACGTCCTTTTGCACGGCGTGCCGTAATCACGTTACGACCATTTTTTGTGGCCATACGGGATCTAAAACCGTGTCTACGTTTACGTACTAGTTTACTTGGTTGAAATGTGCGTTTCATCGCGCTCTCCGCTTAAATTCTTAAAATTAGAAGCTGGTTATACGGTCTTGTATATAATTTGTCAAACCTTTCTAACGCCCGATATGCCCTAATATCGTGATTAAGGCTTGCGAATTCACTATAAACTGGCATTATGGCAGTTGATTGGGGAGAATTTCTTCCTTTTTTATTATAAATTTTAATGACTTAAAGGAATACCGCGCCATGTATATGGATGATCGATGGAACCCCGTACAGGGCGATGAACTCACTGGATTTTTGGAACAAATTAATCCTGTTGGCGATAAATATAGCGTCACGCCGACCACAACACAGGTCGATTGGTGTCCGCTTCCTTTTTATGACCAGGTCGCACTTATCCGTGTAAAAGACCCCGCTTGGACGCCGCGTAATCTCTTTATTTACTACCTAACAGATCAGGGAAACCTATATTGGCTTAATGGAACATCCCCACCAATTCATGAAATTAATGCCAAAGCACCGGTTAAAATTACAGATGATAACGTATTGGACTACTTACGTTTTTTCTGTTTTTTCGTGCGTGGCGAAGAAGGCCCGTTTCTTGTTGCTGAAAGCATGGAAGACACGTATGTCCCCAAAGATTTAGACGATAAAACCCGCACGGTGATTGAAGGCACAATCCGCCCCGCAAGCTTTGAAAGCAAAGATGATGCAGGAAATTGGATGTGTGATGCGGTTGTTTACTATTCTAACGCTTTATTTATCGCCAATTTCTCGGTTCAACCAGGTGGGATGATCGAAATGTTGGATGATGAGCCTATTGCAGCGGATCTCCCCATTAAAATTGATGCGCCTGTCTCTTAATCAGACTTCCCTTTAACCAAATCGTAACGCTTTGATATTATTATCATTTTATAATGATAGCGTTGGAAAGGGACTCTGACGTCAAATTTTTATTACAGCACGGCCTTATGCTATAATAAGAATATAATAAATAAGGGGTATACATGTTTAAGAAATTTTTATTGAAATTACTGCCTGTCTTATTGATGGTCGGGTTTGTTATATTATTTACCGACTCCGCTTTTGCGCAAGATGGCGCACTCCCCGGAAATTCAGATGGATCACCAGGCGCAGGTGGTGGACGTGATACTAGAGGAGCGGCTGGGCAAACACTTGGTTCTGTTATTAAAAATCTCTTTACGTCAACAGCAGGCGTACCCGATTTATTCGCAGCCTTTTCCTATCTTTTCGGCCTCATTCTTGGAATATGGGGGATTTTCAAATTAAAGGCACATGTCGAAAACCCAAACCAAGTCGAAATTTGGGACCCCATGAAAAGATTTTTGGCAGGGGGTGCTTTCTTTGCGCTTCCTTTCATGTTGGCTGTTGTTCAAAATTCTCTAAACCCTGAAGGGGAAGGCAACCTAGAAGGAAGTAGTTTTAACACCAAAGACGCTTCTGGGACGGGGCTAGATGGAAAGCTTGTTGATCTGGTGCGGGATATATGGGAGCCAATGCAATTCCTGATGCTTGGGTTTTGTTATCTCGCTGGAATCATCTTCATTATTATTGGTATTTCACGCCTGTTAAAATCAGAACAAGAAGGCTCCAAAGGCCCCCTTGGCTTTGGCACAGTCATGATGTTTTTAGTGGGAGGCGTTTTGCTTTCTATCAATCCTATACTGGGTGCGGCGGTCAACTCCCTCTTTCAAACGGGCGCAGAAAACAACGCCGCTTTAACATATACAGACGGTTTAGGGGACGGCGGAAAACATGCAAATGCCGTAATTGGTGCCATCATGGCCTTTGTCTCCATCATAGGCTTCATAAGCTTTATACGCGGATTCTTTATTATGAAAGACGTTGCCAATGGGAATGGGCAGGCATCCGTGATGGCAGGAATAACACATATTCTTGGCGGGGCGCTTGCCGTTAATTTGGGCGGGTTTATTAAGGCTGTACAATCCACATTAGGTATCACCGAATTTGGCTTAACCATCAGCTCGGCAGAGCCTTATCTCACAAGTGTGGCGTTCCTTGCTTAATTAAACATTGCTGTTCCCTGCGAATAAAACCATAATTTTGATATGACCTTGCACGACTCAACCCCTGACTTCATTCCACAATTTAACAAAGATGGTCTTATCGGCGCCATTGCCCAAGATTACATTACAAAAGACGTGCTAATGATGGCCTGGATGAATGAAGACGCCCTACAAAAAACCATTGAAACGGGTGAAGTCCATTATTGGAGCCGATCAAGACAAGAATTATGGCATAAAGGCGCCACCAGCGGCGCAACACAAATTGTAAAAGAAATAAGAATTGATTGCGATCAAGACGCGCTCTTACTCATTATTGAGCAAAAAAATACCGATGCATGCCATACGGGAAGACCGTCCTGTTTTTATAGAAAAATGGAAAATGGAACGCTTATATTTGACCCCGAAGGCCTTTGAGCCTTTTTTTAAGAGCAAAGTGTGATATTTTATAAATATCGAATCCCTGACAAATATTCGATCCTTGCCTCAACCTCTTCTTAATGATTTTTTGCTAAAATAAGGAATAAATACGTGACAAATTTTAATATTTTAAGGGAGGGGAAGTAGTAATCGATGGCGCAGGTCAAACAGTCAAAATCTGTACCGCGCTCAAGACTCAGTCATATCGGTGACCCCTACGACACAATGAACGCCCTTAACCCACTAGAACAAAAAACAAAACACACGATGAAGAATTTCTTTATCTCTGGCTCAGCGCAAATTTGGAAAAGCCGCTTGAGTTGGCGTATCGCCAGCGTTGTCTTTTTAACTATTCTAATTATTCAGGCCGCGACCTTCATTTTAACAGTTCAAGAAAAAGAGCGCGAACAATTTAAACAAATTGAAGAAATCGCCCGCTCTGCAATTACACCAGCTTTGGAAACAACCGCAGGCATGTTATCTTCACCGCTCACCCAAAGACAAGCCAACCGCGTTATTTCAACAACAATCGTAAATGGATTAAGTGTTTATTCAACAGATTTACATCTACTGGGACAGTATGGTGAACCCGTTGCCACAATGATGCTCTCGCTTGATAATATTGGCCGCACTTATCGCAGCCCTGATGGTAGTTCTTACGAATTTATTCTACGGCCCAATGATCTCAGAAAGCCTTATATTATTATTGCACGAATTAATTCCGAAGATATAAATCCTTATATTATAAACCACGCCAAAGAATCCGTGATTATCATGTTCTTACTTTCGGCTTTGGTGACAAGCGTTCTGATGATTGCATTGGGACATTGGTTGCTCGAACCTATTTTATTCCTACGTAATAATTTACTGGCGGCGCGGGAAAATCCTGATAATCCAAAAATTAAGGAATCGCCTTATAATCCCAATGATGAAGTCGGTGAGGCCATTAACGTTGCCCAAAGCCTGATAAAACAAAACGCAGAAAACATGCAGCAAATCCGCTCTGCCGCAGAAGATAAAATTCATAAACTGGCTTATTATGATCAATTAACCAGTCTACCAAACAGAACATTATTTGTTCAAAAATTAACAGAGCTTGCTTATACAAATAAAGAAAGCGCAAAGAAACTGGCCGTTGTCACATTGGATCTTGATCACTTTAAAGACATTAATGATTCTATGGGTCACAATGTTGGTGATGCTATTTTACGCGGCGTTGCAAAAAGATTAAGCACGACCCTACCAGATCATAGCTTCGTTGCGCGCGCGGGGGAGGATGAATTTGCCGTAACTTGCGTTTTATCGCAAAGCAATACCGCCCGCGATATCGCCGAAAAAGTTGCAGGTATTATTCGTGCTGAACCCTTTAAAGTTTATAATGAAAATTTCCAAATTCGTAGCTCTCTTGGGGTGGCAACTTATCCTGATGATGGGGATGATCCAAACCATGTTCTTAAAAATGCAGATATTGCCCTCAATCGCGCAAAAGAAGAAGGCCGCGACCGTATTAAAGAATATTCAGAAGATTTCGATAAGCTGGTTCAAGAACGCTTTCAAATATTACGCGATTTGCGTGATGCATTAGAAAAAGACGAACTAACCGTTTATTACCAACCCCAATTTGACCTTAAAACAGGAACAGTTATTGGCGCTGAGGCTTTAATCCGTTGGTGGAAAAAAGACAACAGCAAAGATGGGGGGCATTTCATTTCTCCCGGTGAATTTATCCCGATTGCCGAGCAATCAGGCCTTATTGTTCCCATCGGCGAATGGGTCATGCGCGAAGCCTGTACAACGGCCAAAACATGGCACGAACAAGGAAAGGATATTCGTATTGCCGTCAACGTTTCAGGCGCGCAATTCTTCCAATCTGATCTGGTCAAACACACGATGGAGGTTTTAAAAGAAACAGGTGTTAAGCCAGAGCTTTTAGAACTTGAAGTCACCGAGAGTGTTTTTATGGATGATATTAGTGTCGCCGTGAATACCCTTAAACAACTTCATAAATTAGGTGTTGAAATTGCGATCGATGATTTTGGAACGGGATACTCATCCCTTTCATATTTACGCCAATTCAGCATTGATCGTTTGAAAATTGATCAATCTTTTATCTTTAACGCGCTCAATAATTCTGATGATGCGGCGATTGCCAAAACCATCATTAACTTGGGACATTCTTTAAACCTGAAAGTTATCGCAGAGGGCGTAGAAACCAAAGATCATGAAGCTTTTCTTATCGCCGAAGGCTGTGATGAGGTTCAAGGATTCAGATACTCGAAACCTGTACCCAAAGATGAATTTTGGGCGTTTGTGTCGGATTATAATGGTTCCCTCAAAAGCTTTAATGTCTAAAAGCTGTCAAAATTAAGCCAGACCTTGGCAAAACCTTGCCTGTCTTTTATAAAAGAGCATGACCTTAACTTCCAAAAAATCTAACCCCCTTAATGGCATCGCCAATATCCCCGGTGATAAATCCATTTCGCACCGCGCCTTAATGTTTGGCGGAATTGCCGTTGGTGAAACCCTTATTCATGGTCTATTAGAGGGCGAAGATGTAATTGCCACGGCACAAGCCATGCGCAAAATGGGGGCGCAAATCACCCAAAATGATGACGGTACATGGAGCTGTCACGGTGTTGGCATTGGCGGCCTTCAAGAACCTGACAGCATCCTTGATATGGGCAATAGTGGCACATCAACACGCCTGCTGATGGGATTAATTGGTGGGCATAATATCACCGTGCAAATAACAGGGGATGCGTCCCTCATCAAACGCCCGATGAACCGGGTTATTAAACCATTAGAAATGATGGGCGCACAAATTACGGCGCGCGATGGCGGAAGATTACCCCTTAGCCTTAAGGGCGCGCGTGATTGCCTGCCTATCGAATATGAACTTCCTGTTGCTTCTGCACAGGTTAAATCGTGTATCTTGCTGGCAGGCCTAAGTGCGATGGGTGCAACAACCGTGATTGAAGAAATTCCAACGCGGGATCATACCGAAAACATGCTACGTCATTTTGGCGTAGAAGTAGACGTCACAAAAACCGAAACAGGCGCAGATAAAATTTCCGTCACAGGTCAAAAAGATTTGCACGGTACAGAAATACATGTTCCCAGCGATCCTAGCTCCGCTGCCTTTCCAACCGTGGCGGCGCTACTTCATTGCGACTCCCATATCACCATGAAAAATATTCTGATGAATGATCGCCGCAATGGGCTTTACACCACCCTCATTGAAATGGGCGCAAACATCGTCTTTGAAAATGAACGCATCGAAGCGGGTGAAAAAGTCGCAGATCTGATTGTAAAAGGTGATAAACCATTAAAAGGCATTCATGTTCCCGCTTCCCGTGTTCCCTCAATGATTGATGAATTTCCTGTTTTGGCTATTGCGGCTTCCTTGGCCGAAGGCACAACGGTAATGGCAGGATTAGAAGAGCTTCGCGTCAAAGAAAGCGACCGGCTATTGATGATGTATGAGGGCCTTAAAGCCTGCGGCGTAAATTGTGAAATGACCGAAGACACCATGACCATTCACGGCAACGGGCAAGCACCCGTTGGTGGTACAGAGGTTAAAACCGCCCTTGATCACCGCATCGCCATGAGCTTTTTGGTACTCGGCACAGTCACACAAAACCCCATCATCATCGATGATAGCGCACCTATCAAAACCAGCTTTCCCAATTTTGTTGAGATGATGAATAGGTTGGGAACGGATATTTCTTAAAACGCTTCACTTTCAAATGTAGGGCGCGCACGCCAATCTTTTAAAGTTCTGATCACAGGTTCTTTGCCGTTGGCGTGAACATAGCTATCCACGGTAAATTCTTGCTGGGTTTTTATCTCAATAATTGAGGCACTATTATGCGGATACGTTCCGCTAAAGAGTGATCCTTTAAAAACAGGCTGGCCAACCCTGTGAAATGTAAGCAAACCTGCCTGTTCAAAAAAAGTCAGATATTTATGGGTGTTGAGTGTTTCATCAATACAATCCAATTCCTGATAAGAACGACGAAAAAGTGGCGCTTTGGCTTGATCGTCTGATGTTCCCGCCAATTCGCCTGTCCATTGCTCTATACGGGCAATCGCTTTTGCAATTTTTTCACGCTCTTGCGCAGCTGTTCTTGGACTTCTTAAAATTTTTTCAATATGCCGCCATTCCTTTTTATGCAGCCCAACCCTTAATTGCTTTGAACATCCATAACCGTAACAATAAATAAAATCTGATGGCGTGGCCTGCGGGTCAGGATATTGCCCCATATTTAAACCCGCTGGCGATACACATCCCACAAGCAATAACGGTAAAAATAAAATGATAAAAACAAAAGGCATGTCTTTTATTTAAGGCCTAGACGCGGTAAACACAATCAATGGACAAAGAAAACACACCAAAAATAATCATTGCGATTGATGGCCCTGCGGCGAGCGGTAAGGGATCCCTCGCAAAAAAACTGGCAGCAATGCTGGAATATGACTTTTTGGATACAGGGGCGCTTTATCGCCGTGTCGCGTTAAAAGTGCTAGAGCAAAACATTGATCCAGCCAATAAAGATGCCGTTATTGCCGCCACACGGGCGTTAATAACCGAATTAAGCGCAGAATATGATGATTCCGCGCTGCGCAATGACAATGTTGGTTCAACTGCGTCCAAAATCGCCCAAATCCAAGCTGTACGCGATATTTTAGTCGAATTTCAGCGTGATTTTGCCAAAAACGCCAAAAAAGGCGCCGTTTTAGACGGGCGGGACATTGGCACAGTCATCTGCCCTGATGCGGATATTAAGCTGTTTGTAACCGCTTCGGTCGAAAAAAGAGCCGAGAGACGCTATTTAGAGTTGCAATCACGTGGAATTAACGCTAAAAAGCCTTCAGTTTTGGCAGAAATGCAGGAACGGGATGATCGGGATAAAGCGCGTTTAGACGCACATTTAAACCCTGATCATGATAAATATTTGATTGATACATCCGGCTTAACACCGCAAGCGGTCTTGGATGAGGCACTCAAAATCATCAACTCCCGCTAAGGGATTCTCGGGCCTAATCCACACATTTCCGCCGAGATCGTACTAGAAAGACGATTTCACATTTGCATCCAAAAACCGTAATAGGAATTTGATACACGCGTTTGCGCGCGTTTTATTTGCAAAAATAATTTTCAAAAATTTTAACTCAATATTTAACACTAACAAATTAAGGAACTATAACCATGGCTCAAGCCGCTAGACATTTAAAAGACAGAGAAGAATCAGCAGAATTTGCTGCAATGCTCGAAGACTCACTCCAATCACAACCTAAAAAAGGTGAAGTTGTAAAAGGACGCATTATCGATTTAGAAAACGACATCGTTGTGATCGATGTGGGTCTAAAATCAGAAGGCCGCGTTTCTATTCGTGAATTTACAACACCTGGGCAAGATCCTGAAATTCGCATTGGCGATGAAGTGGATGTTTTCATTGACCGTATGGAAGACCGTAATGGCGAAACACAATTAAGCCGTGAAAAAGCCCGTCGTGAAGAAGCATGGGTTGAAATGGAAATCAAACATAAGAAAGAAGAGCGCGTAACAGGTATGATCTTTGGCCGTGTTAAAGGTGGTTTCACTGTTGATCTGGGCGGCGCCGTTGCGTTCCTTCCTGGTTCACAAGTTGATATCCGTCCGGTACGTGATGTAACGCCGCTTATGGGTACGCCACAACCATTCATGATTTTGAAAATGGACCGCGCCCGTGGAAATATTGTTGTTTCCCGTCGTGCTATTCTTGAAGAAAGCCGCGCAGAAGCAAAATCTGACTTGCTTGAAAACATCAAGGAAGGCTCTGTTGTTCAAGGAATCGTTAAAAATATCACAGATTACGGAGCGTTCGTTGATCTTGGTGGTGTAGATGGTCTACTTCACGTAACTGATATTTCTTGGAAACGTGTGAACCACCCATCAGAGGCACTACAAATTGGCCAAACTGTTGATGTTCAGATCATTAAGTTTAACGAAGAAAACCAACGTATTTCCCTTGGTATGAAACAGCTTGAAGCAGATCCATGGGAAGGTGTTGCGTCTAAATACCCACTTAAAATGACAATGAAAGGCCGTGTCACAAATATTGCTGATTACGGTGTGTTTGTTGAATTGGAAGATGGTATTGAAGGTTTGGTTCACGTTTCTGAAATGTCATGGACAAAGAAAAATGTTCACCCAAGCAAGCTTGTTTCTACATCAGAGGAAGTTGAAGTTATGGTGCTTGAAATTGACTTGGAAAAGCGTCGTATCTCACTTGGTATCAAACAATGTCAAGAAAACCCATGGGCTGGCTTTGGCGATAAGTTCAAAGTAAACGATGAGATTGAAGGTGAAATAAACAACATCACTGAATTTGGTCTCTTCGTTGCCGTTGGAGAAGACATTGATGGAATGGTTCACATTTCTGATATTTCTTGGGAAGATCAAACTGAAGCAGTTTTGAAAGGCTTCACTAAAGGGGAGAAGGTTAAAGCCAAGATCCTTGACATTGACCCTGAAAAAGAACGTGTTGCCCTTGGTATTAAGCAACTTTCTGACGACCCATTTGAAGGCGCAATGCAAGGCCTTGCAAAAGGGGCGGTGGTAACCTGTACCGTTTCTGACGTATTGGCAACAATGCTGAAAGTAAGCGTCAATGACAACGTGACCGGCGTGATCAAAAAGATCGACCTATCACGTGAAAAATCAGAGCAACGCACAGACCGTTTCGCTGTGGGTGAAAAAGTTGATGCGAAGATTATGATGCTGGATGCGAAGAAACGCTCCCTCACATTGTCTATTAAGGCGCGTGAAATCGAAGAAGACAAAAAAGCGCTAGAAGAGTTCGGTTCAACCGAATCTGGTGCGTCTTTGGGTGATATCCTTGGTGCCGCACTGAAAGATAGTGATAAAAAAGAAGACTAATTCTTCTCAAAAAATCGATAAAATACCGAAAGGCCGCCCTTAAAAGCGGCCTTTTTTACGCTTAATGTTCAAAAAACCCTTTCTTTTCAATAGATTGGTGACACTTTTCCCTAGCTTTTACTTGACGAGGCCCTGTAAAAAGAGTCATCATAAGGATATAAGAAACTTTTAGACGAAGCAGGACACAAGATGACAAAATCAGAACTCATCCAAAAACTCGCAGACCGTAACCCGCACCTCCTTCTACGGGATATTGAACGTATTGTAGATACAGTCTTTAATGAAGTGACCGATACATTAGCAGATGGAAACAGGGTAGAGCTTCGTGGCTTTGGCGCGTTTTCTGTGAAACACCGCGATGCGCGCATTGGCCGCAATCCACGCACAGGGGAACAAGTCCAAGTAGAAGCAAAACGTTTGCCCTTCTTTAAAACAGGTAAGGCGCTCCGTGAAGCATTAAATGAAAAAAAAGATGACACCAAAGTCAAAGAAGATGAATTTTACAGTCCCTTTTCTGAGTAATAAAGAAAGAACCCAAAAATCATGCAAATCCTAAAATGGATCATTGCCCTGCCCCTTATCATCGGGGCTATTTTTTTCGCTGTTGCCAATCCTGATATGGTGACAATTCACTTTAACCCATTCTCTTTTGTGATTGAAACACCGCTTTACATTATTTGTTTCCTCTTCCTAACGGGTGGGTTCTTGCTTGGCACTATTTTAACATGGGCCAGCGGTAGTGATGTTCGCCGCGAACGCCGTAAGCAAAAGAAAACCATTAAAAAACTCGAAAAAGAAATGGAACAGCACCACGATAAAATGGCGGAAACACTTGCCGCCATCTCCCCTGGATCAAAACCAAGCACCCAAGACGTGATTGACCATGAAGCAGCCTGATCTATCAAAAAATGAAACGCCTATTTTTTGCGCGATTGATAAACCAGATTTAGATAGCGCAATGCTATTATGCGAACAACTTCCAAAAGGTATTGGAATTAAATTAGGATTAGAATTTTTTAATGCACTCGGCAAACATGGGCTGGAAATGATTGCATCCCGCTTCTCTAATATTCCCATTTTTCTTGATTTAAAATATCATGATATCCCCAATACCGTGGCAGGAGCCATCCGCGCTGCAACAAAAAACTTTACCCCTGCTTATTTAAACGTCCACGCCGCAGGTGGCCTTGCCATGATGCAAGCCGCAAAAAAAGCCTGTCCGCAAGGCACAAAGCTTTTGGCGGTGACCATCCTCACCAGTTTGGATGAAGAAGCCATCACACAAGTAGGTTATCACGCAGGCGTGCAAAATCGCGTCCTCCAAATGGCACAATTAACACAAGAAGCAGGGCTGGATGGAATTGTTTGTTCGTCCTATGAAATTGAATTAATCCGTAAAGAATGCGGTGATGATTTTGCGCTTATGGTACCGGGTATCAGGCCAGAAGGGAGTGAGATTGGCGATCAAAAACGCGTCATGACCCCCGCCAATGCTCTTCGTGCGGGCGCAACGCACCTCGTCATTGGCCGCCCGATTTCACAAGCCAATAACCCAGCCAAAGCGGCAATAGAAATTTTAGACTCAATCAAATGACAAAGGTAAAGATCTGCGGTCTATCGACTCCTGAAACACTCACCGCCGCCATTAACGGCGGTACAAATTTTGTCGGTCTGGTTTTTTATGCGCCCTCTCCCCGCCATGTAGAGATTGAAGTCGCCAGTTATTTAGCAAAACAAGTCCCAAGCAACGTTGAAGTGGTTGGGCTTTTTGTAAATCCAACCGATGATTATCTTCAGCAAGTTTTAAATGAAGTGCCGCTCACCATGATTCAACTGCATGGGTCTGAAACGGTGCGCCGCGTGATAGAGATAAAAAAAACATTTAATCTTCCCGTGATAAAGGCGCTGCCGATTGAAACGACGGATGATTTACAAAATATTGCCCCCTATGACGGGATTGCCGATTGGTTACTCTTTGATGCGAAGGGCGAAGCCTTACCTGGTGGAAATGGCATTGTCTTTGATTGGAATATCTTAAAAGACTATCAGGGACAAAGCCCCTATATGTTGGCGGGCGGATTAAACCCTAACAATGTGGCAGATGCACTGCACATACTTACCCCTGATGCGGTGGATGTCTCCAGCGGCGTTGAATCCAGTGCAGGCGTAAAATCAAGCGATAAAATTCACTCTTTCATTCAGAGCGCAAAACAGGCATAACATTGCCTTATGGTTACTGATAAAAAGATTCCGAATAGTTTCATGAATGGCCCCGATGAAAATGGCCATTTTGGCCTGTATGGTGGGCGGTATGTCGCCGAAACGTTGATGCCGCTTATCCTTGAAGTAGAAAAAGCATGGCACACAGCGCGCGATGATGACGTATTTTGGGAAGAATTTCATGCCCTTGCCAAAGATTATGTTGGCCGCCCCTCCCCGCTTTATTATGCCAAAGCTACAACCGCGCATCTTGGCGGTGCAAAAATATATTTTAAGCGTGACGAGCTAAATCATACAGGCGCACATAAGATTAACCATTGTTTGGGGCAAATCTTAGTTGCGCGCCGTATGGGAAAAACCCGTATCATCGCCGAAACAGGCGCAGGCCAACATGGTGTAGCCACGGCCACCGTTTGTGCGCTATTTGATATGCCTTGCACTGTTTTCATGGGCGCAGAGGATGTAGAGCGTCAATCTCCCAACGTATTTCGTATGAAATTACTGGGCGCGGAGGTTATTCCCGTCACATCAGGCAGCGGTACGTTGAAAGACGCGATGAACGAAGCCTTGCGCCATTGGGTTGCCAATGTTGAGGATACATATTATTTGATCGGTACCGTCGCGGGGCCACACCCCTTTCCTGAAATGGTTCGTGATTTCCAATCCGTCATGGGTAAGGAAGTCCGCGAACAAATGATGGAAAAAGAAGGACGCCTTCCTGATAGCCTCGTTGCCTGTATTGGCGGGGGATCTAACGCAATGGGACTTTTTCATCCCTTCCTTGATGATACAGATGTACGTATGATGGGCGTCGAAGCAGGGGGACATGGTGTAAATACCGATAAACATGCCGCCAGCCTAACAGGCGGGAGTACCGGAATCCTCCACGGTATGCGCTCTTACTTCCTTCAAAATGATGATGGCCAAATCACCGAAGCCCATAGTATTTCTGCGGGCCTTGATTATCCGGGTATTGGTCCAGAGCATGCCTATCTCCATGATTTAAAGCGCGTACAGTACGTTTCTGTCACAGACGGTGAAGCATTAGAAGCCTTCCAAATGCTCTCAAAACTTGAAGGGATTATTCCTGCTCTTGAACCCTCTCATGCTTTTGCGCATGTGATGAAAATTGCGCCTACTTTACCCAAAGATCATATCTTAGTGATGAACTTATGCGGCCGTGGTGACAAAGATATCTTTACCGTGGCAGAGAAGTTGGGGTTAGAAATATGAGTCGTATTGAAACAACATTCTCTGCTTTACAAGCAGATAATAAAAAAGTGCTGATCACTTTTATAATGGCAGGCGATCCAGATGCGGAAAAAACGCTTAATGTTTTAAGCGCTTTGCCAGATTCGGGCGCAGACCTGATTGAAATTGGTATGCCTTTTACCGATCCGATGGCAGATGGCCCCGCGATCCAAGATGCAGGCTTACGCGCCCTCGATAGTGGTATGGATATTAAAGGCGTTCTTACCTTGGTTAAAAAATTTAGGCAAAACAATGCTGTAATCCCCATTATCTTGATGGGTTATTTTAATCCTATTTATAAATATGGATGCGACATCTTTTCGAAAGATGCCGCCGCCGCAGGCGTTGATGGTTTAATCATTGTTGATCTGCCGCCCGAAGAAGATACGGAGTTACGTGTCCCCGCCCAAGACGCAGGATTAGATTTCATTAAACTCCTCACCCCTACAACCAAAGGTGAGCGCCTTGATAAAGTACTACAAAATGCCAGTGGCTTTTTATATTACGTTTCAATCGCCGGCGTCACTGGAACAAAATCCGCAAATATTGACGAAGTTGGGGCGCACATCATTGATATTAAAGCAAAAACCAGCCTTCCCGTTGCCGTCGGCTTTGGCATTAAAACGCCCACAGATGCCGCGAACATGTCAAAAATTGCTGATGCTGTTGTTGTGGGTTCCGCGATTGTTGAAAATATCAAACAGAATCAAAGTTCTAATGATTTATCCGACATTATATCCACCCAAGTCCATGCGCTTAAAGAGGCTATTTAAGTCGAAATTCTTTGCACTCCCCCCCTGTGATGCTGTAAAAAGGCATAGTTTTAACAAATGGAAATGACAAATCATGAATTGGTTATCAAACTTTATCCGCCCTTCTATCCGCTCCATCGTGGGCGAGCAAAAAGATGTTCCTGATAATTTATGGCAGAAATGCTCTAAATGCGAAGGCATGCTGTTTTCCAAGGAATTAAGCGCGAACCAGAATGTTTGTTACCATTGTGACCATCACATGCCGTTGAGCGTAACAATGCGCCTTGAAGGCATGTTTGATGATGGAAAGTATGAAACCATTGAAATCCCTAATGTTCCACACGATCCATTAAAATTCAAAGACCGTAAAAAATATGCTGACCGTCTAAAAGATACCAAAGCCAAAACAGGCGAAAAAGATGCATTATCCATTGGTAAAGGCACAATCGGCGGGCAAAAAGCTATTATCGCCGCTTTTAATTTCGGCTTCATGGGCGGATCCATGGGTACAGCCGTGGGTGAAGGCATTGTAAAGGCCGCACAAGAAGCCGTGAAAGCCAAAGCCGCGTTTATTGTTGTTCCTGCATCTGGTGGGGCGCGTATGCAAGAAGGCATGCTATCGCTTATGCAGATGCCGCGGACAATCATCGCCGTAGAGATGGTGAAAGAACAAGGTTTGCCTTATATCGTATTATTAGCCAATCCAACTACAGGCGGCGTTTCTGCGTCCTTTGCAATGGTTGGTGATATTCATATTGCAGAACCAGGCGCAACGATCGGTTTTGCTGGCCGCCGTGTGATTGAAGAAACAGTACGTGAAACATTGCCTGATGATTTCCAAACAGCAGAATATCTGCAAGAACATGGCATTGTTGACCGTGTTGTGGCGCGTAAAGATTTAAATACCGAGATTGGCATAATTTTAGATCTTTTAATGAATAAGACCAAAACGGCAAAAACAGAAAAAACAAAAGCCAAGAAAAGCGCTTAAATTTTTGGTGAATTTTCCATCCCTTTACAGTAAAAGCGATGACCCAAAAATTGAGGCGCATTTGAACACGCTTCTTAATCAGCTCGGCGCGCTTCACATCAAAGATATTGATTTGAGTCTAAAGCGTATCGAAAATTTTCTTAGCCAATTAGGTGACCCGCATTTGCGACTACCACCTGTCATTCACATCGCCGGAACCAATGGAAAAGGATCTACGATTGCCGCGTTACGTGCGCTTTTAGAGGCGAGTGACAAGGTGGTGCATGTCGTCACATCACCGCATCTTATGCACCCTACAGAACGCATTACAGTAGCCAGTAAACCCATCACATCCGAAGCGTTTATTAGCGTTTTAGAGGAATGCTTAGCGGTAAATCGAAACGATCCGATTACGTTCTTTGAGATGTTTATTGCCGCATCATTCTTAGCAATGAGCCGTGTTAAAGCGGACTATGCCCTTCTTGAAACAGGCATGGGTGGACGTCTTGATGCAACCAATGTAATTCCCAACCCAATATGCACCATCATCACCACCATATCATGTGATCATGCAGAGTTTCTGGGGGATACCGTCGATTTGATTGCCGCAGAAAAAGCCGGAATCATGAAAAAAAATGTACCGTGCATCGTTGGATTTCAAACTTATGCAAGCGTGAATAAAATCTTCCAAAACTTATCCCAAGAGTTATCCACCGACGCAATATTGCACCAGCACGGTGCGGCGTGGAACATTGAAGCGAATCCGCACGGGTTCACTTTTACTTGGCAGGATGAATCATATGGCGTGAGTCACACAAATATGCTGGGTGCGCATCAAATGTATAATATTGGCGCAGCGATTGGTGCATACCGCATCATCATGGGTGACGCATTTGACCCAATGATTTTATCCCCAGACGCGATTGAAAAACCCCTGTGTAAAATTAATTGGCCCGGACGTTTACAAGAACTTCATGATCACGCCTTCAATAATTTGATTCACGATACCAACCAAATTTTTATTGATGGCGGGCATAATGATAGCGCAGGCATGATGCTGGCAACACAGTTAGAACATTGGAATCATTGCGTGAATCAAAAACCTAATCAATCAATCATAAAACCAATCCATTTAATTGTTGGTATGGTGAATCGAAAAGACCCAGCGGAATTTTTAACGCCGCTCATTCCCTATGTTGAAAGCATCACTGCCACCACAATTCCCAATGAACCAGATAGCTACGACATTGATTCCCTTAAAGAATTGATTGAACCGCTTGGTTTTAAAACCATAAAAACCGCACCCGATCCAATGGCCGCGGTGAGAGATTTAAAGGATATTAAGGATAGTCGCATCCTAATCACCGGATCACTTTATCTGATGGGCTGGATTTTACAGCAATAGAACGTTATCTCACCTTATTATCTACTCACTCTATTAACGCTCTTGCCTTTGAAATGCCTTTATCGCGCCTTTAAAAGATCTTGCCTGCGCCTTGTTGATGGACATTTTTGTCAATAAGATTAAAGTATTAGAAGATTTAAGGAGGAATTTTTATGTCCCAAAATATAGCACTTGTTGATGATGACCGTAATATCCTGACATCAGTTTCGATGTCATTAGAGGCCGAAGGGTTTAATGTAAAAACCTATAATGATGGAGAAGAAGGCCTGAATGGTATCACCAACAACCCCCCTGATTTAGTGGTGTTGGATATTAAAATGCCCCGTATGGATGGGATGGAAGTCCTGACCAAGTTGCGTGAAACCTCTGCTCTACCTGTTATTTTCCTAACATCAAAAGATGATGAAGTGGATGAAGTGATTGGGTTACGCATGGGCGCGGATGATTACATCACCAAGCCTTTTTCCCAACGCCTCCTCATTGAACGTATCCGTGCGTTATTGCGCCGCCAGCAATTAGGCGTTGCCAAACCCGAAGACACCGCCAATAGCGAAGAGACAATCAAACGCGGCAATCTATTATTGGATGATTCCCGCCATCTTTGTACATGGAAAGGGGACGCGGTTAATTTAACAGTGACTGAATACCTCCTTGTCAAAGCCTTGGCCCAGCGCCCTGGCCATGTAAAAAACAGAGATCAGTTGATTGATCTGGCATATGGTGAGAATATCTATGTGGATGATCGCACCATTGATTCCCACATTAAACGGGTACGCAAGAAATTTAGAAAAGTGGACACGGAATTTAACCAGATAGAAACGCTCTATGGCATTGGATACCGATATAAAGAAGAAGACTAAGTTTAGCTTTCCGCTATTTCGGCGCAAGCGCGACCAAAGCCAACATAATAAGAATATCCCCATCGATAAACGGTGGCATGCCTCCTCTGATAAAATAAGCTCGCTGACGGTTCGGATTTTATCGGTCAATATCATTGCTATTATGATTTTGGGCGTAGGGGTTTTATATTTGGGGCAATATACCGATAGCTTAATTGAAGGAGAATTAGAAAGCATGCGCGCCGAAGCGCGGTTCTTCTCTGGCGCGCTTTCCGAAGGGGCGGTGCGCCCTGTGTTTCAAATATCCCCTATTCCATTTGAAGATCCGCTTGAGATTGAGGCCGTTAAACCCAATTTAGCACGCCGCATGATGCGTAGGCTAGGTCAGGGGGCAACCAGCCGTGTATTACTTTATAGTGTTGATGGATCATTATTGGCGGACACAGCGCGGCTTAAACGTGGCGGGGTTGAAGTAGAAAGCCTGCTGCCTGAACGCCATGAGTTAAGCATTAATGATTTGTTTGATCAATCTGCGGCGCGGTTTTTAGATATTATCCCCGTTCAAAGCCGTTTGCCTGATTTCCCTGCTGGTATTGTCGGCGATATCTTTGAATTTGCCGATAGCCAAGAAGCAATGTTAGGGAAGCTGAGCGCATCTGCATGGCGCGATAGCAATGGTAATATTGTTTTAACGGCGGCCGCGCCTGTACAAAAAATCAAACAAGTATTGGGTATAACGCTTTTGGTACGTGATGGCAGTGATCTAGAAACTAAAATTGCAGACATACGGGTGGATGTATTCCGTGTTTTCCTTGGTTCTTTAGGGATTACGGTGATGCTGTCCCTTTATTTATCAGGCTTAATTGGTAAGCCATTAAAGAGATTAGCGCTGGCGGCTGAAGCCGTACGTGTTGGGAAATCCCGCCATGTTGAAATCCCTGATATGAGCGCCCGCGGTGATGAGATTGGTGAGCTATCGTTAGTCATTAAAGACATGACCGAAGCATTATGGGAGAGGATGGACACGATTGAGCGTTTTGCCGCCGATGTATCGCATGAAATTAAAAATCCGCTCACATCCTTACGCAGCGCTGTTGAAACCGCGGCGCGGGTCAAGGATGAGAAAAGCCGTGAGAAGCTAATGGATATTATCCACCATGATGTACAGAGACTTGATCGTTTAATCAGCGATATCTCCAGCGCAGCACGCCTGGATGCAGAGTTATCAGGGGAGGAGATGGAAAAAATCGATTTAGAATCAATGTTGTATCGTTTACGTGATGCTTACAAAAAACCGTTAGACCGCGCAGAGGCAGAAAATGACGATCATCATGATCATGAAAAAATACGTGTGACCGTATCACATAATACAGACTGCCACGTGATGGGGAATGAAGATCGTTTGGCGCAAGTCTTTGGAAACCTTATTAGTAACGCGTTATCCTTTTCCCCCAAAGACGGTATTGTTGAAATAACATTAAGCCGCGAGAGCAAAAATATAATCGCTATTGTTGAAGATAGCGGGCCTGGCATTCCCTACAATAAATTAAATACAATTTTTGAAAGATTTTATACCGAACGCCCCGATCACGAAGATTATGGCGCACATTCCGGCCTTGGCCTTTCAATTTCAAAGCAAATCATTGATGCCCATGAAGGTGAGATTTATGCAGAGAATAAAAATGGTACACAGTCTGGCGCCCGCTTTATCGTAAAATTAAAGGCCGCATGATGGAAAAGGAAATATTCACCACTGTTGGAATGATTTTTATGACCGTCAGCTACGTGGTTTATATTTATTCTATTTATAAGGGAGACACCCGCCCCCATCCTTTTTCATGGTTTATCTGGGGATTATTAACCGCCATCGCCTTTTTTGCACAAGTAACCGATGGCGCGGGTGTTGGCGCTATTATCACAGCAGGTTCATCCATCATATCCTTTGGAATCGTAATAATTGGGTACACCAAGCGTAAGAATATTGTAATATCTCGCAGTGATAAATGGGCTTTTACTTTATCCTTACTCGCTATCCCACTTTGGTTAATTACAGATACGCCACTTTGGTCTGTACTTCTCATTACTTTGATTGATATGGCTGGATTTTATCCCACATTTCGCAAAAGTTGGCATGCACCCGAACAGGAATCATCGATGAGCTTTGCTCTGGGTGGGTTCAAACATATATTCACTGTATTGGCTTTAGAAAATTACTCCATCATTACAGCCTTATTTCCATTTTCATTGGTTATCATGAATTTCTCTTTCCTTGCCATGCTTTATTACCGCCGATGGAGGGTGCGACAAAATGCTTAGCCAAAAATTATTAATCGTTACAGGGCTTTCAGGCGCAGGGATGTCTTCGGGCTTAAAAAGTTTTGAGGATATGGGGTATGAAGTGCTTGATAACTTTCCACTAGATTTGATTGAGCATCTGGTGATGAAAAAGCGCGAACGCCCCATTGCCCTTGGGATTGATACGCGTACCCGTAATTTCAGTGCAGCAAAGTTAAAAAAAGCCGTTAAAACCCATAGTGCCGATCTGCTTTTTATTACCTGCAAGCATTCCGTTCTTCAAAAACGCTTTACCGAGACGCGGCGTAAGCACCCGCTCGCCAAAGATCGTCCCATAAGCGATGGTATTGCCAAGGAACAAGAAATTTTGGCGCCTATTAAAGACAGCGCCGATCTGGTAATTGATACAACGGAACTTTCCATTCATGATTTGCGCCGTACGCTTGAGGGATATTACAATATTGAGAATAAGCAAAAATTAACTATCAGCTTGGTCTCTTTTGGTTTTCGTAATGGCCTGCCCCGTGAAGCGGATATTGTGATGGATGTACGTTTCTTAAAAAACCCGCATTGGGACAAAAAATTAAAGCCATTAAACGGTAAAAACAAAAAGATTGGTGATTATATTAAGCAAGATAAGAGCTTTGATGTATTCATGACGAATTTCAAAACCATGATAGAACCACTGTTGGAACGGTATAACCATGAAGGGAAAAGTTATCTGACGATTGCCATTGGATGCACCGGCGGAAAGCATCGATCTGTCTTTACCGTTGAAAGTCTTTCGAAATGGTTTGAAACATTGGCGATCAACGCAAATACCGAACATCGTGATTTAGTGGAGTAAAAAAGGAGCTGGTGTTATTGATCGCTTATTAAGCAGCGGGACCATCAGGCGTAGGCCTAGGGGCCTTTATGGGTGCTTTAATTTCGTAACCTTTTCTTGAGCCTTGCTGGCCATCCATCGCTCCACAAGCTGTTCCTAAAATTCCTTTAAGCATGTTTTTCGGCCTCCTCTGCCTCTAATCTGAAAAGTGCATTTTCTTTAGACACACCTTCACGGCCCAAATGATAAAAAATCACCTTTGTTTTATTTTCTTCATCGCGTTCGCTGACGATATTATAAAGCACACGGCTTTTTGTTTCATGGCCCAGTTCCATCAGGCGTTTACGACCATTTAAGAGTGAAATGAGATTCATTACCTTTTTTTCAGATAGGGATAAATCCTCTTCCCGGTCCAATACAGTGTAATCCCCGACGGGAATATTATTATCTTCTTCCCTTTTCGTAATCAGAAAAGCCCGTTCATTGACGGGGGAGCGTTCATAGCCATAGAGTGGCGCGGCACTTTCTGCGTTAAAGTCTTGTGTCTGCATGTTCTTGTAATTTCCCTATTTTGCCCAGTATTCCCTTGCCTTTCGGGCATTGCATCTATAATTATTAGCCCATAAAGATTAATATTTACTAAATTTATACAAACGGAGACATATTTTATGAGCGCAGAGCCAAAAACAGTAGAGAATGACTATAAAATTGCCGATATTTCACTGGCCGAATTTGGCCGGAAGGAAATTGAATTGGCCGAAGCAGAAATGCCTGGCCTGATGGCAACACGCGCCGAATATGGAGAATCACAGCCCTTAAAAGGCGCACGCATTGTAGGATGTCTTCATATGACAATCCAAACCGCCATTTTGATTGAAACATTACAGGCATTGGGCGCGACGATTCGTTGGAGTTCTTGCAATATCTTCTCAACCCAAGATCACGCCGCCGCCGCGATTGCCGCAACAGGTACCCCTGTTTTTGCATGGAAAGGCCAAACAGAAGAGGAAGGCGAATGGTGTATTCACCAAACAATTAAAGGGCCAGATGGATGGACACCTAATATGATTTTGGATGATGGGGGCGACCTGACAACAATCATGCATAATGATTACCCAGAATTAATGAAGGATGTTAAAGGCCTTTCTGAAGAAACAACAACAGGTGTTTTACGTCTTCATGAAATGGTAAAAGCGGGTACATTGATGGTACCAGCGATTAACGTCAATGACTCAGTCACAAAATCAAAATTTGATAATAAATATGGTTGTCGTGAGTCACTTGTGGATGCGATCCGTCGTGCCACAGACGTAATGATGGCGGGTAAGGTTGCCGTTGTTGCAGGATATGGTGATGTGGGTAAGGGTTCTGCGGAATCACTTTCTTCACAAGGCGTACGTGTAATGGTAACAGAAATTGACCCCATCTGCGCGCTTCAGGCCGCGATGGAAGGATATGAAGTTGTCACAATGGAAGAAGCCGCAAAGCGTGCAGATATTTTTGTTACAACAACAGGTAACAAAGACATTATCACCATGGATCATATGCGGGACATGAAAGAAGGGGCGATTGTTTGTAACATTGGTCACTTTGATAATGAAATCCAGACAGAGCCACTTCGTAATCTAACTTGGACAAACATCAAACCACAAGTTGATCAGATTGAATTTCCTGATGGGAAGAAGATCATTCTTCTGGCTGAAGGGCGTTTGGTTAATCTTGGCTGTGCAACAGGTCACCCATCATTTGTGATGAGCGCGTCTTTCACCAACCAAACATTGGCGCAAATTGAGCTTTGGAAGAATGCAGAAAAATATGAAAATGATGTGTATGTGTTACCAAAGCATTTGGATGAAAAAGTAGCGATGCTCCACCTTGAAAAAGTAGGCGCAAAGCTATCCAAGCTTAATAAAGACCAAGCAGATTATATCGGCGTTAAAGTTGACGGACCGTTCAAATCGGATCAGTACCGCTACTGATTACTATCATCTATTTCGTATGAAATTCAGTAAAACCATCGGTGAAGATAAAATCGCCGATGGTTTTTTCTAATCTGGCATGCCCTTTTTCATTGGGGTGTAGGCCATCTGTGAAATGATCTGCGAGGTCAGGTAAAGCAAGCCATTCTTCGAATAGAGATAGAAATGGGATTCTTCCTTGTTCACAAATATCATGAATCAATCCGTCAAAATGTTTAATGGATTCATTTCTGTACGCTTTTCCTTCTGCCCATGGTGCAGGGTTAACAAGCGCTTCATCAACGGGGAGGAGACCAATAAAACTGATATTTTGGGTTAAATTGCGCGCCATATCGATCATGCGTTGAATATCATCCTGAAATTCTTCATCGCCATAGCATTGCATCTGTCCATCCAAAGAATAAATAGAATCATTTACCCCCACCGCAAACACAAATTGTATAGTGTCGCCTACTTCATCATTATAAATGCGGGTGGTTACTTCATTTTCAAAACGACGGACGATATCAGGCGCCGTATCCCCAGAAACACCAAGATTATACGGCCGGCAGTAAAACCCATCTGACTTATTACACGATGTGTGTGTACGTTCCATGATCTGACTTGTTAAACGGTTCGCCCAGCCACCTTTGGGATCCCATGACCCCGCAGTAATGCTATCTCCAATAAAAAATAATTTAGCCATTATGCTTCTTTTGGTAAGGAATCGGGTACTTTATAGACGTACACTTTTAAGGGAATTGGTTTTTTCATCACTTCATGCACCGCGACAGGCTCCCACCCTTTAATCGTGAAAGTATTAGAGACAATAATTGCCCCTTTTGGTAATTCTGCGATCATTTTGGGACTGAGGCGCTCCAAAATTACTTCTAACATATAAAAGATGATCAAGTCTGCATCACCAAGATTTTCTTTGAAGAAATCATTACGCCGTATCTCAACATTCTTACGATCAAATAAAAAAGCCCTAAACCTAGAAAAATGCGCGGCGAGGAAAGAAAACTCTACGCCAATCACACGCGCCGCCGGGAACAGCTTTGCCGCGTCCATCACCAATGGCCCCCAACCAGAGCCAAGTTCATAGATCACTTTTGGCTTTACCCCATTGGCGATCAATTCTTTTTGCAAAACATCATGCACCGCACGGCGCATCCACGGCACACTGGAAACGGCGGACACCTTGACTTTATAATAGTCATATTCCAACCAAATCACCGCAATGATTGATAAAATAACGGTTGTACAAAAAATAATAGTTAAAAGATCCTGCATGTCCTGTAATATTTAATTGAACTTAATTCTATTTTTAAAAATACAGGAAAAACTATGACCGTGAAACTCCTCTTTTTCGCTGGTAGCGCCAGAAAAGATTCTTTGAATAAGAAACTGGCAAAGGCGGCGGCAGATATTGCCAAAACCCAAGGAGCAAAAGCACATTTTATTGATCTGGCCGAATTTGATATGCCCCTTTTCAACGAGGATATTGAAAGCGCAACAGGCCTGCCTGAAAACGCAAAGAAGTTAAAGCAGTTGATGATTGATCATCATGGTTTTTTTATTGCCAGCCCAAAATATAACGGCGCTTTCTCAGCATTGTTAAAAAATGCATTAGATTGGGTATCGCGCAGTGAAGACAAGGAAGAAAGCCCCCTGAGCGCTTTTGCTGGTAAAACAGCCTGTTTAAGCGCCGCATCCCCGGGGGGGTTGGGTGGTATGCGGGGGCTTGTCCCTTTACGATTATGGCTGTCTAATATTCAAGTACATGTCATTCCGCAACAGCTGGCTATCGGTAATGCTTATGATATTTTTGATGAAGCGGATATCAAGGATGAAAAGCAAAAACAGGCATTAGAAAATTTAATCACCTGTTTTATTAAAACGACAAAAGGATTAAACGCCTAAATGTATATTCTTTGCCTTTCTTGTAATGATAAGCCTGGTATTGTAGCCGCGGTGGCGACAGCGTTGAGTGATGCACAATGTAATATCGAAGAATCATCCCAATTTAACGATATATTTTCTGGACAGTTTTTTATGCGGGTTGTATTAAGCCCGTTAAAAGATGGATATATTGCGTCTTTTAAAGAACGTTTTTCAGACATTGCCGAAAGTTTTGCAATGCGGTGGTCTATATTTGATGTATCACAAAAAACAAAAACCCTGATCATGGTGTCAAAATTTGATCATTGTTTGAATGATATTTTATATAAATGGAAGAATAATTCTTTACCGATTGAAATAACCGCCGTCGCATCAAATCATCAAGATATAAAAGAATTGGTTGAAAATCATAATTTACCTTTTCACCATTACCCCATCACCAAAGAAACAAAACACGCGCAAGAACAACAAGTGCGCGCCTTAATTCAAGAAACACAAAGTGAATTAATCATCATGGCGCGGTACATGCAAATTTTAACTGAAGAGTTTTGCGGTGATTATACGGGGCGCGTGATTAATATTCATCATTCTTTCTTACCCGGATTTAAAGGGGCAAAACCCTATACTCAAGCGTATGAACGAGGCGTAAAAATCATTGGGGCAACGGCACATTTTGCGACATCTGATCTTGATGAAGGCCCTATTATTTCCCAAAATATAACGCCTGTTACCCATGCAAATACGCCTGAAAAAATGCAATTAATGGGACAAGACACAGAATGCCGAGCCTTAGCGCATGCCATTATGCTTTATGCAGAACGCCGAATTTTCTTGCATGCGGGAAGGACGATTATTTTGTAATGAAAAGTTTTTTAAAAACATTTACGGGCGCAGAGCAATTAGAGATTGAAAAAAGCAGATTAGAAGCATTCTTATCCGCTGTCCCCGGTGAATATTGTGGCTTTTCAACAGACGGCACGGCCATTTACAGCCAAGGATTTCTTGATTATTTCGGATTAAAAAAGATTGAGACAGTGCATGATATTCAAGGGGTTATCACTCATGATGGATTAGTATCTTCCTTTCAAGAATTGCGCGAAACCAGAAAAAGTTTTTTAATAAAAACACAAAAAAAATTAATAAATAATACTTCAAGCAATGCCCAAAAACAGTTTTTTGAGATAGAAGGAACATGCGGCGAAGCCATTACAGGCAATGATCATTTTTATATTTTATGGGTGCGTGATGTATCACAGCAACAACAAGATATTACAGCCTTAGAAGGCGCGCGGGAAAATGCAGAAATTGAAGGAAGAAAGCTCCAGGCCATTTCAGATAAAGTGCCTATTGGATTATCATTACGCGATGAACATGGAAAATTGACATGGTGTAATTTAGCTTATGCCAATTATGCAGAAGAATCCCCTGCGGATATTGTGATTAGTCAAAATGAATTAAAAGTAAAATTTAAAGATAAGAAAAATTCTTTAAAAGAATTAGCCGAAGCTGCAAGACAAAGTGGAAAACGCCAACGGGAAAAAGCTTATATTGTGTCGGGCGGAAAAAGAAAACCCGTAATGGTGAATCAATATCCATTTGGAAATCCCGTTAAAACATTGGGATTAATTGTTGATATTGCACGGGAGGAAGAATTAGAGGTTGCAACAAAACGTCACTTAAGCGCCAATCAAACCTTGCTCGAGCAACTACGTTCTGCGATTGCAATTTTTGGGTCTGAACAGCAATTAGAATTTTATAATTCTGCCTTTGCACAATTATGGGGTCTGGAAGATCAATGGTTAAACACTAACCCGACCCTTGGTGAGATATTAGAACAACTGCGTGAAACACGCCGTTTACCTGAACAGGCAGATTTTAGAAGCTATAAAAAAACTTGGCTGGATATGTTCACCAACCTGATCGATCCACATGAAGACATGTTATATTTGCCTGACGATTCTGCGCTTCGTTTTCTTATTATCCCCCACCCCATGGGCGGATTAATGATGACGTTTGAGGATGTAAGTAGCCGATTGCAGCTTGAATCTTCCTACAACACATTAATTGCTGTGCAAAAAGAAACGCTCGATAATTTAACCGAAGGCGTAGCGGTGTTTGGCAGTGATGGGCGTTTAAAATTATTCAACCCTTCCTATAGTCAGCTTTGGGGGTTACACCCCGAAGATATGGAGGGAGAGCCACATGTCACGACATTGGTAAATAAAAAAGAAGTATTTTTTACACCAGAAGAATGGGAGGACTGTAAAGAACAATTAATTGGACATGCCATTCAACGGAGTATCCAAGAAGGCCGTATTGATCGCGCCGATGATATTTTAATTGAGTATACTACTGTCCCATTACCAGATGGCGGCGTGTTGGTATCTTATTATGACGCAACAGATTCAGTCAAAGTTGAAAAAGCATTGCGCGAAAAAAATGCCGCGTTGGAACAAGCAGAAAAATTAAAAACAGACTTCCTTGCCAATGTGTCTTATCAATTACGAACACCGTTAAACGCGGTAATGGGGTTTGCCGAAATTCTACATAATGAATATTTCGGTACGCTGAACGATAAGCAAAAAGAATATAGCTCTAGCATTCAAGATGCGGGGGAAAGACTGGTTCATCTTATTGATGATATTTTGGACTTAGCCACCATTGAAGCAGGATATTTAAATCTGACGCCTGAAGAATTTGACGTCTATCAAACATTAAATGGGCTGTATGAATTAAGTAAAGAATGGGGATTACAAAAACATATTACAGTTGAAATTGATTGCCCGAAAGATATAGGGACGCTTATTGCAGATCAACGACGCATTAAACAAATTTTACTGAATCTCATTCATAACAGTATTAATTTTACTCCCGAAAAGGGGCAAATATGGCTATGTGCCACGAAAAACGAGGAAACTAATCAAATTATTATTACCGTACGCGATACAGGAATTGGTATTAAAGATGAAGACATGAGCCGTATTTTTGAACCATTTGAACGCATGGATGACAATGGAAGCACAGAAAAACGCAAAGATATTTCATCAAATGCGTTACTACGCGGCGCAGGCCTGGGTCTTTCGATTGTAAAAAATATTACGGAGCTTCATGGGGGGTCGGTTTCTATTGAATCAGAAATTGACCAAGGAACAGCCGTGCATATTACGTTACCAATAGAAACAGTTCTTTAAGTTTTTTTAGTAAATTCTTGGAGACGCAGTTTAATAATATGATCTGGCGGCCCCTCTGATCCATCGGGGCGGTTACCGCGATAATAATCTTTTTGCCATTTTTTCTTTTGCGCGTAACTGCCTTCTTTTAAAAGTTCTTCATTAAACTTTTGGCGTGATTGTCCCCATAAATCATGCTCTTCTTTTAACACTGGGTCACTGGATATAGGACGCATTTCTGGTTTAATTGTTTCAAGGAACCCGCGCTTTACAGGCATCACATTACAAAAAACATCCCCCGCCTTAAAAGAAATCCAGTGATTAGGGCGCGTAATTTTCCAGTTCATGGTAAAACTGTAAGGCGCCCAATCTGCTTCGATCACCCCCGTTAATGGAGACACGCCATCTTTAGGCTCATTGACCGAACCGCCAACCATGATATTCCAACCCTTTTCAATTTGGAAAACGCCATGCGTATGAAAGGTCAAAATACCATGGCCAAAAATACTGGCCGCAACGCGGTCATGGGGTTGATCAGATTTAATTGTGAGGCCTTCACCTTCACGCCGGCCATCCCAATGCACCAATAAATCCTGTTTCAAATGAAAAGACCAACCATGCGCATTTGCAATGTTAAGAGGGAGACAGCGATAAGCAAAACTCTCACTTGTTTCATCCATCCATTGGCGTGTTGATTGATTCGCGCGCAGATCAACGAGTTCAGGGTCTGTCGTTAAAAATTCAAATTTCATGTGGGCGCCTTCGGTAATCCTTTGGTCGTAGAATATTCAAAATGAAGGGGTGTATCAGGGTGCAGACAATCATAAATATGATGCGCGGCAAAAGAAGCTTCTGAAAATCCCGTTAGAATTAATTTCTTTTTATGCTTGTACGCGGCAATGTCGCCAATAGCATATATATTTTTAATATTCGTCTGTGCCGTCGTTGGGCTGACTGCGATATGATGGTTTTTAATATCCAACCCCCAATCCGCAATAGGCCCTAAATCCATTGACAGTCCATAAAAAGGCAATAAAACATCACAATTTATGGCGCGTACATCCCCATTACTATGCTTAATATGCAGTTTTTCAAGCTGGCCACTCTCCCCTTCAAGCGCGTGAAGTTGATAAGGGGTGAGAATGTTCACTTTGCTCTCTTTTTCTAATTTTTTTAGCTGTTGTACGCTTTCTGGCGCAGCGCGGAATTTATCGCGGCGATGCAGTAAACTCACAGTTTTCGATGTTTCTGCGAGGGAAAGCGCCCAATCAACAGCGCTATCTCCGCCACCAGCGATAACAATATCCTTGCCTATAAAATCCGCTTTGCGCTGCACCATATAAAAAATAGAGATGCCTTCATAGCTTTCAATATTCTCTAAAGGCGGCCGATTAGGGCCAAAAGATCCTGCGCCGCCTGCAATAATAATCATTTTAGAGCGTACGCGCTTACCAAGAGATGTTTCTATATTAAAAATACCGTCATTGTCGCTTATCGAGACAACCTGTTGTCCCATATGATAGTCCGGCTTAAACGGTGCGGCCTGCTGGGTCAGGTTTTTAATTAAATCCACAGCCGCTATTTCAGGGTAGGCGGGAATATCATAGATTGGTTTTTCAGGATAAAGCGCCGTACATTGCCCTCCTAATTGATCCAAGCTATCAATCACTTGTGTTGATAGCCCCAGCATACCGCACTGAAAGACAGCAAACAGCCCCGTTGGCCCGCCACCAATTATCGTGACGTCCTTAACAGGGTTTTTAGAATCTGTTACATGTTGAACCATAAGGATTTTATGGGATGAAAATGCACCACTGTCAAACAGAAGAAGAAACCATTGCACTGGCACAAAGGATGGCACGCACCTTAACGGGTGTTGTCACGTTAAATGGTACATTGGGCGCAGGTAAATCAACCTTTGCACGGGCAGTGATACAATCCCTCACAAGCGCGGAGGAGGATGTCCCCAGCCCGACCTTTACCCTTGTCCAAAATTACGAAGCGCGGGATAGTGAAACAAGCCATCGGCAGATTTATCATCTGGATCTTTATCGCCTAGAAGACGCAGAAGAAATTTTTGAATTAGGATGGGATGATATGCAGGTAGAAAACAGTTTAATTATGATTGAATGGGCAGAACGTATTGAAGATTTATTACCGCGTAAACGAACAGATATTATGATAGAAATCATGAACACACACAGCCGTACCATCACCGTGAAAGAACATATCACATGACAAAAACGGCGTTTATTTTAGCGGCAGGAAAAGGAACACGTTTGCGCCCCTATACAGATAATCTACCTAAACCGATGGTGCGTGTCGCAAATAAACCCATCATTGGGCATATTATTGATCAATGCAAAAAAGTTGGTATTAGAAATGTAATTATTAATTTATTTTATTTAGGAGAAGAAATAACAAAGTATTTTCGAGATGAAACAGAAATAAAAATTACTTTTTCTAAAGAAGATGAAATTCTGGAAACAGGTGGCGGCGTCAAAAATGCACTTAATAAAATCAAAGAAGATTATTTTTTTCTAATTAATGGTGATGCGTTTTGGGTAAATTCATCAAGTGAAAGAACGCTTGAAACCGTTATAAATAGATGGAAATCAGAAGAAATGGATATTCTTCTTTTACTGGAACCCATCGATAATATGGTCCTTACCCAAAGCATTGGGGATTATGATATTGACGAAACAGGGCGCGCCATAAGATCAAAAGACAAAACTGGTGCTTACATGTTTACGGGTATTCGTTTAACCAAGAAATCTATTTTTTATGATGCGCCTGATGGATCATTTTCTTTTTTACAATTAATGGATAAAGCAGAAGCACAAGGGAAACTTTTTGGTGTTATCCACAAAGGGAACTGGCATCATATAAGCACGCCACAAGATTTAGAGAATGTGAATGAAGCGATTGACTATGATCAGGGTAAAACGGTATGAGCCAACCCCGTCAAAATATTTTTAATATTCCTGCATCACTTTCTTTTTCTGATACGTTGGCACATGCGCTGATTGAAAAATATCAAGATAATTTATCGGGGCTATCGCAAACAATTTTATTGCTTCCCACGCGCCGTGCCTGTCGCGTGATGCAAGATGCCTTTTTAAGACAAACAAACGGCAAGCCCATTTTATTGCCGCAATTAAAAGCCATTGGCGATATTGATGAAGAGGAATTATTGCTACAGAGCAGCGCTGAAAAAAGCCTGAGCATTCGGCCTGCTTTATCGCCCTTAAAACGGCAAATATTATTAACGCGATTAATTTCAACTTTACCCGATTTCTCAAAAAATATTGAACAAAATATGGCCTTGGCGCAGGCTTTAGGCACTTTAATGGATCAAATTCATACGGAGAATTTAGAATTATCAGACCTACCTAATTTGGTTGATAAGCAGGCCTTTGCAGACCATTGGCAAATTACAGTCGATTTTCTTGAAATTTTAAGTGATCATTGGCCAAAGATTTTAGAGGCAGAAGAATGTATTGATGCGGCTGATAGACGAAACCAGCTTATTCTTGCGCTATGTACGCATTGGGAAAACAACCCACCACCACATCCTATCATCGCCGCTGGAACAACGGGGTCAATATATGCGACAAAGTCGCTATTAAAAATTATTTCAAACCTTCCTCAAGGGCAAATCATCCTACCCGGTCTTGATACGTACATTTCGTCTGAAGCCTGGGAGGTTTTGGAAGAGGGCCATCCGCAAGCAACATTAAAAATACTGTTGGAAGGATTGGACGTTGAACGAAAAGACGTACAAACCTTGACAAACGAAGCTAACGCACAAAATCGTGAGCGTATTATATCTGACATGATGTTGCCTGCTTCTTTTACCAGTGAATGGGGCAAGGATGAAAAACACCATGATGATAAAGCAGCACTAACTCCCATACATCGATATGATTGCGAAACAATCCAAGAGGAGGCGGATTTAATCGCACTCTTGCTGCGCGAAGCATTAGAAACACCGTCAAAAACCGCGGCGCTCATCACCCCAAATAGGGGGCTGGCAAGGCGCGTTGCACAGGCATGCAGACGATGGGATATCATGCTGGATGATTCTGCAGGGCAGGCTTTATCCGAAACACCCTTAGGACTCTATTTACTTTCAACCATCGCCGCCTTGATTGAGGGCGCGCGGCCTTTTTCTTTATTATCCTTATTGAAGAATCAGTATGCAAAAGGAAATAACGTTGAAGAGTACCGTAAAAACGTACGTCTTTTGGAATATCAGGTCATGCGTGGTATCGTTAAAACACCCACTTTTAAATTTTATAAATCATGCACACAAGATGAGAAATTAATTGCTTTTATCAGCCATCTTGAGGGGTTATTTAAAACATCGCTCCCTCTTTTTGAAGAAAACACGCATGATTTTAATGATTTATTGACAGAACATCTGACCCTAAGTGAAACCCTAGCCAATGATGAACATCAAAGCGGCGCGACAAACCTGTGGCAAGGGGAAATTGGCGAAGCGGCGAGCTTATTTTTCTCTGATTTAAAGACGTACGCTTCTGCTTTTCCAAAGATGACTGGCGTTGAATATCTAGCCGTTATCACGCAGCTCATGAAACAGGTCACTATTCGCCCTAAATTTGGTACGCACCCACGCTTACAAATATTAGGACAGTTAGAAGCGCGGTTAATACAAGCAGACCGTGTTATTTTAGCGGGGTTAAATGAAGGCACATGGCCGCCCAGCATGGGGTACAGCCCATGGATGTCCCGCCCGATGCGCAAAGATTTTGGTCTGCCGCCATTAGAGCGGGATTTAACATTGGCCACCCATGATTTTGTTCAAGGAATTTGCCAAAATGAAGTCTTCCTGACGCGATCAAAGAAAATGGATGGCACGCCAACTTTACCCGCCCGATGGTTAGAACGATTAGAAACGTACGTACAGGCCAACAATAATTTAACAAATTTTGTAATTACAGGCCCGCATTTAGAATATTTAAAGCACCTACATCATGCCCCGCAACAATCTTCAATTACGCGTCCTGCACCAACACCACCAGTTGAGTCGCGCCCACGTAAACTTTCCGTAACAGGCGTTGAAACCTTAATGAAAGACCCATACGCGATTTATGCACGTAAAATTTTGGGATTATATCGCCTCGATCCTATCGAAAAACCATATGATGCAGCGCAAAAAGGAAATATTTTACATCATACACTTAATCGATTTATCCATGTACATCGCGTTTCATTCACCCACGGTGCATTATCCGACTTCCTAACCATTGCCAAAGAAGAATTTGAAAAAGCGACGAGTAATCAAGATATATACGCTTTTTATGAACCGCGCCTCATCAGGCTGGGTGAATGGTTTATTAATCATGAAACGCAATGGCGTTACAAAGCAAGCTTCGTCGCAGCAGAGATTGAGGGAGAAATCACATTTGACAATGATTTTACCCTTCACGCACGCGCAGATAGAATTGACCAGCTTCATGAAGGTGACATGGCAATTATTGATTACAAATCAGGCGGAACGTACAGCAAAAAACAAATGGAAAAAGGAGGTACACCGCAACTCCCCCTTGAAGCGCTTATTTTAGATGAAGGGGGATTTAGCCCTATATCAAACAAAAAAGCACATCGCCTTGCCTATTGGAAACTGACAGGAGGCAACCCCGCAGGGAACATCACCGAATTAAGCGATATTCAAGCCAGCAATCTGGTGGAAACCGTCAAAACCAGTTTAATGACCTTAATTTCTTCATTTGATGATCAGCAAACACCGTATTATGCGATTCCTGTTTTGGAGAATGCGCCGCGCTTTAATGATTATGAACATTTGGAGCGCGTGAAAGAATGGGCTGCCCTGGATGAAGAACAAGGAGAGACCGCATGAATAATCCGCTGTTAAAAAAGCCAAACGCAGATCACACCATCCGCGCCACCGACCCAAATGTTTTACAAAGACGAGCAGCCGACCCAAACGGGTCTGTCTGGGTGGGCGCGTCTGCAGGGTCAGGCAAGACAAAAGTCTTAACCGATAGAATGTTACGTCTGTTATTGCCCGATCAAAACGGGCATGGCGCAACACTACCCCATAAAATCTTAGCAATTACCTTTACCAAGGCAGGCGCGAGTGAAATGACATTACGTATTCAAAAAACATTAAGCCAATGGGCGGTCATTGAAGAAGAAATATTAATTAAGAAATTACAATATTTATTAGGCGCACCAGCAAGCATATCCCAAATCACTGCGGCGCGGCAATTATTTGCAAAAGTAATGGATGCACCCGGCAGCATGCAAATCATGACGCTACATTCTTTTTGCCAATCTGTCTTAGGGCGTTTTCCGTTAGAAGCAGGCCTATCACCTTCCTTTACTTTATTGGAAGAAAGTCAAGCCAATGCAATAAAAACGCAAGCCATTTCAAAAACAATCCGTACAGCGCAGAATCAAAAAGGATCACCCCTCTCTCAGGCGCTTACCCATTTGGCAACCATTCATAATGAGGAACAATTCGAAAAATTAATTGATAATTTCATTCGTGAACAACGCCAAGTCCAGAAAATTATTACAAAATATTTTGATATTGATGGGCTTTATACCGCGCTGTGTCAGGATTTAAATATCTCTGCAGGTCAAACATCTGATGAAGCGCTCCATCATTTCTGCACACAAACAGAATTTGGCGAAAGCGGTCTAAGACAAGCATGCACAGCACTTAGTGAGGGATCAATTAAAACAGATCAACCGCGCGGTATTGCCATGCAAACATGGCTGGATGGGGATTCAAAAAAACGCATACAAAATTTTGAAGCATATAAAGAACAATTTTTAACAACCAAAAACGAAGCACGCGCAAAGTTTGCAACCCAAGCCGTAGAAAAAATAATGCCGACCGTCAATGAAGTAATGGCGGAAGAAGCACACAGAATTTTAACGTTAGAAGAAAATTTAAAACGTATTAAAACCGCCAATGCCACACGGGATTTATTTTTAATCGGCACAGATATTCTAGACAATTATCAAACAATGAAAGGGCAACAATCCGCACTTGATTTTGATGATCTCATCTTAAAAACTCTTGGCCTTTTCAAGGGTGAAACAGTGAATGATCAAAACTTATCGGTGATGCCCTGGGTGCGGTTCAAAATGGATCAGGGAATTGATCATGTATTGGTGGATGAAGCACAAGATACCAACCCCGAACAATGGGAAATTATAGCCGCGCTTTGTGATGATTTTTTTGATCATCACAATAATAACGATACTTCACAAAATGCAGAACGTACACTGTTTGTGGTGGGGGATGAAAAACAATCTATTTTCAGTTTTCAGCGCGCATCCCCCGAAAAATTTGAAACAATGCGAGAATTTTTTAAAGAGAAAATTCAAAGCGCAGAAAAGAAATTTGACCCTATTCAATTTAATATATCTTTCCGCTCTGCCCCTGCAATTTTGAGTTTTGTGGATCATGTATTTGAGGAAGGGTTATCGAATACACCCGTGACTCATGAATCATATCGCCGTAAACAAGCGGGGAGTGTCACGCTCTGGCCGCTATTTAAACCAAGTGAAACTGTGGAGTATGACCCGTGGTCACCGCCAATAGACACAATCAATTCCAGCACAGGCGCCAGCCAAATGGCAGAGCATATTGGGCAAACCATCCAAACATGGATAAATGAAAAGAAACCTCTGGAATCTTATGACCGCTCCATTGAGCCACAAGACATTTTAATTCTTGTCCGTTCACGTACAGCCTTTTTAGACCAACTAATTCGCGCGCTTAAAACCCGTCATATCCGCGTTAGTGGCATCGATAGAATGGTTTTGGGGGAACAATTAGTCGTGCAGGACATGATGGCAACGGTTCATTTCGCTCTATTGCCTGAAGATGACTTAAATTTAGCCGCTTTATTAAAATCCCCTTTCATTGGATGGAATGAAGAACAGCTTTTTGAAAATGCATATAAACGATCTGGGTCTTTATGGCAGACCGTTAAAAATTCAGGAGACACCACAACTATTCAATGGCTTACAGATTTAATCCATCAAGCCGGAAGCATACGTGCTTATGAATTTATGGCACGTATTTTACAACAAAAATGCCCTGCGGCGGAATCAGGACTGCAGGGGATTAAGGCGCGATTGGGGGAAGAAGCGCTCGATCCACTTGATGAGCTGTTAAACTATGCTTTATCATTTGAAACAGATCATATTCCAACCTTACAAAATTTTGTTAAAGCACAAGCCACCAGCACAACCGAAATTAAACGTCAGATGGAAGAAGCAGGGGGCGCCGTACGTATTATGACCGTTCACGCAGCAAAAGGTCTGCAAGCGCCGATTGTTATTTTACCCGATACTATCCGTAGTCCATCTTCCGTCAAAACAGATAAAATTTTATGGCCTGATAAAACAGGGCAGGTCTTACCGTATTTTTGCGCCGTCACTCAGGACATGCCGAAACAAATTACACCAACCCGTGATATTTTAAAGCAACGTGAACAAGAAGAATATCAACGCTTACTTTATGTTGCCCTGACACGGGCAGAAAATCATCTTTATATTGGTGGATATCTTTCTAAACAAAAACCTTTAGATAGTAGTTGGTATTATCAATGCCAAAGCGGATTTGAAAAACACCCCGATACAATAAACACGGAAGATGTTTTAACAGTGAGCAATCCGATGATTGGGAAGCCAGATAAAAAGCAAAATGCCGCTTCATCATCAAAAGAGAAAATAAAAACACCCGCTTGGCTGTTTAAGACTATCCCAGAAGAACCTAGCCCGCCAAGGCCGCTTGCGCCATCTCGGCCTTCGGGGGATGATGTGCCTACGCTTTCTCCCCTTCAATCAAATGATCAGAAACGGTTTATACGCGGGAACGTCACACATAAATTATTACAAATTTTACCTGATTTACCATCAGATCAATGGAACATTGCCGCACAAAAATATGTTGCCCTGCCTGTCCACGGCCTATCACAAAAAATCCAAGAGAGCATTGTGCGTGAGACATTAGACGTACTGAATCATCCTGAATTTGCTGCAATTTTTGGCGCAGGGTCTATGGCGGAGACGCCCATTACAGGCCTTATTCATGGCAATCAATTAGTGTCGGGGCAAATTGACCGCTTATTAATCACAGAAACAGAAATTCTAATTATTGATTACAAAACCAATCGTCCACCCCCAACCGATGCAAAGGATATTCCCGCAATTTATAAACGACAAATGCAATCTTATCGGGATATCATAAAAGAAATCTACCCAAACCATATTATTAAAACAGCGCTGATTTGGACAGATGGCCCAAACTTAATGATCATCACGCCATAAGGCGTTGAAGCGCCTTATAATTTATGTAACAATTTACTCGTCATTCCCGAAGACAAGCTTAGAAGGAGAAAATAAAATGAGCAGTGTAAATATATCTGATGCAGATTTTGAAAATGAGGTTTTAAAAGCAGACGGCCCCGTTATGGTCGATTTCTGGGCCGAATGGTGTGGTCCGTGTAAGGCACTTTCGCCTATCGTTGATGAAGTTGCCAACGAAGTGGCTGGTAAAATGAAAATCGTTAAAGTCAATATTGATGAAAACCCAAATGCACCCACAAAATATGGTGTACGTGGCATTCCAACATTGATGGTTTTTAAAGGTGGTGAGCTGATCGATACAAAGGTTGGCGGCATGTCCAAAACGCAACTCAATGAATGGCTTGCTTCTGTAGCATAATTTCACTTTAAAAATTCCAAAGGTCACCTCAAGTTATTGTATTATAAAATGACAGGTGGCCTTTTTTCATGTTTAATGGACAAATAATGTCCAAACATACCATCATCATGCCGCCACCTGAAAAAGCCCCCCTTCACACAGGTAATATTTTCAGCTGGATGTGGTATTTTCTATCCCCTTACAGATTAGCCATCATCGGATTCTTTAGTTTACGAACAGCACGCCATACATGGTTCAGCCTTCTTCCCATTGTAATGGGATTTATTATTGACGCCTTAAGCACAGGAAAGGCTGCAGAAAACCCAGATTTTTACGTCACTATTATTATTGTTTATATGGTCGGTTTTGGTATCTTTCTTATTAACTACGTTTATGTAAGAGAGGCCGCTGCAGTTCAAAAAGCGATCAGAGCCATAACGCTCTACAGCATTAATCACCTCAATAAGCTCTCTTTAAGCTGGCACGAAAACCAAGGATCTGGCGGAAAGCTTCAACGTGTTATGACGGGGCGTAAAGGTTTTGACGAAATTTTACGGCATGTTAGATGGGATCTTTTTCCTCTCATTGGTGACATGTTCGCCATTATTATATCAGCAATCATTACAGATATTCCTATATTCTATATTTGGATGTATCTTGGTTTTATTAGCACTTACTTGTTTACTTCATGGTATTTTGCGCGGCCTTACTTACGGCTTTATGATAAATTTAATGCAAAATTTGAAAAACTTCTCTCTGGTGTTTATGAATTTGTGAGCGCAATTCGCACTGCCAAAGCATTTCATATTGGTGGTTATATTAATAAAAAGGCAGAGGCATTAGAAACTTCGGGGCAAGAAGCGGTAATGAATGCCTTTTCAACCAATCTTATGCGTTGGACAATATCCAACCTTGTTGGTGGTATTTGGATATTTCTATTTATCTGGATTGGCTTTCATCAAGTTCTTGAAGGCAATATGACGGCTGGGATGTATACATCCACTTTCTTTCTTGCCACGTATATATGGCATAATTGCGAGGTTATTGGCTCAATACTGGAAAAAGCTTATGAGTACGGCAATGGGGTTGATCGATTGGTTCAAACTTTACGCGTCAAGCCCAAAGATCTTGATTTAACACCTGCGCAGCACATTCCTGAAAATTGGGAGCAAATTACGCTCGATAATGTTTCTTATATTTATGGGGGAGACGCCAATCAGGGCATTAAAGACATTTCCTTTACCGTCACGCGGGGGCAAAAAATTGCATTTGTAGGCAATAGCGGCGCAGGAAAATCAACGCTTGTGAAATTATTAATGAAGCAAATGCTTCAAGATTCTGGTGACTTTAAAATTGGAAACGCACCCATCAGCCATATTCCAACAGGCGATTGGTTGTCACAAATTGGGTTTGTGCCGCAAGATGTGGAGCTGTTTAATTTAACTATTCGGGAAAATATCTTGATTGATCGGGATGATGTCAGTGATGATTTTTTACAAGAAATTTTAAAGCAATCTGCCCTTAATGAATTTGTCGATTCCCTGCCTGATAAATTAGACACCATTATTGGGGAACGCGGCGTGAAGCTTTCTGGTGGGCAACGCCAACGACTGGGGATTGCCCGCGCACTCATCCGTAATGCATCTATTATGATTTTCGATGAAGCGACCAGCTCGCTCGATTCCATATCAGAATCCCGTATTCAAACCGCGATTGAGAATAGCTTTGAAGGACGCACTGTCTTTGTCATCGCGCACCGCCTTTCAACCGTGCGTAATGTTGACCGTATTATCGTACTGGATGAGGGAAAAATTATTGAAGAAGGAACTTTTGATGCACTTATTGCCAAAGAAGGGCATTTCGCCACACTTTGGTCGATGCAAACAAATGAAACAATTTAACCTATTCTTACAATCTATTCTGCGGCAGATTCTTTCGCGGCTTCTTTTGCAACTTCTTGCGCGGCTTCATTGGCCGCATCCTTAACGGCTTGCTCAGCTGCTTTTTCTGCAGCAATTTTTTCTTTCGCAACGCGTTCTGCGGCTGTTTTATCATAAGCCAAAATCATAATCATTTGGCGCCCTTCCATTTTAGGAGCAAATTCTACTTTTGATAGATCAGCCAGATCATCACGGATACGTTCTAATAATTTCGCCGCCTGGTCTTTATAGGCCATTTCACGGCCACGAAAACGCAGCGTTACTTTAACTTTATCCTCATTACCAAGAAATTTACGCGCAGCCTTCATTTTTACACCATAATCATGGTCTTCAATATTGGGGCGAACCTTAATTTCTTTTACATCTACTGTTTTTTGTTTCTTGCGGGCTTCGGCAGCTTTCTTTTGCTGCTCATATTTATATTTCCCAAAATCAAGAATTTTACAAACTGGAATATCAGCGTTAGGGGAAACTTCAACAAGGTCTAAACCGGCTTCGTCAGCGTGTTTTACGCCTTCTTCGACGCTCATCACACCAAGCATCTCTCCATCAGAACCAACAACACGAATTTTGCTGGCGGTAATATCATTGTTAATACGGGGCCCTTTTTTCTTAGGGGGTTGTTGTTGTGATGGTGGTCTAGCGATGGCTCGTTTCTCCTTTTATTGTTTACGTTTTAATATTCTATAATATCTATATGAATGAAGCATTAATAGGCGCAAATAGGCGCTTTTGCAAGTATTTTGCGTTAATTACGATCATACGTTTAAAGCCCAAATAAAATAGCTCAAAACACTCGCAAAGCTGGTCCACGCCATAAGTGGCATCATCAACACAGATGAAAGACGTACAACCTTCAAAGATTTAACAATAAACACCAGATTCACGAGACTCAGGGCAATAATCCATATCAACCCCAACGTAATATAATGCAGGCCAAAAAAGATTGGTGTCCATGCCCAGTTCATCATCATATAAAGAGCAAAGATCATTTTAAGAGATTTTGAAGCAGGGACGCGCCATAAATTCCATCCCGCAATCGCAATCATGACGTACAGAATGCTCCAAACAATGGGGAATATATAGTTGGGTGGATTAAATGATGGTTTTTCAAGCGCCTGATACCAGCCTTGCATGCCACCTTGCGTGACTTGACCAATCCCAAAAGAAATCACTAAAAACGCGATGATCCAAACAACAAGCTGTACGTATTTATTCATACTTAATAAGGTGCTTGAGCAAGGTCAGCTAAGGTTGCAACAGCTTCATCAAGATTTTGGATGTCCTGTGCCTGTGATCCTAAACGGCGAATAGCTACTTTTTTCTCTTCGGCCTCACGCATACCAACAACAAACAAATTTTGAACCTTTGCCAATGAATGTTCGCGTACTTTATAATTAATTTTTTCGTTACGGATATCAAGCTCCGCCCGAATACCCGCTGCCGTTAATTTTGCGTGTACTTCTTTCGCGTAATCATTCGCATCACCCGTAATGGTTGCCACCACACATTGTGTCGGCGCAAGCCAAAGGGGAAGCTTACCCGCATAGCTTTCAATCATAATGCCAATAAAGCGTTCCAACGCACCCAAGGCAGCGCGGTGCAACATAACAGGACGTTGTTTTGACCCATCTTGTTCAATATAGGTCGCATCAAGGCGTTCCGGTAAATTAAAGTCGAGCTGTAATGTGCCGCAACCCCATTCACGACCAATGGCATCACGAATAATAAAGCCAACTTTTGGCCCGTAAAATGCACCATCCCCTTCACTTACTTCATAAGGCATGCCTGTCTGTTTTAAGGCATCTTCTAACGCGGCTTCGGCTTTATCCCAAATTTCATCTGATCCCACACGCAATTCAGGGCGTGTTTCAAAGACAATTTTATAATCATCAAAGCCTAAATCCTGATACATTGCCTGTACGAGTTTGAAGAATTTGATTGATTCTTCCAATATCTGATCTTCGCGGCAGAAAATATGTGCATCATCTTGAACAAATTGACGAAGACGCATAATACCGTGTAATGCGCCATGTGCCTCATTTCTGTGACAACATCCAAATTCAGAAAGACGGATCGGTAAATCACGATAAGATTTAATCCCTTGGTTAAAAATCTGTACGTGCGCAGGACAATTCATTGGCTTCAACGCCAAAAATTCCTTTGGTTCTTCATCATAAACCGGACCCTCTTCATTATTATTTGGCACAACATCAGGGACAACAAACATATCTTCACGATATTTTTGCCAATGGCCTGAGGCCTTCCAAAATTTTGAATGCATTAACTGCGGTGTACGTACTTCAAGATATCCATCATCACTTAAACGGCGACGGACATACCTTTCTAATTGATTATAAACCACATAACCCTGAGGGTGCCAAAAGACTGATCCTTGGGCTTCTTCTTGCATATGGAAGAGATCCATTTCTCGGCCTAATTTACGATGATCCCGCGCTTCCGCTTCTTCAAGCTGCGTGAGGTGGGCATCAAGTTCTTTTTGATCACGCCATACCGTTCCATAGATACGGGTCAGCATTGTACGGTTTGAATCACCGCGCCAATAAGCACCCGCAACCTTCATTAGTTTAAACGCCGTTCCAACATTCTTTGTTGTTGGCATGTGGGGGCCACGGCAAAGGTCAATCCAACCCTCTGTGCCTTCCCCTTGTTTATACATTTTAAGATCTTCGCCTTCAGGAAGATCTTGGATGAGTTCAACTTTATATGTCTCACCCTTATTCGTGAAATATTGAATGGCATCCTCACGGCTCCATACTTCACGGACAAAAGCAGAATTACGCTCAATAATTTTACGCATTTCTTTTTCAATCGCAGGGAAATCATCCGTGCTAAAGGGGGCCTCCCCTTCGGCGCGGGCAAAATCATAGTAAAAACCATTCTCGATAGAGGGGCCAATAGTGACTTGTGTACCAGGAAAAAGATTCTGTACAGCTTCGGCCATCACATGGGCGGCGTCATGACGGATAAGTTCTAACGCTTGATCATCAGCACGTTTAACAAGCGCGATAGAGACATTTTGATTAATAGGAAGCGAAAGATCAGAGAGTTCACCATCAATTTCAATCGCCACGCAAGCCTTCGCCAGAGATTTTGAGATATCCGTAGCAATTTCTATTCCAGTAATACCGGACGCATATTCGCGCACTGCGCCATCGGGGAGTGTAATTTGAACCATTTCTATTGTCTGTTGTGCTTCCATAAAGACAGTAATAACGCCCTAAAACCGCTCTGTCTAGCGTTCGTTAAGAGAATTACCGAGGGTTTTGATTAATGGCTTAAGCAGATATTCCATCACAGTTTTCTCACCTGTTAAAATATCAACAGACGCCACCATTCCCGGAATAATTGGCAAAACCTCACCCTTACGCTTCAGGGAGTTTTCTTCGGTTAACATTTGAACAAGATAAAAGCTGTTACCTTCTTCATCAGTAATTGCATCAGGCGAAATACCGACCACTTTGGCCTTAAGTCCGCCATAAATGGCAAAATCATAAGCCGTAATTTTAACAATCCCTTCTTGTTCTGGATAAAGAAACGCAATGTCTTTGGGGTTAATCCGTGCCTCAATCAAAAGCTGATCATCTTTTGGAACAATTTCAATAAATTCCTGACCAGGTTGCACCACTCCGCCTTCAGTATAAACTTTTAGGTCTTTAATATATCCATTCACAGGGGACTTAATATCCGCGCGTGTTTTACGGTCCTTCAAACCCGCAAGCCCTTGCTTAATGGCATTCATTTCAACCAGCTGGGCGGAAAGTTCTGTTTGCGCCCGCGCCTTCGCCGCAGATTTCACTTCACCAATCCGTGCATTTGCCTCACGGATAGCCGAACGCGCACGAGGAATAGCCGATAGCACACCATTTAATTCAGTCTGGCGTTCTTTAATTTGACGGTCAAGTTGCAGTAATTCCATCCGCGGAGCAGCGCCACGGGCAATAAGCGGTTCAACCATCGCTTTTTCTTCACGCACCAAACCTAATTGCCCTCGAATATCACTGGCGCGGACTTGAAGCTCATTTAATTCTTGTGAACGCTGTGATTTTTGCTGCTCCATAATATTAGTTTGCGAAGCAATTTGCGCTTTATTCGCGCTGTAGGTGTTCATTTCTTCAACCACAGATTGCGGTGCGCCTTGCATAACTTCCTCGGGAAACTCAGGAACACGGCCCTCTACCTCTGCTTGTAAACGTGTCACCGCCGCAAGCAGACCAAGATAACGGGCTTCATTTGACCCAAGATCAGAAGAAGCGGCAATATCACTCAAACGGACAAGAATATCGCCCTTTTTGACCTCATCACCTTTTTTGATAAAAAATTCTTCGACAATCCCGCCTTCAAGAGAAGATATTTTTTGAATTTCAGTCGCAGGGATAACCGTACCATCGCCGCGCGTGACCTCATCCAATTTGGCAAAGCTGGCCCAGATAAAGAAAATAATCCAAAAACCCAAAATAGAAAAAAGCAAAATATGTGCAGATAAAGGTAGATCTTCATCTGCATCAAAGAAACGTTCCCCTTGCGCCTGTACGCGTCCAATATGTTCGTTTAACCATTGTTTACGATCATCCGCCGCGATCTCACCCTCACTCATGCCTTCACGCATTTTCATTTGCATGGCATTGGCTAGATTCTTATCTTGGCCTTTGATTTCCTTAAGCGGTTTTTTCTTTTTATTAAACATGGCTTTCCTCTTATTCAGGCCTTTTTATACGTCTGTTTTTTCTGCGGCAGTACCATATTGGCGGGCCTGTAATTTACGGATCACTTCATCTTTTGGACCAAAGGCAATCAAGCGGCCCCGATCAAGCAAAATAAGCTTATCAACCAAGGTCAGCATTGATCCTTTATGCGTAATCAATATGGTTGTTCGTCCTTCTGTTACATGATGGAGGCGTTTACGTAGACGGTTTTCAGACGCAGGATCCATGGACGCCGTTGGTTCATCAAGAATAAGAACGGGTGGATCATATAAAAGCGAACGCGCAATCGCCACGGCTTGGCGTTGACCACCAGAGAGCGCTTCACCACGCTCCCCAACCTGTGTATCAAGGCCAGCCTGTGATTCTTTCAAAAATTCTGTTACACCGGCCAATTCAGCAGCGCGCAGTACAGCGCGGTCAGGCGCCATTTCATGTCCCATTGTAATATTCTCACGAACCGAACCAAAGAAAAGCTGTGGTGATTGTTGAACAGCGCCAACATTACGGCGTAAATCACCAGGGTCAATTTGACGGACATCTGTACCATCAAGCTGTACGCTTCCGCTTTCTGGTTGATAGAGGTTAATCAGCAAGCGTTCAATCGTGGTTTTACCAGACCCCACCGCGCCAATAACGCCGATATGATCACCGGGTTCTAATGTAAAGTTTAAATTGTTTAAAGCTGGTACGGTTTGATTGGGATAATGGAATAGCACATCCCGAAATTCAACCTTACCTTGAATAGACGGCATCGAAATAAAATGCTTACCCGCAGGGCGCTCAACATCTTTTTTCATTAACTCATCCAGTTGACGCAAGCCTTCTGCAGATTGATGCATACGGGTTAAAAGCCCCGCAATTTGTGCCAAAGGTCCCATGGCGCGGCCACTTAAGATCACACAGGCAATCAACGCCCCCATGGATAAGTCGCCCTCTTTAATCAAGAACACCCCAACAATTACAACAAAAACACTAACAATTTGTTGTACGAAAGTCGCAAAATTTAAAGCAAAGGAGTTTACTTTCCGTGTACGAATAGACGTACGGGAAGCTTTATCCGTTAACTCTTCCCAACGGCGTTGTGTATGGCCTTCGGCGGCTTGTACTTTCACCGTTTCAAGGCCAGAAATTGTTTCAAATAACAGCGCATTTTTAAGCGCGCTTTCCATCATTGATTCTTTAATGGCCGCCTGTAATGGTTTTTGCAGGCTCATCCCCACAATCAAGACAATAGGAATGGCAAAGAGCGGAACAAAAGCAATCGGCCCTCCAATAATCGCAATAATCGCAATAAAGAAAAAGATGAAAGGCAGATCAATTAATGCGGCCATTGTCGCCGATGTGAAAAAGTCACGCAGCGATTCAAATTCGCGCATGTGACTGGCCATTACCCCCGCACTGGCAGGGCGTGCCTCCATCGTCATACCGAGCATTTGTTCAAACAAACGCGCAGAGACTTTAATATCCGCCCGGCGTCCTGCGTGATCCAAAAACCCTGAACGCAAGTTCTTTAAGATAAAATCAAAGACATAAACAATCAAAACACCAACCGCAAGCACCCATAAGGTTTCCGTCGCGTTATTGGGAACCACCCGATCATAAACATTCATAACAAAAAGCGAGCTTCCGAGGGCAAATAAGTTAATCATCACCGCCGCAGCAACCACTTCGGAATAAATAGAACGATTTTCCCACAAGGCAGACCAAAACCAGCTACGAGCATTATCAATTTCTGCAGGGCCTGCGCGGTCATCCACACGGGCAATAGGGCGGACATAGAATATATAATTTCCGTAAAGCTTATCCAGCTCCGCCAGAGACATTTCTTGCCGGTCATCTTCCGTTTCTGGGAATTGAACAACAAATTTGGCGTCTGGATGCACCAGAATATTTTTCTTCTTCGCGCTCTTTTTTAATTTAGGCTGTTTAACTTCCCAAAGGATACAGGCCTGATTACCTTCCAAAACCATGATACAAGGTAAATTGACAGAGATTGCAAGCGAATCAAGCGGACGCTCTACCATATGAGAATTAAGATTAGCCCGCTCTGCCGCGCGCTGAAATAATACAGGGGTGATACCATGCTTTGGGATGGGGAGACCTGATGTAAGAGAAGCCACACTGGCGCGGCGGCCGTAATGCCCCGCTAATAATTGGAGACAATTCACAAGTGGGTCATGAATAGCGACACGGTCTGCCTCTAATGGCCAAACATTTGGGGTTGCTTCATGCGCTTTACCCATAGGCTGATCACCAGCCATATTTGGTGTACCGCCGCTCATTTCATCTGATACTTCGGCAGATTCATCCGAATAAGGATTATTCGGGTCAACATTATATTGCTTTGTTGTGTTAGCGGGATTCTTCGGGTCTGACGGGTCTTGTTGATCGGCCACAATAATCTTCCTTGTTGGTGGAAAGGGTCTCTAAAAATAGAACCATTATTCTACCATAAAAAAAGCCGGTATAAAACCGGCTCAATTTTAAAAATAGGGAAATATGTAATTTAAAAATTAACGATCAATCACATAGTCTGGCGCATCAATTTGGTCACTCTCACGTGGGTATGCCACGTTTAAAGTCGGTAATAGTTGGCCTTTCAGCGCAAGTAAACTATAGATTGAGAACATTTCCAAAAACTCAGAATTGATTGTGTTTGAGCGAGAAACGAAAAGCTCGTTTTGCGCATCCAACACATCGAGCAATGTTCTACGATCCAAAGCAAATTGATCTTTATATGCACGCACAACCTCAGAGTTCGCACTAGCTTGTGCAGAGAATTGACGGGCCTGTTCACCGGCAGAGATCATTTGCGCCCAAGTTTGGCGGACACTATCTTCAATATTTCTTGCACTTTCTGCACGTTGCTCTTTAGACACTTGATGACGATGTGCAAACTCACGAATACGAGCAACATCACCACCACCGCGGTAAAGGTTCCAGTCTGCAACAACAAGAGCAGAAGCACTTCTGTCACGTCCTTCAACACCACCTAAATCATGTCCTTGGCGTACATTTGCTTGGAAATCAATTTGTGGGTACAGCGTCGAAGCCGTGCCTTTAAATTCAGCATAAGCAACCTGAATATCAGAACCGAAAATATCAAGCGTCGGGCTTTGCGTTAGAGCAGATTTTACTTCTTCTTCAACATTGGCTGTTAACGCAGTAACAGGAACGTTCGGAAGAATAAGATCACGTGGCTCACCACCCACTTCACGACGGAAGTTTGATTCGGCAACACGTAATGCCTGAAGAATAGTTGATTCTTGCGCTCTTGCCGAAGCAACACGCGCCTTGATCTGCTCATGGTCAGCCTGTGTTGAGCGACCCGCGCTTACACCTTCTTGGATTAAATCCATGATCGCTAAATGCTCAGCAACGTTTTGACGGCTAATATTTAGAAGTTCGCGTTGGCGAATAACTTCTAAGAAAAATTCCACAATAGAAAGACCAACAAGCTCAGACGTTTCACGAACACGGTGGGCAGACGATTGAATGCGATGTTTTTGGCGCTCATTCTCATATTTTGTTTCATAACCGTCAAACAAAAGTTGAGTCAAAGTTAAACCCGCTTCGTAACGATAAAGGCTTTCATCATCATCAGAATCAAGGCCGCCTCGTGTACCAACATCATCTGTATATTCAACCCCTGTATCAGCGCTGAAATCGATAGAAGGAAGATAAAGCGCTTTCGCTTGCTCCAACTCTTCATCGGTTGCACGGCGTGTTGCTGCAACGACACCATATTCTGGATTTGTCATGACACCAGCAGAAACAGCTTCTGATAAAGTCAGTTGAGAAGCTTGTTGTGCCATTACAGATTGACCGCCCATTAAGATAAACGGTGTTGCTGCTAGCATAAGAATTTTACTTTTAAATTTTGTCATTGGATGACCCTTTAAATAATTTATTTTTATTATTATGAAATGTATTTATACACAAATTTCTAACATTTATCTCTTTTTTTAGTGAAAAGAGCAAGTATTTATTTGGAAATAAAGAAGAATCAGACGCCCAGATGGGCGCCTGATTTAGAATTATTATACAATAATATTACCGTTATCGACCAAATCATCAAGTGTTTGACCTGTCACATTTTGTAATCTAGCGACTTCTCGTGCCTCAGCAGGCCCGTCTGCTCCATCCACATCCACAGAGATAATAGTATCCCCATCTTCTGTTTCTGAGACAAAGACAAAGTCTTGGATTGCTTCCGTAACATCATTCTCACTGTCAATAAGGAGAGAAAGATCAACAGCATCGCCTTCTTCAGCGTTAAAGCCAACAATATCGGCCATCGCTTCAGCCGCCTCATTCGCCACAGCTTGGAACAAGAATGTGTCAAGCACCCCGTCTGTCGCATAACTTGTATTATCATAGTTAAAGACCGCATCAACAACAGTACCTGTAGATCCATCTGCGAATGTAAATTCACTAATATGTGAGATTAAATTTCCTGCAATATAGAAATCTTCTGGTAAAGACGCATTCAGGTTAATGCTAACAATGCCAATTTGAGCAAGAGTAAGCAATTCACCATCATCAGAAACACCATCTTGGTTAACATCTTGCCAAATTCTCAAATCTTCATAGACGTCATCATTGGCATCAATAACACCATCATTATTACTGTCATAGCTGGACAAGTTTTGGAAACCATCTTCAAACCCATCTGTGTCACCAAAGAGTTCTGAGCGGTCTGTAATTTGACCGTCATTATTACGATCCAAGGCCAAAAGACCATCATCACCAGAAACCCAAGCAGTTTGTTCAGCAACACCATCAACATCAACATCAAACAAAACACCATTTTCTGTATTTGTTAACTCAATACCATCACCATCAAGGTCAAAGACAAGTGGTGTGCCATCGCCGCCATCACCGCCGCCAAAAAAGGGTGGAGGAGGAGGTGGTGGTGGAGCAGGGTTAGCCGTCACATTAATTGTGAGCTGCGCCGTATCTCTATCACCATCGTTATCTTCGATCGTATAATTAAATCTGTCGGTACCGCCGGCACGTCCACTACGAACATAAGTATATGATCCATTTGCATTCAATGTCAGCGTTCCAAAGTTACCAACAAATGTGCCTGTTGTAACAAGACGACCTGCGCCATCTTGGCCAAACGAATCGTTGCTGAGAACATTACCCGTTTCACGTGTTTCTGTTCTAGAAAGCGCGTCTACATCATTCCTCGCATTTGGACCATCATCACGGACATTAATTGTAATAGTACCCGTATCTGAGTCACCATCACCATCCGTAATTTCAACACCAAAGCGAAGGGCAATGTTATCATTCGCACTATTTGAATTTGGATGATCCAATTCATCAAGCTGTCTGAATGTGTAGCTGCCATCATCATTAATCTTCAAAGTGAAAATTGAACGACCACCCGCAGTACCAGTATAAGTACCGTTATTTGCGTTATACGTTACACGAACAGCCTGGCCATTCGATGTTAAAGTTGCATCAGAGGCACTAAAGACATTATTTCCAACAACGCCCTGAACAGAACCATCAGCACCCGCATCCGCCGCAACAGAACCTGTCACTGTATCCAGACCACCTGTTTCATCAACAATGCTAGAAGCGTTACCAACAGTTGGCGCATCATCTGCAACATCAATAATAATTGTACCTGTATCTGTGTCACCATCTTTATCTGTGATATCGACATAGAATTTAAGCCAGATTACATCATTTGGATCTGTTCCATCAGGATGATCAATCGCATCAAACTGCCTATAACTATAAGCACCTGTTGCTGGATTAATCGTCAAAGTAAAGATTGTTTGACCATTTGCCGTACCAACATATCCAGTCGCTGTTTCAGTCACAGCAATCGGATTACCGCCAGATGATAATGTTACTGGCGATCCATCGCGTTGGAATAACGCTTGGAACAGACCATTTGGTGTAATTTCACCCGCTCCATCTTGACCAAAGTCATGCGGAACAATGCCGCTGGCCGCGATTACATTGCCAAAGCTTGTTTCATCAATAGCATTTGTAATTGAACCAATTTCTGGCCCATCATCAAGAACACGAATCCTCAATGTTGTGTCCGCTTTATCACCATCTGCATCTGTTGCCGTGATTCCAAAATCAAGATTGATTACGTCATTCGGATTTGTTGTGTCTGGATGGTCAAGTTGCGCTAATTGCGTAAACTTGTACTCACCGTTATCCAAAACTTCCAATGTGAAAACAGGGCCGCTAGCAGATTCACCAATATAGGTGTTTCCTTCAACACGAACCGTCACTGGCTCACCACATGATGTCAGGTTCGGAACTGAACTTGCGAAAACATTATTCGGATCAATCGACCCTGGTGCATCATTACCAAAGTTTACATTGATTCTACCTGTTACCATGTCAAAGCCATCCGTCTCATCAACCGTTCCAACAGGAGGAGGAGCGATAATAGGTTGATCATCTTGAGGGATTGCCTTGAAGCTAATCTCTGCCGTGTCTCTATCACCATCAAAATCTTCAAGAACATATGTGAACTCATCCACGCCATCAGGATCATTGCTGTTGGCTGTGTAAGAATATGTTCCATCACTATTCAATGTGAATGTACCGAATTGGCCGTCGATTGACGCGCTGCCACCATCGGGAACAGCAACAACCGTATTACCAAAACGCACCTCAACGATTGTGTTTGGTGTATCTTCACCAAATTCATCATTTGTTGTTACATCACCAGTAACCGTTTGACCTTCATTAACATTGGTTTGGCCATCATCACGTGCAACAGGGGCATCATCATGCACAAGCACCGTAAATGTACCTTCTGCGGTATCACCATCTGCATCCAAAACCTTGATACCAAAATCAAGCGAGATAACGTCATTCGGATCTGTTGAATCTGCGTGGTCTAAAGGCTCAAACAATCTAAAGTCATATGTGCCTTGTGCATTAATGGTAACAGTAAAGACGGTCACGCTACCTGCCATACCTGTGTATGTATTGCCATTAAGCGTTACTACAACTGGCACACCGCCAGAAGTAAGCGCGCCACCCGCAAGCGACCCACTAGGAGCAAAGCTTGTAACATCTGTTGGCATAACCATACCAGAACCATCAGGACCAAAATTAACATCCAAATCACCCGTCATAACAACAGGACCTGGCGTTAGATTTGTTTCATCAACGGCAATATCTTGATCAACAGCTACAGGGTCACCATCAGGCGTCACTGTAATATTAAGTGTTGCTGTATCACTGTCACCGTCTTTATCCGTCAATGTATATTCGAATGAATCCACACCATCTGGGTTAAAGTCATTTGCCTGATATGAATATGTTCCATCACTGTTGATAGTCAAAACACCATAGTCACCTGTGATTGTTTCAGAACCATTTGCAGGAACTGGGAAATCTACTCCGTTGAAACGCACATTTGTTACTGTGTTATCACCAGTATTAATACCATCTTGGCTTAATTCATCATTGGCAAGAAGGTCACCTGTAATCAGTTGATCTTCTTCTGCACTATTAATATCATCAACGGCAACTGGACCATCATCTGCGATGTTAATAACAATCACACCATCATCTGTATCCCCATCAACGCTTTCGACAAGAATACCGAACGTGATTGAAAGAACATCATCTGGGTTTGTTGTATCAGAGTGATCAAGCGCTTCATTTTGCGTATAAGTGTAATCACCTGTTGCAGGATCAATATCCAATGTAAAGACAACAACACCATTTGCGATACCTTGATATCCAGTTGCTGTTTGTGTAATTACAACAGGGAAGCCACAATGCGATAATGGCTCAGAAGAAGATGTTTCACCGTTTGGTTTAACATCACCAAGCTCAGCGCCAAAGTTTGTGTCAATCACATCTTTGAAAACCAAAGGCCCTTGATCTAGATTTGTTTCATCAACATCACCAGAAGAATCGCCAATCGTCGGCACGTCATCTTGAACGCGAATACGGATTTTCCCTGTATCTGTGTCCCCATCAAAATCTTCAATTTCAACGCCAAAATCTAAGTTAATGATGTCATTTGGATCTGTTGCATCTGCGTGATCCAAAGTACCAAGAAGATCGAATTTATAAGATCCATCATCATTAATCACCATTGTGAAAATCGTTTCAGTACCCGCAACACCGGTATAAGTTCCTGTTGCCGAATCAAAAGTCACAACAACGGGAACACCACCTGATGTTAATGCGCCATTTGCCTGAGAACCGCTCGACGCAAACGTGCCTGTTGGATTAAATTCACCCGCACCATCTTCACCAAAGTTAGAAGCAACTGTACCTATAACCGTATCAGTAATATTTGTTTCATCGACCGTACCTTGTGCATCAATAACCTCTGGCCCATCATCCGCAACACGCACACGAATAGAGCGCGCAGATTCATCACCATCAAAATCAGTCGCTTTAACGCCGAAATTTAAAGTAATTTCATCATTTGGATCCGTTCCATCTGGGTGATCTAATGGCTCATTCTGCGTATAGGTATATGTACCATCAGAATTAATTTCTAATGTGAAAATTGTTGTTGCACCCGCAACACCCGTATAGGTATTTGTTGCTACATCAAATGTAACATCAACCGCAACGCCGCCAGATGTTAAATTTAAAACTGGGCCGTTCAAGTCTTGGCGCGCATTAAATGCATCATTACCACAAATTTCACCCGGACCATCTTCACCGAAATCAACATCCACCTGATCGTTCAGAATAATAGGGCCTGCAGATAAATCAGTTTCATCAACACTCACTGTATCGCGCACGATAAGCGGTGCATCATCCAACACGTCAACCGTCACAACAGTTGACTGAACATCACCATCATTATCAACAGCTTCAACACCAAAGCTTAATGTAATTGAATCATTTGGATCTGCCGCATCTGCGTGATCTAAAGGAGCAAATTGTTCAAATTCATAATCACCCGTTACTGGATCAATAGTAAATGTGAAAACTGTATCTGTACCGGCAGTACCAGTATATGTGTCTGTTGCCACATCAAAAGTAACAATAACAGGAACGCCATTCGATGTCAGAACACCATTATCAACGGAACCTGTTACATCAAAGTCATTATTCCCACGCAGCACACCTGCGCCATCTTCGCCAAAATCAACAAAGATTGTACCATCTGCCATTCTTGGTAGGCCATCTGTCTCATCAACAGCTTCTGCACCACCTTCAATAACAGGCGCATCATCAAGCACATTAATTGTTACAAATCCTTCCGCAGAGTCACCATCAAAATCAACGAGTTTCACGCCAAAATTCAGCGCGATCTGGTCGTTCGGATCTGTTGAATCCGCATGATCAAGAGGAGCAAAAATTGTGAAGTCATATTCACCCGTTGCAGAATCAATCACAACAGTGAACACAGTTAAAGCACCAGCAGAACCAGTATAGGTATTTATTGCCGCGTCAAACGTAACAACAACCGCAACACCATTCGATGTAAGCGCGCCACCGGCAACAGAACCTGTTGCGTTAAAGCTATCTGTTCCACAATATTCACCATCAACATCTTGACCTGGTGTCGCAAAAAAGCGACCAGACACAGTTGCTGAACCAGCAATGAAATTTGTTTCGTCAACCTGTTGTGCAACCTGTGACAAAGCAACCGGCGCATCATCACGAACAATAATACGAACAATGCCAGCTGTTTCATCACCATCTGCATCTTTTGTAACGAAATTGAAATCAAGATTAATTTGGTCATTATCATTGTTTGGATCTGCGTGATCTAAAGGACCAAATTGTTCAAATGTGTAGCTACCATCATTTTCATCAAGCACAAAAGTAAAGATAGTTGTGCCATTTGCAGTCGCTGTATATGTGTTTGTTGCCTGATCAAAATCAACGACAACAGGAACACCACCAGAGAAAAGTGTCGCAGCATTACCCGCTTCACTTCCACTAATAACCAAGTTACCAGTTGAACAAATTAAACCTGGGCCATCCGCGCCAAAATCGACAACAACCTGACCAGAAACGGCAAGATTACCTGCGACCAGATTTGTTTCATCCAATACTTCAAATGGATTAGTAAGTGCGGGAACATCATCTTGCACCACAGTATTATCCTGAGGAAGGATTGGGTTAATAGGATTAACACTAGGCGCAGTAAATTGAAGCGCCGTCGGGCCAATAGGGCCTGTATCATCGGGGGAATTAAACGGTGTTGGGCTAAAGCTACTTGCAAAACCAAAACCTGTGTTACCGCCTAAACCACCATCACCAGCTTCTGGCGCTAATTGGTTCAACGCTGTTGCGATGTCTGACCCATCGCCGCCAGCAGCAGGTTGGATGTTTGCAACTTGCGCCGCAATATCATCTACTTCGGCCGCTTCCGCAACTTCAAGAACTTCTTCTGTTGGATCGATTGTTTCTGTAAAGCCAGTCAAAAGGCTTTCGCTATCAACCGCTGTTCCATCAGCAACAGTAAGCTCAGCAGGAAGATCGCCTGCCATCACTTGTGAAAAATCATTAATAACCACTTGTGAACCGTCATTAAAAGTCAACACCATGTTGCCATTAATTACTTCCACATTTGCCGCATTCGAAGGATCAAAATCACAAATATATTTTTGACCGCCTTGAAGCGCAATTTCTTGTGTTGTGTTGGCCGCAGGCTGACCAATGCGGATTGCATCGCCATTTATTGCCGCGCCAGCAGCAGTATCAATATTGTTTAAAGCAGAAGGAGATAGAGCAGCTGTCGTGAGGAGAGATTGATCAACCAACGTACCATCTTCAAGGAAAAGTAAATTCCCGTTTTCAATAAGTGTTTCAAAGTTTGTAATGTTTAATGTTCCGCCATCTGCGAAAGAAATCACTAGCGACCCCGCATCATTAAGTTGCAGCGCATCGATGTCATCTGCTGTAAAATTTAAACGTGCTGAAATGTCATCCGGTATTTGGTGACTGACAACTGTCCCTGCTTCGGGCTGTGATAGAATTACATTGTTACAAACCATTGGATATCTCCTCTTTCCAATTAATATTACAAAAAATAAGTACGCCCTTTTCGTGAATGTCCTATAATCTACAGATATTCACAAATAATGCTATGGGAAATTAACGTTTCCTTAAAGATTTGTCAATGATTATGTTAAACTTTCTTGACGTTTCTGACTTACCATATTGAACTTACTCGATTATTTTATGAGATTCAGACAAACAAAATCAAATAAAACGCTCAAATCTATATGGAATATGGCCTGAAATTAGTTTAAATATACTTAACGCAATAGAAAAAACGGGCTTTCTGCTCTCTATATTAAGCAAAAAACCCGTTTTATTTGCGATAATACTGTGATTTGAAGGCTTTAGCGGTCTTAAAAATTCATCTTCTTTGCCATTGTGATCTGTTCAAGGCTGGAAATTTCGTCCAATAAATCCTCTGTAAGCGGGGCATCAAGTGACAAAAGGCAGATCGCCGAATCGCCTTTAGGCGTCCTTCCAAGGTGGAAATTAGCAATATTCTGCCCGGCATTCCCCAAAATACTACCCACCTGACCGATCATGCCCGGCTTATCATTATTGCGGATGAACAGCATATTCTCACTTAAACCTGCTTCGATACGCACGCCTTCAATATCGACTATGCGTGGTTCTTTCCCTGTAAATAACGTGCCTGAAACAGAACGGCTGCGCGCTTCTGTTTCTACATTCACCACAATAACACTCCGCCAATCTTTGGATGATCCGCTTTTTGTTTCAGAAAACTTAATACCACGACTTTCCGCAAGACTCATCACATTGACCATATTCACGGTTTCAAGCTGTGTTTTTAAAAGCGCTGCCATCAACATTTGTGTGATCGGTTTTGTGTTCACATCTGTGACCGTACCAACATATTCAATATTGACGGCCTTAATCGCATGCTCAGTAATCTGCCCCGCAAAACTACCAAGCTGCTCTGCCAGTTTCATATACGGCTTTAAGCGCGGGGCATCATCCGCAGAGATAGAAGGCATGTTCAGCGCATTGGTAACCGCGCCATTGGTTAAGTAATCCGCCATTTGTTCTGCGACTTGAATGGCAACATTAACTTGTGCCTCGGTTGTTGCTGCCCCTAAATGCGGGGTACAAACAACATTTGGATGACCAAATAAAATATTTTCTTTTGCTGGTTCTTCCTCAAACACATCAAGCGCCGCACCTGCAACCTTACCGCTATCCAAAGCTTCTTTTAAATCGGCTTCAATAATAATGCCGCCCCGCGCACAATTAATCAGGCGCACACCATTTTTCATTTTGGCGATTGAATCCTTATTAATAAGCCCCGCCGTTTTTTCATTCTTCGGCACATGGATCGTAATAAAATCCGCACGGGCAAATAACTCTTCCAATTCAACTTTTTCAACGCCCAATTCCATTGCACGTTCTTCTGTCAGGAAAGGATCAAAGGCCACTACATTCATTTTAAGACCAACGGCCCGGTCAGCAACAATACCGCCAATATTACCACATCCAATTACACCCAAGGTTTTAGAAAAAAGCTCCGCCCCCATAAATTTTTTCTTTTCCCATTTTCCTGCATGGGTGGATTCATTGGCCTGTGGAATTTGGCGCGCCATAGAAAACATCATCGCAATGGCATGCTCTGCGGTGGTGATAGAATTTCCAAACGGCGTATTCATCACAATCACACCACTATCTGTCGCTGCCTTCACATCAATATTATCAACCCCAATACCCGCACGACCAATTACTTTAAGATTGGTAGCCGCGGCCAGAATTTCGGGAGTGACCGTTGTGCTGGATCGCATGGCAAGCCCATCATATTTTGGGATTTCGGCAATCAACTCTTCTGGTGTTAGTCCAGATTTCTCCGTAACGTCACAGCCTTTTTTGGTAAAAATTTCAGTCGCAAGGGGGTGCATTTTGTCCGCAATAAGGACTTTGGGTTTTGTATTAGACATCGATAACTCCTATTTTTGTCTTGTTGTAGGAAAACAGGCCTCCTTGATACCATGACCCAATAATAAAACAAGGGACAAAACACGAGTGGAATGTCATAGTTTAAGAATGGATCACGATAATTTTATAACGCTGCCTTATAAACTAGAACGAAGCGCGCCGCCCTTTGAAGAAAATGACATTAAGTCACCTGAAAACCTGTTTCGTCACATCCTTAAAAAATATACCAAGCACGATGATCACATGTTCGATCCGTTCGCAGGATTAGGGACATCCTTATTTGTCGCGGAAGAATTAAACCGCATCCCCTTTGGGATTGAAGCAGAACAGCAAAAATATCAATGGGTGGCAGGGCAATTAGAAAACTGGACGCATCTGGTCAATGATGACGCGGCAAATCTTGCAAAATATGACTTTCCCAAAATGGATTTAATCCTAACCTCGCCGCCTTATATGTTGCGCAATCATAAATGGAATCCGGTATTTGGGGGTGATCCCAAATATGCAGGGTATGATAAATACCTTAAACGCATGGGCGTTATCTTTGGGAAAGCCGCACCCATTATGAAAAAAAATGCGCCACTTATTATACAGGTGGATAATTTAACACACGGGAAGATCTTCACCCCGCTGGCACGTGATATCGCCAACGCGATTAATAAGAACTTTATTCAAACTGGTGAAACCATCGTGCAATGGAAAATCATAAAGGGTGAGGCAAAACCAAAAGAAGCACACACCCAATTTTTAATTTTCAAGAAACGCTGACAAAATTGTAAAAAACTGATTTAATACTGACCATGACACTCGATAGCATTTTAATCCTTCTCATCGCCGTTGCCTCTATTTCCTTTAAACCAGGGCCTGGTATGGCGGCAATCATCGCCCGCGCCATTGAAAATGGTTTCCTATCTGCCTTTTTGGTGAGCATGGGCGCCATCACGATTGAACTTGTTTACTTCACCCTCGCTTATTTCAGTTTTTCCTTCATCGAAGAATTTCTGCCTGCCCTCGTCATTATTTTAAAAATTATCGGAAGCGCCTATATTTTCTATTTGGCCTATGGCGCGTTCAAAAAATCAAAAGAAATTCTGTTGATAAATGATGCCATTCCAAAAGTTTCCTATATAAAAGACTATCTAACGGGAGTCACTGTAACACTTGCGAACCCACTCGTAATTTTATTCTATACCGCGCTTATTCCGACGGTTTTGGATTTATCTTCTATTAATATAGAAGGATTGACGATTGCTCTTCTTATTATCTTTGCCGTTCATTTTGTGATTTTAACCGCACAGAGTTTATTGGCTAGCCAAGTTCGTGCGATGCTTCAAGACAAGATGACAATCCAAAAATTTAATATGATCTCCGCTATCCTGCTTTGCGGCGTTGGGGGTTATATTGTCATTAGCCTAATCCAAGCGCTTTAGGCTTCCGCCGCTTTCGCAGCCGCATACGCCCAATCAAGCCATGGCATTAATCTTGCCACATCATCAGGCTCAACCGTTGCGCCGCCCCAAATACGGATACCCGCAGGCGCGGCGCGATACGAAGCCACATCATACCCCGCCTTTTCGGCTTCCAACATTTTTGTCATACCCTTAACAAACGCCAAACGGTCCTCTTCTGATTTTTCGTTAAACCACGGGTCTGTTATTTTAAGACAGATCGAGGTATGGCTTTCTGTCCCTTCGGCTTCGGCCAAAAATTCAATCCAGTCTGTTTTGGTAACCCAGTCAGCCACGGCCTGATAACTATCAGCACTGCGGGCAATAGTGGTTTTAAGGCCACCAATAGATTCAACCCATTTAAGGGCATCAAGACAATCTTCTGCCGCCATCATAGAAGGGGTGTTTAATGTTGCGCCCTGATATGCACCTTCAATAATTTTATCCCCTTTGGTCAGGCGGAAAATTTTGGGAAGAGGGCGATCTGGTCTGAAATTTTGTAAGCGTTTTGCCGCACGCGGCGACAACACCAACATACCATGCGCCCCTTCGGATCCTAAAACTTTCTGCCAGCTCCACGTCACCACATCCAGTTTTTCCCATGGTAGATCATAGGCAAACACCGCAGATGTCGCATCACATATCGTCAACCCTTCACGATCATCCTTAATCCAATCTGCATTGGGGACACGCACGCCTGATGTTGTGCCATTCCATGTAAAGACCACATCACGGTCTGTATCAACTTTACTTAAATCCGGTAGTTTGCCGTAGTCGGCTTTATGGATGTTTACATCATCTAGCTTTAATTGCTCTGTTACATCCTTGATCCAATCAATACCAAAACTTTCCCAGCCCAGCATCTCAACCCCGCGCGCACCCAATAAATTCCACATTGCAATTTCAACAGCGCCTGTATCAGAAGCAGGAACGATCGCACAACGATATCCCTCTGGAATACCCAGTAACGCCACATGGCGGTCAATCACTTCTTTTAGCTTAGCCTTACCGCCCGCCGCACGGTGGGAACGCCCGTACCAACCATCCTTAATCGCATCCGCGTTCCATCCCGGGCGCTTCGCACAAGGACCAGAAGAAAATTTAGGATTATTAGGCTTTATTGATGGTTTTTGCATGCGGGTTTCCTTTAATTTCTTGGGATTTAAATGACACAGTTAAAATAACGCGGTTTGCGCACCACGCAAGATAAAAAATTCTTGATAAAACCATTATAAAACCCTTCGCAACATCCCATCGATGCGCTAAAAAGACGCATGACAAAATTATCTGTAAATTTGAACAAAGTCGCATTACTGCGCAATCAACGTGATGTAGGGTACCCTGACCTGATAGAGCATGCCCGATTGATCCTTGATGCGGGCGCGCACGGTATTACCGTTCATCCCCGCCCAGATGAACGTCATGTGCGCCAAAGCGATATTCCAGCGCTCAGTCATTTTATCGGAAGTTGTGGCAATAACAGTATCGAATTAAATATTGAAGGCTATCCTTCCGCAGAATTTCTGGATTTAGTCACAAAACATCATTGCCACCAAGTCACATTAGTACCCGATGACCCAAACCAAAGCACATCAGATCATGGATGGGATGTTGTTAATAAAAGTGGATTCTTAAAGCCCATTGTTAAGCGCCTTCAGGACGCAGGGCGGCGCGTCTCTTTATTTCTTGACCCTGATCCCATGTTGATTGAGCATGTTGTGAAAACAGGAGCGGAGCAGATAGAGCTTTACACAGGCCCTTACGCTGAAAATAACATTTCATTAGATCAATATACAACCACCGCCACACGTGCGCATGAAGAAAACATTGACGTCAATGCAGGACATGATCTCAGCCTCGATAACCTCGCCAAATTCTTGGTCGCTGTACCAAATTGCGCGGAAGTATCAATCGGCCACGCCATCACCGCGGACGCTCTGAAAATGGGATGGCACAGCGCCGTCACGGCCTATCTCACCGCCATTAACTATGCAGACAAAAAGAAAAAAGATACGGCATGACTCATATTTTAACACTTGTTGCATCAGACACCCCCTTAACGGAAAAACATTTTGATCTGCTTGGTAGTTTGAAAACCACGCCTGATTGGTTGGAGCGCAGTAAAGCGGTAGATTTTAAAATTGATACAACCTTATCGATTGAAGAAATAAAAGCGCTCCGTCGGGCGTTTGACGGGGATAAGATTGATGTGTTTTGTACGGCGGAAGAGGGGCGTAAAAAAGTATTATTCCTTGCCGATATGGATTCAACCATTGTCACCAGTGAAACATTGGATGAAATGGCGGAGGAAGCAGGGCTTAAAGACAAAGTATCAAAGATCACAGAACGTGCCATGCGCGGTGAGGTCGATTTTCATGGCGCGATAAAAGAGCGCGTTGGTTTACTGAATGGTCTCTCCATTGAGGCATTGAGCCGCACCTTAAACCAAACTGAAATTTCAAAGGGCGCGCGTACGCTTTTAAAAGCACTTAAAAATGAGGGCGTGTTTTGTGCTTTGGTATCGGGTGGATTTACATTTTTTACGGGCGCGATTGGCGAGAAACTTAATTTTGATGCACATCATGGAAACGTACTAAATATTGAAAATGGTAAATTAACAGGCGGCGTACAAGATCCGATTTTGGATAAAAATGCGAAGCTCAACTTCCTGAAATTATATTGCGAAGAACTAAGTTTGGATTTATCTGAAACCATTGCCATTGGTGACGGCGCAAATGATCTTCCCATGCTCGAAGCCGCAGGTCTTGGGATAGGCTATCACCCCAAACCATTATTAGAAGACAAACTCATAAACTGTATCCGCCACACAGACTTAACGTCAGTGCTTTATATGCAAGGTTATTCAAGCGTACTCTAAAATCGCCCTTTAAAATCTTTGTGCAATTATGTGATTTTGGCGTACAATTAAAATATCATGACCAATTCAAAAAATATTAAAGATAGCAAACCAAAAGATGTTCTTGAAACACCCGAGGCCGTGAAAAAGGGAGAGGCCGCCCCACTGGTTGCTTCGACAGGGGGCGCGAAGAAATATAATTTTACTATCCCGCAGGATGATTTTGATGATCTTTTACGCCGTTATTGCCGCAATTATACCTCCATGGCCAAAGAAGGGCGATTTGATAAAATTGTAGGGCGGGACGAAGAAATTGATCAGGTCATGTTAATCTTACTTCAACGCAACAGAAAAAATGCCTGTATGTTGGCTCCTGCAGGGGTTGGTAAAACCGCATTGGTCGCAGGATTGGCACAGGCCGTAGTGGCGGAACGCGTTCCGCCCTACCTTCGTAATGCCCAAGTGATTGAGCTGGATATGTCTGCCATGGCTGCAGGGACGAACAGCCCCGGTGAATTTCAAGCGCGCTTTATCCCAATCTGCAAGGGCATGGCGGAACGATATCACCATCCTGAATATCCGCGTTACATCATGTTTATTGATGAAATTCATACCATCATGCCAACCGTCACGGGGTCTGCCTATGCAGGACTATCCGAAGTGATGAAGCCTTATATGACTGTCGGGGATCTCCATATTTTGGGCGCGACAACATTGGACGAATTTCGTATGTATGTCGCGGTTGACCCTGCGCTGGATCGTCGCTTTCAAAAGGTTCACTTGCGGATGCCATCGGCCGATGAAACATTACAAATTCTTCAAGGGGTACGCCCCAGCTATGCCCGCCATCACCAATTAGAAATCCCAGATGATTGTTTAGAATTGGTTGTAAAATTGACGGAAGAACATATGCGTAAAAGATCACAACCCGATAAATCAATTATCACCATGGACGCCGCCTGTGCATGGCATAATATGTTCCGTGGTGAAGACCGCACGCTTTCAAAAGATGCCATTTTTATGATGGTCGCTAAAGAAACGGGGCTTCACCCGGGCGCGCTCTCCGAAGGGGCGGTTAATCGTGGTGAAGTCTTTGATCCAACCAAAAAAATGGTAAATATTGGGTCAAAAAATTTCCAAGATATGGGAAAAGAAGACTAAATTTTAAGAATTTGGGCGCAGTCAATCGCGGTTTCAAATTGTGCATGAACATGGTCTTCCAAATTATCTTGCACTTCATCGTAACAAATATGGGCGGTTTGCATGCCAATATCATGCGCAATTTTTAAATTCCGCGCCAAATCATCCACCATGATAATATTTTTTGGCGGCACATTAAGCCTTTCAACCGCCAAGTTAAACCCTTTGGCACTGATTGATTTTGCCTCAAAATCGGCATCCTCCACCGCGATAATTTTATCGTCGGGAAATAAATCCTTCAGGCCAGCATGGGTTAACGCACGATATGCCCAGCCACGTGATGCATTGGTTAAAATGACTTGTGGTTTATCAAGCGCCAATAAATGATCCCGTATCCCCGCAATCATATCAATATGAACCACATCAATCATGTCATGATAAGCGCCATGAACATCACGATAAGACATGCCATAATCTTTCACGTAATAATGAATAGAATAACCATAAAGAGATTCAGATTTCTCGGCGAGGGCAAAGGCCTCTTCCTCACTCATATCTAACCCTATTTGTACCGCAAGCTTGGCCGCAGCTTCATTACAATGATGGCGAAAGGCAGAGGTAAAACGGTAAAGTGTGTTATCTAAATCCCAGATAATACCCTCTACTTGGCCGGGGTGAATGCTCCCCAATTAATCCTCTAAATAAAAGCGGATGGTCGATACCACGCGGACTTTTTTATTGCGTTGCTGTGCTTGGGAAACGACATAGGTTTGGTCACGCGGTAAGATTTGAAAAATTCCCTGAGATGCGTGCTTGATATCACCTACTTCTGAACCTGAATTATCAGCAAATTGTCGTGCGGCTTCACGCGCATTGCGGGTTGCTTCGGCAATCATATCTGGCTTAATCTCATTTAACTTCGTAAATAAATAAGTCGGCGCGGTATTGGATGAAAATACCACTCCTTGCTTTATCAACGTGCCAATATTTTTTGCCGCTTTATCAACGGCATCAGTATTTTGGGTACGGACAAGATAGGATTGTGTGACGATATAACGATTATTCGTCCCGCCATTTTGGCGATAACTTTGCGCCAATAAATCCTGCACCTGCACTTGTTGAAGCTCAATTTCATTATCCGTCAATCCGTGTTTTTTTAAAAAAGATTGAATGGTTTGACCATGTGCTTCCATCTTTTCCTGAAGCGTGTTTAAGTCGTTTCCTGTTTCTGTATATGCCATTGGCCAAATCGCTAAATCAGCTTCAACATTGCGTTCCGCAAGGCCCTTCATGGTCACTGTACGATCAAAGCTTTTGAAATTTTCAAGGCCATCGCGTACGGCCATGCCCGTATAAGCCAAGGAAAGCGATAAAATAAGAACAGCAACCAGCGCCCCAATGCATTGCATTTTTGAACATTTATTTTCTGACATCAGCGTTCTCCTTTTACTGTATGAAATTATTTTACCGCTTTAAAAATTTTAAATCCATCTTGTTCTTGTATCTTTTCAATATGGCTAAAATATGCGCCAATTATTTTCTCATACGGTAAATGTGAATTGGCAACCATATAAAGCGTACCATGAGATTTGAGGCTTTTTGCGGCATTATCAATAAATTTTTCACCAAGGTGATTATCAACTTTCTTCCCTTCATGAAAAGGCGGGTTCATAATGATCCAATCTAATCCCTTTAAAGTAAATTTTGTTAAATCTTGCCAGTGATATTCAACATCAAACTGATTCAAATTCTCTTTGGCGCATTCCAACGCGTGATAATCTGCATCAATGGCGTATAATTGTTCAATATCAAGGTTTCTCTGCAAAACCTGCCGCGCCAGATATCCATACCCACAACCAAAATCCGCGCCACTGCCTTTTAACGGATCTGTTAGGCTTTCAATTAATAAATAAGATCCTAAATCGATTTTATTCCAACCAAAAATACCGGGTTGAGTCGTATAAACCGCATCCCCCACACGCATTTCTTGGCGTGATCCATCTTCGATCGCGTTATAAATTTCGGCGGGATTTAATTCTTCCCTTACCGCGACCACAATGCGGCATTTGGATTTTGAAAGACTCTGTACGTTTACACCAAAAGCTTTCATAGTTTTTTCCAGCGTTTTACCGCCGGCGTCATTCGCCGCAACACAAATTAAACACCCGCCTTTCTTTAATGCGCTTAAGCTCTTGGCAATTAAGGCCTTCGCAGATATTTTCTGCTTTGGAATTTCAAGGAAAATGACATCATAATGCTCTGGCGTGAGCGGTGCAACGCCGCGTCCTTTCGCATTCCTGCTCCATTTATCGGCTTGCGGTTTAAAACTGTTAAATAATTTTAAATCCTGAATATCGTCAAAGGCGGAATCATATTCACATTCAATCGCCGCGCAAATGGCGTCTGGAAGAATGGGTGCCAGGATTTCTTTTTCAAAAGGATAAAATAAAAGGGTGTTTTTCATAGTGAAACAACTATAAACTATGTCCTGTCAGTTCGACATTCCTTTTCTTAATCTAACATCAAATAAAAAGTTTTTGCCATGCTTCGCCTTGTACGCCGTTTTCATCTAACCACTAATCCACGCGCCGATATTCTCTCTGGCTTGACTGTTGCGCTCGCCCTTGTGCCTGAAGCCATCGCCTTTGCATTTGTGGCAAAGCTTGACCCATTGGTGGGCTTATATGCAGCTTTTATCGTTGGCCTTATTACGTCTGTTTTTGGTGGGCGAAGCGGTATGATTTCTGGCGCAACCGGCGCAATGGCAGTCGTAATGGTTGGCATTGTAACGGTTTACGGGCCTGAATATCTTTTTGCCGCCGTTTTATTGGCGGGGCTTATCCAGATTTTATGTGGCATTTCACATATGGGGAAATTTATTCGCCTTGTGCCTTATCCTGTCATGTTAGGGTTCGTCAATGGCCTTGCGATTGTTATTTTCCTTGCGCAGTTGGGACAATTTAAAAAACAAATAGAGCCAAGCGCCCATACCGTTGAGGATGCAGGGCATCATAGCGCGATTGACGTGATTTTTAATGGAAATTGGTTACAAGGGACAAGCATGCAGCTTATGCTGGGTTTAACACTCCTAACCATGGCGCTTATTTGGCTCTTTCCCAAAATTCCAAAAATTGGCAAGGCTATTCCCGCAACATTGGTCTCTATTATGGTCGTCAGTGGGTTGGTGATTGGACTTGATCTAGATACAAAAACAGTAGGCGATATGGCCAGCATTGCAGGGGGCCTACCAACCTTCCATATCCCAATGGTGCCATTCACCCTTGAAACATTTATGATTATCCTTCCTGTTGCGGTCACGCTCGCGGCGATTGGCCTGATTGAGAGTTTACTGACGCTTACGCTGATTGATGAAATGACAGAGACGCGCGGACGAACATCCCAAGAATGTATCGGGCAGGGACTTGCCAATACAACCTGCGGGATCTTTGGTGCGATGGGTGGTTGCGCAATGATTGGGCAATCTATGATTAATATTAAATCTGGCGGACGCGGAAGATTATCTGGTATTACCGCCGCGCTGGCTTTACTCGCCTTTATTCTTTTTGCCTCAACATGGATTGAAATGATCCCCCTCGCCGCACTAACGGGCCTTATGTTTATGGTGGTGATTGCGACCTTTGCCTGGGCATCTGTGCGTATTCTTAATAAAATCCCAAAAGAAGATGCATTTGTTATCCTCCTCGTCACCAGTGTGACTGTGGCCTATGATCTTGCGATTGCGGTGATTGTTGGGGTGATTGTCTCTGCGTTGGTATATGCATGGAAATCTGCCAATAAAATGTGGGTTACGGTTTGGCACAATCAAGCCGATGGTAATAAAGTTTACAAAATACACGGCCCGCTTTTCTTTGGTTCTATCCAAAATTTCAAGGATGAAATTGATCCAAAAAATGATGAAGAAAATGATGTTGTTATTGATTTCAGTCATGCCCGCGTCTGGGATCATTCCGCGCTCGAAGCGATTGATGCAATGGCCATGAAATATCAAGAGGCAGGTAAAACCCTTCATCTTGTCCACCTAAGCCCTGATTGCGCACTTCTTCTAAAGAACGCCAAAGACATGGTAGAAGTAAACATGATCGAAGACCCGCATTACGGTGTTCTGGTTGATTATGCGAGTGAGATAAAACAATAAGTTACTTAAAGATAGTTTCGTAAATCTCTTCTGAGAACCCTAAATGGATTTGTGTTTTATGCACCAATAAAGGGCGTTTAATAATGGACGGGTTTTCCATACCTACTTTAATTGCACCTATATCATTCATATTATTTTTAATATCATCTGGTAATTGCCGCCATATCGTACCGCGACGGTTAAGAACCGTTTCCCAACCATGTGCCTGAAGGGCGGCCGTTAAAACATCTTCTTCCGCCCCGTCTTTTTTATAATCATGAAAGACATAGTCAACGCCTTGCGTATCCAACCACTTAAATGCCTTCTTCATCGTGTCACAATTTTTAATACCATAGATTTTTGTCATGATTAATTTACCAATAATTTTTCTAACATGTCGCGGCTTTGTTCTTCGCCATAATATTGTTTTATAAATAAATAACTTTGTTCAATTAGATCAAGCCTTTTGGGCCAGTCTTCTCCAAACCCAACGCGCAATGTCTCAGGCAGGTCTAATTTCATCACGCCTTCTTCCTTGCGAAAAGCTAAGATACTCATGCTTTGTGGTTTATTTTTTTGTGCAGCCCAAACATAACTATAGGGGGTCTGTATTTTCTTTTTAACATCATGAATATTAGAAGGGATTAAATGCGTTAAATCATGCTTATAAAGCCGGTCAAACACCATGTGCGATTGTGCCGTTAAATATTTTTTTGCCGCTTCCGGGGCTTTTTTCTGAGCTTGCTCAATAAATCTCTCAACCACCCCAATCTCTGTAGAGGCCGCGTAAATAGGGCTAATCAATAATAAATTACTCATTAAAATAGTAGTTAAAATAAGAAATATTGTTTTTATCATCGGCATTTTAGAATCGTCTTAAATAATGGCGGACAGAGCGGGATTCGAACCCGCGTAGGGGATGAACCCTAACACGCTTTCCAAGCGTGCGCCTTAAGCCACTCGGCCACCTGTCCGCACTATATAAAGAACGAGGGCGCAGTTGCGTCCTTGGTCTATTCAACGAAGCGGACAATACCCAACCCACAAGTGAAACGCAAGCCTTACGCCCAGATATTATCTCTACAATTTCTTGGCACAAGGCTTATAAAACTGATATTCTGGTAAGGAATTAAACCAATTAAGGGGGTTTTCATGTCTGGTGGTGGAAAGATTTTTCTATTTATCCTGCTCTTACCATTTTTGGCGGTGCTGGGTCATGATGTCTATTACAATTATTTCTCAGATGATGACAAAATCAAGAAAGTCGAACGTCTACAGATTGACACCGAAGCCTTCGAGATAAGTGATTTAGGTTGGATTTGGAATAATTACAGCCCAAACACCATGGAAATGAGCCGTGACAATATTGACCCCGCCATTTGGAAAGAAAAAATTGACCCTACTTTACAATATCCCGCAATAATGATCGCCATTATCCCATTTGGGATTGGGTTAATCTTTTGTTTGATCGCACGAGTTTTAGGGGTGTGGCCTTTTGCCGATAAAATGAGCAGTTTTTCCAGAAAAGGAAAAGATGGCGATGCGGTCTATAACCACGCAAAATCCAAAGCGATTAAATATTCCCGTAAATAGGGCGCTATTCACCCAATAAATCAAAAAGCGTACGGCTTAAAACAACCAGCTCTTCTGGCTTTGACAGCCGATGATCGGCTTCCTCAATATAAATTGTCTGTACGTCTTTACTGATAAGGGCATCTTTAATTTTCTCCGCCACTTGCCATGGTACATCCGCATCTCTCTTACCCTGTATCAGGCGGATAGGCATATCGAGCATGATATCACCCGTTAACAAGCAATGGTCACGGCCTTCTTCGATAAGCTTACGCGTGATGATATAAGGCTCACCACTATAATCATTAGGGAGCGCAACGAAGCCTTGCTCCATCATTTCAGTTTTTTGGATGTCCGTCATGGCGTCTTCCATCCATGTGGTAAAATCAGGCGCCGCGGCAAGACCAATAATAGCCTGTACGTGTTTTGGTTTTTGTAGCGCTGTTAAGCGTAATCCCGCCAATAAAGACAACCATCCCCCCATGGAGGACCCAACAAGCACGATTTGATCAGATTCTGCTGTGCAATGATCAATAATGCCTAATGTGTCTTGCAACCATTCCCCAATACAAGATTCTTCAAACTTTCCTTCTGATTGACCATGTCCACGATAATCAAAGCGGACATAGGTCAGCCCCGCGGCAACACATTGTTCTTCCAAATACATCGCCTTCGTTCCGCCCATATCAGAGCAAAAACCGCCTAGAAAAAGAACCGTCGGCTTATGACTGTCCCCTACGGTCTTATGATAAGCGAGAGCAGGAAGTGCGTTTCTTTTTAAATATTCGGGCATGTCCATTTCTTTTCTTCTGTTCGTTTTTCTTATCTTTTATACTGATATATGCTAATTCTTTATAATCAATTTTCAAAGAACTCTTATGACACACTCCGCTTCACCCCCTGCACAAGCTGTTATCGCCCAAATCATACCTGAGCTTGGCCCCGGTGGCGCAGAACAAGGATGCATTGATATTGCAGGTGAAATTGTCCGCAGCGGATCAAAGGCGATTGTCATTTCCAATGGAGGGCCACGCATTCATGAATTAGCGCGCCTTGGGGCGATTCATATTGACTTACCCGTACACAGCAAAAACCCCATAACAATGTGGCGTAATATCGCACGCCTTAAAAAAGTTATTAAAGAACATAATATTGATATCATCCATGTCCGCAGCCGTGCGCCCGCGTGGTCGGCCATGTTAGCCTGTAGGGATAGTGAGGCGCGATATATGACAACCTGCCACGCTCCCTATAATTTTCACAATAAAACCAAACAATTTTATAATTCTGCCATGACAAAGGGGGAGCGCGTGATTGCAATCTCTAATTACGTTGGTGATTATATTATGCGCAATTATAAAATTGATCCGCGCAATATCCGGCTTATTCATCGCGGCATCCCACTTGAGAAATTCCACCCCACCCTTGTAAAACCAGGGCATCTAATACAAATGTCAGATCACTGGCGCCTACCTGATGGGTGTTTGGTCGTCATGATGCCCGGTCGTCTGACACGATGGAAAGGGCATGATGTCTTGATTGAGGCAATGGGTAAAATAAAGCGTGATGATGTCGTGTGTGTGTTAATTGGGTCTGATCAAGGGCGTGTAGAATACCGCAAAGAATTAGAAGAAAAGATCGAAATGCTTAATCTGGGTGGAAAAATCCGTATTATTAATCATTGTGACGACATGCCTGCGGCCTATATGCTTTCAACCGTTGTGGTTTCTGCCTCGACTGATCCTGAAGGGTTTGGGCGTATCCCCGTTGAAGCGCAAGCCATGGGACGTCCCGTTGTCGCCACCGACCATGGCGGCGCACAAGAAACAATTTTACGCGGCCAAACAGGGTGGCTAGTACCGCCCAAGGATGCCGATGCTTTGGCACATGCAATAGAAGAAGCACTTAATCTTACAAACATACAGCGATCTAACCTTGCGACACGCGCGATGATGCACGTGGCGGAGAATTTCAGTAAAGAAAAAATGGCAGATGCAACATTGAATGTTTATGCCGAATTACTTCAAGAAAAATATAATATTCAATCTTACCGTGATGGCGCCGCGCAAGCGGCGGAATAATTTTGGATTGTTACCGCTTCCTTTCACAACAAGGTTGGCGTAGCCGTAAAAGCCTTTTATAGTAATCCCCATGGATAGCTCCAATTTAAAACGCCGCGGCCTTATGTTTGTTCTTTCTTCACCGTCTGGGGCAGGAAAAACCACCATTACCCGCGCATTGTTAAAACAAAATGAAAATCTAACTATCTCTGTATCTGCCACCACCCGCCAACGCCGCGCAGGCGAAGTGCAGGGGCAGGATTATCATTTCATGGATATTCCTGAATTTAACAAAACAATCGATAATGACGATATGTTGGAACATGCCAAAGTGTTCGGCAATTATTACGGCACGCCGCGCGGCCCTGTTGAAGAAGCCCTTAAAAATGGCCACGATGTTATTTTTGATATTGATTGGCAAGGCACACAACAATTAGCCGAGATGGCACGCGATGATCTGGTCACATTATTTATTTTACCTCCTTCCGCGCGCGAATTAGAAAACCGCCTGCGGACCCGTTCTCAAAGCACATTGGAAACGGATACACAAATTCGGGATCGCATGAGCAAGGCCAATGATGAAATGAGCCATTACTCTGAATATGACTATGTTTTGATTAATGAGAATATCGAAAAAACAATCGACCAAGCTCAAATGATTTTAGATGCGGAACGTCTAAAACGTAGGCGCCTTGTTGGCCTTTCTGATTTTGTACGTGGCGTTAAAGACGGGCTTTAATTTTTTACGATTCTTTCATTCCTAAAAAGACAAGCCAACTTTATAAAATCTGATCCTACGATATTTTCTGCGCGCATTGTTTCATCCAACCCTACCTCATCAAAATATTCTTGATAATTTTTTAAAGAACTGCGGATCATTTTACGGCGTTGACCGAAGGCCGCGGCCGTTACTTTTTCTACATTGTCAAAATAAGGTTGCTCCCCTAATCTTTGAACAGGCACTAATCTCACGATAGAAGATGTAACCTTTGGCGCAGGTGTAAACGCGTTTCGCGGCACATCAAAGACTTTTTTTGTATCACAAAGCCAGTTGGCCAAAACGCTTAAGCGGCCATAAGGCTTATCATTCACACTGGCAGCAATACGTTGTGCTACTTCTTTTTGGAACATTAAAATCATTTGATCGGCAAAGCTAATATCCGCACTTATCTCCTCCAGCCAACTGATTAAAAGCGGCGTGGCTATATTGTAAGGCAAGTTCGCAATAATAATGCGCGGCGTATCACTGATTGTTTTCAGATCAACATTCAGGGCGTCTCCTTCAATAATGTCTAATTTCCCTTGCGCGGCTTCTTGCAAGTCAGACAAGGCCTTGACTGCACGTGGATCAAATTCAATAGCCGTTAGCTTTTTGGGATTAGCCTTTAAAATGCTACGCGTTAAGCCACCAGGACCAGGGCCAATTTCAATCACATGATGATTGGATAAATCACCCGCTTGGCGAACAATTTTATCCGTTAAATTAAGATCAAGCAGGAAATTTTGACCAAACTTTTTTTCCGCACGCAGATCATTTTGATTAATCACGTCACGAAGCGGGGGAAGAGAGGATAAATCCATTAAATTTTAAAGACGTCTATCAATGATCGCCGCAGCGCGTAAATCTGCAAGGTAGCGTTCTTGTAATTTCGTCAAACGTTGCAGGCCGATCGAATTAAGCATTTCATTTTCACTGGGTAGTGTCTTTCCATCAATGCTACGTTTTTGGCGTACTGATATAATATAAAATCCATCCGCTTGTCGAATAGGGGAACTCACTTGGCCTTCGGCTAAATTACGCAATACTAAGTCCATTTCTTTAGATAACCTGCCTTCTTTGATCCAGCCCATTGCGCCGCCTTGAGGTGCAGTCGGGGCTTTGGAAACACGCCCTGCCACTTCGGTAAATTGCGCGCCATTAAATTTGATATCCTGGACAATGGCTTGCGCTTCTTTTCTCACGTTCAATTCATCACTTTCAGAAAGAACGGGCAGGAAGATTTCAAAGGCTTCATATTCAATTTGACCTATATCACCCTCCATTTGCTCAAATTTTGCATCAATATCTGTTTCTGTCACATCAATTTGCGGCCGAATAACACGCTGCACCACTTTAACCCACGCTAATTGGGATTTTACCTGATGAAGCAATGTTGATTTCGGAATGCCTTGCTGGATTAAAACACCAGAAAATTGTTCTGGTGTTAATTTATTTTGCGCGGCTAAATTGGCGAACCCTTGATTGACTTCTTCTGAAGTAACTTCAATATTTTGTTTACGAGCTTCTTGAATTTTAATCTGCTCAATAATCAGTTCTTCCAAAGCACGTCCTGCAAATTTTTGAAGATTTTCTTGTGTCGGACGAAGACCCGAAGACGCCATCATCAAACGGGAACGATCATTTAAATCTGCCTGTGAGATTGCATCTTCATTAACAGTCGCCGAGATCCCAAAGCTTTGCCCCTGCGCCGCCAGAGGAAGAATTAAAAATACACTTAGAAAAATTGAAATAAATTTCATTAGGCTGCCTTCTTATCTGTCGCTTTTTTATGCGCAAAGCGTCCGCCGCGTTTATAACATTTTAAATATTGCGGTAAAATACTATCCATTGCCGTAGGTATAACGCCTAGATCCGTCAATTTTAAGGCATCTTCGTTCACAATATTGTCAAATTTAAGCGAACATACCTGATCTAAGGTCAGTAGCGGTTTTGGAAGGAATCCCATAACACATCCCTGCATCTTTGCCACACCCCACGGTACAGTAATCAACGCGCGCTTACGGTTTATTTGATGCAATAATATTTCATAAATTTCTTTAAAGCTCACAACTTGCGGGCCGCCTAGTTCATATATCTTACCTGCATATTGATTTGCATGGTCTATCGCAATATTGGTTACCGCATCCGCAATATCCCCCACAAATACAGGTTGAAATTTCGTTTTGCCGCCACCAATAAGGGGCAGTGCAGGTAAAACAGACGCTAATTTTGCGAACATATTGAAAAATCCATCTTCAGGGCCAAACACCACACTGGGGCGTAAAATAGTTACATTAGGAAAAACAGCCTTAATTTGGCTTTCACCTTCCAATTTACTTTTTGCATATTTGGATTGCGCCTTACCAATACCAAGGGCAGAAATATGAATGAATTTTTCAATTTGTTGATTGGTACAAGCCATTGCAATTTTTGCTGGTGTTTCAATATGTGCTTTTTTAAATTTGCTTTTTCCTTTTTGGAATAAAATCCCGATCAGGTTAATAACCGTATCGCACCCTTCAACCGCCGCCGCAACGGAAGCATCATTATTATAATCACACATAACAGGAACAATTTGCCCCACATCACCATAAAGCTTTAAATCATAGGCGCTTTCGGGGATACGCGTCGCAATCTTAATCCGTGCGCCGGTATTGGCTAATTCCCGTGTAATGGATTGCCCCAAAAAGCCTGTCCCACCAAAAATGCAAATTGTCTGTTTTTTCATGCCCGTATTTTATGCTTTTACCACGAATGAGTCCATGACCCGTTTTTGTCCTGCATTATCAAACTCAATATCCAGCTTTTGCCCTTCTGCATGCGTAACCGTGCCGCCACCAAATTTTTCATGAAAAACACGCTCTCCACTTACAAAGCCAGCCATAGAAGTGCCGCGTTTTGGTGTGGATTGGCGCGTTTTACCGCCAAAACCGCTAGAATCCCAATGATTTGACCGCCCGCTATTGCTTCCATGATTATTTTGATCTGGACTATATATTCCCATTTCGGTCTGTACATTAATATGATCTTCAGGTAATTCATCAACAAAACGGGACGGCAGACCATTGACCCAACTACCATACATACGGCGATTTGCGACATAGGAAATATACGCTTTTTGGCGGGCGCGGGTAATTCCTACATAAGCAAGCCGCCGTTCTTCTTCCAATCCTTTCACTCCATTTTCATCCATGGAGCGCTGAGAGGGAAATAAGCCATCTTCCCACCCCGGTAAAAAAGCAACATCAAATTCCAACCCTTTCGCACCATGTAATGTCATCAAAGTAATAAAATCTCCGTCTTTATTGCTCTGATTTTCAAGCACTAATGCAATATGTTCCAAAAATTGCTGGAGCGATTCAAATTCATCCATTGCGGATACAAATTCTTTTAAATTCTCAAGCCGGCCTGGCGCTTCAGGAGATTTATCCATCTTCCACATATCGTTATAACCAGATTCATCCAAAATCTGCGCGGCCAATTCCCCATGATGTAAATCCGATTCCGCCAAAGATTTCCAGCGTTCAAAATCATCAACCAATTTCATCAAGGTAGATTTTACTTTTGGACGCAATTCATCCGTTTGCGTTAAATCAAGAATTGATTGATATAAACTAATCCCTTTGCTACGCGCGTGGGTATAAAGAATTTGAATTGTCGCGTTACCTAATCCGCGTTTTGGGGTGTTAATAATGCGCTCTAATGCTAAATCATCATTGCTCTGCGCGACAACCCGTAAATAGGCCAGCGCATCACGTACTTCCATCCGTTCATAAAAACGTGGGCCGCCAATCACGCGGTAAGGTAATCCCAACTGAATAAAGCGTTCTTCAAATTCACGCATTTGAAAACCGGTTCGTACCAAAACTGCCATTTGATTAAGTTTAAAGCCCTTATTTTGTAACGCTTCAACCTCTTCACCAACCCATCGTGCCTCCGCACCACCATCCCATAGGCCACGCAAATTTACTTTTTCACCCTCACCAATATTGGTATAAAGCTCCTTACCGAGACGGTTATTATTTTTTGAAATAACACCATTGGCGGCGGATAAAATATGCATAGTAGAGCGATAGTTTTCTTCCAGCTTAATAATTTTTGCGTCATCAAAATCTTTTTCAAAGCGTAAAATATTATCCACTTCTGCGCCGCGCCATCCATAAATAGATTGATCATCATCCCCGACACAGCAAATATTATTGGAGCCTTTGGCGAGCAATCGAAGCCATAAATATTGCGCCACATTCGTGTCTTGGTATTCATCTACCAAAATATATTTAAAACGGCGATGATAATCGACCAGAATGTCTGCGTGCTTTGGGTCTTTTAAAATAGTGATAATATGAAGAAGCAAATCCCCAAAATCACAAGTATTCAGCGCCTTCATACGGTTTTGATAATCCCGGTAAAGGGGAAGCATCTTACCATTTGCTAAATCACCTACTTCATCCGCACCTAAATCTTCAGGGCGCTTTGCCTTATCTTTCCAAGAACTAATTTCACCCGCCAACATTTTAGGAGGATATTTTTTAGGGTCAATATTATGCGTTTCCATGAGCTGCTTCACGAGGCGCACTTGGTCATCACTATCAAGGATCGTAAAATTTGAACTTAACCCCACCAGCTCTGCATGATGACGGAGCATCCGCGCCGCCAGCGCATGAAATGTCCCAAGCCACCACCCTTCAACAGGTGCGCCACCCAATGTTTCACTAACGCGTACTTTCATTTCCTGCGCAGCCTTATTGGTAAAGGTCACTGCCAATATTTGCCCTGGAAAAGCTTTTCCTTGGTGGATAAGCGCCGCAAGGCGTGTGGTTAATACACGGGTTTTACCTGTGCCTGCCCCTGCCAAAACCAATAACGGGCCTTCAGTGGTCTGTACTGCCTCTAATTGCGCAGGATTAAGGCCATCAAAAATTGAAGCTTGCTGCGCGCGCTCTTCTTCGCGCGGGTCATAATCAACTATAAAATCCATGGAAAAAGATTATCAGGCTTAAACACTGAAAGAAACAGGCTATACGCGGTTATTACAAAATTATGAAGGAGAGAAAATTAGATTAAGAACCCATATCTTCTTCATGCGGTGTTTTTGCAATAGAAACGCAGTTACGCCCCTTTTCTTTCGATTGATAAAGCGCTTTATCTGCACGATGAACACAATCATCGGCGCTTTCTTTAGTATAGAATTGCGCCACACCGATTGAAACCGTGATTTGACCCAAATTTTCACCGTTTGAACGGTTAATTACTTCTTTTTTCTCAACCGCTTTACGTAGATTTTCTGCAACAAATCGCGCCGCTTCAATATTTGTACCTGGCAGAATAATTACAAACTCTTCACCACCATAACGCGCAGCCATGTCTTGGCCCTTTACCTCATTTACCAATGTCATTGCCACCAGGCGCAATACTTGATCACCTGTTTGGTGACCATAAGTATCATTAAACGCCTTAAAGTGATCAATATCGATCATGATGAGAGAGAAAGTCAGCCCGTCTTTTTGTGCTTCACGGGATAATCTATTAATTTGTTCATCAAATGCCTTACGGTTCGCCAGACCCGTTAGACCATCGGTGATTGCCTCCCTACGGATGCGCTCCATATCCCGTTTTAATTCATTCATAACTGAATAAGATTGATCAAGGCGCGTCTCTAACTCTTCATTATACGCCACCATACGGTTTGTTTCTTGGGTAATAATGTTAAGCAATGCCTGTACATCATCTGGGTTTTGCGCGGTATTAATACGGTCTGTTGTTTCTTTCAAAACGCCGGTAAATTGCCCCGTTGTGCTTTTTACATTTTGGAGCAAGCCAGAAACATCCTGCAAAGTGGTGTTAATTTGGTCTCCCGCCTTTTGAAAAGTTTCACGGTCATGTCCATAATTTAAATATTTCTCATATAGATCCTGACAATCTTGCTCCGTCAATTTATCCTGCGACAATAAAAGATCATTAATATCATCGCGTAGTTTTGGATTTACATTGGCGTAATACACATACCAAACTTCAAAATTTTGGGGAACAGGTGGAATTTCATCACGGCGCAGGCGATCCAACGCCTTAGAAGCAAAATTATCCGCCACATCTAATTCATGTTTATAAAAATCAACGGCATTTACCATGATAATAATTCCTTATTCATTCTACTTTTTATATCCATTTTGTTGTCGGATCAAATTTTTCACGCGGCGCCTTTTTCAAAAGATCTGGCACTTCTTCGATTGTTTCAACAACATTAAACAACGCCAAATCTGTATCCCGCATAAAACCTTCGGCGGCAATATGGTGAATGGCCTCTATTAATTCTGTCCAATATCCATTTAAATTCACAATCACAATCGGCTTATCATGTAGCCCTAATTGCTTCCACGTCAAAAGCTCAAATAACTCATCAAGCGTTCCCAAACCCCCTGCAAGAATAACAAAGGCCTGTGACCTATCAACCATCATCTGTTTACGCACATGCATAGTGTCAACAACGATAAGCTCTGAAAGGTCAGTATGCTGCACTTCACGGGCTTGGATATGTTCAGGGATAATACCGATAACATTACCGCCTTTTTCAAGCGCGCCATCCGCCACAAGCCCCATAAGACCCACGCGGCCACCGCCATAAACAACACCCCATCCTTGCTCGGCAATTAAATTTCCTATTTTTGTTGCTGCCGTTTTAAAGCGTTCATCTACATTCCCAGAAGAGCCACAATACACGCATACATTTTTAATCTCGGCATTTTTAATTTCAGTCATTTATTCTTAAATCTTTCTTTTATATTTATTTCTTGTTTGGCGTGTCGGTATCTTCTTCAGTTTCTGGCTCAATTAAGATAAAGGCTTTGCCATCCCACTGAATAAGCTTTAGCGCACACGCACCATGTTTAACAGATAAACTGGAAAGACATGTTCCGTCATCGCTTTTTTTATGGGCTGCGTTTAATGTGATTGACGCACTACAAAGGCTCTCGGGCGCTTCCTCTTTATTTATATCAAAGCGAAAAATCTTTGCTTTTGGGCGACCGATCGCAGAATTTTCTGCAACGGCAACAACAATATCTTGTGTTAATAAACCGTCTTGTTCTTTCGCAATAATGCCCGTCATAATTTGTTCTGATTCATCATCACAATTTAAATCCCGCGCAAACCGCTTACCGTAATTCCAATAAACTGCCGGATTATCTTTTGCCAACACATTCATCCAGCGCGGGAATGATCCATACTCACGTACTATTCCCATGGCTTCTTCATCCATAACCACCACACCCAAAATATCGGCGCGGTCATCTGTTAAACGTGCAAGACAGGAAAGCTCATTAATGCGTTTAAGTGATTTTGTATCTGTTTGTTCAATTTCCCATGCGCATTCTGCGTCACGATATTGAAGCCATGTTTGTTGCAATTCTTTTAATTGCTGCTTCTTATCACTCTCTTCGAAATGACGGTCTAACGCTTCGTACACTTTATTAAGGCGTTTTTGCGCAGCATCAACATGCTTCTTCAGGCAATTTTGCGTTGCCGCGGTGCTGTCCGCCATGTTGCAATAAATATTATGCCCTTGCGCCATCGTTACCGATGAGGCAATTAAAAATGACAATAAAAGAAAAGATAAAATGCGCATAACTAGCTTTATTTATAACGCTTTATTAGCAAAGAAGAAAGGAAAGAAAGTAAGGGCGCTATGCTTTGTACAATGGTGTTATTGGAAGCCAGCAGATCGTTTAACGCCCTGCTTATGCTGTATCGCTGCTGCCCCAAATATTATTATCGGCTTTGGCACGTTCTAGATCAGAATCCGTCATTTTAAATTTAGGGCCATTTTTTAAAGAAGCCACAAGGGCAGGGGCGCCGCCACCCATCTGGTTTGCTTGATAAATTTGATTATGTTTCTGAGCTTCTGCCTGTAATGCGTTACCATAGGTATGCGCCATTTTCTTCGCATAAATCATCGCTTTTTCTTGTTTTAAATTTGGTACATTGGCCTTCGCACTTTTCACACCTTTCGAAGAAGAAGTGATGGAATCACGCGCCACCGCCACACCAAAGGCTAATTTCCCTGATTTAGTATCCGCACCCGTTTGAATACTGGCTGCTTTAGTGCCTTTTTGATATCCGCTTTTCTTACCATCAAAGCCACTTTTGACAGATTTAAAAATCCCACCACGGTCTCCCATAATCCCAAGCGCCATACCCGCCAATTCAACAGAAGGCATACCTAATTTTGCTTCAATCATGCCGCCATAAACCTTGGCATGGTTACCACCATCACTGCCACTTTGTAAGGAAATACCTGCATTTTGAACTCTAGGGATAACACCGCTGTTCGATTGGGGGTTATTTTCAAACCCAGCAATTTTATTTTCAATCGCTTTGGCTTCCGTCACTTGTCGGCCAGCAAGCTCTCTTGTTTGAATAATTTCAGCTAAATTATTATCGTCTGCGTTGATACCGTGATTAAGCGCCACTATCTTTAAACCCTTTTTAATTTAGTCTCTTATTCTAGGGCAAAACCATTAAAATAAGGCTAACTTCATTTAATCTTACGGGAAGCCCCGCTATAAACGCAAAAAATATAGTTAAACCATTGATATTATTAATTTAAAGAGATTTTTCGGTAACTTAAGGATTCCGCAACATGGTTTTCTAAAATCTCTTCACAGTCACCATCTAAATCGGCGATGGTACGACAAACGCGGATCAAGCGGTAATAAGTCCGCGCAGAGAATTTCATACGCTCCGCTGCTTTATTTAAAAGCGCCTTAGCGGGATCAGAGAGCATCATAACCGTTTCCAACTCATCCCCACTGGCATGGGCATTCACGGAAATGGGTTGATCCATATGTTTATAGCGGGCGGCTTGAATATCACGGGCGCGGGAAATACGCGCCGCAACATTAGCGGAGCTTTCCGCTTTTTCTTTGTTCAAATCCGCAACAGACACAGCAGGAACATCAACCTGAATATCAATTCTATCCAATAATGGCCCTGATAATTTTGCCTGATAATCCAAACCACAGCGCGGCGCTTTGGTGCATTCAGAATCAGGATTTCCTAAATATCCGCATCGGCATGGATTCATCGCCGCAATTAATTGGAAGCGCGCAGGGTAAGTCACATGGTTATTGGCGCGGGCAACCAATGTTTCCCCTGTCTCTAACGGTTGGCGTAAAGATTCCAATGTCGCACGTGAAAATTCAGGAAGCTCATCCAGAAACAATATTCCCTGATGTGCCAAAGATATCTCCCCCGGTTTTACTTTATGTCCACCACCAATTAATGCCGGCAAGGACGCAGAATGATGCGGATCACGGTAAGGCCGCGTCTTCATGAGACCGCCTTCACCCAATGTCCCAGACAAAGAATGAATCATTGAAACCTCTAATGCTTCACGCGGCGTGAGGGGCGGTAAAATAGACGGCAAGCAACTGGCCAACATAGATTTACCTGATCCCGGTGGTCCTACCATCAACATATTATGACCGCCCGCCGCCGCAATTTCCAACGCCCGTTTCGCCGTTTCTTGGCCTTTCACATCTGCCAAATCGGCACGGCGCATTACAACATCGTCAATGATCTTGCCTTCGGGACGCCCCAACATTTGCGTACCTTTAATATGATTGATCAACTGTAATAAATTTTTGGGCGCAATAATGGGAAGGTCTTCGCCTGCCCATGCAGCTTCACCGCCGCACGCATCAGGACAAATTAAACTATAATCATGCTTTGCCGCATGGATAGCAGCGGGAAGAACCCCCGCCACGGCGCGTATTCCTGCATCTAATGCCAGCTCACCCAGCACGACATATTGCGTCATTTCATCTTTAGGAAGCACATCCATCGCCGCCAATAAACCCAACGCAATGGGAAGATCATAATGGCTGCCCTCTTTATTCACGTCCGCAGGCGCTAAATTCACTGTTAAGCGTTTCGGCGGCAGGGCAATGCCCAAGGCATGAAGGGCGGCGCGCACACGTTCCTTACTTTCAGCCACGGCCTTATCAGGCAGGCCCACAATATTAAAGGCAGGCAAACCGCTAGAGATTTGCACCTGAACATCCACAGGGCGCACATCAACCCCTTGAAAAGCAATGGTATTTATTGTCGCAACCATAAGGTTGTATGGCACATATCAGATAAAAAATGAAGAATTAAGGTTTTCTTTACTCTTCCTTAATCGCTTCTTCACTTTTTGACGCCATACTCATGAATGAACCACCAAAAAAGAGAAATGGCTGGTTCATATAGGGATTTAAAATAGGGACTCTAAAAATAGGGAATAGGCACAATGTTTGAGCAATTAAACGAAAAACACATCAATACTATGGAACAACAGCTTATCGTGCCACTGGCCGTAAGTGATATTTTGGAACACAACCTCGCGGTTGAACCAGATATGCAATATAGCCTACATATGGCATTGAGCGAGATTGATCCAGACTCCGCCCTTTTGGCGATTGCCCTTTGTGCGCGCGATCTCGCAGATAAATTTTACTTAGAAGTACCGATTGCTGCTGCTCTTAAAAAAGAAGCGCAATATATAATTGATACTTATGGACCAAATTGGATTCATCATCATAAAAATGAACCGATACAAGCCGAAGGCTATGCCCGTCTGTTAAATGATGTACCAGAAGATCTGGAAGCATTGGCAGATATCATGGATGCGCTTTGTGGTGATATTGCAGAAGAAGGCCTATCTAATAATTATAACGCGGCGGTTGCTATCGCACAGCTTTTATCTATTCAGGCACGCGCCCACATGGAAATTGCAGATTATCTTCTTCTAGAAATCCAAAACGAACATAAAGTGGAATCAGGCGATGGCGCATTGGTTGATACAGAAAATAAAGTCAGCGCCATGATGGACATCACACCTTCAACAGCCGATAACCAAGCAATCGACAATAATATAATTTTATTTCCCATCGACCGCGTAAATTAAAACGCTTTAAAGCCTTCGACTTTATCTAAGGAATCATCGCGCCAATCGGCGCGCCGCCTACAATATGCAGGTGATAATGTGGCACTTCTTGGCCGCCATGCCCTCCCGCGTTCGAAATCGCACGAAAACCCGCCGTCAAATCATGATCTTTAACAATCTGTGCCACGGCGCGGTGAAAAGCCGTGATTTCATCACCACTGGCATTGGCACTAAAATCTGCTAAATCTACATAAGCACCTTTTGGAATCACTAAAATATGGATAGGCGCTTGGGGCGCTATATCATAAAAGGCCAGCACATGTTCATCTTCAAAGATTTTACCACAGGGAATCTCCCCGCGAATAATTTTTGCAAAAATATTGTCATTGTCGTATTTTTTAATTTCAGTCATGCAATCTTCCTTTTTTCTTTTTCATTAGGTGCCATTACAAAATAAAGACTTGTAATGACAATGACGATACCCCAGAAAATTTGTTCTCCTGTCATGACCTCTCCTAAAAAGAAAATGCCAATAATAGAAAATAAAACAGGTTTTGTTGTATTAAGCGCTTCGACTATACTAAGTGGTATTGTTCTCAAACCGTAAAAAAGAAGAACACCCGCTCCTACACTTCCAAAAAAACATGTCACAATCATTAAAAATAATTGGGTATTGCTCGGCATATTCAACATGTCTGAAGGGATCATATTAAAGCTATAAAGAAGAACAAAAGCGGATATGAAGGCAACCATCATAATAAAATAACGCCAAAGCACCATATTCTCTACCTTCAATCCAGAAAGCGCTAATTTCTTTTTCCCGATACTTTCGGCTGAAAAGGCGATGCACGATAATAACGCCAAGGCAATTCCCAACTGATTATTCTCTAAACTGCTATATGAATAAAAACAAAGCGCAATGAAGGCTAAGCCAAATGCAATGATTTTATTAACCGGATAGCGATCATCCATAAAAAAATAAGCATATACCGCCACAAATAAGCGTATAAACACCATAATAAAAGATACAGATGATAACCCGATAAGAAAAATACTAACAAACCAGAGCGCGTTGCCTATTAATGCGCCACCAATATAAGACAAAAAAGGAAATTTACATGATAAGGCTAAATGCCAATCAATCTTTTCAACTTTTTTATTAAAATTTATAAATTTCCCATAGCAAAAAATCGTTAAAGTTGAAATAAAGTAAGATATTGGCAGATAAATATAAGGCCCAATATCTTTTATAAGATAGGCAATGAGCGAATTTTCAATGACATGTGCAAAATAGGCAAGAACAACAAATAACATGATGTAAATATAGCATTTTTTAAATTCACTCGCTAAAGTCTTTTGAAAATAAAAATATCGATAAGGCCATAAAATGATTATCTACCCCGCAATTGACTTAAAAGACGGTAAATGCGTGCGCCTTTATAAGGGCGATATGAATGATGAAACTATCTATAATGAAAATCCTGGCGCGCAAGCAATGGAATTTGCCCGCGACGGATTTTCTTGGTTGCATATCGTGGACCTGAATGGCGCTGTTGAAGGCAAGCCCGTCAATAAAGACGCCGTTCAAAATATTTTAGAGACTGTTGATTTACCTGTTCAATTAGGCGGCGGTATTCGTACGCTCCAACAAATAGAAACATGGTTAAATGCGGGAATAAGCCGCGTTATCCTTGGCACGATTGCAGTAAAAAACCCTGACCTCATGCGTGAAGCCTGCGCACTTTTTCCGGGACAAATTATTTTGGGGCTGGATGCGTATGGCGATGATGTGGCAACCGAAGGATGGGTTGAAAAATCTGGTCGTCCAATGCTTGATCTTGTCCGTGAATATGAAGAATGCGGCCTTGAGGCCATTATTTATACTGATATTAATAAAGATGGGACGGGCGAAGGCTTAAATATGGTGAACACCATCAAATTGGCACAGGCCATTACTATTCCCGTTATTGCATCAGGTGGCGTTGGTTCACTCAAAGACGTAGAAGCCGTACGTGACGCCCAAAAACAAGGGGTGAGCGGTATGATTATCGGTAAGGCGCTTTATGATGGACGCATTGACCCAGCGGAGGCCTTAAAAATTGCTTAAAGCTCGCATAATTCCCTGCCTTGATGTCAATGAAGGGCGCGTTGTAAAGGGCGTGAACTTCCTTGACCTTATTGATGCCGGCGACCCTGTAGAACAAGCAAAAATCTATAATGACCAAGGGGCAGATGAGTTGTGCTTTTTAGACATCACCGCAACATCGGATAATCGCAATACAATTTTAGATGTCGTGCGTAAAACCGCCGACAGCATTTTTATGCCGCTTACCGTTGGTGGCGGCGTACGTGAATTACAAGATATCCGTAACCTCCTTGAGGCAGGAACAGACAAAGTCGCCATTAACTCTGCGGCGATTCACAATCCTGAATTTGTCCGTGAGGCATCCAATAAATGCGGCAATCAATGTATTGTCGTAGCGATTGATGCAAAAAAAACCGCAACCAATAAATGGGAAATTTTTACCCATGGCGGGCGAAAACCCACTGGAATAAATGCAGTAAAATGGGCGCAACAAATGACTGAATATGGCGCGGGGGAAATCCTTCTAACCTCTATGGATCAAGACGGCACAAAATCTGGCTTTGATTTAGATCTAACAATGGCCATCACTTCATCCATTTCCATTCCCGTTATCGCATCGGGCGGCGTCGGGACGGTACAACATATGATTGATGGCATTCAAATTGGGGGGGCGTCCGCTGTATTGGCTGCTTCCATTTTTCATTTTGGTGAATTTACTATTGCCGAAGTCAAAAACGAAATGGCACAAAATAACATCCCCATAAGACAGGTGGTATAATGAAAAAACATATTACAGAAGAATTATTCGATATTATAAAAACCCGCAAAAACGCAAATCCTGATAGCTCTTATGTTGCTTCTTTGTTTGATAAAGGCACCGCAAAAATAGCCCAAAAGGTTGGGGAAGAAGCCGTTGAAACGGTCATCGAAGCCCTGCAAGGAAGTAAAGAAACACTAACATCCGAAAGCGCAGATTTACTTTTTCATCTTATGGTTTTATGGGCAGATCAAGGGGTCAAACCTGATGACATCTACAAGGAATTACAATCCCGCCTCGGCACCAGCGGCCATGACGAAAAGGCTAGCCGTTAGACGTATACTGAATTAAAAAAACAACAAACGCTCATAAATAACCATACTGGTTAAAATCGGGAACTTTTGAAATAAATGATTTAAAAAATTAAGGGCCGTTTTGTCCAGACTTAGGTCCGCCAAGTTTTCGATGCAGTCTTCTTTTATGGGCAACAAATAAACTCTCACCTACACCTAAATTTATAGGATCGTGTGAATTTCGAGTTACTTTATTTTGCGCACGCTCAGGGCTTTTATATGCAGCAGATAGCACGCTTTTTTCAACATCAAGTTTATCGGACATATTGTTAACTTTTTTTTAATTTATAATATTGTAGACCAAGCTAAATAATATGTCAATTAAAATTAACTACCGCCCTATCTCGCCTAGCTTTTCTTCAGTTACATGAGTGACGTCTAACACATGAGAAAATAAAAGTGGAAAAATTACTCAAAATAAGACTGACTAATGACCTTATAATAATGAAGAGACTCAATAGTCTCCCCTTTCACACGGACAGAATAAGGATGCTTGCCAAATTGTTGGTACCCCATCGCTTCATAGAGTGAAATAGCGCTTTCCATACCTTCACGCACATCCAAATTAATAACTGCATAGCCATCGCGGCTTATCTTACGTTCTACTTCTTCAAGCAATTTTTTGGCTAAACCATATCCCCGCGCCCATGGCGCAATGAAATTGGTCGTCAGAACAACAATATGCCCCTGCGCTTCGTTATTTTTAAGGGGCAATATTACCTGTGTTGTGCCACATATAACACCATCCATACGCGCTACAAACAATTCACGCATCGGCGCTGTTACAACACCGCGCCAATAACTTTCTAAAATCTCACGCGACGGCAAATCAACCCAACCAAATCCACCTCCTGCTTCGATAGCCGCATCCGTGGCGTCGCATAAATCATTTAGATCATTCGGTGAAAGTTGCTCTTCAACAAATTCAACACTTAAAATCGCTTCTGTCTTTTTTTGTGGTGTTTCTGTCATAAGTTCTTCCTCTTCATAAATCTTTACGCAAATTGCTTAGGCGTCCAACGTAAAAAATCATATAAAAATTGTAAGCCTGCTTCCTGACTTTTTTCAGGATGACATTGAATACCTACTATATTATCACGCGCAATAATAGAAGGGATCGATATATCCCCATATTGCGCATACCCTAGCACGATATTCTCCTCTTTTGATTCAACCATAAAAGAATGAACAAAATAGAAATGTGGGGAAGATTCTTGGTTTTTAGTCATAAAATGTGATGTATCACACGTCACCACATTCCATCCCATATGCGGGATTTTTAAGGCTTTATCGCTTAGCGCAAGAGGGATAACGCGCCCCTTCAACCAGCTTAACCCATCATATACACCATGCTCTAATCCCTGCTCCATCAAAAGCTGCATCCCAACGCAAATGCCCAGGAAGGGCTTTTTATTTATTAAAACTTGATGTTCTAGCGCTTCAATCATGCCAGACACGCCTTTCAGACCTGCCATACAATCAGCAAACGCGCCCTGCCCTGGCAATACAATATGGCTCGCCCCTTCAAGCGCCGCGCTATTCGAAGTAATAAAGACCTCAAAATCCAAATTATGCTCCGCAATGATTTTTTCAAATGCCTTTTCAACGGAGCGTAAATTGCCCGACCCATAATCAATAATTGTGATTTGCTTCTTTTCCATGGTGACAGACTTACCCAAAAGCGCTATTCAGATCAAATGAATATCGGATTTTATCGTTGGAATAAAACAGAGGATGCGACCAAAGCACGTATTTTGCGCCGCTCTGAATCTAATATTGGATCCGTTATGGACGCTGTGCGCCCAATTATAGAGCGTGTAAAAAATGAGGGCGATGACGCCTTAATCGATTATGCCAAAAAATTTGATGGGGCAACCTTAAAGACCCTTAAAGTCACTGAAGAAGAATTTGAAGAGGCGCGGCGTACCCTTTCCCCTGATGTCAAAGCCGCAATAGATCACTGCGCGGGCAATGTGCGTATCTTCCACAAAGAACAAATGAACCGTGTAGAAGCAGAACGCCAATGGATGGTTGAGGTTGAGCCAGGTGTCTTTGCAGGTGAAAAAATCACCCCAATCTCTTCCGTTGGCCTATACATTCCGGGTGGTAAAAATTTATTTCCTTCCGTGATGTATATGCTGTGCATTCCTGCAATGCTGGCGCAAGTGCCAACCATTGCAATCACCACCCCCTGCAATAGTAACGGTAAAGTTGGCGATGCGTTGCTATATGCCGCAGAAATTTGCGGTGTAAAAAATATCTATAAAATTGGCGGCGCGCAGGCGATTGCCGCCCTTGCTTACGGAACACAAACCGTCCCCGCCGTGAAAAAAGTCCTTGGCCCTGGTTCTCCCTATGTTGCCGCGGCAAAACAAATATTAGGGGGAATCATTGACCCCGGCATGCCTGCTGGCCCTTCTGAATCTATTATCTTATGTGATGAAAGTGCCAATGCGCATAATACCGTTTTGGATATATTAAACGAAGCAGAACACGGACCAGATTCCGCTGCGCTTCTTGTGACATCAAGCGAAAATCTTGCCAATGAAGTATATGCCTTATTGCCTGATGCCATTAACGCCCTGCCTGAACCGCAACGCGATTGGGTTATAACAAACATGGCAACCTATAGCGGCATTGTGCTAACTGATACAATGGAGGAGGCCATCAATTTTTGTAATCAATACGCCGTAGAGCATTTATTATTAAAAGTTAAAAACTCCGATAACATCATCGCCAAACTTGATAATGCGGGTGAAATTATCATCGGCGAAACCAGCACTATTTCCATCGCAAATTTTGGGATCGGTGGTAATAATGTCTTACCTACAGGCGGCCGCGCCGCAACCTATAGCTGTACGTCTGTTTGGGATTTCTTAAAACGTGTTTCTTTAGTGAAAACAACCAAAGAAGGTTTTGAAGGGTTACAAGATTCTGTCACCACATTAAGTGATTATGAAGGCTTTCCCGCACACGGCGATTCAATCCGCAAACGCACGCTATAAAAACGCGCTAGACTAAAACACATAAAAAAACCGCCCATAAAAAGGCGGTTCTCATAAATTTATTATAAACAAGCATGCTTTACGCTGCAGCTGTTTGATCATCAATTTCTGCTGCTGGGGCATTATTTTTTACTGAGTTAATGCCGTTTTCTGCCGCATCTTTTGAATTATACATCTCAGATTGGGCGATGATTTGGCCGTTTTTGGCCGTCAGTACAAAGTAAAATTTATCGTTTTTCGCTTTTTTAAGCTGAAAAGAAGGGTGTGCCATGCGCTTTCTCCATTTTTTTGCAATTTAATTATGGTAAGTGTTATTCTATTATAGTAAGATAGCACTCACCTGACGCAATAATTTTTGTCAGAATGAGAATACAGAGTCAATGGTGATCAAAATTTTATAAAAAAGCACCTCATTGCCTTTTATAACAACCCACTGTTTAATAATGATTGGGTTTTAACGAAAGGAAGAACGATGAAACATAGATTTTTGCTTTTAGGTACTTTGGTTATAATGGCAGGGCTAACGGGATGTTCGAATACATTTAATGGAATCGGGCAAGATTTAAAAAATACAGGCGGCTGGATAGAAGAAACTTTCTAAACGCTTTAAAAGATTAAAAAACACAAAACAAGGAAAAGAATTATGATTCGTTTTATATTTGGGTGCGCGTTTATCTTATCATTATCTTTTTTGGCAATACCTGTTTATTACGGTATTTCTAGTCAAAAGAATGTTGTGACAACCACAGCAGATGCCACAAACAATGATAGCTTAAGCTTTGAAGAAATTTACGCGCTTGCTTCTGATGTTGCCACGCCCAGCGCCGAAGCCCTAAACGATATCGCCACCGCAGCAGGGACAGGATCTGGTGATACATTTTCTTCAGGATTTCAAAACGCAGACAACCCCGCCTTGGCAGATACACCCGTGGCAATTTCTTCTATAACAGAACCCGAAACAGCAATTATTGGGCAAGAAAATACCAATTAATTATTTTTAGCTTAAAATATATCTTAAAACGTAATATATATGCTGGATGATTAATTTAATGCGGCATTACTTTGGCGTCCTTGAGAAATAGTAAAAGCAATCGGTAGCCAAAAAACAATCCATTCATAACTCAAATTAAGAAATATCGAGCGCATCTCAAAGATTGAAAAGACTACCCCAAAAGAAATTAATAATATAATGCTCGTATACTGTCTATTTACAGCAAAAGTATAATTTTTATAAAATATGTCTAGCGCCATTAAAATAAACAATAACAGCCCTATCACCCCAAGTTGATATGTTAATCCAAGAAATAAATTATGCGGAGATATCCAGCTTGCTTCACCAGAGGTAAAAGTAAATATTGATTGGTATCCATGCCCTAAAACAACATTATCTTTAATAGAAAAAATAGCGTGTTGCCATATTTCCGTACGAAAGTTACTCCCCCTAGAAAGAAAATCTGAAAAATCACCTTGATGCCAAACGACAAACATAAAAATTAGTGTGCTGCTCACGATTATACTCAATAACAGTTTGTATTTCTTTTCCATTAAAAGGAATATGGTCGCAGTGACCGCCACACTTAATAAAGAATTACGACTTTGTGTGCCTAGGATAACCAGCATAAAAATACCAATCACAAGAAAAGGAAGTAGCTTCTTCAATAATCTAGGCGCAATCATTTCTTTTATGTTTTTATACTGCGATAAAAATAAGATCAGCACCACGCCATAAACAAATCCTGCAATATTTGCATTTGATAGTCGCCCCGGCCCTTCATACCTAGGGTAAGAAAGAAATGACCCGTTCCCTATAAGGTAGAATTTAATAACAGCTACAATTCCAAATAAGAGGCCTGTGCCAACAAACACTTGGAAAAGCAAATTCCATTTCTCTTTTGTATCCAAAGTTAGCACACAAGTTAACAAAAATAGTAAAGGCAAAGTAATAAGCCTAATAGTTTCTCCTATTTGAAAAACATCGGGAACGGAATGAAATAATGAAAGAAAAAACGCATAACAAAGGAATAAAGCAAATAGTTTATAATCTTTAATTATTGTTTTTATGACAGAAAAGACACTATCTCGAAACGTAAAAAAGGTAACCCCATATACAAGATACGAAAAAATACGATGCTCCGATTTTTCTAAGAAGAAAAAGCTGCACAGCAACATTGTTAGAAGCAAAAAAGGTAAGTTTTTTATAATTTGTTGTTTTATAGGAAATGAATACATTACGCGCTTCTTCTGCTCATATCTTCTTGGTGCCAAATCGGTGAGCTTGAACTTTTATTATTAAATGTCATATCGAGTATGAATTTGCAAACACGTTCATTATTAAACAGGTCATGAACCCGTTCACACCCTATTTTTGCTATATTTTTTCTCTCATCAGTCGCATTGTTATAATAAATGATTTTCTCTAATAAATCTTCAGGACTTGAAAATGAAACAAAGCTATCATCCCCTAAAATTGTTTCAAATTCGGGGCCTTCAGCAATAAACGCCATTACCCCTGATGCCATATAATGGCTCATTCTGTCAGAGGCATATAAAAAGTATTCTTGGGTTTTATTCGTACAAATCCCCATCTTACTCCTCCCTAAAATTTTTAAATATTGATCACCATAAATAGTGTTCATATTAATGCCTAACCCCCCATAATGCGCGTTTATTGCACCTGGTAGGGAATCCTTTAAATAACGAGCTAATAATTCACGATGATCATGCTGATGATTTAACGCCCTACCTAAAAATAACACATCAATATCTGCATCTTGATTATCAAAGGCCCGCTCAATATCAATTATTGGGTCAACAGGATTCGGAAAAAAATAAGCGCGCGCACGGTCTTCATTAAATTGTACAAGCCCCTCTCCAGCAGTTGTAATAAATATAGTGTCCGCACTCGTTGTTCTTTGAAAAATATCGTTTGTATTCTGCTTAACACTAAGCGGATCCACATTAATATACGCAATTTTAATAGAGGGCAACAAATCCCTTATTTGTTCTAAGGTTACATTGGAAACATTTTTACAATGCCCTAAAACCAGCATGTCTGGCTGGAATAAATCACAAGCTCGTATTAATCGCTTATTCATTTTCTTTAAACCAGAATATTGAGAACGAATAGGACTCATATATCTTGCATGGTCCCTATCATTAAAAGAGCAGACATTATGCCCTAACCGAATGAAGCCATTTATTAATCTTTTCTCAGTTAAATAATATTTATCAATATTGTTCAAACCTTGGACATTTCCAATATATAAAATTTTCATTTTTCGTATTTCTAACTTATTTTATAATTTAAATTAAAGCGTCTTAGGTAACAAAAACCAATAGCGGCCTTTGGACTTCATCAGACCTGCCGTTGCTTCTGCTTTATCACCAAATCCCCAAAAATAATCCCCCCGTACTGGGCCACGGATTGCACCGCCTGTATCTTGGGTTACCATCAGGCGATTAATCGGCGCTTGCCCTGCTTGCGGATGTTCTGCTGATAACCACACAGGCATGCCATAAGCAATAAGGGAACGATCAATCGCCAGCGAGCGATCCGCCGTTAAGGCAACATTTTGCCCCCCAACGGGGCCGTCACCCTTTACTTCACGGAAAAAAACATAGGATTTATTGGTTGTCATTAAATCTTGCGCACGCGATGGGTTATCCCGCATCCATTTTTTAATGCTCTGTAATGACACATCACTTTTTGATAAAGACCCATTTTTAACCAGTTCTCGGCCAACGGCATAATAAGGGTGACCATTTTGCCCCGCATACCCAACCCGCATAATCGACCCATCATCCAAAGACACAATACCTGATCCCTGAATTTGAAGGAAGAACGCATCAACCGCACTATCCACCCATACTAATGCTTTATCCTGCGCAGCAGGCAATTTACCATTGATAATTTCTTCATGCGTTTCATAAGGCTTTAATTGTCCACCCTGAACACGGCCTGCAATACGCTGGCCTTTCAGCTCTTCCCTAAACTGACCTAGATTCACCATCACCAAATCATCGGGACGGGCGCGCAGCGGAGTTTGGTAAACACCTTTACGTGTGCGTGACCCATTAAGACCTGCTTCAAAATACCCTGTAAACAACCCTTCGGGATTTTGTCCTGCGCGCGCCGCGTAAGGAATAAAATTTTGTTCGAAAAAGAATTTAATTTGCGCGGCACTATTTTGATTTATCTTGGCGAATTTACGACAAGCAATTTGCCATTCTTGCGCTTTTCCAAAAATAGGGTTAGACCCCAAATTACTTTGGGTGGATTTGTTTAAAACTTTTTCACAACTTCTTTTATAAGCCTGCGCAAACCCAACAAAATTTTCTTGATCCCAATTCGGTAAATCAGAAAAACGGGTGGGTGTAATATTTAAACTTCCCGTTTGATTTTGTGTTATTGACGGCACGGTCGTGCAGGCCGTAATAAAAACAAGAAAAAGAAGAGAGCAAAACTTCATTTTAATCTTTTTTACCTTCTGTCTTTTTCACTTTTTTAGATGCAGATTTTTTTGTAGGCTTTGTTGCACCCGCTTCTGGCAGGGGTGTTTTATGATCTTCTTGCGCATCATCACGGGTTTCGCATAAATACCATTCTGGTGCGTCGCTCGACATATCTTTACCAAACACCCAAACATCAACCATCTGGGTATTACGGCCCTCTTCGCCAGAAATAATATCGCCTTCCTTATCACGAATGATACAGGTTTCGCGCGCGGTAAAGCGAACCGTAATATAAATCCAATTTTCTTTTTCAACCGCCTCAATCACATCAACTTTTTCAATCGACTTTACTTCGGTTTCAACCGTTTCGCCTTTTTCATTACGGGCATCAATGGCGGATTCAAACGCCATGTAAACGGGCGCGGTAAGAAGATTGCTTAATATATCTTTATCACCATTGGCAAAAGCTTCAATAATCATTGGAAACGCAAATTCAACACCGCCCGCAAAATGATTAAAATCAAACGTCTCATATTTTTTAGAAAATCCTTCAAGGGTGTTTTCAATCGTTTTACTATCTATACGAAAATGAACCGGTAAATCAAAACCATGGCCAACATTCTGCTGGAGCGCTGTCACATTCGTCTTCTCTTCTTTTTTCAATTTATCCGTTAACGACACAAATGGATCTTTTTGATCTTCCGAAGCAGAGCGACCGCCTGTCTGTTCATCATCGTCATGCGTGCCTAAAATAGATTTAAGCCAGAAGACAAGACCAGCAGCAATAAGAGCGTAGAGAATAATATCAGGTGGCATTTTAAAATCCTTAATATGAACAAGATTGATGATTAAATATGTGCTTAATATAAAGGAAACTTATAGAAGAAAATAGCGAAAGAAGAAAGATGCCGTTTATTATCATTTTTTTCATTATCCCCCTTATTGAAATCGCCCTGTTTATGGGTATCGGTGATGAAATCGGATTACTCGCAACGCTTGGCCTGTGTTTAGTCACTGCAATCATTGGCGGCGGACTTGTGCGTCATCAGGGATTACAGACCTTATTTAAAGCACAAAACAACTTACAAGGCGGAATGCTCCCTTTGACAGAGATTTTTGATGGGTTTTTTATCGTTATTGCGGGGGCTTTGTTGTTAACGCCTGGTTTTTTTACTGATTTAGTCGGATTTTCACTTCTCGTCCCCCAATTACGGCATGTTTTACGTCATTTTCTGTCAAAATCATCTCTTTTCGCTCAAAAAACCACCCCAAGGCATTCGACACATTATAAAGAGGAAACAATTATTGAGGCAGAGTATGAAACAGTTGATCGAAACGCATCTCGTGTCGGGAGTGATGAAAAATGGGATAACTCCCCCAACAAAGATTAAACCATTGAATCACGATACGTTTTTAGCGAAAAAGAACCATGACTGATGAAAATAACACACCCGCAACCGTAGCCGTCCCCAATTCTCCTGTGATTATTCACAAACAATATTTAAAGGATATGTCCTTTGAGAACCCGAACGCGCCCGAAATATTAACCATGGGCAATAAAGCGCCCGAAATGGATATGAATATTGGCATGGACGTCAATCGTTTGGAACATGATGAGCATGAAAATTATTACGAAGTCTCTCTAACCCTCAATGCCAGCGCGGTACGCGAAGGCAAGGCAATGTTTGTCGCAGAAATTATCTATGCAGCAACCTTATCCATCGAAGGATTGGATGAAGGCAAACATCATCCCATTTTATTAATTGAAATACCGCAATTACTATTCCCTTTTGCACGCCAAGTCTTGGCAGGCGTTACCCAAGCGGGAGGCTTTAACGCCCTTCATCTACGCCCCGTTGATTTCAGAAGCATGTATTTACAGCGCTTTGCCAAAGAAAATCAGCCAGAAAAAGTGTAAATTAAGGGTAAAACCCCTTAAAAATCTAAAAATGACGCTTTTTCATTCGAAATTGTGCAAATCATGATATCTTAAAACTGTATTTTACTTATAAGTAAGCGGCGTTGGCTCGTTCTGAGCTATATTTATTTACCATAATCATGAAATTCTAACCTCTTATTAACCTTTTTCCGGGCATAATAAAAGGTGAACATATAGATTTCAGGGGGCAATCATGGGCTTTTTCACACGGATCAGTCGTAAAGATAACAACAAAAATTCTTATTCTTTCAAAGAATCTGGAAACGTCTTCTTGATGCTTTTCGGTGCGGTTGGGATGGTGGGTGTCATTGGTGCCTCTACCATGACTGTCATGAAGGGTCCCGTGCGCACCATGTCACAGGTCACAAAACAAACCCTGACCGAAAATGAAATGATCGCAGCAGGAAAGCTTGCTATTATCCGTGCAACACAAAATGGTGGAGACTGTGATTCAGATGCTGAAATTGAACCTGTCCAAATGTCCGGTACTGCCGTTCCTGGCTCTTCTGGTTTAGAAGATCTTCCCGCCTCTATTGGTGCTTCGAAAGAAGATAGTTGGGGTATGCCTTACGCCTATTGTGCATGGAATCATGGGGCAGATGTAAATGGCTGTGGTGCGTCTAACAATAACCGCCTCGAAGGTACGGATACAGGCGATCAATACGTAATTGCCATTATTTCCGCGGGTCCAGATGGCGTGTTTAATACAACATGTAATGATTATGTCGATGCAGATGCCACACCGGGTCCAGATGTGCCTCTTGTTCAAAAAGATGGTGGATCAGATGATATGTTCTTAGGGTATAGATATAATGAAGCCGCCGTCGCTTCAGGTGGCTTATGGAATGAAGAAAGCTCGAATGAAGCAAGCATCGCGCGGGATGTAACCATTAAAGATTCTGGTGGTGCGGATACATTTGCCTTTAATGCCACATCGGGTGAACTAACATTGGCGGGCGGTATTCCGGTTCTTAAAACAGATACCTTGCAATCCATGAATGCCATACCGGCAAATACGGATATTATTGTAAACAGTCCTCTTAATTCTAATCAAAACATCACAACATCCGCGGATATAAGCGGTGTGGATTTAATCGCAAGTGGCACATTGGATGTCACAGGCACGTCAACATTAGGCGTTTTAAATGCAGGCACAACAGGCGTGTCATCGTTAACGGCAAGCGGTGCTGTCACAGGTGGTAGCCTTTCTACTGGTGGCACATTGGGCGTAACAGGCACGTCAACATTGGGCGTTTTAAATGCAGGCGTAACAGGTGTCTCTTCTTTAAGCGCGAGCGGTCTTATTAGCACAACTGGTAACGCGACCTTTGGAGATGACATTAGTGATACACTAAATGTAAATGCAACCTCTACAATTAACGGTAGACTTATCTTAAATAACACATCAAACGGTTTAGCATTTCAGGTAAATAATCCGCAAAACTTTGCAACAGCCGCTAATATTAGCAGTACTGGATCAAGCTCAAATGGAATTCAGGTATCAGCAAGTGGTGGTTACGGAATTTTAGGTATCTCAAGTAATGGTTCAGGGCTCGCTAAATGGGGGACGGCTGGACGTTCTTTGCATGCGAACGGATATGGTTTATTAGGTCAAAATACAGCAGGCGGTTATGCCATTCGTTCAGAAGGTCGAATGGACATGAATAGCAATAAAATTGAAAACCTTGCAACGCCAACCGCAGACACAGACGCTGCAACAAAGAAATATGTTGATGATCAAATCTCTGGCGGCGGCGGCGGCGGTGCAACGGATACACGTATCGGCGATTTAGGTACAGGAACAGCCGGTATGAATTGGTGTACATCAAATGGTTCAATCATTACCTGTACTGCCGCCACCCCATCAGAAACAGACCCTCAAGTTGGCACCTTAACGGCAAACCAATGGTGTACTGCAAACACGGCAGGCGATGGCCTTGATTGCACCTCCAGCGCCCCAAGCGGCCTACCTTCTTGTTCTGCAGGTGAAATAGCACAATTTAACGGAAGTAATTGGGCTTGCGCAAGTGAAGCAGACATTGTGAACGGCGAGTGTACCGCTGGCGTACAAACATGGACCGCACAAACCGCCGCAGAAGCAAATAATTGGACATCTGTGGCATATGGGAATGGTCTATTTGTTGCTGTTGCTGGAAACGGCACAAACCGTGTCATGATATCACCAGACGGTGTTAATTGGACCGCACAAACCGTACCAGAAGCAAACACCTGGATAGATGTAACATATGGCAATGGTTTATTTGTTGCTGTTGCTACAAACGGCACGAACCGTGTTATGACATCACCAGACGGTGTTAATTGGACCCCACAAACCGCCGAAATAAAACGCTGGAATTCCATAACACATGGCAATGGTTTATTTGTTGCTGTTGTTAACGCAATCGGTACAGACCGTGTCATGATATCATCAGACGGTGTTAATTGGACCCCACAAACCGTACCAGAAGCGAATTACTGGCAAGCTGTAACATATGGCAATGGTTTATTTGTTGCTGTTGCTGCAAACGGCACGAACCGTGTTATGACATCACCAGATGGCGTTAATTGGACCGCACGCTCCATACCTATCGTGAGCGGTTGGAGCGGAATAGAAGGTAACATAGTATATGGTAACGGAACGTTTGTAGCTGGCGCTGGTGGCAGTCAAATTGTTAAATCATCAGATGGAATTACTTGGACCGCAGTAACTATGTCTGGAAACGACTGGGGTGGACTAGCTTACGGCAATGAGAAATTTGTGGCCATATCTGGTTCTAGTCCACATGTCGCAACTGCTGATGCCGGGTCTTGTACATCAAACGAAACTGACCCAACCATCGGCACCTTAACGGCAAACCAATGGTGTACCGCAAATGCGGCCGGTGACGGCCTTGATTGTACATCCGTCACACCAAACGATAACCTTGGTGATCATACGGCCACACAAAATATCGACGCGGCCAGCAACAATGTGACAAATATCAATATGTTAGAATTTGATTCGGTGACGGGTGATGCCCCGGTTGGTGGCAGTGGCGGAGCGGCCGATAACCTTGGTGATCATATCGCAACGCAAGGGGTCGTGTTCCATAAAGTCACAGGGGCAGCAGCACCAACAAAATAAGAGCATAAAATAAGGATGATGAAAATGAAAAAGATTAGTCAAAAAATAAGCATGCTGGTGATGGCATTTGGCCTTATCGGCTTCTCATCTGCGGCACATGCCGCATGCTCCAACCCTGCGGGTGTAGAGGGCGAACAAATTTATAATGATGACAATAACGTCATGCAATTTTGTGACGGCACAGACTGGACCGCCATGAAAGGCGGCAGTGGTGCAGATAACCTCGGTAATCATATAATGGGGCAAACATTGGTCACGGGAAATAATTGGATTAATGGTGATGCAACGGTTAATGAAGGGCTTCAAATCGACACTAATGGTGAAATCGTTATTGACCGCGCAGGTACATCATACGATGTATGGATTCAAGGAGGACTTCAAACCGATACGGGAGAGGCCAGGAACCTTGCCATTTTAGGAGTCGAATCATCCGATACACTTTATGTGAACTATGGAAGTGAATACGCAGCAGGCACACGGATTGGTGGTCCCGTTTTGATCACAGGTGGTGGCTTATCAATGAATGCTAATAAAATCACAGGCCTTGGCACACCCACAGCCAGCACAGACGCTGCGACAAAAGCATATGTTGATGCAAATGCAGGTGGTATCGCTAGCGCAGATTATGATAGCGGTTGGGTTGCGTTAAGTGGAGGAAATCAACAGGTTACTTTAACACATAATCAAGGGACTCGATACTTCAAAAACTCGATGATATGGGGATCCTGTGGATCGACAAGCGTACCCATTCTTGTTAACGGTGTGACAAGTAGTGGTTCAGGTCAGTATGGCTATTTACAAACATTCGACTCCAATAATGCCGTCAAAGTGCGAACGTTCCCTAATGGTGGAATTTACAGCAATTCTTGTAGCCCGACTATATCAACCCATTTCCGCTTAATGCTGTGGAAGTAACATTACACTAATTAATTAAGTAATTTTTGAAAAGAAAAAGGCACGAAAGATAAAGATTATGAAACATATTAAAAACTTTGCTTTTACATTATTAATCACCCTTTGCGCTCTACTCGGCACGCAACAGGCCGCGCAAGCCGCATGTACAAATCCGGCGGGTGTTGAAGGCAACCAGGTTTATAATTCAACCCATAAAGTAATGCAGTTTTGTGACGGCACAAGCTGGCGCGCAATGATAGGCGGCGGAAGTGGCGGTGATACACTTTCTGGGCTTTCTTGTACAGACGGACAAATCGCAAAATGGAACAACACCGCCACCGCATGGGAATGCGGCGCAGACGCATCCGGCAGCGGTGGTGATGACCTCGGTAATCATACAGCCACAACAAATTTGGATATGGGGACAAATAAATTATTAAATATTGGCGGTGGCGATGCCTCACTTGTAAACGGCTCTGGCTATGCCGTTTTTGGTGCGGAAACTGGTGTAAACATCGTAATAGATAATAATGAAATTATGGCGCGCAACAATGGCGCGACAACCTCTTTATATTTACAAAATGATGGCGGAAATTTACAATTAGGATACGCTAACCCTGGTGCAAGTAATTTAGATGTCAACGGGGGGAAAATTATAGACCTTGCAGACCCAACCGCGGCAACGGACGCCGCAACAAAAGCATATGTTGATGCAAATGCAGGAAGTGATGATCTTGGTGCTGGTGGCACAACGACTGGATCTCTTTTTTCAACGAATGCGTCACGCACTATTGGCCGTGATACAAACGACTTTATTCGTTTTGATGATAACGCACAGGCTTTTTGGCAAATTAATGGCGTATGGGAATACCAATTTTACCCAACAAATTTTTCAGCCTACACAAATAATTCCAATGATCTAGGCACATCCGCCAAACGATGGAGAAATGGATGGTTCGCCGGAGCAGTAACTGCTGGTTCCTTTGCTGGAAATGGGGCGGCAATAACCGCGATCGCTGGTGACAATATCACTGACAACACTATTGATGGATCAGAAATCCAAAATGAATCTATTACAAGTGCGGATATTGATAATGGAACTATTGCTACCGCAGACTTGGCAAATGGCTCTGTCACTAACGCAAAAATTGTAAGCATGTCAGACACAAAACTGACAGGGATCCCAACCTGTAATGCCAGCAACCAAGCTTTACAATGGAATGGATCATCCTTTACATGCCGTACATTATCCTTCTCAGCGGCGCATTCGCATCCATATGCCAGCTCTGGCCACACACATGGCGGTGGCGGTGGTGGCAGATGAAGCACGTGAAAATCTGCCATGGGCTGATAAAAACATCGCACATCACCAAAGACCGAAAAAAACTATTTAACACTTTATCCCAATTTGAAAGCGCATTTAACGTATCTTTTTCAACCGTACAAGAAACAATATTAAAAAATATTTATAGTGTCCGAATGAAAGAAATAGTTAACAGCCCCATTGTAAAAGAAAACCATAGGGCTTTTGTTTTATGGGCGCTTTACCTCGCACATCACCACAAAAACTATAAAGAGATTGAAAACATGTAAAAACTTACGCATTGATATAACCCAACATCATATTTTATCTATTCTGCATTTCCTTAAGTATTTACAATAAACTAATATAATCAATTTAAAATATCGTTTTTGTATATTTTATTTTTTCTTCCCACAAAAC
>CALHAW010000003.1 GCA_937934135.1 uncultured Alphaproteobacteria bacterium
CGCTAGAAATCCTGCATTCCCATATTATTTTTCTCTTTGTGTGTTATTTTCAAATTAACCAATATTTTTTGCTAGAAAGGTTAAAATATTATCTATATGCTCTACATTTAAGTTTTAAAATCAAAATAGGATTAAAAAATGTCTAAATTATTATTGGTAGGAACATTATTTCTAGGGCTTTCCGTAGCTGCTTGTGGAACGTTGGAAGGTGCAGGTAAAGACCTTTCAAGAGCAGGTGAGGCCGTTCAAGACGTTGCCAGATAAAACTGTTTAAGCGGCTTTTATAGGCTACGGCCTATTACACTTTGTTTTTGTGCGTTTTTGCGTTAAAACATCTGCATGACAAAGATTATATCAATTAAAAATATCGAATGCGCCAATGATAAGCCGTTTGTGCTGTTTGGTGGGCTTAACGTGCTTGAGGATGAGTCAATCACCCTTAAGTCTGTTGAGGTTTACAAAACGATCACTGATAAGCTTGGTATTCCGTTCATTTTTAAGGCCAGCTATGATAAGGCCAACCGTTCTTCCATCCATTCTTATCGCGGTGTGGGCATGGAAGAGGGTCTGCGCATTTTCGAAAAGGTTAAAACCGAATTTGATAATGTGCCGGTTATTACGGATGTTCATGAAATTGACCAATGTCAACCTGTTGCAGATGTCGTAGATGTGATCCAAATCCCTGCTTTCCTCGCTCGCCAGACGGACCTTGTGAAGGCTATGGCGGATGCGGCGAATAAATCAGGCGCGGCGATTAACATCAAAAAACCGCAATATATGTCACCCTATCAAATTGGTAATATCGTCGATAAGTTCGCTGAATGTGGGAATGAGGACACAATTATTTGTGAACGTGGGCATTCCCTCGGTTACGATAACTTGGTTGTCGATCCGATGGCCTTTGGTGTGATGAAGGAAATGAGCTGTAACACGCCGATTATCTGTGACACCGTTCATGCTAGCCAAATGCGATTACCGGGCAGTGAAGCGAGCGGGGGGCGTCGCGCCCTTGTCCCTGACCTAACCCGCGCCGTGATGGCGATTGGTATTGCTGGCCTCTTTATTGAGGCTTACGAAGACCCTGACAAAGCAAAATGCGATGGTCCTTCGGCCATTCCCTATAACAAATTAGAAGAATTTTTAACCCAAGCCAAAGCCGTCGATGACCTTGTAAAGTCTATGGATTTGGTTGCGATAAAGTAACCGCCAATGTACGCCGATAAACGCGAATAAAAAATTGAATATATAAAATTATTTGTGTTAATTTGCGCCTATTCGCGGTTCATAAGTCATTAAAAAGGAAAAAATAAATATGTCTGCCATTGTTGATATTACTGCTCGTCAAATTTTAGATAGCCGTGGAAACCCAACCGTTGAGGTTGATGTTCTGCTGGAAAGTGGCGCGCTTGGCCGTGCCGCCGTGCCGAGCGGCGCTTCCACGGGCGCTTACGAAGCCGTGGAGCTTCGTGATGGCGACAAAAAACGGTGGGGCGGTAAGGGCGTTGAAAAAGCCGTGGCGAACGTCAATACCAAGATTTTTGATGCTTTGAGCGGTCTTGACCCGGAAGAACAAATGCATCTTGACCAAACAATGATTGCCCTTGATGGTACAGAAAACAAAGCCAAATTTGGCGCGAATGCGATCCTTGGAGTGTCCATGGCGTGTGCGAAGGCTGTTGCAGAAGAAATTGATGTACCGCTTTATAAATATCTGGGCGGCCCTTATGCGCATGAACTGCCCACACCGATGATGAACATCATTAATGGTGGCGCGCATGCCGATAACCCCGTTGATTTCCAAGAGTTCATGATTATGCCGATTGGCGCACCAAACTTCGCCGAGGCCCTTCGTTGCGGCGCAGAGATTTTCCATGCCTTGAAGAAAAAGCTTCATGATGCAGGAATGAACACGAATGTTGGCGATGAGGGTGGCTTTGCACCTGAAGTGAAATCCGCAACCGAGGCGCTCGACTTTATCATGCAGGCCATTGATGCTACAGGGTATAAAGCAGGAAAAGATGTTGTCATTGCTCTCGATAGCGCCGCGACAGAATTTTGTAAGGATGGCAAATATCATCTTGAGGGGGAGGGACGCACGCTCACCTCAACTGAGATGGTGGCTTATTACGAACAGCTTTGTGATGCTTATCCGATTGTGTCAATCGAAGATGGGCTTGATGAAGATGATTGGGACGGTTGGGTTGCGCTCAATAAAGCGATCGGTGATCGTGTGCAGTTGGTGGGGGATGATCTCTTTGTGACCAATTCTAAACGCCTCGCACAGGGGATTGAAATGGGCGCTGCAAACGCGATCTTGATTAAGGTCAACCAAATCGGCACGCTGACAGAAACGCTTGAGACAATCGAAATGGCGAAAAAGGCGGGCTATGGCATTGTGATGTCACATCGTTCTGGTGAGACCGAAGATTCCACTATTGCGGATTTGGCTGTTGCCACAAATTGCGGACAGATTAAAACAGGTTCGCTCTCACGTTCTGACCGTATCGCAAAATATAATCAACTGTTACGGATAGAAGAACAGCTCAGCTCTGCGGCAAGTTATTGTGGTGCGGGTTTCTTACGCGCGCCTTTGGGTAGTAAGAAGTAGTAGGTAAAGCGAAAGCGGTTCAATGAGAATTAATGCTCTTTTAAATGGCTTTTTTATAATGTCCTGATCCAGACAGCCTAACCGCTTCGTTATGTACAATACGCATTTTTTCTCGTGTGCTGGGATCATCGCTATTGTCATTAACAACTTCTGCATCAACATGAGTGTGTAATAGCACTTCCATCGGTAAAAACCAGGTATTTTTCATTTGTTAGAGGCATGTTGAATAATAAACATATTATTACAATAAAATAAAATTGAATCATTAGAATCACTTAACGATCTTGTTCTTGAACTGTTCCTTCTAACGCATTGAATCTATATGATTTTTACCGTTGACCGTGCGAATCAGATGTGATTCAATGACTCTAATGAAGGGGTTCATCGAAAAACAATATTTCTTACGGCGCAATATGCTCAGCATTATTGGGGTGTGTCTTTCTGTTTACTTCTCTTATCACCTTATTGCGGGACATCGCGGTTATGTTCGCCTGATGTCATTAGAAAACCGTATAGCCACAGCGCAGTTTGAGCAAGATGCTCTGATGGCGGAACGCGCCGCTATCGAAAAAAAGGTAGTGATGATGCGCCCTGGATCAACAGATCGTGATTTATTGGAAGAGCGCGTACGCTTTGTCCTTGGTTATCGCGCCGCAAATGAAATTAATTTGCAACAAAATAGCCTATAGCTACATACAAAATACTAATTAAAAACAATGGCTTAGTAGTAAAATGCAAGTTTTCTTGTATAAAAACATCCTTCGGGGGTGGATTTTCCTGCTATTTGGGCGTAAAAATACGACGTGTTTAACAAATAGAGGAGTCGTGTTTTGTCCGCATCAAAAGCAAAGAAAACAGGCAAACCCAATAAAAATAAGAAGAGCAACGTCTCTCATATTTCAAATAGTAACCCAGAGCCAACTTTGGACGAGGTTAAAGAGCTTTATCACGATATGCTTCTTATTCGGCGTTTCGAAGAAAAAGCGGGTCAACTGTACGGCATGGGTCTGATTGGTGGTTTTTGTCATCTTTACATTGGCCAAGAAGCTGTCGTAACCGGTATCCAATCTGTACAAATCGAAGGTGATTCTGTTGTCACGACATACCGTGATCATGGACACATGCTGTCTTGTGGCATGGATCCCAAAGGCGTTATGGCTGAGCTTACTGGGCGTGAGGGTGGATATTCACGCGGTAAGGGGGGGTCAATGCATATGTTCTCCCAAGAAAAGAAATTCTTTGGCGGTCACGGTATTGTTGGCGCCAGTACTTCAATCGGGACGGGCATGGCCTTCACCCATAAATATAATGAAGACGGTAACGTTGCTATTTCTTATTGCGGTGATGGCGCGGCGAACCAAGGGCAAGTGGCAGAATGTTATAATATGGCCGCCCTTTGGAAATTGCCAATCCTTTATGTGATTGAAAATAATCAATATGGCATGGGGACTTCTGCAGCGCGTCATGCGGCGGGACAGCTTTATGCCCGTGGTCAGGGGTATGGCATTCCGGGTGAACAAGTGGACGGTATGGATGTCTTTGCTGTTCAGGCGGCGGCGCGTCAGGCGCTCGATTATATCCGTACTGGTAACGGTCCTTATATTTTAGAAGTTCTGACTTATCGTTTCCGTGGGCATTCAATGTCTGATCCTGCGAATTATAGAACAAAAGATGAGGTCGAAGCGCAGAAAAACCAAGATCCTATCAATCAGCTGAAAGAGCTTATGATGAATGATTTTGATATTCCTGAAGAAGAGTTGAAAAAAATTGATAAAGAAATCAAAGCGCGCATTAAAGAAGCCGCAGAATTTGCACAAGAGTCACCAGAACTTCCCCCAGAAGATCTGTGGACTGACGTATTGGTAGAGGTTTAGTTTTATGAGTTATCTAATGCCCAGTATAACACGCTGTTCATCAGGTCTTAATCCAGCTCTTCCATTGCTCTTGATCGCGCGTTTGATGCGTCGGTGCTTTGGTGGCAAATTAAGCATATGGCCTAATGTCTTGGCATTTATAGATGCTTTATTGAATACGTGTGGAAAACGAAACTGCCAACTATGCCCCGCTTCTGAAAATATTCGGGCGACTTTTTCTGGGTTTCTATCAAAAATATACATATGTGTTACCTTTTCTTATTCTTATAAAAATAACATTAAATAGGATTTAAATTATGTCAATACAAATTTTAATGCCGGCGTTATCGCCAACGATGACTGAAGGTAATCTTGCGCGTTGGCTTAAAAAAGAAGGCGACAGCGTTGAATCTGGCGATGTAATTGCCGAGATTGAAACAGATAAGGCTACCATGGAGGTAGAAGCCGTAGATGAAGGGGTTATTGGTAAAATCCTGATTGAGGCGGGAACAGAAAATGTTTCTGTTAATTCGCCTATCGCTATTCTTCTTGAAGATGGCGAAAGCACAGATGATATCAAAACCGGTGACAGTGCGCCAGCGGCAGCACTATCTGCCCCAACGGAAGATGCGCCAGCAGCAGCAGCGAACATGTCAACCGATGTGGCCGTACAGCCAACAGGCGCGCATGTTGAAAACCGTGACATTTTATATGCCCAAGGCGTTGTGATTGAACCGCCTGTTTTTGACGAAGCCCCCTTTATGGCCGCAACACAAACACAAACTGTTCGTGTCGCCCTGCGGGACGCGATGAGCGAGGAAATGCGCACCGATGAAGACATCTATATTATGGGTGAGGAAGTTGCCGAATATAATGGTGCCTATAAAGTCACCGAAAATATGCTGGATGAATTTGGTTCGAAACGCGTGATTGATACCCCCATTACAGAACATGGCTTTGCCGGTATTGCTGTGGGGTCTGCTTTTACAGGGCTTAAGCCGATTGTAGAATTTATGACTTTTAATTTCGCCATGCAAGCGATTGATCACATTATCAACTCTGCCGCCAAAACGCTTTATATGGCGGGTGGTCAACTGGGTTGTCCGATTGTTTTCCGCGGACCAAACGGCGCGGCGTCCCGTGTAGGGGCGCAACATTCGCAATGTTATGCTTCATGGTACGCCCATATTCCAGGCTTAAAAGTTGTCTCCCCATGGAGTGCCGCCGATGCAAAAGGCTTAATGAAAGCCGCCATCCGTGATCCAAATCCTGTTATCTTTTTGGAAAATGAATTGATGTATGGACAAAGCTTTGACGTGCCAACAGATCCTGATTATGTGATTCCGCTTGGCCGAGCAAAAATTGAACGTGAAGGATCAGATGTTACTATTGTGGCATTCTCTATCATGGTTGGTAAAGCGTTAGAAGCGGCAGAAAAATTAGCAGAGCAGGGGATTGATGCAGAAGTCATTAACCTTCGTACCATTCGCCCGCTTGATCGTTTCACCATTCTTGAAAGCGTAAAGAAAACCAATCGTATTGTTTCTTGTGAGGAAGGCTTTCCATTTTCTGGTATCGGCGCAGAAATCGCAGCGCTTATCGGTGAACATGCGTTTGATTATTTGGATGCACCGCTAAAACGTGTCCATGCCGCAGATGTACCACTTCCATACGCCGCCGGTTTAGAAAAATTAGCACTGCCCCAAACAGAACAAATCATCCATGCCGCGAAGGAAGTTTGCTATGCCAATTAAAATATTAATGCCCGCGCTTTCACCAACTATGACAGAAGGTAATCTTGCCAAATGGCATAAGGCCGAGGGCGACACGGTTGAATCGGGCGATGTGATCGCGGAAATTGAAACTGACAAGGCCACAATGGAAGTTGAGGCCGTTGATGAAGGCGTAATGGGTAAAATTATTGTCCCCGCAGGAACAGAGAATGTTGCGGTAAATCAAATGATTGCCGTTCTTCTGGAAGATGGTGAAAGCGATAGTGATATAGATGCGATGTTGAAAGAAGAAGGCAGTAGAAACACTCCTGTTGCTCCTGCTGAAGCCGATTCACCGGAAGAAAAAGCCCCTGAAACGAATAGTGAGCCTATGCAAGCGCAACCACAAGCGGCACCTGCACCACAGCAAGCAGGCAATAGAATTTTCGCCTCTCCTTTGGCGCGCCGCATTGCGGAACAAAAAAATATTGATTTAGTTACCCTAAAAGGTTCAGGGCCGCGCGGTCGTGTCGTGAAAGCAGACTTGGAAAGCGCTTCTTCTGCGCCTCAAGCAAGCGCGGCGTCTACTGCTCCTGCCGCTGTGGCACAACCAACGGGTGAACAGAAAATCAACGAATTTGGAATGATTTATAATGAAATTCCGAATAACAATATTAAGAAAATCGTTGCCGCGCGCCTTCAAGAATCAAAACAAACCGTGCCACATTTCTATTTGACGATTGAATGCCAAATTGATGAGTTGATGCGTACCCGTAAAATAATTAATGATGCGGCCAATGGAGAGTACAAATTATCCGTGAATGATTTTATTGTGAAGGCCTCTGCTAATGCGCTTAAAGTTTATCCTGCGGCAAATGTCTCATGGACCGATGATGCGGTGCGCCAATATGTGCATTCTGATATCTCGGTCGCTGTTTCCACGCCAAATGGCCTGATTACACCGATTGTAAAGGCGGCTGAAACTAAAGGTTTAAAAGAAATTTCCGCAGAGATTAAGGATTTAGCTGGGCGCGCCCGTGATGGAAAATTAAAACCCCAAGAATTTCAGGGCGGAACATTCAGCGTGTCTAACCTCGGCATGTTTGGTATTAAGGCGTTTGACGCTATTATCAACCCGCCGCAAGCCTGTATTTTGGCCGTTGGTGCGGGGGAGAAAAAGCCTTACGTGGATGGAAATGATGTGAAAATTGGAACATTTATGAGCTGCACGCTATCAGTAGATCATCGCGCCGTTGATGGCTCTGTCGGGGCGGAATATTTGAAGGTTTTAAAACAATATATCGAAAACCCAGCCGCGATGCTGGTTTAAATTTTTAATGCGTATTAAGGAGTAAAATTATGAGTTCGGCTGTGGCTATTGGGCATACCATTGATTTTGGTGTGCCATCGTTGAAAGCTTTGTTTGCAAAAACAGGAGGTAAATTACCAGAAGGCGAAAAGCCTTCAGTGACTGTTTGGCCAGCAAGCTATTTTGTTCAGGCAATGGCTATTGCTGATAAATTCGTGATTTAGAAAGAAAAATATGACTGATACAAATTTTGATGTGGTTGTAATAGGCGGTGGCCCTGGTGGCTATGTTGCGGCGATACGCGCCAGTCAACTGGGCATGAAGGCCGCGCTTGTTGAGGCAAACCATTTGGGCGGCATTTGTCTGAACTGGGGCTGTATCCCGACCAAGGCGCTGTTGCGCTCGTCAGAAATTAATCATTTACTTAATCATGCTTCTAATTATGGGTTTGAAATCAAAGACTTCTCGTTCGATATTAAGAAAGTGGTTGAGCGTTCCCGCGGCGTCGCAACACAGCTTTCCGGCGGTGTTGGGCATTTGCTTAAGAAAAATAAAGTGACTGTATTTGATGGCTTTGGGAAGCTTGAGGGCAAAGGAAAAATTTCTGTCACGAAAGATAAAAAACCTGTAGCAACCCTAACAGGCAAGCACATTATTATTGCCACAGGCGCACGGGCGCGGGTTATTCCGGGGATGGAGCCTGATGGCAAGCAAATCTGGACTTACCGCGAGGCAATGGTACCGACCGAAATGCCAAAATCGGTTCTGGTGGTGGGATCTGGTGCAATCGGTATCGAATTTGCGTCCTTCTATCGCAACATGGGCGCCGAAGTGACCGTGGTTGAGATGATGGATCGCGTCATGCCTGTTGAAGACGCAGAAATTTCTGATTTCGCGCAAAAACAGTTCGAAAAACAAGGTATGCGCATCATAACAAGCGCAAAAACGTCAAAAATCGACAAAAAACCGAAAGAAGTTATCGTTTCTATCGAAAAAGGCGGTAAAACAGAAAAAATTACCGTTGAAAAAGTCATTATGGCGGTTGGAATTGTAGCAAACACCGAAAATATAGGCCTTGATAATGTAAAAGGCGTTAAATTAGACCGTGGTCACATTGTCACTGATGGTTATATGAAGACAGGTGAGGCGGGCGTCTACGCGATTGGTGATGTTTGCGGCGCGCCGTGGCTGGCGCATAAGGCCTCGCATGAAGGCGTGATATGTGTTGAAAAAATTGCTGGGCAAAAAGACGTGCATCCGGTTGTAAAAACGAATATTCCGGGTTGTACCTATTGCATGCCACAAGTGGCGAGCGTTGGACTGACTGAGGCTGCTGCGAAAGAGGCGGGGCATAAGCTCAAAGTCGGACGTTTTCCCTTTATGGGGAACGGGAAGGCAATCGCGCTCGGCGAGCCTGATGGCATGGTGAAAACCATCTGGGATGAAAAAACGGGAGAATTGCTCGGCGCGCACATGGTTGGCGCAGAGGTAACAGAATTAATCCAAGGGTATGTTGTTGGAAAAACTGCGGAATTGGTAGAAGCAGATTACATGCACACCATCTTCCCGCACCCAACTTTATCCGAAATGATGCATGAAAGCGTGTTAGATGCCTATGGCAAGGTTATTCATTTTTAATTGACATAATTATTTATTACTGTTATTAATCTGAAGTATGAATACTAAAAAAGATTCAATTAATTCATTTTTTCAAACCATTGCCGATCATAAAACTGGCGATGATAATGTTTCTTTTTCCTTTTCCTTTAATGGCGTAACGCTTAAGCTTTTAACAGATGGAGAATCTGTAACAATTTTAAAACTCTCTGTTCCTAAGAAAGATAGGCGGCAAGGGCGAGCAACGTTAGCTCTAGAATGGCTCACAGCCTCCGCAGATAAGCACCAGATTACTTTAGATGTGATATCCGCCCCTGATCACGAGAGCATTATAAAGCCTAAGGATTTGGTAAGCTTTTATAAAGCCCATAAGTTTGAATCGGTAGCCCCCGATTCTATCGAGCTTATGCGCAGGCATCCACAAAGAGCTAAACTTGTATCAAAACCTTGATTTTTTTTTAACGGTCCTGTTGTCTGCAGATAATTTTTAATGCAAAAAACACCCAACAAAATTTAAAAATTCTGTTATATCTAACGCAGATCCTATGTCGCTCTCTGCTTATTGTGAAGTAACGAACTAGGCAAATTGAATATTACGGTAAATAATATGACCTACAATACTGACCTTCTTGACCGCGCAAAGCGCCATCCTGAAAAGCAAAAGCGGGAAGATCGCCCGATGGGCAAAAAGCCCGATTGGATTCGTGTAAAGGCGGGCGGGCAAAGTGAGACCTATAAGGAAACACTGAATGTCGTTAAAAATTTAAAACTCACCACAGTATGTGAGGAAGCGGGATGTCCGAATATTGGAGAATGTTGGGATAAAAAACACGCCACCTTTATGATTATGGGGGAGGTTTGTACCCGCGCTTGTTCATTCTGTAATGTTGCAACGGGAAAGCCTGATGCGCTTGATAAATATGAACCGCTTAAAATTGCTGTGGCCGTTGATAAAATGGGGTTGAAGCATGTGGTTGTTACCTCTGTTGATCGTGATGATTTGAAAGATAGTGGGTCGGCACATTTTGTAAAGACAATCGAAGCCATCCGTTTTAAATCACCCGACACCACCATTGAAATTTTACCAGGGGATTTTCGTGGCGCGATTGAGGATATTGATATTGTGACACGCGCCAAACCTGATGTGTTTAATCACAACATGGAAACCGTGCCGCGCTTATATCCAACCATCCGTCCAGGTGCGCGTTACTTCCGCTCACTTCGTTTGCTTGAACGGGTAAAAGAAGTGGATCCAACCATCTTCACTAAATCTGGTCTTATGGTGGGTCTGGGTGAAACCCGTGAAGAGGTCGCGCAAGTTATGGACGATATGCGCGCCGCTGATATTGATTTCATTACCATTGGGCAGTATCTACAGCCAACGCCAAAGCATTCCCCCGTAGAGCATTTTTGGACACCCGAAGAATTTGAAGGGTTAGAGAAAATGGCGCGTGCCAAAGGATTTCTTATGGCGTCTTGTACACCGCTAACCCGTTCCAGCCACCACGCCGGTGAAGACTTCGCCAAGCTCCGTCAGGCACGCGCAGAGAAACTTGTTTCATAAACAAATATGCTCTCTCACGTTGAACAAAAAATATTGCCTTACACGCCTGATCAAATGTTTGATTTGGTTGCAGGGGTGGATGAATATAAAAAATTCGCCCCATGGTGCGTCGCCAGCCGTATTAATAAATGGGAAGGTGATACCGTTTTTTATGCCGATTTGATTGTCGGCTATAAAGTCTTTCGGGAGAAGTTTTCATCCAAAGTCATTCTCGACCCTAAAAAAGAAATCACGATTGAATACCAAGATGGCCCGCTTCAAAACCTCACCAATCATTGGAAATTTTCTGAAACAACAGAAGGGCATTGCCTCATTGATTTTTCGGTCGAGTTTGAATTTAAAAATGGCGCGCTTCAGTCTTTAGCCACAATGTTTTTTAATGAGGTCGTAAAACGTATGATTGCGGCCTTTGAAAAACGTGCAGCAGAAATTTATGGAGAGCCTAAATCTGCGTCAACAAAATTTTAAATGATTCGTACATGGTTTGTCGGCGCACAGATGCACGGTCTCCATCAAAATAAAATTGATGCGCTTCTGGTACGCTGTTTTTAACGCAGCAACCAATGTAAACCAGTCCAACGGGCTTAATTTCCGTGCCACCATCCGGCCCCGCAATTCCTGTCACAGAAATTGAAATATCAGCGAGAGAATTTTTTAATGCGCCCACTGCCATTTCGCGTGCGGTCTGCGCGCTCACTGCGCCATGTTCGGTCAATGTCGCTTCGGAAACATGCAGGCAGTCGATTTTGGCTTGATTGGAATAGGTCACAAAACCGCGTTCTAATATTGCGGAAGATCCTGATTTATCAGTAATGGTGGCGGCAATCATGCCGCCTGTGCAAGATTCCGCCGTGGCGAGTTTCCAGTTTTTTTGTTTTATACCTGCAAAAAGCAGATCAATTAAATCAGAGCAATCCTGCATAACGCAATCCTATGATAATCAGGGCGGCAAAAATACCTGCAACGACATCATCAATCATTACGCCCATTGGCCCTTTAAATTTTTTATCCAAATATCCGATCGGGGTTGGTTTTAAAATATCAAAAAACCGAAACAGGATAAAAGCGAGTAGGATAGGAACGGGTGCGAGCGTCACAGGGATCAACGCGATCCACATGCCGACGACTTCATCGATGACGATCATGCTCGAATCTTTTTCGTGAATCATGCCTTCAAAATGTTTGGAAGCCCAAAGGCCAACGGGAAAGCATATAGCAATCGCCAGAAGTAACGACGGTACACCGCCAAAATAAAGAAAGAAAATTCCAAAAGGAAGTGCGGCTACCGTACCCCATGTGCCAGGGGCGGGTTTTAATAAGCCTGCCCCACCCCACGTGGAAAGCCATGTTGCGGGGTGATGAAAATTTAAGCGGTTTAATATGTCCTGCGATTGGAATTTAATCATGTGTCATTGTGCATTTAGTTTTGAGGTATTTCAATAGTGACGAGCGCTTGGCACGCGATGCCTTCTTTACGGCCTGTAAAGCCTAAACCTTCGGTCGTTGTGGCCTTAATACTGATCAGCGTTTCAGGGAGTTTTAGAATCTCAGAAATACATGTTTGTATGGCGGCGCGGTGGGGGCCTATTTTAGGCGCTTCTGCCATAATGGTCACGTCAATAAATTGGAGCGCGCCACCCGCATTTTTAAGCATCTTATGCGCTTCTTGTAGGAAAAACGCGCTATCTGCGTCTTTCCATTGCGGATCGGAAGGGGGGAAGTGCGTGCCGATATCACCTTTGTTAATACCGCCAAGGATAGCGTCCGTAATGGCATGTAGCACGACATCTGCATCAGAATGTCCCGTGAGCGCGACATCATGTGGGATTTCAAGCCCGCCAAGCATCAATTTACGCTCGCTTGGAGTTATCTCAAAAGCATGAACGTCAAAGCCAGAGGTCGTTCTTGTTTTCAGAGTATTGGCGATAAATGTTTCGGCCATGATTAAATCCTCTTGGGTGGTGATTTTAATATTAGCGCGCGATCCCGTGATAAGGGCAACTTCATGTCCCATAGCACGCATAAGTCCCGTGTCATCAGTAAAGCTGTCATCATCCGCGAATTTTTCATGCGCTTTAATAAGGTGCTTTAAATCAAAGGCTTGCGGTGTTTGGATAGACCATAGCGCTTCACGGTTTACAGTTTTATTGCCCCTTAATAGCGTATCGGAGACAGGGCAAGCCAGCGTCGCGGCTTGGTTCTCTTCCATAGAATCAAGTAACTTTGTGATGTCTTTAACCGAGATGAGGGGTCTTGCGGCATCGTGGATGAGTATTATATCTCCATTTTTTACTTTAATAAAAAACTTTAAACCATTATAAATACTTGATTTTCTTGATTTTGATCCAGTAATTGGTACATTGATATCTAAGCCCTTTACTGCTTCATCATATAGCGCCCGATGCTCTTCGTTAATTAGCACTGTAATAGACTGTAAGCCGGGCATACCAAAGAATTTTTCAATCGTATGGCGCAGGACGGTCTTACCTTGAATCTTATAATATTGTTTTGGTGTGTTATCACCAAAACGTGTGCCGCTGCCCGCGGCAGGAATCAAAAGGTGAAAGGGTTTAATTGTCATATTGGAATCTTGCTTTTTATTCTTAAATTGGTGATAGTCCTAAAATGAATAAAGGTCAAATTGCTTCCTTATCTAAAGTCGAAACAAACGCTGATATTGGGTATAAAAAATACGGGTTTTGGCGGGGCTTTGCGGATGCGCTTTTAGGCCCTAAAAGCCGTATTAGTGGCCTGCGTCGCCGTTTTACCAACCGTAGCTGGAGTACGCGGCTTTCTTTCATTCTTATTGGCCTTGCGATTATTAGTGGTTTTGCGACCTATGCCGCATTAACAGAGACGCCGCCCTTTGGCGATGACCCACACACAGTTATTTGGTTGTTGAATATTGATCTGGTCATTCTGCTATTCCTTGTGATTTTAATTGCGCGGCGAATTGTATCGATCTGGAGCGGGCGGCGGCGGAATATCGCAGGATCACGGCTTCATGTCCGCCTTGTGCTGACATTTAGTATCATGGCGGCTTTGCCGGCAATCATTATGGCGGTATTTTCTGCGTTCTTCTTTCATTTTGGGGTGCAAACATGGTTCAACGATACGGTGAAAACAGCGGTATATGAGTCCCAAGCCGTTGCAGAAGCGTATTTGGAAGAGCATCAACAGCTTATTAAAGCCGATATTTTAGCGATGGCAAATGATATTGATCGCCAATCCCTAAGGACGTTGGATTCTCAAGAGGCGTATGACCGCTTATTACATACGCAAGCTTTCTTAAGAAATTTTTCTGAATCGATTGTTTTTAATTCAAATGGTCAGATTTTGGCGCGCTCTGGTTTAACCTTTACATTGACCTTTGAAACAGTGCCTGATTTTCAGTTGGATCAAGCGCGAGATGGAGAGGTCGTTCTGTTAACTAGTGATGCGGATGATCGCGTACGCGCCCTTGTACAACTGGGAAGTGGTAATAATGATTTCTTATTTGTGGGGCGGCGTGTTGACCCTACGGTGTTGTCCTATTTGACATCCGCTAAGGATGCCACACAACGTTATGCCACGCTTGAAGATAGTTTTTCTGGTCTTCAAGTAACTGTGACCATGATTTTCATTGTTGTGGCGTTATTGTTATTGATGGCGGCGATGTGGGCAGGGATTGTGCTGGCACGGCAATTAGTGAGTCCCATTAGTACATTAATTTCCGTTTCTGATCGTGTACGGGCAGGGGATTTAACCGCACGTGTCCCTAAACAGGATCAAGTGGAAGAGTTTGACTACCTTGCCCAATCTTTTAATCGTATGACCAGCCAATTGGAAAGCCAACGGGATGAATTGGTTACAACGAACCGTCAATTAGACCAGCGTCGCCAATTAACCGAAACGGTTTTAAAAGGTGTGCCTGCGGGAGTGATGGGGGTTGACCAGATTGGACAAATCTCATTCGCTAATGATGCCGCGGCGATTTTATTTGAGGCCGAAGGGAAGGTTTTGATTGATACCAATATTAGCGACCATTTGCCAGAGATTAAAATTCTTTTGGAAGAGGCCTATAAAAATCCTGAAAAAATTGCGCAATCCGAAGTGCCGTTCACAACAAAAAACGGAAATAAACTTAGCTTCATTGTACGTATTGCGATTGAAAATATTCAAGGGGGTAAGCAACGGGCGATTTTAACTTTCGATGATATTACGGAACTTCAATCTGCGCAACGTAAGGCTGCGTGGGCAGATGTGGCGCGGCGTATTGCGCATGAAATTAAAAATCCGCTTACGCCCATTCAGCTTTCGGCAGAGCGATTACAGCGTAAATATTTAAGCCAAATTACTGATGATCCAGAAACATTTGAAGTTTGTACGGATACGATTATTCGCCACGTCGAAGATATTGGCCGGATGGTGAATGAATTTTCTGATTTTGCGCGGATGCCTGAATCTAAGATTCAACCAACAAAGCTAGTAAAAGAGATTCATGATCTTGTGATGTTCCAAAATGCAGCGCATCCAGAAATTGCGATTACAATTCAAGGAAACGCCGATAAAAACAAACCCGTTCCATGTGATAACCGGCAAATACGGCAGGCACTGACCAATTTAATTCAAAATGCTGTTGATTCTATTCAGTCTTATCAAAAAGATCATATGGAACATAAGGGTAAAATTATTATTACTTTGGAAGAGGGAACTGAGATTTTTAAAATACATGTTCAAGATAATGGCTTGGGGCTTCCTGAAAATGAAGAACCTTCAAAGTTAAGTGAGCCTTATATTACGCATCGTGAAAAGGGGACGGGTTTGGGGCTGGCGATTGTAAAGAAAATCATGAGCGACCATAATGGTGAGCTTTTGATTAACCGCCGTGACGATGCGCACAGAGGGGCGTGTATCAGCTTACTGCTTCCTGATATTGTAATAGGCGATGATGAACATGAAAAAGAATTGAAACGCGCATGATCAGTAAAAATATAACCAATAAATCTATCTTAGTCGTTGATGACGAAGCGGATATCCGCCGCCTTATTCGTGGAATATTGGAAGATGAAGGGTATAGCGTTATCGAAGCAGAAAATTCTAAACAGGCGGCAGAGCAATTCGAAAAAAAAAGCCCTGACCTCGCCATATTAGATATCTGGCTTCAGGGGAGTGAAAAAGACGGGTTAGAGATTTTACAAAGCTTTAAAGAAACCAAGCCATATTTTCCTGTTTTGATGATTAGTGGACACGGCAATATTGAAACGGCGGTGCATGCAATTAAAAATGGAGCTTATGACTTTATTGAAAAACCGTTCAAGTCAGATCGTTTGTTATTAATGATTGCCCGCGCTTTGGAAAAGGCGGCATTGCAGAAAGAAAATGAAGATTTAAAAATCCAAGGTAATTTGACCATTTATTGCTTTATGTTGATTTTATCGTTCTTACCAGATGCAACAGCCCGCTCTCCCGAGGTTAAAAATGATGTTTATGATGTATCTTTACGACAGGCGCGGGAAGATTTTGAACGGAAATATCTTATGGCGCAAATTCAAAAATTTGAGGGAAACATATCAAAAACGGCGGCTTTTGTTGGGATGGAGCGTGCGGCGCTGCATCGGAAGCTGAAGTCCCTTGATATTTCGCTCAACGACGCGCAAAATAACAATAAGTCTGTAAAAAGCCAAACGGGTTAAAAAGCGGACGTTATATCTAAATAGGAAATCAACATGCGGATTATCATTTGTGGAGCGGGGAAGGTTGGCTACAGCATTGCGGCTTATCTGTCGCGGGAAAATAATGATGTGACTGTCATTGACCACGATCCTGTATTGGTGGCGCGGGTTAATTCAAGCTTAGATGCAAATGGCATTGTAGGATTAGCGTCTAGCCCCGAAGTGCTTGATAAAGCAGGGGCAAATGATGCAGATATGATCGTCGCCGTCACACATCAAGATGAAGTGAATATGGTGTCCTGTCAGGTTGCGCATTCTATTTTTAATGTTCCCAAGAAAATTGCCCGTATTCGTAACCAAGTCTTCCGTGATCCTGTATGGGCAAATTTATTCAGCCGTGCGCATATGCCGATTGATGTTATTATTTCTCCCGAGGTCGAAGTTGCCTGCGCCGTAGAAATGCGCCTGTCTGTTCCAGGGACAACGAGTGTAACGCCAATGACGCGCGGCGCGCTTTATTTATGTAGTGTGCTTTGTGAAAATAATTGCCCTGTTGTTAATACGCCATTACGCCAATTAGCGACCTTATTTCCAGATAACCGCATACGTATTGTTAGTATTGTACGCGATGGTAAATTTATGGTGCCAAAAGCCGATGATCAAATGTTGATTGGTGATGAGGTGTTTTTTGTTGCAGAAAAATCACAACTGAAACGTATTTTGATTGGTTTTGGTCATGAGGAAAAAGAAGCGCACAATATTATTATTGTTGGCGGTGGTAATATTGGTACAACTCTGACGGAAATTATTCAAAAAGAACATAAAAGCATTAATCTTAAAGTAATTGAGAGCAACCCAGAGCGGGCAGAGCTTTTAAGTCAAAAATTAGAAAATACATTGATTTTAAATGCCTCTGGCCTTGATGCAAAAGTACTGGCAGAAGCCAATATTAAAGAAACAGATACTTTAATTGTATTAACCAATGATGATGAAACAAATATTTTAGTGTCTTTGTTGGCGCGCCAACATGGCTGTGATCGTGTTATTCCGCTTGTGAATAAAGAATCATATAACCCGTTAACGGCGTCATTGGGTTTTGGTGCGGTTATTTCGCCCAAGGCAATTACGGTGTCTAATATTATGAAACATGTGCGCCGTGGCCGTGTGAAAGCGGTACATAATCTATTTAACTATGCGGAAATTTTAGAGATTGAAGCGTCTGACGCAATTTCTGTTTTAAACACGCCGTTATATGATTTACCCCTTCCTAAGGGCGTTTTGGTTGCGGCCATTGTCAGGGGGGAGCAAGTCATCCTGCCGACAGGGGAAACAACGATCAAAACAAAAGACCATGTTATTATTCTGGCCACACAGGGGCAGGCGGCGAAGGTAGAAAAAATGTTCTCCGCCCAAGTCGATATTTTTTAAGTTTAGTCTTTACGTTTATTTTTTATATAGGATATTTTAATGCCGCGTTTTGTTTATTTAAACGGTCAATATGTTGATCATTCCAATGCTTTTATTCACGCAGAAGATCGCGGTTTTTTATTTGGCGATGCGGTGTATGAAGTGATTGCCTGTATTCATGGCCATTTGGCGGATGAAGTTGGGCATTTAGACCGGCTTAAACGCTCCTTGAATGAGCTTAAAATGGAGATGCCAGTTGAGCGTGAAACTTTGCGTTTTTTAATGCGTGAATTGCTCCGTAAAAATAAACAAAAAAATGCTGCTATTTATATTCAAATCTCAAGAGGCAGCGCCAAGCGTGATTTTAAATTCCCCGATGTCGATACACCGCAGACTTTGTTGATGATCAGTTCTGATTTTGATTATGACGGTAATGTTGGTGTTGTAAAAGGCATTCGCGTTAAAACAGTGCCAGATATAAGGTGGAAGCGACGTGACATTAAAACTGTTTTATTATTACCGCAATCTATGGCGAAACAAAGCGCAGTTGATGATGGTTTAGATGATGTGTTTATGCTGGATAAAGACGGCTTTATTACCGAGGCATCGGCCAGCAATGCATGGATTGTTAATAAGGAAGGGACGCTTATAACACGGCCTGTCACACATGATATTTTAAAAGGAATTACCCGCACAGCGATCGAAAAACTATGTCGTGATGAGAATATAAAAATTGAAGAACGGGCGTTTAAACCAGAAGAAGCGTATGAGGCGATTGAAGCGTTTACGACAAGCGCTACCGCTCTGGTTACGCCAGTTGTTGAAATTAATGGGCATAAAATAGCAGATGGAAAACGCGGCAAGATTACACAGAAAATTTATGAAGAATACCGCGCTTATGTTGATGGTTTACGTGGCAAACAAGTTTCTTGGGAGTCGGGCCTATAATTATGCGGGATCAATACAAAGCCATTATTTTTGATTGGGATGGAACGCTTGTGGATACGTGCGGTTTAATATTAGACGCGCATAATCATGTTCGTGAAGCGATGGGACATAAAAAATGGACATCAGAAGAATTTACGGGGCAGGCAAGTAAATCTGCGCGGGAATATTATCCATTGATGTATAAAGAGCGCGTTGACGAAGCAATGAATATCTTAAAACAATATGTCCGTGACAATCATTTAAAATCATTAGAGCCGATGGAATATGCGCGTGAGGCGTTAAATGCTATTCAGCTTCCTATGGCGATTGTGAGCAATAAAACACACGAGTTTTTACAAGTTGAGATAGACCATTTGGGCTGGCGCGATTATTTCCAATCGGCGATTGGGGCAGGGCATGCAGAGAAAGATAAACCGCATCCTGCACCGTTATTAATGGCTTTGGGTCAAATGCAAGATGACTTAACGCCGCAGGACATACTTTATATTGGTGATACGGAAACTGACCTGATGACCGCGCAAAATGCGGGATGTGATGTAGCGTTGGTACAATCAGACAGGCCGCGTCCTGATTTGGTTGCGCAGTACACACCAACCTTTATCTGGGATGATTTAAGGTCTATAAATGAGGCTCTGCTTTAGGCTTATAGGCAATCCGCTTGATTTTTATAGGCTGGCGCGCTAAGACAGGCGCAACGATAATAATAAATTAGATAAATAAGGAGCCGAAAATGGCCGACAAACAACAAAATCTTCAAGACGTATTCCTCAATAAAATCCGTAAAGAAAAAATGACTGTGACGGTCTTTTTAATGAATGGTGTGAAATTACAGGGCATTATCACATGGTTTGATAATTTTTCTATGTTGATGCGCCGCGAAGGACAGGTACAGCTTGTTTATAAGCACGCAATTTCAACCATCATGCCGGGCGGTCCATTAGATCTGCAAGATGAGTCAAACAAGGATGACGCGTAAGCTTTGTCAGATGAAATAATAGGTCTAGACGAGGTAGGCTCCGCCCTTATCATCCACCCCATATTTACCAATATCCCCACCTTACAGCGCGGGGATATTGATCAAGCGGTTGAAGAGGCGTGCGGTCTGGCCGAAGCGATTGAACTTGATATTATTGATGTGGTTCGTGCCAATGTACGCCGCATGCATCCGGGTGTTTTCTTTGGTAAAGGGACGCTTGAGAATATCTCTAAGGCTGTTTCTGAGAAAAAACCTGATATTGTGATGGTAAATTTTACTTTATCACCCGTTCAGCAACGGAATTTAGAAAAAGAATTAAAATGTAAAATTATTGATCGAACAGGGTTGATCCTTGAAATTTTTGGTACCCGCGCGCAAACAAAAGAAGGCCGCATTCAAGTTGAGTTAGCGCAGCTAGAATATCAGCGCTCCCGCCTTGTAAAAGCATGGTCGCATTTGGAGCGTCAACGCGGCGGCACTAGCTTTATTGGTGGACCAGGGGAAAGCCAATTAGAGATAGATAAGCGCCTGATTGCGGAGCGCATTCGTAACCTAAAACGTGAATTAGAAAAGGTGCGTAAAACCCGTGAATTGGGCCGTAAGGCGCGTGAACGTGTCCCGTTTCCTGTTGTCGCACTTATTGGGTATACCAATGCGGGCAAATCAACATTATTTAACCGTGTAACAGGTGCGAATGTGTTTGCCAAAGATTTACTCTTTGCAACGCTTGATCCGACACTGCGTAAGATTGAATTACCATCAGGACGAACGGTGATTTTATCAGATACGGTTGGGTTTATTACTGATCTTCCTACGCATCTTATCGAAGCTTTTCGCGCGACGCTTGATCAAACACAATATGCGGATGTAATTTTACATGTGCGTGATTCAACGCAGACTGATTATGACGCGCATAAAAAAGATGTAATGGCCATTATGAAAGATTTAGGCATTGAATATGAAAGCGATGAGCGGATATTTGAAGTGGTTAATAAGATTGATATCTGCACGCAAACGCGCCGCAATGATATTGAACGAGACAGTAAGTTTAACGAAAACACATTCTCTATCTCCGCCCAAACGGGTGAGGGGGTAGAGGAAATGCTTCAAATGATTGATGAGTTTCTATCGCGCCACCGTTTGCATTGCCAATATGATATTCCGATGTCTGATGGGAAAGCGCTTGCATGGCTCTATCAACATGGTGAAGTGATTGAGGCGAAAAATATGCCTGATAATAACCAAGACGTCACGCGCCTTTTGGTGCATATTGATGAAGCAAACCAGAATCGTTTTGAAGGACTTTTCCCTTATAAGGATATAACCCATGCCGCAGATTAATCCTGAAAAAATATCAACCTATATCCGTGATGTCGCGGCGGAGAAAATCACGCCGCGCTTTCGTCATTTACAAGAACATGAAATTTCAACCAAATCTGGCCCAACGGATCTGGTGACGATTGCCGATATTGAAGCAGAGGAAGCGCTTACAGCTATTTTTAAAGACTTACTGCCCGGATCTCACGTCGTGGGGGAGGAAGCTGTGTCTAAAGGTGAAATTGATATAAGCCTTCTGGCGACGGAAGAAGGATATGTTTGGGTGATTGACCCTGTTGATGGAACAGGGAATTTTGCGGATGGTAATGAGAAGTTTGGATGTATTGTTGCGCTCGTCAAAGGGGGACAAACAATCCAGAGCTGGATTTTGGATATCCCGCAAGATCACATGGCAATAGCAGAGCAGGGGGCGGGTGTTGAAATAAACGGCGCCCGTGTTACTTATCTCATCATGGTCACGCCGTTAAAAGACACGCGTGGGTTTATTAGCCGAAAATTTCTTCCGCAAAAAATGCGCGATGAATTACGCGATGTATTGGATGAACAATTTGGCAATATCGAAACATATGTTTGTTGCGCGCATGAATATTTGGATATTTTAAAAGGGAAGTCTTTTTTTTCAATGTATTCGCGCATTCGCCCGTGGGATCATCTGGCGGGTGCGATGATGCTGAGTGAGGCGGGTGGTTATATCCGTAAATGGGATGGATCAGCATATAAGCCGGGCGACGAACGCGGCGGTTTAATTTGTACAGATACAAATGAAACGTGGCAGCAAATTTATGATTTGTTGTTGAAGGATTATCGATGAGGGTGATTTTTGGGGTGTTTCATATTATTTCTGCTTTTCCCAAAGTTTTAGCATTTCATCTAACGATAGCGCTTTAAAATCCATATTATTTTTCTTACAGTCGGCTTCCATGCCCTTAAAACGCTTAATAAACTTCTTATTGGCTTTACGGAGCGCTTCTTCCGAATCGAGGCCGTTCATGCGGCCATAATTGACGAGGCAAAAGAGTAAATCGCCAAATTCTTCTTCTTTATCAACATGCTGCGCCGCTTCTTTAAACTCAATAATTTCTTCTTCGACCTTTGCAAATGCATCCTCAGCGTTTTGCCATTCAAAATTTACTTTTGCGGCTTTTTTCTGTAGTTTTTGTGCGCGGAGCAGGGCGGGTAGCCCCTTTGTAACACCATCAAGCGCCCCGCTTTTACCCCCTCCCGCATGAAGCTCTTTGTCTTTTTGTTGTTCCCAAATATCTGTTACGGCGTCGGCATTGGCCGCATTTATGTTTCCAAACACATGCGGATGACGTGATATCATCTTATCTGCAACGCTCTTGGCAACGTCATCAAAGTCAAACAAAGCGTCCTCAGCCGCCATTTGCGTGTAATAAATGACCTGTAAGAGCAAATCGCCCAGCTCAGCCTTCAATTCATCCATATCACCATTTTCTATCGCATCGGCAACCTCATAGGCTTCTTCGATGGTGTATTTAACGATGGATTTAAAATCTTGCTCTCTATCCCACGGGCAACCTTGTGTTGGATCGCGCAAGCACGCCATGACCCATTTGAGCTTATCAATAGCGTGTGAGAAGTCCTTATCTTGTTTGATGGGTATATTCATATGCTTATAAGCCTATAGGGAATGCAAAAGGGCATCCATACACACGCACCCATGATCCACAGATGATAATAATATTGATGTGATAATATATATTATGGAAATTAAAAGATATTCTTCAAAATAGAACGCTTCGGAATATTTTAAGCTGCTTTACTTGGCTCGTTATACGTCTTTTGCGCTTTATCGAATAATCTAAAGAAATTCTGTGTTGTTTGCGCCGCAAGCTCTTCTTCACGCAGATTAAATAGATCAGCAATAAATTGGCCTGTGTGACGTACATAGGCTGGCTCATTGGTTTCACCACGGTGCGGCATTGGCGCCAAAAATGGCGCGTCTGTTTCTACTAGGATTTTATCCAGCGGGACTGTTTTTACGATGTCTTGCAATGCGGTGTTCTTTTTAAACGTCACCATACCTGAAAATGACATATAAAAGCCTTCATCGATTGATTGTTGTGCGAGTGTCTCATTAGAGCTGAAACAATGCATTAAAACCTTCGTTGCGCCGTCACAGGCGCCTTCTTCGCGTAAGATTTTAATCGTGTCTTCCTCTGCATCGCGTGTGTGAATAATAAGCGGTAATCCCGTTTCTTTGGCGGCCTGAATTTGTTTTCTGAACATCATGCCTTGGTCTTCACGCGGGGCATAATCATAAAAATAATCTAAGCCCGCTTCTCCAATACCAATAATTTTATCATGCTGATTGGCCAGTGAAATGATGTCATCCAGTGGGATGTCTTTTTCGGTTTCAACGCCGGCGCTGTGAGGATGTGTTCCGATAGAACACCACACATTATCATGTGCGTTCGTAATATTTAATAACTCATCAAGCTCTTCACTGATACGGCAACAAATGGTTTGTAAGCCATCAACACCGTTTTCTTTGGCGCGCGCAATAATCTCTGGGGGTGTTCCCGCTTCGCTAATATTCTTATGGTTTAAATGACAATGACTATCGATCCACATGTGAAAACTACGCCGCCTTTTCTGCTGTATCAATACGTGGGAAAATGCCTTCGGGTTTATCAATTTCTGTTCCGCTTTTCAGCATATAATCTTTAGAGATATGAGCATATTGTCGCTCCCCCTCTCCTATTTTAAGTTGGTTCAAAATACGGTTGGCGGATTCTGGTGTAATGGCTTGCATTAAAATGCCAAGAACGCGAACAACCTCAGCCAGAACATAAAGCACTGTTTCCATGCGCTGAGGGTCTGTTTTCTTCAATCCCCATGGCGCTTGGGCGTCCACATATCCGTTGGCTTCAATAACAAGCTTAAAAATTGCCTCTAAGGCGCGATTAAAGCGCATCTTATCGCACTCTTCTCTTACGGCTTCAAGCGCGCGGTCATGAGCATGATTAAGGAGTTTTTTATCATCATCGTTAAAATCGCCCGGCACTGGAATTTTCGCATCACAATTTTTGTAGATCATTGAAAGGCTTCGCTGTGCCAAGTTCCCAAGACCATTGGCCAAGTCACTATTAATACGTTGTACGGCAAACTCATGAGAGAAATTCCCATCTTGTCCGTGCGATACTTCACGCATTAAAAGGTAACGCGTTTGGTCTAAGCCATAGGCATCAATCATATCTTGCGGTGCAACAACATTACCGACAGATTTTGACATTTTCACGCCGTTCACATTAATGAAGCCATGGGCAAATACTTTTTTAGGCATGTCCAAATTGGCGGCCATTAAAAAAGCAGGCCAGTAGATACAATGGAAGCGAATAATATCTTTCCCAATCACATGATAATCTGCAGGCCAATATTTTTTATAACTCTCTGACTCTGTTTCAGGAAAACCAACACCTGTAATGTAATTAGTTAACGCATCCAGCCATACATACATGACATGTTTGTCATCATCAGGGACAGGAACGCCCCATTTGAAATTGGTTCGTGAAATAGAAATATCCTGGAGGCCAGATTTAACGAAAGAGATAATCTCATTTCGGCGTGATTCAGGTTCAATATATTCAGGGTGATTTTGATAGAGCGCTAATAATTTGTCACCATAGGCAGACAGGCGGAAAAAATAACTCTCCTGTTCTACCCATTCAACGGGCGCACCAGTCGGGGCAAGCTTGTGCTTGTTTCCATCGGCATCCGCGGCATCGGTAAGCTCCCCTTCGGTGAAATAGGCCTCATCACGGACAGAATACCACCCTGCATATTTATCGAGGTAAATATCATCAGGATTATTTTCTTTGATCATATTCCAAATCGCTTTGGAGGCTTCGTAATGGCGTGGTTCTGTCGTACGGATGAAATCATCGTTAGAGATATTGAGCTGGCTCGTCATATCAATGAATTTTTGAGCAATTTTATCGCAGAAGTCTTTTGGCTCCATTCCTTGATCTTCAGCTGTTTTAGCGACCTTTTGACCGTGTTCATCCGTCCCCGTCAAAAACATCACATCAAACCCATCAAGGCGCTTATGCCGCGCCATAACATCGGTCAAAATTTGCTCATAAGCATGCCCCAAATGCGGCGCTCCGTTTACGTAAGAGATAGCAGTGGTAATATAGAAGGGTTTTTTATCAGTCATTTTATAAGTGTTTCTCTTGCCTTTGGGACGGTAATTGTGGTTTATACCGTACTTGATATGACTAAAAACACGCAAGCGAAAAAGCTCTATATAAAGACATGGGGATGTCAGATGAATGTTTATGATTCATCGCGCATGGCGGATATCTTGCGCCCGCTTGGTTATGCGCAGGTGGATGTGCCTGAAGATGCGGACATGATGATCTTGAATACCTGCCACATTCGTGAAAAAGCGACAGACAAGGTTTTCTCTGAAATTGGCCGCCTTAAGAAACATAAAGACGAAAAAGAAGCTAAGGGTGGCAAGATGTTGATGGCGGTTGCTGGATGTGTGGCGCAGGCCGAAGGTGATTTCATTCTTCAACGCGCGCCCGTCATTGATATGGTCTTTGGCCCACAAACTTATCATGAATTACCTGAAATGGTGTTAAAAGCCAACGGAAATGAGCGCGTGGTGAATACCGACTTCCCCACTATTTCAAAATTTGATCACTTCCCTGAAGAACAAAATCAGGGTGCGGCGGCATTTCTTTCTATTCAGGAAGGGTGTGATAAGTTTTGTACATTCTGCGTTGTGCCTTATACACGCGGTGCGGAATATTCCCGCCCTGTTGCAAAAATTATCGACGAAGCCAAAAAGCTTGTTGATCAGGGCGCAAAAGAAATCACTTTGCTGGGGCAGAATGTAAACGCTTATCACGGTGAAAATAGTGATGGTAAAATCTGGGGTTTAGGCCGCTTGATTGAGGCTGTGGCGGAAGTCAAGGGTGTGGAGCAAATTCGCTATACGACCTCCCATCCGCGTGATGTCGATGAAGGGTTGATTAACGCCCACCGCGATATTCAAAAGCTTGCCCCATTTCTCCATTTGCCTGTGCAAAGTGGGTCAGATAAAATCTTGAAAGCCATGAATCGCAAACATACAGGTGATAGATATCGTGAAATTATTGCGGATATACGTAAAGCGCGCTCTGATATTGTGTTTTCGTCTGATTTTATCGTGGGCTTCCCTGGTGAAACAGACCAAGACCATGAGGACACAATGCAGTTGATCCGTGATGTGGTGTTTGCCAGTGCGTATTCTTTCAAATACTCCGCCCGCCCCGGTACGCCTGCAGCGAATATGAGTGCGTTGGTGCGTGAAGATGTAAAAACAGCGCGTTTAACCGAAATTCAGGATTTAATCGCAGCGCAGTATTTTGATTTTAATAAAGCGTCCATTGGTAAGACAATGTCCGTTCTTTTTGAACGTAAAGGTAAAAAAGAAGGCCAGCTTCAAGGGCGCACCCCTTTCTTTCAGGCCGTTAATGCCGAAGCCAATGACCGCCTACTGGGTCAATTTGTGGATGTCACCATCACCGCCGCCACGCCCAACGCGTTGGTTGGTGAAGTGAAAACAATCTAAAATATTGCTTAAATTCCTGATTTTTATGCTAAAATAGAGACTTAACCACTGATTGAGGCAGGACATAGCAAATTCAGATAATTCCAATGAGGGGCAGAGCATTTCCCTGTCATTCGACGATAATGCCCTCCTTCCTTACCTTTACGGCCCTCAAAGCAGCCATTTACGCCATCTTGAAACGGCGCTTTCCGTTGATATTTCAACGCGTGCAAACACACTTGCAGTACGCGGAGAGCAGGATAAAATTGAACAGACACGGCAGATTCTTGAAATGCTGTGGGAGAAGATTACGCGTAAACAAGATGTTACAACCCAAGAAATAGATGCGGCGGTACGATTTATGAATAAAAAATCAAGCAATAACAATTCACAAGAAGATAAAGTTAAACCACTTTATGAAGAAAAATCAGGCATAAAAACCTCGAAAAACAAGATACTGTCCCCCCGTTCCCCCAATCAGGCCAAATATATTGAGGCAATACGCAGTCATGATATGGTATTCGGTATTGGCCCTGCGGGAACAGGGAAAACATATCTGGCTGTGGCATGTGCCGTTGAAATGTACCAAGCAGGCCTGATTGAGCGCATGGTGTTCTGCCGTCCTGCGGTGGAGGCAGGCGAAAATCTCGGTTTTCTCCCCGGTGATATGCTGGAGAAAATTGACCCTTATTTACGTCCCATTTATGATGCGCTGCACGATATGATGCCAACAGACGATATTCCGAAAAAGATGGAAAAAGGTGAAATAGAGATCGCTCCTCTCGCCTTTATGCGCGGTAGAACCTTAAAAAATGCTTTTGTTGTACTGGACGAGGCGCAAAATACGACCTCTATGCAGATGAAAATGTTTTTAACTCGTATGGGGGAAGGCACGCGTATGGTGATCACGGGTGATCCTTCACAAACAGATTTACCCAACCATCAACGCTCTGGCTTAAAAGAAGCGATGACGATCCTCGATAGTATTGAAGAAGTGCCGTTTGTGCATTTTACGGCTAAGGATGTGGTGCGTCATAAATTAGTAACCAAAATAATCGAGGCGTATGACAAGCATGACATCCGTGGATAATAAATCCCCCCTTTCAACACCCAAGCCCAATATTGACGTTTCTGTTCAAGAGCCTGAATGGGAGACATTTGAAAATGTTGAAACCTTGGTCAAAATGGTAACTGCCGCCACCCTTGGTATGGCAATTTTACCACCGGCGATCATTGGTTGTGAATTAGAAACCAGCATTGTCTTAGCAAACGATGATTTAGTGCATATTTTGAATCGGGAATATCGTGAGAAAGACCAACCCACCAATGTGCTGACCTTTGCAACATTAGACGATAAAGACAATATAACTCCAGAGGGAGAAAACTTGAATTTAGGCGATGTAATTCTTTCTTATCAAACGATTGAACGCGAAGCGCAAGAGCAAGGAAAATTCATGCTTGATCATTTAAAGCACCTTATTGTGCATGGCGTTTTGCATCTTTTAGGGTATGACCATCAAGATGACGAACGGGCCAATGACATGGAAACGCTAGAGATTCGTATTCTTGAAAGTTTGGGTGTACAAAACCCTTACATTGAAATGGAATTTTAGCCTATAATGAGCAAAATAATGGATAACATGCTTGATACTGACCAAACGCCTTCTGAACCATCGCCTACCATGCCTGCCAATAAACTGGTGGGCGGCAAAAAACATAATCTTTTTTCACAGATAAAGAACATAATGCTGCGTTCCAAAAATGGTTCGGATTCATTGCGTGAAGCGATCGAGGAATATATTGAAGAAGCCAATGAAAATGGGGGCACTTCTTCCGTTGCGGCGCATGAAAAATCGCTCATATCCAATGTTTTAAAACTGCGTGATACAACCGTGATTGATGTGATGATTCCGCGCGCTGACATTGCCGCAATTAATGTGAATGCGGATCAAAAAGATTTAATGGGTTTATTGGCCGAAAGACAATTTAGCCGTATTCCTGTTTACCGTGATACCCTCGATGATGTTTTGGGGACGGTGCATATTAAAGATATTTTATCCTTGATGGCCTCTGGCTTAGCGCTCGATATAAAATCAATGATCCGCCCTGTACCGATCGTTTCCCCGTCTCTCCCTGTTTTGGATTTGCTTTTGAAAATGCAGGCCGATAGACGTCATATGGTTTTGGTGGTGGATGAACATGGTGGAATTGACGGGCTGGTTACGATTGGTGATTTAATTGAATCGATCGTGGGGGAATTTGATGATGAATTTGATAATGAAACAACGCCGCAATTAACCGAAAAAGAAGATGGCTCCGTCATTGTAGATGCGCGTTTTAATGTAACAGAATTTGAAGATAAATATGGTCACATCTTAAGCGAAGAAGAACGTGAAGAAGTTGATACACTTGGCGGTCTTGTGTTCTTTACTGCATCGCGCATTCCTGCGCGTGGTGAAGTGATTGAACATGACACAGGTATGGTGTTTGAAATTTTAGACGCCGATCAACGCCGTATTAGTCGCCTTAGAATCTGTAATATTCCGAAAGCGGAATAATATAATGCCTGTTCTTATTTGGCTCGCTTTATCTCTATTTTCTGGTGCAATCCTTTCTTTTATTCAATCACCAACTGACTATTGGTTGCTTATTTTCCCGTGTTTCAGTGTTTTTTATTATTGCTTCACCAAAGCGCAAAATAAAAAGCAAGTTTTTTCACTCGGCTTTCTTTTTTCACTCGGTTATTTCGTTGCCAGTCTGCATTGGATTGGCAATGCGTTATTGGTGGATGGAAATGATTATAAATGGGCGTGGCCGTTGGCGGTAATTGCGCTCCCTGCTCTGTTATCCCTGTTTACGGCGCTCTACCTCACTATTTTTTATATATTGTTTAAAAATAAATCCCTTATGGGCTTTGTGGGTTTTTGCCTCGCATTGTTTATATCTGAATGGGCGCGTGGTCACGCCTTTACAGGATTTCCTTGGAATCTTTATGGCTATGGCTGGATCGGACGTTTGGAGGTTGCACAAACGGCCTATTGGATTGGGCCGTATGGCCTCACATTCCTCACCATATTTTGGGGAAGTGTTATTGGATTTTGCTGTACGGCGCAGCGTTATAAAATAGTACTTGTCATCGCTCTTATCACATTGTTATTTAGTTATTTTATTGGCGATCAACGCCTTAAGAATAAAACACCGCAATTTAACAATGATATTAATATTCATATTGTGCAGCCCAATATTCCACAGGAAGAAAAATGGCTGGCTGAAAAAGCGGGTTTGAATTTTGAAAAACATACTGCGCTATCAAATGTCGCAAACAGTGTGCGGAAAAATATTATTGTTTGGCCAGAAACAGCATTATCACCTCTTCTCCTCAATAGTGCCGCGGCGCAGGAGCGCATTCAAAACCTGCTTCACCCCAATACAATTTTACTGGCTGGTGCGTTGGAAGCGGAACAAAATGGAAGAACTGTCCAATATCACAACAGCTTGATGATGTGGCATCATGGTGGGGTGGCAGAACGTTTTTACACCAAAAGTCATCTTGTGCCTTTCGGTGAATATATTCCGTTTCAAAAATATATCCCCCTTAAACCTGTCGCTCAATTCACAGGGTTTGAGCGCGGCAGAGGATCAGAAACAATCACCATAGCGGGCTTTCCGAGCTTCACACCAAAAATCTGCTATGAAATTATCTTTCCACATAAAATGATTGTACGGGGACAACCGCGCCCTGATTTTATCCTGACCATCACCAATGATGGGTGGTACGGAAAAAGTGCGGGGCCTTATCAACATTTCACGCAAGCACGCTTTCGGGCGATTGAAAATAACATCCCCGTTATACGCTCTGCCAATACCGGTGTTTCCGGGATTGTTGATGGTTATGGCCGTGTGGTGCAAAAAACTAACCTGATGGAAGCTGTGAAGGTCACTTCCCCTTTTCTTACATATTGAATACAATAATATGCGCCAGTTAGTCTTTGCATACGATGCGATGGCATGGTAATTGTCGTAACATGACTGTTCAGGAAACTATTAATTATACGGATGATAAGGCAAGGTCTTCAAAACGACGCAATGCCCTTGATGACGTGATTGCGGATGGTTTAACAAAAATTCGTATCAATAGCGGTTTGAAGCAGAATGAATTAGCGCAAATATTGGGCATTAAACCTCAAATGGTGAGCCGCTATGAGCGTAAAGAAAGTATTGTGCCTTTTGGTGTTGCTTACGAAATTGCATCAAAATTAGGCGTTCCGCTGGATAATTTTTTTGCGAATATCCAACAAAATGGGCAGCAATACGGCCTTTCCGATAATCAACAAGACATGATTAATGATTATTTTGCCAATAGTGATGCAATCCAAAGTGATATTGAAAAATTCAAACAGGCGTATTTCTCCATTAAAGACCCTAAAAAACGCTCTGATTTTATGTCTGTTATTGAAAATGTCGTAAATACTTACAAAGACTAGCCTTCAAGACCATTTTTTTAGAGCAATCGCTTGATTTTCTGCGACTCTGCCCCTATTTTCGTAGGGTTATAATTCAATACACAATATTTATTAATAATTGAAAGAGAGATCATGACTGCGAACCCCGCTCCTACAACAATACCACACGCTGAATTGGATAATTTTACCTTCACCAGTGAATCTGTATCTGAAGGCCATCCTGATAAAATTTGTGATCAGATTTCTGATGCTATTGTTGACGCTTTCCTTGCGGAAGAGCCGCAGTCACGTGTTGCTATTGAAACGGCTGTGACAACTGATTATGTCGGTATTTTTGGTGAGACACGCGGACCAGACAGTATCACACGCGATAGAATGGAAGAGCTGGGACGTGAGACAATTAAAAAAATTGGTTATGACCAAAAAGGCTTTAGCTGGAAAACAGCCCGTTTTGATGTGCGCGCGCATTCACAATCCGTTGATATTGCCCAGGGCGTTGATGCCGAAGGCGCAGGTGACCAAGGAATTATGTTTGGATATGCTTGCCGTGAGACAGAGAGCTTGATGCCCGCAGCCATTCAATATTCTCATGATATTCTACGCTCTATTGCCGAAGCCCGTCATAGTGGTGCGTTAAAAGGGATTGAGCCTGATTCAAAGTCACAAGTATCATTGGAATATAAAAATGGTATGCCCGTGCGTGCAACGTCTGTTGTGCTTTCAACGCAGCATGCTGAAAGCCTATCTCAAGAAGATGTGCGTGAAGCAGTGCGCCCGTTCATTGAAAAGACATTGCCAGAAGGGTGGATGCCTTCCGAAGATGAGTTTTACGTGAACCCGACGGGTCGTTTTGTTATTGGTGGTCCTGTTGGGGATGCTGGTTTAACGGGTCGTAAAATCATTGTTGATACATATGGTGGCTCTGCCCCGCATGGTGGTGGTGCCTTTTCTGGTAAAGATCCAACAAAGGTTGACCGTTCTGCCGCGTATGTCGCGCGTTATATTGCCAAAAACGTTGTTGCGGCAGGCTATGCAGATCGTTGTACGATCCAACTTTCTTACGCTATTGGCGTGGCTAAGCCTATTTCTGTTTACGTGAATGGCCATGATACCGCCACAGTGCCAGAGCCTGTTATTGTTGAAGCGATTAAAAAAGCGATAGATCTAAGCCCACGTGGTATCCGTGAGCATCTTGAGCTAAATAAGCCAATTTATGCGCGTACAGCGGCCTATGGTCACTTTGGTCGTGCGCCAGAAGCAGATGGTGGTTTCTCATGGGAAAAAACAGACCTCGTCGACGCTCTCCAAAAAGAAATCGGGTAACACACTCTGCCATTTTTAATAGAACATCACGCGTTAATTTTTATGCTGTTAGGCGTATTAATTACGACCTTGAATAGTGCGCAATATATCTATTCTATCCTAAAGAAAGGGGTGCGTCCGCATTTTTACAGTTGGTTAATCTGGACACTTGTTACCGGTATTGCCGCAGCAGGGCAATTTTCTGCAGAGGGAGGAATAGGCGCTATTGTCATGGGCTGGATGACCATAACCTTGGGCGCTCGTGCGATTGTTGCTTTTCTTTATGGAGAAAAAAATATAGCTTACAGCGATCGTCTGTCTCTGTTTTTTTGTTTGACCGCAATTATTATCTGGCAGATAACGGACAATGCCCTTTATGCAGTGATCATTGCCGCCACCATTGATGCTGTAGCCATCTATCCAACAGTGCGTAAATCTTTTAATGCTCCTCACCAAGAAAATATAATGCATTTTTTATTGGGCAACCTCACTGTTTCTTGCTCATTAATTGCATTAGAATCATATAATCCAACCACCATTATTTACCCAATTACTATTATAATTACTAATTTTGCCGTTGCACTATATTTGCTCATTCGTCGCAAGCAGATTGGACAGATAGCTTAATGACGATAAGTGAACAAAATCAAGAATGGCGGTTTTATGGGCGGCGTGCGGGGCGGAAATTAAACGGTGCGCGGCGTGAGGCGCTCGATGAGTGCTACCCTGCCCTTAAAATTACAGATTTACCAAAAGATGGATCAATCAATCCCACCTCTCTTTTTGAACGCCCCCTTAAAAAATTTATTTTCGAAATTGGCTTTGGTAATGGGGAACGATTGGCGCAGCATTTAAAACAAGAACCTAATACGGGCTTTATTGGCGCAGAACCATTTAGCAACGGCATGTCTGCCTTCCTCAATGAAACCCAAGAACATAACCCTGATAATATTAGGGTGTTAATGGATGATGCCATGCCGCTTGTGCGGTCTTTATCAGATCAAAGTCTTGATGCTATCTATGTTCTCAACCCTGATCCGTGGCATAAGGCGCGCCATCATAAACGCCGTATTATTAATGCCGATAATTTGGATCATTTTGCCCGTATTTTAAAACCGCGTGGTAAATTGATTATGACGACTGATGTTGAACCCCTTGCAGAATGGATGTGTACGCAGGCCATGTTGCATGATGCATTTCAATGGACAGCAAACACCGCACATGACTGGCGCGAAACACCGAAGGATTGGATTAAAACCCGCTATGAAACAAAAGGCGCAAAAGGCGCAGGAAAAATGAATTATTTATTCTTTGAAAAGAATAAAAGCATTTAACGTCGCCAATTTCTTATCCAAATTAGAAAATTGCGCCTGAGAGAAATGCGCCTTCATCGCTTCATATTTTTGCAACCAAAATGCCAAATCATTATCGAATTTTATGCCCGTTAAGGGTGTTTGTATCGATTGATTTTGTGCCTTTGCAAAAATAACGGCCTCTATCATTTTAAGAAAGAAGCGTTCTATATTTTTAAAAGCCTCATCTTTATTCACGCTATTTGATAGGTTATGAATTTCCGTCATGTCATAGGGCGCTTGTTCAAGGATGCTGATGATTTGTTGCGCGGTTTCAATGCCGCCTGTATCAATGATTGTTTTGGCAAGGCCGATGCTTCCATCTGATAAAAAAGATAAGATTTGCCGTTCTTCATAGGGCAGGCTTTCGCCTATCTCTCTTTGCATCAGGTCGCTTAACGTATCACTCGTAAGTGGATCAAAATGAATAACACGACATCGTGAACGAATAGTCGGGATCATGTTTCCTAAACGATGACAGATTAAAATTAAAATTGCATTCTTTGGTGGCTCCTCCAGAATTTTCAGCAATGCATTTTGTGCGTTACGGTTCATGGTGTCGGCATCATCCACCAATACCACACGCCATCCACCGTCTGATGCAGTTTTGCGTAAGAAAGGGGTGGTTTTACGCGCTGTATCAACATCTAAATTATTTTTGGGTGTGCCTTTGCGTTCATCGATCGGGCGGTGAATGAAAAGAAAATCAGGATGTCCACCAGACGCAATTTGCTTAAAAACAGGATCTTTATTATTGATTGATAAAGACGTCGCGGGCGGCGGCGTATCACCGAACAATCCTCCATCGGCACTCCCCCCTACTCCGTTTTTTAAGAGATAACGCGCAAGGCGAAAAGCAAAAGTAGATTTTCCAATGCCTTCTACACCTGAAAAAATAAGCGCATGGGGAATATTGCCTGAATTAATTAAGCTCAGTACATGGCTTTCAATATTATCATGCCCCACACAAAATGTTGCATCACGCGGCGCTTTTAAGCCTTCTGCTTCAGTCGTAAAACTACCAAAATCATCTTCATTGAGTTCTTCCCCCATATCTATTGCGTCAAACATGCTCATGAAGATGTTCTTTCGCTTGGGTGTATATTTGTGCGGCAATACTGGCCTCATCTTGAAGGCCGTTAATAGTTTTTATACGCTCTTCTTGCGCGGCAATTTGCAAGAATCCATCACGTAATTTTTTATAGAATGCACGGTCGCCGTGATCGTAATGATCACTTGCGCCGCGGGCATGAACACGCTTCATTGCTTCATCCGCAGACAGGTCCAACAAAAAGGTTAAATGCGGCACGGTCTGCCCAATAATATGTTGTTCAAGCGTGGTGATGAAGTCAAAAGAAATGTTTCCTAAATGCCCCTGATAAACACGGGTTGAATCAATATAACGGTCACATAAAATAACTTTTCCTGCGTTTAAAGCGGGGTTAATTACATCTTTAATATGTTCGGCGCGGGCAACAAACATCAATAATAACTCTGCATGGTCAGACCATTTACCACCATGTTCTGGATCACTTAAAAGCACGCGGATTTTTTCTGCGGCGGGTGTGCCGCCTGGTTCGCGTGTGGTAAGGACGTCATGCCCGTCATTACGTAATTTTTGTTCAAGGTGCTTAATCTGTGTTGATTTTCCGACCCCTTCGCCGCCTTCAAATGTAATCAGGCACCCGCTCATTTCAACGCACTCCTAAAATCGTTTGTTGTATTTTAAAGAATGTTTTTTTGAAAAAGCCCAGCTCCTCTACATTTTCTTTTGCGAATAAGGGAATCATGATTGGTGACTGGTCAGGGATTGTAATGCTAATATTGGCAACTTCATCTCCGGCATTTATCGGCGCAATAAGGGGGGCTTGATAAACGACTTCAAACTTTATCTTATCTTGTTCCCCTTTTGGGATTGTCATTTTAACATCTTCCTTAACAGTTAAAGCAACGCCCTGCGTCTTACCCATCGCCACAGTAGCTTTAGCAACATCTGCGCCTTTGATTAAGATTGTTTTATTGATGAAGTTATTCAGCGCCCATTTAATAAGGCGTGTTCCCTCTTCTGCGCGTTCTTTTTCACTTTCCATGCCATTAATAACCATGATAACGCGGCGACTATCTTTTTGGGCTGTTCCCATCAAACCATAACCACCAACAGTTGTATGACCTGTTTTAAGGCCATCTGCGCCGATCTCTCGATAGAGCAACGGGTTGCGGTTTGCCTGCTTAATTGCATTATAAGTAAATTCTTTTTCCGAATAAAAACGATAATATTCAGGAAAATCCTCAATCATACGGCGGGCCAAAAGGGTCAAATCTTTTGCCGTTGAATAATGATCAGGATCCGGCCATCCACTGGCATTCATAAAATTAGAATTCTCCATACCCAATTCTTTGGCCTTGCGCGTCATTGCTTGCGCAAATTTATCTTCGCTGTTAGATAACCCTTCGGCTAGGACGATGGTTGCATCATTTCCTGATTGCACAATCACACCACGAATAAGGTCTGAGACTTTTACTTTTGATCCATCTTTTACAAACATTTTTGAACCACCCTTGGCCCATGCTTTTTCACTGACGGCAAATTTTGTATTTAAATCGATAATATTATTTTTTAACGCATCAAAAACCATATACATTGTCATGACTTTACTCATGGAAGATGTCGGCATCTGTTTTATGGCGTCTTTATCCATTAAAACCTGTCCTGTTTCATAATCAACAATATAAGCCTGCTTTGCGGTCGTATCTTGACGCGCCTCAACAAAAGACGGAATAGCTGCAAACAAAAGTGCAATAAGAAGAAAACGGATCATGGAACTCACTTAATCAATAATTATTTTAGTGTTGGGATTGCCGCCCTGAATAAGAGTCGAGGCGACTTTTTGTGCCTCCGTCTCATTTTTATACGGCCCTAAACGTACACGATAATAGGCACGGTCATTAACCTGCGTTGTAGAAACATTAGACGGCCCAATGGACGATAAACGATTACTTAAATTAAGCGCGTTTGCTTCGTTTGAAAATGAACCAGCCTGCACAAATATTTTAGATTCTCCATAAGCTGGTTTAATATTTTGTAGCTGCGTTGGCGTTGAAGTTAACGGTTTAGAGTCAATACTGGCCATCTGTATTTTTTGAATAGGCTCTTTTGGCGGTAAAACCATACGGTCTTCAATCACGTTTTGTTGCCCATTATTAAGCGCTACTTCAAATCCACGTGTGTCATCACCACGTTTTGCCATTAAGGCAACTTGACGGCTTTCTTCAGGAAGTACTTGGATCTTAACTTTGGCAGTACCTTGATTTTTAAAGCCAAGAAGCTCTGCGCCGCGTTCTGAAACATCTAACACACGGTCATGCGCAAATGGGCCACGGTCATTCACTCGCATGATAAGCGAGCGTCCATTTGTTAAATTGGTCACACGAATAATGCTCGGCATTTGTAAGGTGCGATGCGCCGCAGTTAGCTCAAATTTATCAAAGATTTCGCCATTGGCAGTTTGCTTGCCATGAAAGTTTGGGCCATACCATGACGCCGTCCCTGTTTCAGTCTTGCTATATGTTTCTTTGGGATAGTAACGCCGTCCTTTAATACTATAAGAACTTCCCACTTTAAAATATCCTTTGCTTTGTTGTTCATTAGACAGCGGCATTTGCTTGGCTACATGTGCCGCATATTGTGCGCTTGAACAGGCCGTTGTAACAAGTGACATAGTGATAATCAGTAATAATTTTTTCATGATGTTTAAAATACTCTGTGGTTAAATTAAGGGTTATTGCGCAATCGCATCAGCCAACAGGCCGACAGAGGTCGCAAAATAAGTTGAACGATTCCACCGCATAATTGTTTGATAATTATTATAAACAACAAATGCCTGACCGTTTACGCCATCTGGTGCAACGATAGATGATGTGATGTCATCCGTTGGTAATGGTGATCCATTATATTGCCGCACCCCTTGTGATGCCCAATGTGACAATGGCTTTTTAATCTTTGGCCCTAACATGCTTTTTGGGAAACCTGCGGGTAATGTCACACGGCGCCCCCATCTTTGGCCTGTTTTCCATCCGCTTTTCTTGAGGTAATTTGCTGTGGAGGCAAAAACATCTTTTTTCGTTCCCCAAATGTCACGTTTACCATCCCCATTCCCATCCACGGCATAGGCGTTAAAGCTGGACGGCATAAATTGGTTTTGCCCCATTGCACCCGCCCATGACCCCTTCATGTTTGCGGCACTGATATGCCCCGCATCAATAATTTTAAGAGCATTGATAAGCTCTTTCTTAAAGAAAGTTGCGCGGCGGCCTTCCCATGCAAGGGTGGCGAGGGCTTCTACAACACCGAATCCGCCTGTATTGCTTCCGAAATTTGTTTCAATTCCCCATAATGCCACAATAAATTGTTTGGGTACGCCATATTGTTTTTCAACTTCATCTAAGGCTTGGTAATGATCTTTGATTAATTGGCGCCCTTTTGTAATACGTGTCTGGCTCACAATTTGCTCTCTATATTGCGCAAATGTTTTTGTGCCTTCTGGTTGTTTACGGTCAAGCTCAATAATGCGTTGCTTGGGTTGAATATTGTAAAGTGCGGCATTAATGGTGGCTTGTGAAATGCCTTGCTGCGCTGCTTCTTTACGGATTCCAACCAGCCAATCTTCATAAGATTGCGTTTGCGCAAAAACAGGCGATGGAAGTATTGCGATCGCAATCACAAATAAAATAATTTTAAAACGAGTATGTAACATGGGTAACCTTTCAAAGAATCCGTAACGTATGCAGAGTCTATCGAAGGTTAGCTTATGATAAAAGGGTTTTTAAGCGCTTTATACAACCTCTACCTTGGTTGTATTATCGCTTAATTTTTGTTCTAAATCCTTAATGAATTGATCCCCATTTGTGACTTGGGTTACAGAAATACTGCCCTGCCCCACACCACTGACAATAACGGTGGAATAACCCAATATACGGCCCAGAATTGGTTGCTCAAGGTACGCATTTTCAATTTTCCCAAATTCCATGCGTGTCCAATCCCGTGTGAGAAAGCCCATCCGGCTCATCACTTTCTTATTGGTGAGTACTAAATCCGTCATTGTATAATGAATAAAGGCATTATAAGACGGATACAATGTCAAAACAATAATCACAAATGCCATAACAGGATGAAAAAATACCCCTGCTAGCAAGGCGATAATTAGATATATAAGCGGCGCCGCAAAGACAATATGATGAATCTTGGCATGATTCTTAATCTCTTCACCCTCGGTCAGTAACGCTTGTATTGAATGCACCATGTTTTATTCTACCATTTTTTACAAATAAATCACAAAAAAGCTTTACGGCGAAGGGTGTTATAGGTATTTTGCCCCAGATATTTAGAAATAACCGCAATAATACTATCTTGTACGGACAGATGGCAGAGCGGTTGAATGCACCGGTCTTGAAAACCGGCATGGGTGAATAGCCCATCCAGGGTTCGAATCCCTGTCTGTCCGCCATTTTTCCTTTACGATTTTCTTGACTTTATGATGTTGTGCTGTATATTCACGCATTCTTGTGAGAATCTCTATTTTAAGAATGACTTACAAGCCATTGAAATAATTATAAAATTAGGAATACAAACATGTTTGCAGTCGTACGCACAGGCGGAAAACAATATAAAGTAGCGGCAAAAGATCGCTTAGAAGTAGCATTAATTGACGCCAAAGCAGGTGATAAGATCGATCTTGAGGTCCTGATGACGTCAGATGGTAAATCTGCCGACATGGCAAAAAAAGGTGCAAAAGTCAGCGCGACAGTGATTGAACACACACGCGCAGACAAAATTGTGGTATTTAAGAAGAAACGTAGACAGAATTATCGCCGTACAGCAGGACACCGTCAGGATCTGACAGTTATTGAGATCGCCGATATCAAAGCTGCATAAGTTATAGAGTAAGAAAAAAAACAGCCTCCTCCCGTTTACGGGTATGAGGGCATCTAAAAAAGAAGGACATTAGGTATGGCACATAAAAAAGCAGGTGGTAGTTCAAGAAACGGTCGTGATTCAGAAGGAAGACGCCTTGGCGTTAAGAAATCTGGTGGACAAGCCGTTTTAGCAGGAAATATTATTATTCGCCAACGTGGAACAAAATATAATACTGGTAAAAATGTCGGTATTGGTAAAGATCACACAATCTTCGCTCTCGTAAACGGTGCGGTTATGTTCTCTAAGGGCCGTGGCGGTAAATCAATCGTGAATGTTGTTCCTGCGAATGACCTTGCTGCACAAGCGGCTGAGTAATCTAGAACATTAAAAATTAAATGATTGGATGATCGGAACATTTCGGTCATCCTTTTTTTATTTACCCCCTCAACCAATCGCTAATAAGTCAATTTTTCATCATGAAATTTCTCGATCAAGCAAAAATATACGTAAAAAGCGGCGATGGCGGCGGTGGCTGTATCTCATTTCGCCGTGAAAAATATGTTGAGCGCGGCGGCCCTGATGGCGGTAACGGCGGACGTGGTGGGGACATCGTATTCATAGCTGTTAATGATATGAATACCTTGATTGATTTTCGCTATACTCAGCATTTTCGTGCGCCCAACGGCTCAGGCGGCGCAGGACGTGACCGTTCTGGCGCAAAGGGGGAGACAATTACCATTAAAGTCCCTGTTGGTACTGAGATCATTGATGCAGACCAAGAAACCGTTTTGGTTGATATGGCTGAAGAGGGGCAAAAAATTACCTTTCTTAAGGGCGGCGATGGTGGTTTTGGGAATGCGCATTATAAAAGCGCAACCAATCAAGCTCCCCGTAAATCAACACCAGGTTGGCCCGGTGAAGAACGTGATATATGGCTGCGTCTTAAATTAATTGCGGATGTTGGCTTGCTTGGCTTGCCCAACGCGGGAAAATCGACGTTTTTGGCCGCGGTATCACGGGCAAAGCCTAAAATTGCTGATTACCCGTTTACAACATTGCACCCTAATCTAGGTGTTGTGAAGGCGGGCGACTACAGTTATGTGATTGCCGATATTCCTGGTCTTATTGAAGGCGCACATGAAGGGCAAGGCCTCGGCCATCGGTTTTTAGGTCATGTTGAGCGTTGTTCTGCCCTACTCCATCTGGTTGATGCGACGCAAGATGATGTTGTTGGTGCTTACAAAACGATTCGTGGCGAATTGGAAAAATACGGCGCAGGCCTCGTGAAACGTCCAGAAATTGTTGCTCTCACCAAAATGGATGCAATCGGTGAAGAATTGGCATTAGACCAAGCGCGTATATTGGAAGAGGCAACGGGTATTAAACCCCTCATTATCTCCTCTGTCGCGCAAACTAATACTGAATCAACACTTTATAAGCTCGCCGATATTGTGAAGGCAAAAAGACAATAGCTACTTCCCTTCATTTTCAATGAAGGATATGATTTGTTTATGATTAAAACAGACACGCCCCAAACCATTTACCTTAAAGATTACAAAGCGCCAGAGCATAAACCTATTCATGTGGATTTATCGTTTGATATTCAGGATGGTAAAACCATTGTGACCTCTGTGGTGCAGTACACAAATACCAGCCCAAATGATGAGCCGCTTTTTTTAGAGGGCGAAAAATTAAAGCTTATTTCCTGTAAATTGGATGGTAAAGATGTGAAACCAAAAATCACAGATAAGGGACTAACGCTTCCCTGCCCCGGTCGAGATATTTTTACATTGGAGATCGTGACTGAAATAGAGCCTGAAAAGAATACAGAGCTTGAAGGGCTTTATCATTCTGGTGGCACCTATTGCACACAATGCGAAGCGCAGGGCTTTCGCAAAATCACCTATTACCCTGATCGCCCCGATGTGATGGCCACCTTTAAAGTCATGGTTGAAGCCGATAAGAAAACATGCCCTGTGCTGTTATCTAATGGTCACATGATTGATTCTGGTGATGCTAAAAATGGTCGTCACTTTACAATATGGGAAGATGCAACGCCAAAGAGTCCGCATCTTTTTGCCCTTGTTGCCGGAGATTTAGAGCGCGTAGAAGATAAATTTACCACCATGTCTGGCCTTGAAGTTGACCTGCATATCTACGTTAAAAAAGGCGATGAAGGGCAATGTGATCACGCCATGCAATCTTTGATTAAATCCATGAAATGGGATGAAGAAGTCTATGGCCGTGAATACCAATATAATATTTTCAATATTGTCGCCGTCAGTGATTTTAACATGGGCGCAATGGAAAATACGTCGCTTAATATATTCAATACGGCGCTCGTCCTCGCGCAGCAAGAAACAGCAACAGACACAGACTTCATTCGCGTTGAAAGCGTGATTGCACATGAATATTTCCACAACTGGACAGGCAACCGCGTGACCTGCCGTGATTGGTTTCAACTTTCCCTTAAAGAGGGTTTAACGGTTTTTAGAGATCAGGAGTTTTCTGCGGATTTAAATTCCCGTGCCGTGCAACGGATTGATGATGTAACGCATTTACGTCGCCATCAATTTCCTGAAGATGCCTCCCCTCTCGCCCATCCTATTCGTCCCGAAAGCTATATTGAGATTAATAATTTCTACACTATGACCGTGTATGAAAAAGGTGCGGAGGTAATCCGCATGTTTCATACATTATTGGGCGCAGAAACATACCGCAAAGCGACAGATCTGTATTTTGACCGTTATGATGGAAAGGCCGTAACAATCGATGACTGGGCGCAATGTATGGCGGATGCATCGGAAATGGATTTAGAACAATTTAAGCTTTGGTATTCTCAAGCTGGCACACCAGAAATCAAAGCTACAACACAATATAACGCGAAGAAGAAAAACTTCACACTCACGCTTGAACAATCAATTCCTGACACAGCAGGGCAAATGGATAAAAAACCAATGCACATTCCTGTTGCTGTTGGTTTGTTAGATAATGATGGTAAGGATTTAATTGGTACGCACGTGCTTGATCTTAAAAAATCAAAACAAGACTTCATATTCGAAAATATTGACAGCCAACCTGTGCCATCCATATTGCGGAACTTCTCCGCTCCAGTGAAACTTAGTACAGATTTGAGCGATGAAGATCTCGCCTTCCTGATGGTGCATGACACAGATGGTTTCAACCAATGGGAAGCGGGTCAAAAATATGCCCTGCGTACTATCAACAAAATGCTCGCCGGTGAAGAATTGCCGGCTGCGTTTATAGAAACATTCGGTAATGTTTTAGCACGCGCTCATAATAGCAATGCAGACCGTGCTTTAATCGCTCGCGCCTTCTCTTTACCAAGCATATCTGAAATATCTCAAGCGCAAGAAGTTGTTGATCCAACAGCTATTAACAAAATACGCAACCAAATCAAAAAGGCGATTAAGGCCGCCCATAAAACAGAAATGAAGACCATTTATGAGCTTTGTGCAGGCTGTGAAAGCTTTAGTATCACCCCTGCGGCTATGGGGCGGCGTGCATTGCGCAATATATTGCTTGATTATCTAACAGCAACAGATGGAACAGGGTGTGCCAAGTTGGCGACTAACCATTATAAAACCGCCAATAATATGACGGATTTAACGGCGGCGCTCTCTGCCCTCCTTACCAATAAAAATGCAGATCGTGATGGTGTGTTACAGGATTTCTATGATCGTTTTAAAGATTATCTTCTGGTCATGGATAAATGGTTTGGCCTTCAGGCTTCGGCCAATCATGATGGTGTTTTTGATGATTTAGAAAAGCTGAAAGTGCATCCTGATTTTTCAATGACAAATCCGAACCGCGTACGCTCACTCTATTCTGCGTTCGCCATGAACAATCCCGTAGCGTTTCATGATACGAGTGGCCGTGGTTATGATTTCTTGAAAAATGGAATTATTGAATTGAACGCCATTAACCCCCAAATTGCGGCGCGTATGGTGACACCGTTTAGGGAATGGAAGCGTTACACGCCCGACCGTCAGGACAAAATGAAAGCCGCGCTCCAAGACATCGCTTCTTTACCCGATATCTCACCCAATGTCTTTGAATTGGTAAATAAGAGCTTGGATGGTTAATAACTTCGATCAACAATTTAACGCTCCCGTCTGCGGGATAGACGAAGTTGGCCGTGGCCCCCTCGCCGGTCCTGTTGTATCAGCATGTGTTCATATCCCTGACGAACATCTTAATAATCCGCTTTGGGCGCAAATCACGGATAGTAAGAAAATCTCCACCATCAAGCGTGAAAAGCTGTTTGAGCCGATAAAGGCGCTCTGTGTGTATAGTATTGCAGAGGCAAGTTGTCAGGAAATTGACCAGCTCAATATTCATCACGCAACACTTCTTGCGATGAAACGGGCGTTTGAGGCAATGCCGCGCGCTCTCTCCATGCAAACAGCATTAATTGATGGAAAATTTGCGCCTGATATTGCCTGTAACACCCAAACCGTCATTAAGGGGGATACGCTCTCCCTTGCTATTGGGGCGGCTTCCATTATCGCTAAGGTCACGCGTGATCGCCTTATGACCCAACTTCATGCTGAATATCCTTATTATGGCTGGGATAGCAATGCAGGATATGGCACCAAGGCACATATGGAAGGGCTGGAAAGCCATGGCCTGACTCAATATCATCGTCTTTCCTTTGCACCGTGTAAGGTGCTTATTAAGACTGCTGGTTAACCCACCCGTAGCGGGTTTACCCGTCTGAGGGTAATGAATTTTTACTTTAAAAATTCAACATAGAGTCCTGACTCTATTAAATAATTTCAATTTAGTTCTTGACGACGAATCGATAATGACTCATGATTCCTCCTTAAATTTAAAAGGGAAATCATGTCGAAAAAATTAAAAAAATTGCCTCTAAACACTATTTTAAAAGGCGATACAATAAAACATCTGAAGGACACACCAGAAAAATCAATCGACATGATTTTTGCAGATCCGCCCTACAACTTACAACTTGGCGGTGATTTACACCGCCCTAATAACAGCAAAGTTGATGCCTGTGACGACCATTGGGATCAATTTGATAGTTATAAAGCTTATGATGATTTCTCACGTAAATGGCTTAAGGCCGCGCGGGAATCCTTAAAAGATGATGGTTCAATCTGGGTTATTGGGTCTTATCATAATATCTTCCGTCTTGGCGCAATTATGCAAGATTTAGGGTTTTGGATTTTAAATGATGTTATCTGGCGTAAAACCAACCCCATGCCTAACTTTCGTGGTAAACGCTTTACCAACGCACATGAAACAATGATTTGGGCATCTAAATCAGAAAAATCAAAATATACATTCAATTATGATTCAATGAAGGCGCTTAATGAAGACCTTCAAATGCGCTCTGATTGGTTTATTCCGCTTTGTACAGGGCATGAGCGCCTTAAAAACGATGAAGGGGCAAAGGCACATCCTACCCAAAAACCAGAAGCCCTTCTCCATCGCGTGATTACCGCCTCAACAAAGCCAGGTGATGTGGTTCTTGATCCTTTCTTTGGTACGGGAACAACAGGCGCAGTGGCCAAGAAAATGGGCAGAGACTTTATTGGAATTGAACGCGAAGCCGATTATATCAAAGTGGCGCAAAAACGGATTGATAGCATTACTGCTTATGATGAAGAAAGCATTGCGCAGGTTCAAAAGCGTGAACAAATGCGCATTCCATTTGGTTGGTTGATTGAGCATGGCTTACTTAAGCCCGGCGCAGAGCTTCAAGACACAAAAGGTCGCAATCGCGTAAAAATCAGCGCGGATGCAAATATTAAAACAACTGAGGGCAATCATCGTGGCTCTATCCATAAGGTGGGCGCAGCAGTCCAAAACGCGCCTTCATGTAACGGTTGGACCTATTGGCATTATAAAGATGGCGATAAAATCCGCCCCATTGATGATTTACGTCAACAATTACGCTCTACGATTGAAGGGGAAGTTGGGGGAAACATCAAATCCAATACAAACTCAACTTTACAGTAACTTATTTTATGAATAATAGTGTTATATGAACTCACTTTTTAAAATTATTACAGACAATACCGCCAACACGGATTTCACAATCTTAAACCAATCTATCATGGTTCAGGGTTTAGAGGTTTCAATGTCTATCGGTGTTCTCGACTTTGAAAAAAAAGCGCCGCAACGTGTTGTTATTTCTCTTGAGTTAGAGATTGATGAAACGGCATGCTCTAAACCTGACTGCATTGATGAGGTTATTTCTTATTCAGATATTGTAGAGGACGTTAAGACGCTTTGCGCTTCTAAACATTATGAACTTGTTGAAACATTTGCCCATGACATTGCATCTACTTGCTTAAATAGCGGGTCACAAGCCAAGCGCGTTACCGTAAATGTAATGAAGCCAGACATCATGAATGACGCCAATGTAGGTGTTACAATTAAAGCTGAGAGATAATTATTTATCTATAGTCAAAACTGGCAAGTAACCGTGCTTCAAGCGGGTCTTCAAAGATATCAATCCCGTCTAACTTACCAAACATAACGCCAAGTGGAAAACTATCACGGCCTTTTGTCGCACCTTGATATTCAGAAAATGTAATGCGCATTCTGGCATAAGCTAAGCGATTAAAATCTTTATTTTGTAATTCACGCGGGCGTTCAATTTCTTGATATTTGTGACGGACAATAAGAGCTTGCGCAACATGCTCATCCAGTTCAATAAAATCAAAGGTGAAAGGTTTATTCAGGATAAGGATCAAATTACGAGGGTAATTTTCAATCACACCATCATTGCCGCAAATATCTTCGCGGTACGAATTTCCACCAATTTCAACACGGCGAAGCCCATTAAAGGCGGTTTTATTAATAAGCGGGAAGCCTTTTCTTAATTCATCATAACGCCCTAAATCAATCGGCACGACAACCTTAAATTTATGGGCAAAATTATCACGCCCCTCTTTAATTAAATCTCTCGCGGCTTTACGTACACGAATCCATTCAAAATCATCATTGTAAAATTTCTCATAAATATCGCATTCATTGATCAGAAGGAAATTATCAATCGCGGCATCATTTGTAAGCTCTAACGCATTCTTCTTCCAATAAAGCCGCGAAATATTTTCTAATGTGGGATGAACATACGCATCTTTATGCTTATCTTTCACAATCGTAATGTCATTATCGCTTAATTCACTTTTGATGTTTTCATCTTCAAGGCCAAGAGTAATGTCCGATCCCGCCGTGAAATCATTGCGTTTCAGGTAGTCTTGCGCCTGTATGGGCAAACTAAAAGCCAAGATAAGTACAAATAACGTTAGAATCTTCATAATAAAATTATAAATCCTTTCTGGATTATGAGCAAACTTTTGCTTTTATTTCATAAGCTTAACAACTTTTGCGAAAAGCGTCGGCAGGCCTAATTCCCTTATTTTTGAGTGTGACACCCAAATAGGGTCATTTTCAGGCAAAATTATCCCCTTTTCATGCTGGGCTTGTGTTTGGGGCTTAATTTGAAGCACTAAATCAAAATGCGTAAAGCTGTGCTTTACCGATAATTTAGGCATTGTGATGTGTTTTCCTTCTTTCCACTCACTCGTCGGTAGGCCGAGCATACCCCCCAGCATTTCGTTTTCATCGCGGCGTAAAAATAAAACTTCATTATTTTCATTGGTAATCCAATAAACTTGCCCCATTTTCTGTGGCTTCGCTTTCTTGGGTTTTTTCTTAGGCAGCTCTGCCTCGCACCCTTTTGCCCGCGCTTGGCAACAATCAATTACTGGGCATAAAAGGCATTTAGGTGATTTAGGGGTGCAAATTGTTGCCCCTAAATCCATTAAGGCTTGGGCATAATCTCCTGGCTTGTCTGTATGATTATCTGCCAAAGACCCCGCTAAGGTTTTCAAATGTTTCTTACTGTCGGGCATCGGTTCATGAATATTGAACAGGCGCGCCATAATTCGTTCGATATTGCCATCGACAACATTGGCGGGCTTGTTAAAGGCAATCGCACGAATTGATGCGCTTGAATAATCCCCTATCCCCGGAAGTTTTTTGAGCGCCTCTTGCTCTTGCGGAAAAACGCCATCTAACTCCCACGCGACTATTTGTGCGCATTTATGAAGATTGCGCGCCCGCGCATAATAGCCAAGCCCTGCCCACTCATGCATGACCTCTTCTTTATCTGCACTGGCTAAATCATGAATCGTTGGCCATTTTGTGATAAATTTTTGGAAATACGGCCCCACTGTCACAACGGTTGTTTGCTGCAACATAATTTCTGATAACCACACATGATAAGGCGTGGGCGTTTGCGCTTTAAGCGCCCGCCACGGCATCGTGCGGCGATGTTTATCATACCATTTCAGTATTTTTTTACGGAAAGCAGTGACATCTATATTGTTATCGGATTCTGAAACTGCCATATTACTTTCTATGTGTGCCTTAAAACTTCTTTCTGATACCGTTCCGCGTGTCACTGATAAAACCTTTAAGCGTAAATTCGTGGCGCTTGGGAAATTATTGACGCGATGGGAGGATATTATGGGCGAACAGATGGCAACGCAAGCCCAACCGCTTAAAATACGCTACCGTAAGCCAAAGCGTAAAGGCGACCGCCCCGAAGCCACGCTTGATATTGCGGCCTCTTCGGCTCACTCATCGCTGTTGGCCATGCAAAAAGGAATGCTATTAGAGAAGATTAATTATATTTTTGGTGAAGCGCTTGTTACAGACATTCGCTTCATTCATACGCAGGTAAAATCATCAAAAACCCCGCCTAAACATCAACAAACACTGTCGGATGATGAAAAAAACTCTTTATCTCAAATGCTTAACAATATAGAAGATGAGGATATCCGCGCACGGCTCATGAATATGGGGTCTGCATTAATCGCGGATCACAAAGCACAGGATAGTAAATCATGAAAGTAGCAGCCATAACCCTACGTAAAGGGAATGTATTGGAATATAACGGCAAGCTCATGATCGTAACGGGTCAAGAAATTATGCAGCCTGGAAAAGGCGCGTCTGTTATCCAAGTAGAAATGCGGGACATTCGTTCAGGAAACAAAGATAATGTACGCTTTAGAACACAAGAAACGATTGAACGCATCCGCCTTGATCAATCAGAATTTCAATACCTCTTTAATGATGGTGAAACATATACTTTTATGAACACTGAAACTTATGAGCAAGTGATGGTAGCGGCCGATATTGTTGGCGACCCTGCTGTGTTCTTACAAGACGGCATGATGGTGACCATTGAAACGCATGAGGGTGAGCCTTTGGGCGTTCAGTTACCTGATACTGTGACACTAGAAGTCACAGAAGCTGAACCTGTTATTAAAGGCCAAACGGCCACAACATCTTATAAACCGGCTATCCTTGAAAATGGTGCAAAGGTTATGGTTCCGCCCCATATTGATGTGGGGACACGGGTTGTTGTTAAAACTGAAGATGGCACTTATGCCGAACGCGCGAAAGATTAAAAAATATGCCCGCTACCTCTCCTATTATTAATATTATGATCAAGGCCGCTGAAAAAGCGGGCCGCTCCCTTACCCGTGACTTTGGTGAGGTCGAACAGCTTCAGGTCTCTCGTAAAGGCCCCGCTGATTTTGTAACGGCTGCGGATAAGCGCGCCGAAAAAATCATCTTTGAGGAATTAAAACAGGCGCGTCCGTCTTATTCTTTCTTAATGGAAGAAAGCGGCGCTATCGAAGGCGATGATAAAGATCATGTTTGGATCATTGACCCCCTCGATGGTACACATAATTTTATGCATGGTGTGCCGCATTGGTGTGTGTCTATTGCGCTATCTGTGAATGATCGTATTGAGGCTGCCGTTATTTATGATCCAATCAAAGAAGAGATTTTCCGCGCTGAACGTAGTGGTGGTGCCTTTATGCGCAACAAACGCCTCCGCGTTTCGGGACGCAGTGACATGGAAAGCGTGATGATCGCTTATGGCTCAACAACGCCTGATCCAAAGAAACAAGCACTCTATGTGAATGAACTACACGCTGTTTCACAACAGGCAGTTTTTACACGCAGATATGGCGCAGCCGCTCTTGACCTTTGTTATGTTGCCGCTGGCCGTTTTGACGGATATTGGGAACGGGGTTTAAAGCCATGGGATGTTGGCGCGGGTTATTTGATTTTGAAAGAATCTGGTGGCTTTATAACTTCTATCGATGATCGCAAAGACCCAATCTATAGCGGTAATCTGGTTGCAGGTAATCAGGATGTTTATAACAATCTTCACAAGATCTTGAAGGATGTCTCTAAAACAAAATGAGAGGCATAATACTCCTTCTTCTCTTCTGCTTTTTTACACTCCCTGCGCATGCCCAAAATTATGTGCCACCGCCTTTGTTTGATACGCCGCAAAATATTGTCACAGAAACGTTGCCTGATGAAACACCGGCTGAAACAAAAACTATTCCTGCTGCCCCTCTTATTGCGCCCACACCACCAGTAAAACCAAAAACAAAACTGCAAGCAAAACCTAAACCTCTTACAAAGAATCAAATTCCACCGCCGCCTTCATCTCGTGGTATTGTCAAAGGGCCTGTCACCATGCCGTCTGCACCAGCCAAGGCCGTTGAGGCCGAGACATTATTTGAACCAACCGAAGAAATCGCACCGTTTTTCGAAAAACCACCCACGCCAATTAAACCTGAACAAGCGCCAGCACTATTGGCTAAGCCAGAGGATGTTCCGCCGCTACCTCCATTCAAAACGCTTTCTGGTGGAGCATTACAATCAACGCTTTATTATGTAAGCCACACCAAAACATTGAGCAACGCCAATAAGAAAACAATTACGCACTTAATCATTCCTGAATTAAATAAAGCAGGAGACAGTAAAAGAATATTAATCCAAGCCTATGCCTCCCCCCAAGAAAACATCCTGAATGGGGATCGTCGCATTGCGCTGTCTCGCGCTTTAAACATACGAAAACAACTGATTGAGGGCGATATCCGCGCCAATCGTATAGATGTGAGAGCCATTGGTTCAAAAACAAATACCCAGCCTTTGGATCGTGTAGAGCTGATTATTCGTTAATATGGTGGATAAAGCGGCTTTGCGCCCTTCCCATGATTGACAAAAAGCCCTTAAATCCCGCACTTTGTCCTATATTTCCAACAATACTGGCGCAACCAATAAGGTTGACCAGTTTCATTATGAAAAAATGAAAGGCATTTTTTATGGAATCCGGTAAAGCACCTCTAGGTTTTCTACTTATTTTACTTCTCGTCTTTGGTGGCGCGGCTGGCGCAGGCTGGCTTGCATTCAGCGACACTAAAACGGGCATCTCTGCCATTGATGGCGGCATTGCAAAATTACAGGGGCTTTTCCCACAATCAGAAAATACAGCGCAGACAACAACTGCACCCACAACAGAAGATCATGCGCACGGCGATCACCATGGTCATGGTGGCGGCCATGACCACCATGCACAATCTTCTACAGAGGATAACAATGTTCCAGGAAAGCAAGGGCAATTATATGATAAGCCCGTAAATCCTGTTTTGGGCGTCCGTAGTGTTGGTGATTCTGCCGCTCCTATTCAAGTGCGCGAATTTTTCTCTTTGACCTGTAATCATTGTGCCACTTTTCATGGCGGTGCATATCAGCAGTTAAAACAAAAATATATTGATACGGGTAAAGTTCATTTTATCTTTGAGGAATTTCCGCTTAATGGTCCTGCGCTTTATGGGTCAATGATTGCCCGTTCCTTACCGGAATCGCGCTATGAAAGCTTTATTACGCTTTTACTAAAAACCCAGGAAGACTGGGCTTTTAGTGGCGATTTCAAAAGCGCATTAAAGAAAAATGCCGCCCTTGCAGGGATGAACGAAGAGCAATTCGAGGCCGCCTTTAACGATAAAGAACTTCAAAAAGCAATCGCAACCAATATTCAAGAAAGCTCCAATGCGTGGAAAATCTCTTCAACACCAAGCTTTGTGATTAATGATGGTGAGCGTATCTTAAGTGGTATTCGTTCCCTTGAAGATTTTGAAAAAGTCATGTCACATTTAACAGGTGAAAACTTTGGAACGGCATCTGCTGCTCCCCAAGCAACATCAGCTCAAGCAACACCAATTATTGAGCTAGCACCTACTCCAATCGAAACAACCGCGCCCGTTCAAGTACCAGCAACCGCACCAACGGCCCCTTCTGTTACACCATCTATTACTGCGCCCGTGACACCTGTTGCGCCCGTTACGATTGACGTACCAACACCAGAGGCCGTGATGGAAAAAGCACCAGAACTGGAAAGTACAACCATTGATATTAATGACTTGTTTGAACCTTAAGAAAGAGCCAAACATCATCATGTATTTTAAAAGAAACGCGTATAATTAATGCTTCAATTTACTAAACTCAGACTGAATGGCTTTAAGTCCTTTGTGGAACGCACGGAATTGGAAATCAATACCGGTCTCACAGGGATTGTGGGGCCAAATGGTTGTGGTAAATCAAACCTTGTTGAAGCCTTGCGTTGGGTTATGGGTGAAACATCTGCCAAACGAATGCGCGGCGGCGCAGGGATGGAAGATGTGATCTTCAATGGAACAGATACACGTCCCGCCCGTAATTTTGCCGAAGTCTCTCTTCTTCTTGATAATTCTGCACATGAAGCGCCCGCCGCTTATAATGCAGATGAAGATATCGAAGTGGTGCGTAAGATCGAAAAAGACAAAGGCTCACTTTATAAAGTAAACGGTAAAACAACCCGCGCCCGTGATGTGCAAATGCTGTTCGCTGATACGGTCACTGGCGCAAATTCACCGGCTCTTGTGTCTCAAGGGCGCGTGACGCAAATGATTAACGCAAAACCGCAAGATCGTCGCCTTATACTCGAAGAATCTGCCGGCGTTTCTGGCCTTTATGTGCGTCGTCATGAAGCAGAGCTTCGGTTGCGCGCCGCGGATGGAAATTTGCAACGCCTTGATGATTTACTCGGCAGTATGGAAGGGCGTCTTGGCTCGCTCAAAAAACAAGCTCGCCAGGCTGTGCGCTATAAAGAGTTATCCGAACAAATTAAAGAACTTGAACGCTCTATCGCTTATTTGGAATGGCGCGTTTTGGTTAATAAAATTGAATCTGCCAAAACAAAATTTGGGGACGCGGAAAGTATCGTGGCAGAGCGTACTTTAACCGTTACGCAATTAACCCAAACACAAAATGTTCAAGCAGAAGAACTGCCCGCCCTTCGCCAAAGCGAAGCAGAATCTTCTGCGGCGCTCCAAGCTCAAAAATTAACTCTACAACGCATTGAAGATCAAGAAAAAGCGATCGAAGAACAGCTTGAAGAAGCTCAACTTCAACTCAGCCGCCTGCAACAAGATCGCGGACATGAAACAGAGAGCGAAAAAGAAAACTCCGAAACATTAGCCCGCCTTAAAAAAGAAGAAGAACGCCTTCAACAGAGCGAGCAAAATGATGCCGCCAATTTAAGTGAAAAACAAGACATTAAAGACCGCCTTGAAAAAGAAGTCGCGGCCTTAGAAGATGAATATGAATCTTTCATGGGGCAACTGGCAGAGAAAAAAGCCGACCGTCACAGCATTGAAAAACAAGTTACAGCCAATGAAAGCCGCCTTTCTGTGGCTATTGAGCGCAAAGAAACACTCACAAATAATCTTCAGGCGGCGCAGGCTCGCTTTGACCAAGACAATAACCATGATCGCCTAAAGTCAGAAATTGAAGCGCTCGAAAAAGAAGTTTCTAATTTGCGCACACAAATAGAGGCCGCTAAAGAAACGCAAGAGGTAGCCACGGCCGCCGTTGATACCGCCCGCGAAGCACAACAAACAGCCAGCAAACAAGAATCAGAAATTCTAACTGAAATCAAAACATTAGAAACAGTTCTTCAATCTAAATCTGAAAAGAATTATATCCCTGTTTTAAACGATATAGAGCCTGATTCAGGTTTTGAAACCGCTCTATCGCGTGCCTTGGGTGATACTTTGATGGCCTCCACCGATGATAATGCCCCAATGGTTTGGATGGATCGTGATTTTGATATTTCGTCTTTCCCTGCGCTTCCTTCACAGGCACAAGCGCTAGAACCTTTTGTAAAAGCGCCTAAACACCTTAAAGCCGCTTTGAGCTTCATTGGTGTGGTGGATAGCGAACAAGCAGGCAATGACTGCGCCACCGCGCTGAAACCTGGTCAATCTGTTGTGTCTAAAGACGGGGCGTATTGGCGTTGGGATGGGCTGTATATCAAGGCCGAAGCCGCGGATCGCCACGCTCTGCAGCTACAGCAAATGAACCGCTTGAAAGATCTACAAGAACGCTTGCCTAAAATACAAGCGCAAGCAGAAAATAGTCAAAACGCTCTTGAAACTGCACTGCAACAACGGGCAGAAAAACAAGAAACATTCGAAGCATTACAACATCAGACACGCGAAAAAGAATCTTCTTTGGGCGATAAGCAGAGCGAGATTAGCCGCCTCACCCAAGAACGCTCGGGCCTCTTTGCTGAAATAGCCAAGCTTGAAGAATCTCTTGCCAATACCAATAACGACATCACTGAGCTTGAAGAGTCTTTAACAGAGAATAAAAAAGCGCTTGAAGAGCAAGACGAAAAAGCTATCAAAGAAGAAAATCAACGTACCGAAGCACTACGCGAAAAACTCGCCACTATGCGTAATAATTTGCGCGAAGCGCTACGTGATTATGACATGGTTCAACAAGAACAAAGCCGCCGTAAAGCCCGTCTTCACGGGATTGCTGATGAATCTGTTCATCTTCAAAACCGTATCATTCGCTCTCGTGAACGCTTAAAGGATTTGAATGAACGTGAAGCGCAGCTTACTGAAAAACGCGATTCACTGAAAAACGCACCCAAAACGATGGGATCAGAACGCGATGGTCTTTTGCAACGTATTGGTGAACTGGAAGCGAAACGAAACCAAGATGCCGACCGCCTTGCGAAGGTTGAGAATGAATTATCAGAAACGACCCGCGCCCTTAAAGAGGCTGAAAGCACATTAAGCGAAGCCCGTGAAATCCGCGCCGGCGCGCAGGCGACTGCGTCTGCAGGCCAAGAACAGCTTGATGAAATTGTAAGCTCTATCCAAGAGCATTTCGAAATGGCGCCCGAAACACTGATCACTGAAACAAATCTAAATATTGGTGAAGATCAGGCATTGCCCGCTATTGAGCCACTGAAAGAGAATAAAGATAAATTCTCCCGCAGCCGCGACTTAATTGGCGCCGTGAATTTACGCGCCGAAACTGAAGCATCGGAGCTGGAAAAAGAAGTTGGTGGCATTCTTGAAGAACGCAATGACTTGATCCAAGCGATTGAAGAGCTTCGTGAAGGCATCGAAAAACTTAACGTTGAAGCACGCGATCGTCTTTTAACCGCGTTTGATCTGGTGAATGGCCATTTCCAAAAATTATTCGTACAGCTTTATGGTGGCGGTAGCGCAAAACTTGAATTAATTGAATCCGATGATCCTCTTAATTCTGGTCTCGAAATCTTCGCACAGCCTCCGGGTAAGACTTTACAATCCCTCTCCCTTCTTTCAGGGGGTGAACAAACTTTGGCTTCTATTGCGCTTATTTTTGCGATGTTCTTAACCAATCCATCACCAATTTGTGTCCTTGATGAGATTGACGCACCGCTTGATGATGCCAATGTTGATCGCGTGTGTGACTTGCTGGAACAAATTGCAGAACGCGGCGAAACACGCTTCCTCGTCATTACACATCACCGCCTTACCATGGCGCGGATGGATCGCCTTTATGGTGTAACTATGGCTGAGCGTGGCGTATCACAGCTTGTTTCTGTTGACTTAAATGAACAGATGGACTTCCTTGAGGCCGCTGAATAGTGAGTTTTTGTGGGGGATTTGTTTGAACCTCAAAATTATAAGCGACCGCCAGAGACACAGGAACAGCATAAGCAAATATCTGAGCGGCGCGTACTATTTTACTGCCCGTTGATGGCTTTAAATTCACATTTTTACTAATATAATCATGAAAGGCGGTCCCAAGGGCAAATCCCATAAAGCCAGCAATCCCCCCAACAGCAAGCGACTCCCCTAAATCAAACATATTTTGAACAACACCATTTGACGCAATAAGAAAATCTGCTGCTAAGGATTTGGTGATAATAGGGTTTACAACACCAGAAAAGGCCACGGCTGTAGCGCCTATATTTGCTTCTCCATATTTTCCACAAAAGCCTTGGTATTTCATCAAGAGTTCCTTAAATTTGTAAATATGTGCATGACACAAAGGATATATTTATGTCAATTAATAAAATCAACGATGACCCTAAACTTGAAAAACTTCAGGCAGAACTTAAAGATGCACGGGAAGAATATGAAGAAGATTACAACCCCAAACCCGCCCCTGACACACACTCTGAAGGCGCATCGATTGGATATGAATTTCTGGCTTACATTATCTCTGGTGGGTTGCTTGGCTATGGGCTGGATTATTTGACAGGCTGGGTTCCTTTCGGGCTTATGGTCGGAATGATATTAGGTATGGTGGGCGGCGTTTTTCGGGCCAATCACCGCACCCAACAGGCCAATAAAAAAAGACCCTAAATGTCGCCTGACTGTTTTACTAAAACATCTCTTTCATAATTACCCTCAAAAACTTGCACAAATGGACATTTTCTCTCTTTGAGGCATTGCAAAGCAGGTTTAAATCCTTTAAATAGAGTACAAATTTTATGGATGTTATGTCCCCCGCCAAATGGGTGTGACTGCAACCTTAAGAAGAATTAAGTGAAGCAGAATTTTAAAGGGTAATACAAAGTGGCAAATCCGATTAAACAATTTGTTATTGAGAATAAAGTAGATCTAAGCATCGGTGGTATTGATGTTTCTTTCACAAATTCTGCCTTGTGGATGGCTATCGGCTTTGTTGTTTCTGTCACTTTCTTGATGATCGCCAGCAGTAAAAAATCAATGGTTCCGGGACGAATCCAAATCTTAGGGGAAATGCTCTATATGTTTATTGCCGATATGGTCCGTAATACGATTGGGCCAAAAGGAACACGCTATTTTCCCTTTGTTTTCACGCTATTTGTCTTCGTTCTTATGGGTAACATGCTAGGTTTGATGCCTTATTCTTTCACCTACACCAGCCACTTGGCCGTTACAGGTGGCTTGGCGCTACTTATCTTTGCGATGGTGATTATCTTTGGTTTATTCAATCACGGCTTTAAATTCTTTACCTTATTCGCCCCCCCTGGTGTGCCATGGTTTATTTACCCTGTTTTGGTACCGATAGAGATTGTCTCTTTCTTTGTGCGCCCCCTTACCCTTGCGGTTCGTCTATTTGCAAATATGATGGCCGGTCACATTATGTTAAAAGTGGTCGCTGGCTTTGCCGCAGGCACGGCTACTATGGGTGTGGGGTATCTTGCGCTGGGCGCGTTCCCTGTCATCATTAACATGATGCTGATTGCGTTTGAGCTTTTGGTCGCAGCAATTCAGGCTTATGTTTTCGCAATTTTAACATGTGTTTATTTGAAGGATACAGTTGATCTTCATCATTAATTTTGCGATATAAATTTTTGATATAATTATGGTTTTTAATTTTTAATAATTTCATTTAACTAAAAAGAAGGAAAAGAAAAATGGATGTAGATGCAGTAACAATTTTGGCAGGAGCGCTTGTTGCGTTACCCGCACTCGGCGCGGCGATTGGTTTGGGACTTTACACGGCTGCTTATGCTGCCGGTGTTGCACGTAACCCTGATGCTAAACCACAGCTTGATGAAAAATTCTTCATCGTTTTGGCGTTTATTGAAGCCCTTGGGATTATCCCAATCGGTATCGGCGCTGCACTTCTCTTCGGTTAAGAGCAGTTTATGATCGGTAAAATCGAGAAAATAATAGCAACATTATCGCTGTCTTTGATGGCGGTAATGATTGTGGCCTCTCCCCTTTCTGCGGAAACACCTATCCATGACATCGATATTCAGGATAAGTTTCAGACCGTTGAAACTCTGAATAATGCTGTCGTACAAACAAAAGCGCATGGTGATGCTTATGATGCAGGCCATCATAAAGCAGATAAAGAGATTGATGGCCTCCCTCAGCTCGATTTTACAACCTACACACCACAGCTTTTCTGGATGTTTGTGTTCTTTTCTTTGCTCTATATTATTTTCGCAAAGAAAGCCTTACCCGAAATTTCAGGAACGATTGAAGGACGTAAAAATCATATTCAATCTGACCTCGAAGCGGCAGAAAAATTAACAGCAGACGCAGATAACGTTCATGATGCTTACAATCAAGGCTTAGTCGAGGCACAAAATGCCGCCAATAAGACTATTCAAACAATGGAAGACAAAATGAAAGTTAAGGTCGAAAAGGCAATGAATGATTTTGCTATACGCTCCACAGAAGAGATTCAAAATGCGGAAGATCGTATCATTGCTGCAAAACAGGCCGCGATGAAAGACATGAATAAAATTGTCACGGATGTGACGGCAGAAGCTGTTGAAAAAATTATTGGACAGTCCGCTGATAAAGCCGCCGTTCAATCAACCGTTGAAATGTTAAACGAACAACAACCAAAAGCAAAGGCTGCCTAAGCTATGATGGATATTCTTGCACATGACACCAGCCTTTGGGTTGCTATCTCTTTTGTTATTTTTGCCGCTATTATTTTTGTACTAGGTCGTAAATCTGTTACCGCCAGCTTAGATTGCAAAATCGAAGAAATTAAAAGTGAAATTGAAAATGCAGAACGTCTTCGCGTTGAAGCGCAAGAATTGCTCGCGCAATATCAACGTAAACAGCGCGATGCCGAAAAAGAAGCGGGCGAAATGCTAGAACATGCAAAAAAACAAGCAAAGCAACTTAAAAAGGATGCTGAAAAAGAGCTCGCTGTCAGTATGGATCGCCGTGAAGATCAGTTAGCAGAACGCTTAAAACGCATTGAAGAAAACGCAATTTCAGAAATTCAAAGCCACGCCGCAGACTTGGCCGTAACGGCATCCCAAGAAATGATTATTAAAACATTGGATGATACATTAAACGCATCCCTCAATGAGAAAACAATCAAGGGCATTGCAAAGCAAATTAATTAAGCTTTTAATAGTGAAGCCTCTCAAATATAGGGCGCGCCATTTAAGATCTTAAAAGGGTACATATGCCTTCACTCTTCACTCCCCCTACTTTATTTGACGCGCCGCGTTGGAATGGTATGCGCATTGGTCTCCTTGGTGGATCGTTCAACCCGCCTCATGCTGGTCACCTTCATATAGCCCGCATTGCCAAAGCAAAATTAGGGCTTGATTGTATATGGTGGATTGTCACCCCACAAAACCCGCTGAAAGATACAAAAAATATGGCGCCTTATACGGAACGCTATCAGAATGTTTCTACTATGCTGGAGCATAAACCTCACCAAATTCCGACCCATATTGAGGCTATGCTTGGCACGCAATACACATTTCAAACGATTGAAGGGTTGCGCGCCACCTACCCTAAAACAGATTTTGTTTGGGTTTGCGGCATGGATAACGCCCATATCTTCCATAAATGGGATCGATGGCAAGATATTATTCAGATCATGCCTATGACGTTTATTGCCCGCCCGCCTGCTCATAACCTTGTTCAAGGATGCCCTTTGCGTCAAACACGCCATGTGCCACATCATTTTACAACGGCTGGGCGTAAAACAGACCTTAAAAACCCCGGTATTTACTGGATAAAGGGCAATAAAATGCTCGATATCTCCTCAACACAAATAAGAAAAAATAAGAAAAATCAATAACTTAGATGTGTTAACGCTGTATATTCATTGTCTGTTAATCGAATCCGCGATATAATAAATTAATGGAGCAACCATTCTATATAGTATTAAACCGACTTTCTGATTGATTTCAGAGGCCGGTTTTTTTAGTTTTTTACTAAGAATAAGCCAAGAGACTGAATAGAAAAAAGGAGACACAATATTATAAACAGCACATCGAAGGGGCATCTTAAACTGTCCGATATGAAAGACCTTGTTTTACAATCCATTGATGATGATAAAGGGTTCGACGTTCAAACCATTTCACTCAGTCAACAAGTCAAAGATGAAGACAGCGCCATTCACGATTCCTCCCTCGCTGATTATATTATTATCGCCTCTGGTACTTCCACCATGCAAATTAAATCTATTGCGACTAAATTAAAAGACCGCCTCAATGCGCGCGGTATTAAAGACATCCGCATTGAAGGACTCATGCAATCTGATTGGGTTGTGGTTGATATAGGCGATATTGTCGTACATCTATTTCGCCCCGAAGTGCGTGAATTTTATAACATTGAAAAAATGTGGAACATGCCAACCCCCACCGCTTCCCATGATGATCTTATTACAGCTTAAGCTCTTTTACTAAAGCCGATAATCTGTCATCCTGATGGAATGTTCAGCGCTATAGATCTTATTGTTATTGGCAGGATGAAGAAGAACTCTGTTTTTCTTCCGCCATTTGAAGAATATAAAAAACGCCTCAAAACAAAATTAAGCGTGATTGAGCTTGAAGGACATTCCCAAAAAAAAGAGCTGGAAAAAATCGTCACTAAAATTGATAACAACGCCGCGCTTTTGGTGCTTGATGAAAAAGGGAAATCTTACCCCAGCATAACGCTCGCTCAAACACTCGATGGATTTGAACAAACAAAGCTTCAAATCATTATTGGCGGTGCGGATGGCTTAAATAATGATATTAGGAAAAAGGCAGATATCATCATGTGTTTTGGCCAACAAACATGGCCCCACATGATGGTGCGCGTAATGATGATGGAACAGCTTTACCGTGCGCAACAAATCCTTTCCAATCACCCATATCATCGGGAATAATAAGGAATGCGATTCCTTTCTCTACTTATCGTTGGTTTATTAATCACGGCGCAGGCGCCTATCCCAAACGCGCACCCTACGCAGGAAATTGAAAAACAACGCCAAAGCACCGCAGAAAAGGAAAAGCGCCTAAAAGCAGAAATGCGCGCTCTTAAAAATAAGTTAAAAGGCACACAAGATACCATGGTCAGTGTTGCGGGTGATATCCAATCGAATGAGCGCGTTTTACTTAAATTAGAATCACAAATAGATAAGAAGAACGCCGAACAAGCGGCGCTAGAAGCGGAGCTTGATAAAGACAAAGCCGCACTCTCTAATTTAGTGCTGGCGTTAACGCGCGTACGGAACGTTCCCCCTGAAGCCTTAATTGCCCGCCCAGGCACGCCCTTGAAAACCGCCCAAAGCGCCCTGCTTTTAAACTCTATTTTGCCCTCCCTTTACAGCCGCGCCGATAGCCTCCGCGCCAATTTAGAAATATTAAACACCCTTACCTTGTCTTTAGAAGATGATAGAACCAGAGCCTTAATCACCGCAAAAAAGCTGGAAGATAATCATACAAAGCTTGCCGCTCTTATGGCGTCGCGTAAAAATCTCTATGTTCAGACAACTAAAGACCATAAAAAGCAGCAAGCGGAATTAAAGCGAATCTCCGCGCAGGCAACAAATTTACGCGATCTCGTCAATCGTATCGAAAAGAAACAACAGGCAGAGGATAAAGCCCGCGAGCAACGCGCCCAACAGGTAAGCGTTGCCCCCTCCACACGCGCCTATCAACGCACCCCTATTCCAAAGACGGGCGCGGCGCAGCTTCCGGTATCGGGCGTTATAACTGCAACCTATGGCAGCACAGATGAAATTGGCGCCATTGCAAAGGGATTAAAAATCACAAGCCGGTCAAAGGCGCTTATTGTTGCGCCCATGGGCGGTGTGGTTGATTATACAGGCCCTTTCAAAAATTATGGGAATATAGTGATCTTGCGGCATAAAAATTCTTACCACAGCCTTATTGCGGGATTGGATAAAATCGATACAATCGTGGGGCGTGCCGTTAATGCGGGAGAGCCGATTGGAAAAATGCCAGCCAAAGCAATAAACGGTGCTTCCGATAATGCCCAACCTGCCTTATATTATGAATTACGTTATAAAGGGCGTCCGGTAAACCCTTCTAAAAAAATATCCGGCCTTAAATAAATAAAAGAAAGATTAGTAATGCGCTTTTTCCTTGTTTTAATATTCTTATTCACCGCTCCTTTCTCTGTCATGGCACAAGAAGACAATAGAACAGCCGGTGACGCGTCTGAAACAGCAGATAAAAAACCACAAACAAAGGAAGAAACCTATCGCCAGCTGGGGCTTTTTGGCGATGTTTTTGCTCGTGTTCGTGCGCAATATGTTGAAGAAGTAGGTGATGAAGATCTTGTTGAAAATGCGATTCAAGGAATGCTCACCAGCCTCGATCCACATTCTTCTTATTTAGATGATGATGATTTCAAAGATATGCAAGTGCAAACGCGCGGCGCGTTCGGCGGCCTTGGTATCGAAGTCACCATGGAAAATGGCTTTGTAAAAGTTGTCTCCCCCATTGACGGCACACCGGCCTATGATGCAGGTGTTCAATCAGGTGATTTCATCACCCATTTGGATGAAGAACCCGTACTTGGCCTTTCTTTGGCCGAAGCCGTCGATAAAATGCGCGGCAAAGTTGGCGTTCCTATTACAATCACTGTTATCCGTGAAGGCGCGGACGAGGCCATGGATATTGAAATCGTGCGGGACATCATCAAAATCCAATCTGTTAAAAGCCGTGTTGAAGAAGATGATATTGGGTATTTGCGTATTACAACATTTAACCAAAACACCATGCCAGGTTTGAAAAAAGCCATTGAAAATATTCAAAAAGAAAGTGATGACAAATTAATCGGGTATGTTCTGGATCTACGTAACAATCCAGGCGGCCTTTTGGATCAGGCGATTGCCGTTTCTGATGCCTTTCTTGATAAGGGAGAAATTGTTTCTACCCGTGGCAGAAATGAAAAAGACACAAAACGTGATAACGCAACAAAAGGGGATTATCTAAATGGTAAACCAATGGTTGTTTTGATTAATGGTGGTTCTGCTTCTGCTTCTGAAATTGTTGCAGGCGCGCTTCAGGATCATAACCGCGCCATTATCTTGGGTGAACAATCCTTTGGCAAAGGTTCTGTCCAAACAATCGTTCCTCTTCCTGGCCATGGCGCAATGCGTTTAACAACGGCGCGTTATTACACGCCTTCTGGTCGCTCTATTCAGTCTGAAGGCATTACGCCCGATATTGAAGTGAAGCCAGCTACGTTAGAAGAACTTGGCGGACGTAGTAGAACACGTGAAGGTGACTTACGCGGCGCCCTTAAAAACGAAGACAAAGATAAAGAAAGTAATAAATCAAAGAAAAAACTGGATGCTTTAAAAGATAAAGAAGAGGCAGAAGACGACAAGCCTCAAGATTATCAACTTATTCGTGCGATTGATCTGTTACGCGGTATTATTTTGTACGGGGAACAGGTGCAACAGGCTCAAAAATGAGCAACTTTAAATCTCAACTCACCGAAGAAATTGAAAAACGCGGCCTATCTGAACAGGCCGCGGAAACAAGTGACGTGAAGAAAAAACCTAAACTTAAGAAGGAAAAAACACCCAAAAAAGAGAAAACGCCCAAGGTAAAAAAAGCGAAAAGTTCTAAATCTAAAGAACCTAAAATAAAAAGCAAAAAATCTGCCATACCGTTTTCTTTTACGTCTTTCTTCATTGCTCTTATTCTGGGGCTTGTCTTCCTTTGCGCTTTCATGGCCTATTTATATTTTAATGCAGAAAAAACTGCTGCTAATATGGAAGCCAAACTCCCTACCAAAACCGCCCTCGTCAATAAAGAAACAAGCGTTAATATCGAGGATGCCCAACCCGTATTGCGGATGCAGCCCGTGGTAAGCGCCCCAACGGACGAAACCACGCCTACTGCTAACTCAACGCCAATAAAACAAAAAACTGATGAAACAGAGCAAACCGCAAGCGATACACAAATCGCGCCTTTTACGGGCTTGTTCCAAAACACAGATTTTGGCTTATTGCCTCGTATCAATAAAGAAAATGGTATGACGGCATTTCAGGCCTATAAAAAACCAACAACCGTCAATCAAAACAAACCCTCCATTGCTTTCATTGTTACGGGGCTGGGCATTAATAACAAACAAACCAATACCCTCATTAACGATATACCAGATAATGTAACGTTGGCTTTTTCCCCTTACGGCATCACTGTTAAAAAATTAATGATGCAGGCCCGTCAGGCGGGACATGAAACATGGCTGTCATTGCCCCTTCAAACAAAAGACTTCCCCCTACAAGATCCTGGCCCTCTTGCCATTTTAAATGCGGCAAATATCCGCCAAAATCAGGCACGGCTCAATACTGTGATGGGTAAGGCGGCGGGTTATGTTGGGTTTATCACAGAAAAAGATCATATATTCCGCAGTGAAGATGCACGGACAAACCCCATCTTTAAAGAAATTTTTGACCGTGGCCTCTCTATCATCGATAGCAATAACCAATCCATTAATTTTGTTGGTCAATTAGCCGAACGCAATGGCCGCCCATATGGCCAAAATAATTTCTGGTTAGACGAAGATCTAAGCCCCCTCGCCCTTAATCAACGCCTCCGTCAAGCGCTGGAATATAGTAAAAGCACTGGCGGTGCGACTGTCATGTTACGTCCCTACCCCTCAAGCCTTAAAACGCTTAATAAATTTTTAGACTCTGTTGCTGCGCGAGATTTCAATATTGTTCCTGCCTCGGCCTTGGTTAAAGATGATGGCTAAAAACACTTTAAATAATCGTCCCTACCGCCCTTGCGTTGGTATCGCCTTATTTAACAAAGACGGTAAAGTCTTCGTTGGTGAACGCATAGACACACCTGGCGCATGGCAAATGCCACAAGGGGGTATTGATCAAGGTGAAAATATAAAAATCGCTGCCTTACGTGAATTGAAAGAAGAAATAGGCACAAATAACGCCCGCCTTCTAACCATATTGCCCGATACTATTAAATATGATTTACCCGCCCCTCTCAAAGATACACTCTGGAATGGTAAATATGCTGGACAAGAGCAAACATGGGTTGCCATGCAATTTGAAGGCAAAGACACAGACATTATCTTGGATGCGGATGAGCGCCCAGAATTTTCAAAATGGCAATGGGTCAAAATAGAAGAAACGCTCGACTTAATCGTCCCCTTCAAACGCGATGTCTATAAACAAGTCATCACGTCACTTCGCCAGACTTAAAAACTAAAATAAGAAAAATCCCCACAACACAGAGCGCAATACCCGCCCACTGTATTGGGTTCACTTTTTCTCCTAAAAAATAAACACCCAGTATTGCCGTAAAAACAGTTCCACCTGCGCGGACATACCCTAATAATACACCAACATCTGCCCCCGCCTGTAAGGCACGAACATACGCCCATGTATCAACCAACATAAAAAATGCAACCAATAATACAAAAATTCCCAAATATTTATTCTCAAGAATGACAGATACAGTGCCTAGCAACTCGTTCCGTGCAACGAGAATAGTCCCCGATAACAACAAGATAGCAAGAGAAGTGCAAAACAAAACTTGTACATCAGATAGATGTGACGAAATACTCTTCATAAACATGGGCGCTATGCTCATGCTAAATAAAATAATAGTTGCGTAAATAAAGATGCTAAGATTCATGAATCAAAATTGACGGCTAAGGATTAAGCGGACTCCATGCTGGATCAGAAGCACCAGTGGGCGCGGCAACGCGTTTTTCATTATATCCCGTAATATCGATGGTATAAATATTAGACGCACGGTCGCGTCCGCCTTGTGTTTTTCTTTCTTTGAAATATGTCAGCACACGGCCATTGGGGGACCAACTGGGGCCTTCAACATGAAAGGCTTTGGTAATCAGACGCTCTCCTGATCCATCAGGGCGCACAACGCCAATATAAAATTGCCCGCTCAACATTTTGGTAAAGGCAATCAAATCGCCGCGCGGTGACCAGACAGGGTTCGCATAGCGACCCTTACCGAATGTAATGCGCTGTACCCCGCCGCCATCAGCGTTCATTGTATAAAGCTGTTGGCTGCCGCCGCGGTCTGATTCAAACACAATACGCTTGCTGTCGGGGGAATATGACGGCGCAGTATCAATCGCCCCATGGGATGTCAGCTGTTTAGAACGGCGCGTGCGTAAATCAAGCTCGTGAATATCACTATTTCCATTCTTTGATAGGCTCATAATAACCTTATTACCACTAGGGGCAAAACGGGGCGCGAACGTCATACCGGGGAACTTACCCAATAACTCCTGCCGTCCTGTATCAATATTATATAGATAGACTTTAGGTGATCCACCCTTATAGGACATATAGGTGATTTCCTGCGCCGTTGGTGAAAAACGGGGCGTCAGAACCAATTCATTCCCTTGCGTTAAGTATCTAATATTCGCGCCGTCTTGATCCATAATCGCAAGGCGTTTACGGCGGTTGGTCGCCGTACCGCTTTCGGCAATATACACAATGCGCGTATCAAAATATCCGCTTTCTCCTGTAATGCGTTTATACACTTCATCTGAAATAATATGCGCAATACGGCGCCAGTTTTTTGGTGTGGTCATGTATGCCATGCCCGTTAACTGCTTTTGTGAGAACACATCCCATAACCTAAATTCAACACGGGTGCGCCCATCTGGTGTTTGTGTCACATTTCCACTGACAAGCGCCTGCGCATTAATCGCCCGCCATTCGGCAAAACGTGGGCTATCTGTTGCAATGGAATTAGGGGACTGAATAAAACTATTTGGGTTAAGAGGTTTAAACAAACCAGAATTTTCAAGGTTTTGTGCAATGATTGCAGGAATGTCGCGCGCAAAATCATTAAACTCTGCCCGTTCCGCATGAAACTTACTAATTGCAATAGGAACTGACTGCGCCGAACCTGATGTCACTGCGGGCGCTTGTATCTGTGCCTGCACGTTTAAGGGCAATAGAATAACAACAGCCAAGAGTATAAATAATTTTTTCATGATATTTCCTTTACCTATAAGACTTTACTGGGGTCGAAGGGTACTTCGATATATTTATCTTTCCAAACTTCGTACTTATCCATCGGCAATTCAAGCGGGCTGCATCGTGGGTCTTGCACCGCACGGCGCGCGCTTTCTGCTAATGCGCGAAAGGCTGGATCACTATTGAGCCACCCTTCATTTGCGATATCTACCTTGCGTACGGTGCGGTCCGCATTGGGCCATATCCGTACATTCACCACCATATTTTGGATATTCTTTGCCCCAATCGGGATTTGCCAGCAACTAATCAACTGATTGCTCAACGCACTTAACTCATGCGCCGTCATTGTTGGCGCTAAAGAAGCATCAGGGGAATTTTCTGCCGTAACGGGTTCGCTCTCTTGTAAATTTCGCAATAAAGACGCTAATGAATCTTCAGGTTGAATGGCCTCCTCTTTCTTTGGCTCTTCCTTTTTCGGTTCGGGTGGTTTTGGCTTTTCAACCTTGGCAGCGGGCGGTGGTGGTGTTTTTGGTTTTACCGTTTCTTTTTTTGGTTCAGGCGGTTTTTTAACAGGGTCTACTTTGGGTGGTGCTTTTGCCTCCACCTTTGGTGGCGCTTGTAATTTTGGTTCTATCTTTGGCTCGTCTTTGATCGGCTTTAATTTTTTGGGCGATGGCGGTTTATTCGTCGTGGCTAAATCCGCAATATCCAAAATATCTACGGTAATGGGCGGTGGCGGAATATCGATTGGCTTTTGAATAAATGGCAAGCCAACCGTTCCCGCTATCGCCAAAACAATATGAAACAAAGCAGAGCCGATAAGCGCGACCTTCATGCTTTTGGGTAGTTTATTCTGTTCTGTCCAAAAAATTGATGACATAGGGTGTTATGCCCGTCTTTTATGGCGTTTTTGTGGAGCTATTTGTAATAAGCGCCACTTTTCGAAAGCCTGCCCCATTAATAGCCCCAAGGGTTTTCATCACTTGACCATAATCAAGCGCAGAATCCGCGCGAATATAAATAATTCTATCAGGATCATTATTCGTCATAGAGCTTAACAGCGCAATAAGCCTACTTCGTTTAACATTTTCTTCTCCAATAAATAGCTGGCCTTTTTTATCAAGTGTAACTTCAAGCGGCTTGTTATCCTCTTGCGTGATCGCTTTGGCTTCACTATCAGGTAAGTCAATCGGTACACCCACGGTTAATAACGGCGCGGCCACCATAAAGACCACAAGCAAAACCATCATCACATCAACAAACGGTGTCACGTTAATTTCCGCCATCGGGCGATAACCCCGCCCGCGTGATCCCCCCGCTCCACCTTGTCCTACATTCATACCCATTTAGATTTTCCGTTTTCCTTTATTATCCTGCGCCTCAAGATGGCGGGATAAAATTGCTGTAAATTCTGTCACAAATGCATCTAATTGCCCCGCATAGCGCCCCAAACGGTTGCTGTACCCATTATAGGCAATAACCGCAGGGATCGCCGCAACAAGGCCAAGCGCGGTCGCAAATAACGCCTCTGCAATACCAGGCGCAACAACAGCCAAGGATGTATTATTTGTCTGCGCAATCGCAGTAAAACTATTCATAATTCCCCATACCGTCCCGAACAAACCAATAAACGGCGCAGTCGATCCAACAGTCGCCAGAAACGTCATGCCGCGTTCTAATTTATTCATTTCCCGCATAATGGTCACATTCATCGCGCGTTCTACCCGTTGACGTAAACTCGCCTGTAATTCCTCACGGTCAGGCATGCCGCCTTGCACCGTACTTTCCCATTCTTCCATACCGGCAGAAAATGTTTTTAAAAGAGGGTCGTGTGGGCTTTTCTTAATGCGTTGATAGAGCTTATCAAGCGGTTCTCCCGACCAGAATGCATCATCAAATTTCTTTGCACGGCGCAATATCTTCGTCAGCGTCGAACGCTTTTCAAAAATAATGGCCCAACACCATACTGATGCGACTACCAACATAATCATCACAATCTTCACAATAATGTCAGACTGTATAAACAGCCCCCACATGCTTAAATCATGGGCAATGCCCCCTAAATCAGTTGTTTCAATGTTACTGGCCATTCATATATTCCTTAAATTTTTCTCTTAATTCCTCAGGGATGCGCGTGGGCTTTCCTGCTTTATCAATACAGACAACCGTAACATCCATCTTAAATGCGGCGATATTTTGGTCTTCTTTGTCTAAAGTAATTTCTTGCGTCATTTGGAATGAACTGTTCTTCATCGCCTTAACACTCGTCATCACACTCAATAAATCATCAAGGCGCGCCATCGCTTTATAATCCGCGTCCAAATGCCTAACAACAAAGCCAACACCCGTCTTTGCCAATACTTCAGACGCCGGAATACCAATATCGCGTAACAATTCAGAGCGCCCCCGCTCACAAAAATTAATGAAATTACCATGGTACATAATGCCGCCAGCATCCGTATCTTCATAATAAACACGATAATCAGCTTGATGAGTTTTAGAATGTGTCATGACGGGGCGTGTCCGCTTTCTTCTTGTCTTTAAATAACCGCTAAATCGTAATGCAATTCACGCTCATAACAAAGCATTCCGTCATAATACCCCCAATCGACTTGAAGATAACGTCCTTACTTTGAATCCTGTTCTTTTTTCATTTTGAAAATAGTGCGGATCGTCAACGCAATCGACACACTATCTGTGATCATACCGCCAATCGATTTATAAAGGATGCCATAACCCAGCCAACTGGCTGAGGCAAAAAGCCCCACAACTCGCATTTTTATACCTGATAACATAAACATCGAATATGTCCCAATCAGGGACGCAAAAATAGGAAGAAGATCCGTTGGCTCTTTCACCACAAACAAGGCTGAAAATAAATAAGCACCCAGAAACACCCACATAATCTTCTTTGACTTATGAAATTTTATGGATGACCCCACACGAAGAAAATTTAAAAGATTGGTGACCATGCCCGCATATCCGCCCAACATAAAATAATGCACAGCAAATAAAACATTTCCGATCATCAAAAAGCCTTTAAAGCGATTATCAACTTTCTGACCAAATGACAGAACAATAAAAAAGCTCGCCACCATGCCAATGGCCTGCGCAATTAAAAGATACATATAGCGCTACTCATCAAAAAGAATATCTTGTGGCGGAGTAGCGGGCTTTAAACCCAGATAATGATAACCCTTCTCGCTCATACATCTGCCGCGCGGAGTACGTTGAATGAAGCCTTGCTGCACCAAATACGGTTCAATCACATCCTCCACAACATCACGTTGCTCTGATAAAACGGCCGCAATGGTTTCAACGCCAACAGGGCCGCCACCATAATTTTCCACAATGCATTTCATATAACGCCTATCCATAGTGTCTAACCCTTGTGCGTCGACATCCATTTTCTGCATCGCCATATCGGCCAATGATTTATCAATCTGCTTGGCTTTTCCCACTTCGGCAAAATCTCTAACACGGCGGGTTAATCTGCCGGCAATACGCGGTGTTCCGCGTGAGCGTTTGGCGATTTCTGTTGCACCATCATCAGTAAGTGCCATGCCCATAATCTTACCAGAGCGCTTGACGATTAAAGTCAATTCTTCTTCATCATAAAATTCTAAACGTAATGGAATCCCAAAACGGTCGCGCAATGGGTTGGTCAAAAGACCACTGCGCGTGGTCGCGCCAATCAATGTAAAAGGCGGTAAATCAATTTGAACCGAGCGCGCGGCAGGCCCCTCCCCGATAATTAAATCCAGCTTTTTATCTTCCATGGCAGGATAAAGAATTTCTTCTACGGCACTGTTTAATCTATGAATTTCATCAATAAACAACACATCGTGAGGCTGTAAATTCGTTAAAATTGCCGCTAAGTCCCCGGCTTTACTAATCACAGGGCCAGAGGTTGCCCGAAAACCAACTCCCATTTCTTTCGAAATGATCTGCGCCAATGTTGTTTTACCCAGCCCCGGCGGACCAAAAAGCAAAACATGATCCATCGCTTCACCGCGCGATTTCGCCGCATCAATATAAACCTGTAAATTCTCCCGCAACGCAGGCTGTCCAATAAAATCAGAAAGCTGTAAGGGGCGTAGCGGATTTTCTTCTACTTGCTCCATCTCTAGCGGCGCGGCACTTAAGGCCTCATTCAGGGCTTCATGGCTCATAGACTAAGCTCCTTTAGCGCCAGCTTAATCATCTCACCAACCGAAAGGTCATTGTTATCATTTGCTTGCTTCACCTGCATCACCGCCGCATAGGCGTCCGTGCGTTGGTAACCTAAATTAACCAACGCGGACACCGCATCTTGATCAACGCCGCCTGTATTCTCGTTAGAAACAACCGCGATGGGAACTCCTGCTGGCTTGGCTGCTAAATCAATTTTGCCTGCCTTATCTTTAAGCTCTGTTAAAATACGGGTTGCCAGTTTTGGCCCAACACCATCAGCCTGTGTAATGGCGGGTTTATCTCCCGCCGCAATCGCAAACGCTAATTTATCTGGCGGGCAAACGCCTAATATCGCCATCGCCGCTTTTGGCCCAACCCCTTGAACAGAATGAAGCAGGCGGAACCATTGCTGCTCCGCTTCATCAATAAACCCATAAAGCGTAATTGCGTCCTCACGAACATTCGTATCAATATAAAGCGACAACGCCTCCCCCTTCGCCCCGCATCGTGCCAAAGTACGCGGCGAGCAATTCACTAAATACCCCACCCCCTGAACATCCAATAAAATAGAGTTCAAAGACGACGTGTCTAATATTCCTGTCAATTTACCAATCATGACTGCCCCTCTATCATCGCGCCGCACCTACCATTTTACCACCCATTAATTGTTGTGACGTCGCATGATGCGCGTGACATATCGCCACGGCAAGGGCATCGGCCTCATCTTCACTAATCTCTCCACAGGCAGGAAGCAATGTGCGGATCATCATTCCCACTTGGTCCTTGCCCGCCTTGCCCGCCCCGACAACAGATTTTTTTACAAGATTCGCAGGATATTCGCCGACAAACAGCCCCATACGCGCCGGCACCACCATCGCCACACCTCGCGCGGCACCTAATTTGAGCGAGCTGGCGGCATTCACATTCACAAAAGTTTCTTCAATCGCCGTGGTTTCTGGTTTAAATTGCTCCAATACAGCGTTGATTCCTTTATCAATTTCGGCCAAGCGATCAGGAAGCGTCAACCCCTTAGTCGTTTTGACAAGACCAGACGCCACAAAGGACAAATGATGCCCTTCGGATTCAATAATGCCCCATCCCGTTTTCTGTAAGCCTGGATCTATGCCGAGTATTCTCATGAATCAATTAAAGCACAAAACAAGAACATTCGATAGTTTTATTTAAAGGAAACTAACCCTCGCCCATCAATTTTTCCATCACGGCGTCATCAACTTCCATGTTGGTTGTCACGGTTTGTACGTCATCATCATCTTCGAGCGCATCAACAAGCCCCATGACACTGCGCGCTTTATCTTCATCCAATTCACTCATCGTGTTTGGATTCCACATCAGCTCAGCTTTTTCCGCTTCGCCATATTTTCCCTCAAGCGCATCACGGACAGCGGCTAAATCATCCTGTGATGTGGTGATATTATGAAATTCTGCATCACTTTCACAATTTTCTGCCCCTGCCTCAACGGCGGCCTCAAACATATCATCGGCGCTTGCTTTATCTGCGGGGTATAAAACCATACCCACACGATCAAACATAAACCCAACGGATCCCGTCTCCCCCAATGTGCCACCATGCTTGGTAAAGGCTGTACGCACTTCCGCGAAAGTCCTATTGCGGTTATCCGTCAACGCATCCACTACGATTGCCACACCGCCTGGGCCATACCCCTCATAACGCACTTCTTCATAATTGGTTTGATCAGAATTTCCTGCGCCCGTATCAATCGCTTTTTTAATGCGGTCATTGGGCATATTCACGGCTTTGGCCTTTGAAATCGCCAGCCTTAAACGGGGATTCATTTCTGGGTCACCGCCACCCAATTTTGCCGCAACAATAATCTCCCGCCCAACCTTGGTAAATGCCTTCGCGCGAAGCTTATCCTGCTTGCCTTTTCTATGTTGAATATTTGCCCATTTGGAATGACCAGCCATTTTTTATTTCATCTCAGGCGGGTAAACCCGCTACGATGACCTCCTTTGTAAAATTAAAAATCAGGTAATGCTTGCGATAGTCTACCACCAACGCGCACGGGTGCAATATTTTTGGCACGACCGGTATTATCATCAGTTTCTATTAATGTGCCGCATAAGGTGGCTTCGTCTTCTGTTGGTTTAAAATGTTCATGCGGCACTTTACGCAAGAAATGATCAATCGCTTCAGTCTTATTCGCCCCAATTACCGTATTATAATCGCCCGTCATCCCTGCATCGGCCTGAAACGCAGTGCCGTTATCAAAAATCTGACAATCTGCGGTTGGTAAATGCGTATGTGAGCCAATAACCGCAGAAACCCGGCCATCCAGATATTGTGCCATCGCCATTTTTTCGGAGGTTGCTTCAGTATGAAAATCAATAAAGACATGATGATTTTTTGAAATTTTATGCTCTTCGATAACACCATTGATATAATCAAACGGATTATCAAACTTCTCACCCATAAACACCGTGCCGCCCAAATGAATGATCGTGATTTTATCATTTCCAATCATCTTGAATGTCATACCCTTACCGGGTGTTCCTTCTGGTAGGTTAGCAGGACGTAGCAATTCAGGAATATTTTCAACACCGCAAACCATCTCGCGCTGATCCCAGATATGATCGCCTCCTGTTAAAAAATCGACCCCCCAGGATAAGATTTCTTTGGCGATCTTTTGTGTGACACCGCGCAGGCTGGCGGCGTTATCAACATTTACAATAATCACGTCAGGATTTAATTTTGCCTTCAGATCCGGCAGATGCTTTTGCAGCGCATCGCGCCCACTGCGTCCAATAATATCACCAACAAATAAAATTTTCATTTCTTACAAAGCCGTCAAACGCATAAGCGCGAGGACGCTACCCTCTCTCAAAATCTATTACGCCATCGGGCGTCAGCATATAATCAAGCGGAATATCATGCGCCTCCCGTGGCAGCTTAAATAGCACGGCCTGCTCCGCATATCCAATGCCGATATAAGTAATGGCCTTTTTTTCGCGCAAGGCGGTGATTGTTGAATCATAATGCCCCTTGCCATATCCCAAACGATAACCCTTTTGATCAAAGGCAAGAAGCGGCGCAATAACGATGTCAGGCGTAATTACTTCATTTTCTGGCTCTTCAATGCCAAATTCCCCCTTAACCATGGGGGTGTTATGATCCCATTTCACAAATTCAAGGATGCGTTTATCCTTTTGAACGCGGGGTAAGGCACAGATAAAGCCCCGCTTCACTAACTCATCAAGAAGAAATCGTGTTTCAAATTCTTTCCCTAGCGGCCAATAGGCAGAAATAACTTGTTCTTTTTTAGGCTTAAAAAAATCGAGGAAAATACTGATAACGCTTTCAAAACAATCTTCATCGCGCTCTAATTGATCCCGATGTAACTTCGCATGCGCTCGGTAATTGTCTTTTTCGTTTTTTAAAATGTCATTCATTCGATAATTGTTTTGACAGGTGTAGCGCGTTTACGCGCCTAAGCCTCTTAAATTAATAAAAACGCCGCGGAAGCCGTGCCTTTTTTTCATTATTCATCATGAAACCCTAAAAATAAGGTGGGCTCTACAATAACCAAACCACGGTCTGGACAGAGGCGGATCCCTGATGAAAAAACATCGGTCTCAAGAATATTGAAGGGTCACCTGCCCCGCAGCTGATAATGTTATATATGATTTCACCCTGAAAACACAAGCCAAAGCGTTATTATATAAATAATAAACGCCTCTTCCTGCTTGCCCGCTTGACGGTTCTCTCTATTAACCTGCTTTTGCTAAATTTCCTGTCAATGTCTCAACACGTTCGGCAATTTGATCCATCGCATTTATAATCGCCGTTTCATCATCACGGGTGATTTGAATGGCATTGGCTGGCATAGTTGGAGCAGGCTGTTGCCCACCGCTTGCGGCTGCGTCTTGCGCGTTAAACAATTCATCCGCCATCACAATCGATGTTAAAACCAACAAATGTGATTCATTTGTCCCTGCGCCTGCGGCGGCCATGTCTTTAACACGACCATCAACAAAATGCGCTAAATCAACAACGCGTTGCTCCTGACCGTCATCACAGGCAATGCTAAATTGCTTTCCATTAATTCGAATATCAACTTCAGCCATGATTTGGTGTTCCTTCTTTTAAGAGCGCCTCAACCTTTGCAATGGCACCATCTAAACGGCTGGCCAAGGCTTTGGTATCTTCGTCATTTTGGGGTGTTGTAGAAAATAAATCTGATGCTGTTGCCGTTTTTGGTACAGCAAGAGAGCGCTTTTCCGCTTCTTGAACCGCCATCTCTAGACGGCTGATTTTATGATCCAATTTTGAAATGGATGATTTAATGGCGTTTGTCACAGTGTCCTCGCATGTTTTTGATTTAACTGCATTATGGACAGCCATGGCATGCCGTCAATCATTCCTTGGGCATTCACGTATCTTTTTTACACAATATGTGGATAAGAAAACGCTATTGACCGTTGACCACGGCGCGTTCCCGTTGCATGTTAAAGCTCATTTTTATTAATAGGAAATTTTATGTCGCAAGCACAAGCAGCCAAAGCCCCACACTCTGACGTTCAACTTGACTTTAAACTGATGGCGAACGCCATTCGTATGCTCTCTATGGATGCAATCAAAAACGCCAATTCTGGTCATACGGGTATGCCAATGGGGATGGCGGATATTGCCACCGTGCTTTATTCCAAATATCTTCGCTTTGATCCTAAAAACCCCACTTGGGCTAATCGTGATCGCTTGATCGTTTCTAATGGCCATGGCTCAATGCTTCCTTATTCCATCGCTTATTTAACGGGTAATGCGAAGATCACGCTTGATGAAATCAAGAATTTCCGTCAACTCGGCTCCCATACACCCGGCCACCCCGAAGTGGACTTTGACGCTGGCATTGAAACAACGACAGGACCGCTCGGTCAGGGTATCTCTAATTCTGTCGGCTTTGCCATTGCGGAACGTGTGCTGAATGAAAAATACGGCGATGACTGTGATCATTTTACTTATGTATTCACGGGTGATGGTTGCCTCATGGAAGGCGTGTCGCACGAAGCATGCTCTCTCGCTGGTCACTTAAAACTCAATAAAATCATTGCTTTCTATGATGATAATAATGTGACGATTGATGGTACGATTGATCTTGCTTTTACTGAAAATGTTCAAGAACGCTTTAAGGCCTATGGCTGGGATATTCAAGAAATTGACGGTCACAATCATGACGCCATTGCACAAGCGATTGAAAACGCTCAGGCAAGTGATAAGCCTAGCTTAATTGCTTGTAAAACAAAAATCGGCTACGGCGCGCCAAACTTTGAGAGCCAACCAAAAGCACATGGCGCCATTACCGGCGATGATGAAATTGCTGCAACGCGTCAGGCATTAGGCTGGTCGCACGCCCCTTTTGAAATTCCTGATGATATTTTAAACATGTGGCGTTCCCTCGGCACAGACGCCCCCACAGATGCACCATCTTATGATATTAACATCTCAAAGCTTGAGGCAATTACAGCCGATTTGAAAAAAACATTTGCTGATGAAAGACCAAACAAAGCCACCCGCCAGACCTCTGGCGCGTGCCTTGAAAAACTCCTGCCTGCTATTAATATGATGATTGGTGGATCTGCGGACTTAACGGGGTCAAACAACACAAAGGTCTCTGCCTCCAAATTCATCAGCGCAGGTAATTATGATGGCAACTACGTCAATTATGGTGTTCGTGAACATGGCATGGCGGCGATTATGAACGGCATGGCGCTTCATGGCGGTATCATTCCTTATGCAGGAACATTCCTACAATTTGCGGATTATTCCCGCCCCGCCATTCGCCTTGCCGCCCTTATGGAGCAACGCGTTATCCACGTCATGACGCACGATTCAATCGGTCTTGGGGAAGATGGCCCAACCCATCAACCCGTTGAACATGTCTCTGCCCTTCGCGCTATTCCAAACTGTTACGTCTACCGCCCGTGTGACGGTATCGAAACAGCAGAATGCTGGGAACTTGCGATTAAGAGCAAGAACGCCCCATCTGTCATGGCACTCACCCGCCAAGGAATCCCGACATTACGTGAAGACGATCCCGTCAATAAATCATCCTTGGGCGCTTATATCCTTGAAGATTGCGAAGGCGATGACCCTGAAGTGACCCTGTTTGCTTCTGGATCAGAAGTTCATTTGGCGATGGAAGCCGCAGAACAGCTTGGAGAGGGCGTACGTGTTGTTTCTGTACCCTGTATGGATCTTTTCTGGGAACAAGATGGTGAATATATCCAATCACTTTTATGTAACGACTCAATCAAAATTGGAATCGAAGCAGGCATACGCCAAAGCTGGGATCGTATGATTGGTGGCCATTCTACTTTCATCGGAATGGATAGCTTCGGCGCCTCCGCTCCCGCAGAAGAACTTTTTAAACATTTTGGCATTACCGCCGACGCGATTATTGAGGCCGTAAATAATAAACTTAATAAAAACTAATTTTATAAATAGGAGAAAAGAAAATGACAGTACGTGTAGCAATTAACGGATTTGGACGCATCGGAAGAAATGTCTGCCGCGCCCTTTATGAATCAGGCAGAACAGATGTGGAGCTTGTCGCCATTAACGACCTTGCCCCTCTTGCAACCAACAAACATCTTTTAAAATATGACACGGTACACGGCACTTTCCCGTTTAACGTTGAACGCATTGACGAAGACACCATCATCATTGACGGTAAACATGTTGATGTTTGTCAGGAACGTGATCCAACACAACTGCCTTGGGGTGAAAAGAACATTGATATTGTGTTCGAATGTACAGGTATTTTTACAGCGCGTGATAAAGCCGCAATGCATATTCAAGCTGGTGCAAAAAAAGTATTGATTTCAGCACCAAGCAGCGATGCAGATATTATGACTGTTTACGGCGTAAATTCTGATAATATAACAGCCGAACACGCAGTTGTTTCAAATGCTTCTTGTACAACAAACTGTTTAGCGCCTGTTGCAAAAGCACTGAACGATGCCATTGGCATTGAAAGCGGTTTCATGACAACAATCCATTCTTACACTGGCGATCAACGCATTGTTGATACAGCGCATAGCGACCTTCACCGCGCCCGTGCCGGTGCTTGTAATATGATTCCTACTTCCACTGGCGCAGCAAAGGCCGTTGGTAAAGTACTTCCAGAATTAAACGGTAAATTGGATGGCGTTTCAATGCGCGTGCCAACACCAAATGTTTCTGTGGTTGATTTCAAATTTACAACATCAAAAGACACAACGGTTGAAGAAGTAAACAACGCAATCTTGGCGGCCTCTGGTGGTGACTTAGATGGTGTTTTAGGAACTTATGATGAACCCCTCGTTTCTGGTGACTTTAACCACAACCCGCTTTCATCCATCTTCGCGGTGAATGAAACCAAAGTAATCAACGGTAATCTTGTACGCGTCATGAGCTGGTATGACAATGAATGGGGTTTTTCAAACCGTATGCTTGATACCGCCGTTAAAATGCATGAAGTCGGTTACGCCACCAGCAAATCAAAAGCGGCATAATTTACGGATAAGAAGGACAATAAAATGAACCAAGAACAACTCAACAAAGTAACAAATGACGCTGGCTTTATTGCCGCCCTTGATCAGTCTGGTGGCTCAACGCCAAAGGCGCTCGCCAATTACGGTGTCGAAGAAAGCGCCTATAACGGTGAAGATGAAATGTATGCCGCGGTGCATGCCATGCGTTCACGTATCATTACATCCCCTGCCTTCACGGGTGAGCATATCCTTGGTGCTATTTTATTTGAAAAAACAATGGATAGCGACGTTGAAGGAAAACCTACTGCGACCTATCTTTGGGAAGACCTCCAAGTTGTCCCTTTCCTAAAAGTAGATAAAGGCCTTGCTGATGAAGCCGATGGCGTTCAAATGATGAAGCCTATGCCTAATCTTGATGCACTTCTTGAAAAAGCCGTCAGCAAAGGTATTTTTGGCACCAAAATGCGTTCTGTAATTAACAAAGCCTCTCCTTCTGGGATCAAGGCTATCGTTGATCAACAATTTGGAATTGGTAAACAAATCTTAGCCCACGGCCTTGTTCCTATTATCGAGCCTGAGGTGACAATTTCCAATACCGATAAAGCCGAGTGTGAAACCCTCATGAGGTCTGAAATTTTACGCAACCTTGATGCGCTTAATGATGATCAAAAAGTTATGCTGAAGCTTACCTTGCCTGAAGAAAGTAATTTCTTTGCGGAGCTTATCGCACACAAAAATGTGGTGCGTGTTGTTGCGCTTTCTGGTGGTTATGACGAAGACGAAGCCTGTACGCGCTTATCCCAAAATGACGGTATGATCGCCAGCTTCTCTCGTGCTTTAAGTCAAAATTTAAACTTTAACCAAAGCGAAGAAGAATTTAACGCCGCTCTTGATGCAGCAATCAAAAAAATCTTCAACGCCTCTATGGCAAACGCGCAATCACAGGCCGCATAATGTTAGCCAAGTTAGGCGCCCTTAAAGGTAAAAAAGGCTTAATCGTTCTGGCGATTGTGACTTTGCTCGGCTGGGCTGGTATCACAGTCTCTGAAAATGATGTCTCAAATGTCGTCAATGTCTTTGTTGAAGAGGATCAAACAGCGGAAGTCGCTACTCCCTCACCCGCAGACTCATCATCCAGCACACAGGCCCGTGCCGCAGATGACTTTAACAAAGCTTCTGCAATCTCCCCCGGGCGGCGCGCACATATTTTGTATGGTGACGCGACAGGCGGCGGTCATTTATTTGGCACAGGCAAGCCCTGTAAATCTGAATTTCCCAAACATTGGGATGAAGGCACTATCATCAAAGAAGTCGAGCTGATCGCCGCGAATGATAATTTAAATTGGGAACAACAACGTAATGGATATTACGTGACAGAACAAAAAGTCGGCACGGTAAAGGTTCGCGTGGTAAAGGGGCGTGAAAATAAAAACATCATCACCGCCTACCCCACAAATGTCGCGCGCAATCCCTGCCCGGCAAATGATCGTTAAAGATCAAAGCTAGCCGTTACTTTTGTGTTAGGCAAAGAAGACGCACCCATTCTATTCAAGGCATAACTCATAAAATTAAGGGTTTTTTGATCAACCGCCCCTAATTTCTGTAATACATCAAATTCTTTACGCAGCTTATCTACTGGTTGATTTTCTAAACGCCCCATTTTTATTTCGTTATCAGAAAAATTTTCAAGAATATCTCCCATTTCATCCATAAAACCTGGAACTCTTGTTGGTGTTATTGGCGTGCCTGTTGATGATTCTAAGTAAGAAAAATAAATCTTATTCTCTTCGCAAACCCTTTTCAAATACGCAAAAAGCGTTTCTTTTTCAGAAAAAGCTTTATTGATCTCCATCATTTCTGACAAGATATCCTTTGTAAAAACAGGAAGTTTTGGAAGGCCTGCATTTACCCGTCCAGCACTTGCAAAAGCACCGCCAACTGCCACAGGCTTCAGATTCTTTCTTAATTCATTCATTTTTACTTTCCTCATACGTTTTACGAAATACAATAAATAGCAAACACAATGCTGCTATGCAATAAAATTATGGAATTATAAAATTTCACTTTCTTTGTAACGTTCTGCGCGTACAATACGAATAGAGCAGACATGTAACTTAAAAAAGGGATACTCCAATGAAAACACTATTATTTACACTGACTATGGCGTTCATCGCGTTCGGTTCATTCGGGACAACCACTTCATTCGCCCATTGCGGTGGATGCGGTGAAGGAAAAATTTGTGAAAAAACACTCGGTGAGAAGAAACCATGCACAAAATGCTTAAAAGCAGGAAAAACATGCGGTTGCGGCGATAAAAAAGCCAAACATCACGCTGAAAAGCCTTGTACAAAATGCGCAGACAGCGAAAGCAAGTTCCACGCACGCAAAAAATCAATGACAGACCACAGTGAAAAAGGCTCACTAACCTTTCAATCACGCGGCGTGGTCAATACAGGTTATAACGAATAATAAAGCATAATCTTTTAATCAACGTTAACAGGCGCCCACAGGACATTTTGTATATCCTCGGCGCCTGTAGCGAGCATCACCAACCTATCAATACCAAGGGCAATTCCCCCGCTTGGTGGCATGCCATGTTTAAGGGCCGCTATAAATTCCTCATCCATCGGATAATACTCCCCATATAGGCGTTGTTTTTCCGCCATATCAGTATCATAACGCCTTTGCTGCTCTACCGCATCGGTAAGTTCTGAGAACGCATTGGCCAGCTCTATCCCACAGACATAAAGTTCAAACCGCTCTGCAAAGCGTGGATCATTCCCTTTCTTTTTCGATAGCGACGCCATAGAAACAGGATAATCCATCAAGAAGGTGGGGCGTCCCATTCCTAAAAATGGTTCAATCTTCGCATCCATGACCCGAAAGAACAAATCATCCCATTCATCATCTTTTGCAACATGAAGCCCTAGAGCGCTCACTTTATTACTAAATCTTTCTTTATCCCCTAAATAATCCACAAGGGTAATATCCGCATAGCGCTGAAACGCCTCAATCACGCTCAATCGCTCAAAATCCTGAAATGGATTACACTTATGCTGTTTATAGCGATACTCCTTGATCCCCGCTGCCTTGGCACAAACCTGCAATAAGCCTTCACAATCCGTCATGATATCCGTGTAATCCGCTTGCGCACGATACCATTCAATCATCGTAAATTCTGGGGAATGGCGTTTGGACCCTTCTGCATTGCGAAAAACAGGGCATATTTGATAAATCCGCGCCATCCCCGCCGTCAGTAATTTTTTCATATCAAATTCAGGGCTGGTTTGTAGATAAAGCTTCTTACTCACTTGCAAATCCACCCCCTTTAAATCCGTCGCAAAAGCATGAATATGTGTATCAATCGTCGGGCAGACCTGAAGCACAGGTGTTTGCACCTCATCAAACCCCTGATCATCGAAAAAGTCACGGATTGCCTTGATCACATGACCCCTTATCTTCAAATTTGTGCGTTTTTGCATAAATTTATCTGAATGCCACCAATTAGATAGAGCGTTTCCCTGCATTTTACTTGCATTCCTCGGCTGATTTGAGTAAAAGATGACAGAATTTACCGCAGGAGAAGAAATTATGAAAGCCAATACACACCCTGATTACCACGAAATTAAAATCGTGCAGACAGACGGAACAGAATTTACAACCATGTCCACTTACGGCAAGCCGGGTGACGTGATGAAGCTCGACGTTGATCCACTGACACACCCTGCATGGCAAGGTGGAACTGGTCAGATCACTGAAAAAGGTCAGCTTGATAAATTTGAAAGCAAATACGG
>CALHAW010000004.1 GCA_937934135.1 uncultured Alphaproteobacteria bacterium
AGGCGCATTGTGCCGCCCAAATCTTCTTCACGGCTGCGTTTTTGTTTTTTATTGCCATCTGTCCATTCAGTCATCAGACCAATAATATGCTCCCCATCTTCACTGAACTCGGTTGAGGTCGCATTTTTAACGCCGACAAGGTTGCGCGCGGCTTCCAAAACAGCCATTTGCAGACCGAGGCAAATACCAAAATACGGTATTTTCTTTTCACGAGCATATTTGGCCGCTTTGATTTTACCTTCTGCACCGCGTTCCCCAAAGCCACCAGGCACAAGAATACCATTCACGCCATGCAATTCATGGGCGATGTCATCATCAGAAGCATCAAATAAGGTCGCTTCAATGAATTTAATCTTCACTTTGGCTTTATTAGCGATACCGCCATGGGTCAGCGCCTCATTTAAGGATTTATAACTATCATTCAGGTTGGTGTATTTCCCCACAACGGCAATAGTCACTTCCGTTTCTGGATTTTTAATACGGCGGACGATTTTCTGCCATGGCTCTAAATCAGGCTCTTTCGCATCTTTAATAGCAAATGCGTCGAGGACTTGCGTGTCCAAACCAACTTTGTGATATGTAAGCGGCACTTCATAGATGCTGGAGGCATCAAGGGCGGGAATGACTTTTTCATCATCAATATTGCAAAATAGTGCGATTTTTTTCAACTCCCCTTCGTCAATCTCACGATCGGCGCGGCAAAGAAGAATACGCGGGCGAATCCCCATACCCATAAGCTCTTTCACAGAATGCTGCGTTGGCTTCGTTTTCAGCTCCCCCGCCGCAGGAATATAAGGCAAAAGCGTCACATGAAGGAAAAGAGCGCGCTCACGCCCCATTTCATTGCCAAATTGGCGAATAGCCTCAATAAAAGGTAGGGATTCAATATCCCCCACTGTGCCGCCAATTTCACACAAAACAAAGTCTGCTGTACCGTCTTTTTCACGAATGAAGTCTTTGATTTCATCAGTCACATGGGGAATAACCTGTACAGTTGCCCCCAAATAATCGCCGCGGCGTTCTTTTTGCAGCACTTCGGTATAAATACGCCCTGTTGTGGTGTTATCATTTTGACAAGCGGGGTTGCCAGTGAAGCGTTCATAATGCCCTAAATCAAGGTCTGTTTCGGCGCCATCATCGGTGACAAAAACCTCACCATGTTGAAAAGGACTCATTGTGCCAGGATCAACATTTAAATAAGGATCAAGTTTACACAAGCGGACTTTATAGCCACGCGATTGGAGCAACGCACCAAGAGCCGCGGAGCCGAGGCCCTTCCCTAATGAAGAAACCACACCACCAGTAATAAAAATAAAACGTGTCAAAACAAACCCTTACGCGACTTTGTTAAAGTCAAAAATTCATATCTGATTATTCAGATAAGGGCGCTGTGGGTACGGGAGAATTGTTTGAAGAATCACTTCCGGAACTCTTAGCTTCCGGAAGTTGTTTATCGTTGGTTTTTCCCTCGCTGTCAACTATTACAGCAGGATTATCAAGAGTTTCTAACAGGCTTCCTGAATTTGAATGCGTCCCGGCCAAAACAGCCAAGGTCAAACTGGTACAGAAAAATGCCATCGCGCAAAATCCTGTCATCTTTGTCAGGGCGTTCGCCGTTGATCCCGCAGAGGCAAAAGAACCCAGCCCACCAGAACCACCGCCAATACCAAGACCGCCCCCTTCAGAGCGTTGAAGGAGGACTAGACCAATAATGCTCAATGCGAGCAACAAATGTATAATAAGAACGACGTTTTCCATGGCTTTAGGTTTTAAATCGAGTTTAAGCGGATGTCGAGTGGTTTTTTATTTACTTATAATCCCAACCTGCCACAAGTTTGGACTAAAAACTCTTCACGAGGGAGACACCCCACTAATTGATAAGTATTTGGGTTTTCAGGGGCGGTGCGGTACATCGTTTCGAAAATACTATCAGGCTCGCCTTCCTGCTTATAATTTATTCCCCAATGGTTAAATTTAACAGTCACGCCGTCAATTTCGCACGTTTGAGTACCTTACCCACCCCATTGATTATTGTTTTTCTCTGAAAAGTGTAAATAAACAGTATTTTGATCCATAACTCGCCCTCTATTATTCTTTTATTATGTCATATAATAAGATAAAGCCTTTGTCACGCGCTTTTTTAAACCTTCGCAATCCCCACAAAATCCTCTGCCTTCAAACTCGCGCCGCCAATAAGCGCGCCGTTGACGTTCTCTACAGCGAAAATTTCCGCCGCATTGGCTGGTTTTACGGAACCACCATAGAGAATGCGGCTATCTTTGGGCGCTAAGCCACGGATATGGCCGTGCATAGCGGTGATGTCGCCGATTGTGGCGACCTTCCCTGTTCCAATCGCCCAGACAGGCTCATAGGCAACAACAACATTATCCCCTGTCCCACCACTGGGAAGTGATCCGGCGAGCTGTTGCTCTACAATGTCATTTTGCTGACCTGCTTCGCGTTGTTCTTCGGTTTCACCAACACAGATAATGACTTTTAAACCCGCTTCGAGTGCCATGACGGCCTTTTGCTGAACCATCAAATTGCTCTCCATATAATATTGGCGGCGCTCTGAATGACCCAAAATCACATAATCACAGTTCATATCACGCAGCATCTCCGCGGATATATCACCCGTATAAGCACCATTTTCGAAAGGTGAGCAATCCTGCCCGCCGAGTGATACAGCCATGGAAAGTTCGGTTTGAACGGGCGCGAGGTGAAGATATGGCGGGCAAATAAGGAAGTCATTCTTTTCAAGAAGCTTAGCATCATCCTGAACAGCCTCAACAATGCCACGCGCAAGAGCAATCCCTTGCGCCATTGTGCCGTTCATCTTCCAATTTCCTGCAATTAATTTTTTCATTTTGAAACCTTTTTAAAAACTTTGAACAGGCATGAATAAACAGGATTTATGATTAAATATCAATCCCCCCGACTTTGGACACACAAAAACCCCATGCGTTTAAAACAACGCACGGGGTTTCAATTTAACTCTATTTTGAGTGTATTAAATGACTTCAGAAAGAACCGGTGCTGGTAAATCAGGAATATCATAAACAGTATCACTGAATTGAATTTGTTCTACGTTTTCAAGAGTGATTTTTTCATCACTGTCTTTGACGCTCACAACAGTTTTATCACCAAAAGTCAGAACGAAAACATCATCAATACCGTAATCCAAGATTAATGTATCAAAACCATTTCCACCATTAATCGTGTCGCTACCAGCACTACCGATAAAAGTGTCATTGCCAGTATTACCGATCAACGTATCATTACCAGCACCACCATCAATAGTATCGTTACCGCTGCCGCCGGCAATAAAGTCATCGCCCGCACCACCGAAAAGCATGTCATTATCGCGGCCACCATAAAGCATATCATCACCGCCACCGCCGTTAATCACATCATCACCATCTTGGCCAAAGATTTTATCATCTCCAGATATATCAAAGCTTTGGTCTTCACCATCGCGCATCCCAATGTTTGTTTCTAGATCATCACCAAGGATAACATCGTTACCCTCACCGCCCTTAATGAAGTCATTACCTGCGCCGCCACTGATATAGTCATCGCCTTCGCCGCCATTAATGCGGTCATTACCAGTTTCACCAAAAAGAACATCATCACCACCACGGCCCATAATACGGTCATCACCAGCACCGCCACTAATATAGTCATCGCCTTGCCTGATACTTAAAACACCATTGCCTGTATCAATTTCAACTTTTGCAGGATCACCAAACAAAATATCGTCTTGCGCGGTTCCAATAATATTATCGTCTAAGAGTGTTCCTTGAGCAAAAACACCGCCAGAGGCAATAGTTTGAACCTGAACTTCAGGCAGAGGCGGGTCAATGAGGATTGATAGCCTTGTATGAGAATCTTCTTGTTTCTCTTCATCTAGCAATTTCTCTGTAAATAAATTCATTTGGTCTCTCCTGAGCTTTATTAAAATGATAGCATTGTTTTACATATTAAATAGGCTTACGTCAAGGAAAAGTTAACAGCTTGTTAATGTTAAAAGAAATAGTCGCCTTATTCTTAAGGTAAAAGCTTTATTATTCCTGCGAATTCGTGTTAATTCGTGATTGATTTTTACAAAGAGAGGAATTGGCATGTTACGAGCCATGAGAGACGGCGCCAAAGGCGGCATATTAAAATATTTCCTACTAGGATTATTGGTCTTAGCGGCGGGAGGACTGGTCTTAACAGACGTTGGTGGATTTTTCCGTGGCGGTGTTTCCAGCAATTTAGTCGCCAAAGGTAAAGGAATCGAAATCAGTACTGTGGCGTTTGATCGCACTGTACGCCGTGTTTTATCACGCCAAGGGATGGATACAGGACAAGCATACCAGCTAGGCTTTATCGATCAGATTTTACAAAATGAAATTCAAAATCAGATTTTAACACGTGAAGCATTGAATTTAGGCATTCAAGTCAATGATGAAACAGTATTAAAGCAGGTTGCCACACTGGCCGCACCCTTGGCACAGGAAGGCCAAAGCAAAGCAGAAGCGTTACAGCAAGTCTTACGTTCACAAGGAATTTCCGAAAACGAGTTTGTTGATTCAATTCGTCAAGAAATGGGTAACACGCTTTTTAGAAATGCCGTGTTTTCTGGTGCAACACGTATTTCAACCGCAGAAGCAGAAGCACTTTATCAATTTCGCAATGAGAAGCGTAATTTTGAAGGATTTATTTTAACCAATAAAAGCGTCACAGATATTAAAGAGCCGACAGATGAAAACCTGCTTAAATATTACGATGCCAATAAAGCAGAATTTGCGACGCCTGAAACACGCAGTGTGACCATTGCAAAACTAAAACAAGAAATGCTGGCGGATAAAATTAAGATCACAGAAGAAGATCTACGTTCTATCTATGAAGATAATATTACGTCCTACCAACAGCCTGAAAGACGTAAATTACAACAGGCCATTGTCAACACACAAAATGATGCGTTAGAAATTTTCAAAAAAGTTGAAAAAGGTACATTGCTTAAAAAAGCAGTGCGCAGTGTAACGGGGGAAGATATTGCTTATTTAGGTGAAAATGATTTTAAGAAAAATGGCTTATTGGAAGATATTGCCAACCCTGCTTTTGACGCAAAAAAGGGTGACGTCCTCACCCCCATTCAAAGTGCATTGGGGTGGCATGTCATTAAATTAATCGATGTGATTGCACCAGAAACAGAAAGCTTTAACAGTGTTAAAAAACAAATCAGGGAAGATGTTTTGCAAGAGCGCCTGATTGATGATTTGTTGGATACAGCCAACATGATTGATGATCGTTTAGCGTCAGGTGAAGCGCTTGAGCCTATTGTGGCTGAAGTGGGTTTAACGACAGAAAGCTTAAAGAATTTTAATCAAGCCGGGACAACGTCAAAAGGCAAAGATTTATTTGCGGCGTTCCAAGGAGATAAAGCACAAATTTTAGAAGCAGCGTTTGATTATGACGCGGGCGAAGCCTCCCCTATTCTTGAACTACAAGATGGCACCTATATCATTGTGCGTATTGATGAAGTAAAGCCGTTAACATACACCGCTTTTGATGAAGTACGCGCCACGCTTTTGGTGCGTTGGATTGATGAACAAAAAGCGTTGACTAATCTTATCCGTACACAAGAAGCCTTAGCGAGTGAGAAGCCGCTTAAAGACCTGGCGAAAGCAAACAAAGCGAAAATTAAAACCTATGCGAAGCTGACACGTTCAAACGAAGCAAAGCCGCCTTTAACCCCTGCCGCACTGCGCCAGATTTTTGGGAGTGCTGAAGGCGAGATGATCAAAATCGAAGTTAATGATGGATTTATGATTGGATCTGTTACCGCGATTACATTGCCTGACACCGCAAAAGCCAGCAAAGAAATTGAAGATATTCGTAGTCAAACAGCGCAAGCCTTACCGCAAGAAATTTTTAGTCAGTACATTAATTTCCTAAGTGATAAATACAAAGTCAAAGTGAATAGCCGTGTTCTCCAGGCCGTTTATGGCGCTGAACCTGCGGCGAATTAAACCATATGACTGTGCAGCCCGACTTTGATGTTTTTGAAACAGCTTTTAAAGCACAGAAATCCCAGTTAATTTGGAAGTGGATTTCTGCGGATTTAGAGACCCCTGTTTCGGCCTATTTAAAGCTTTGCAATTCTACCAAATATAGCTTCCTTTTGGAATCTGTTGAGGGCGGCACAACATTGGGACGCTATTCTGCGATTGGTTTCGATCCTGATCTTATTTGGAAATATGACGGTAGCGCCGAAGCACCTTTGGACGAGCTTCGTCAAACCTTATCGAATAGCAAAATTGATCATGTTGATTCCTCCCTGCCCCCAATGGCGGCGTCAGGATTATTTGGCTATATGGGGTATGATTGTGTGCGCCTTGTTGAAGATATCCCTGATGATAATCCAGATAAATTAAATATCCCAGAAAGCGTGATGATGCGCCCCACCATGATGGTGATTTTTGACAATGTGAAGAATCGAATGTGTGTGGTGACGCCTGTAAGGGATGTAATAGGGGACCCAAAAGAAGTTTATGATGCGGCGCAGGCGCGCATTGAAGATATTCTTCAAAAACTGCAAGGAGTCATTCCTACAAGCGAACAAAAAACTGCACTCTCAACACCTTTAGATATTTCGAGCAATATGAGCGAACAGGCCTTTCATGGCATGGTGGATAAAGCAGTTGAATATATTAATGCTGGAGAGATTTTTCAGGCCGTTTTATCGCAGCGTTTCTCCGTTGATTTTGACCTATCGGCGTTTGCGCTTTATCGTTCACTTCGTCATTTAAACCCTTCACCGTTTTTATTTTTTATTCAGTTTGATGAATTTTCACTTGTGGGATCTAGCCCTGAAATCTTGGTGCGCTTACGGGGCGGCACCGTCACGATACGCCCCATTGCTGGCACACGTAAAAGAGGCAAAAACGCAGCAGAAGATAAAGCCTTATCCGAAGATTTGCTTAGTGACCCGAAAGAACGGGCAGAGCATCTCATGCTTCTGGATTTAGGGCGGAATGATATTGGGCGTGTTGCAGATATTGATACGGTGACTGTCACAGATCAATTTACCGTCGAGTATTATTCCCATGTCATGCATATTGTGTCCAACGTTGAAGGCACATTGAAAAAGGACAAAGATTCTATAGATGCGCTTTTTGCGGGTTTTCCCGCAGGCACAACAAGCGGCGCACCCAAAGTCCGTGCCATGGAAATTATCGATGAATTAGAACCAACCCGCCGTAGTTTTTATGCAGGATGTGTCGGGTATTTAGATGCAAATGGTGATATGGATACGTGTATTGCGCTTCGTACGGCGCTGGTTAAAGATGGTAAGCTTTATGTACAGGCTGGTGGCGGCGTGGTCGCCGATAGCACCGCCGATGGCGAATATCAAGAAAGCGTCAACAAAGCCCGCGCCGTCATTGCCGCTGCAGAAGATGCCATTAATGGCAATAGGAATTAAAGAATGATTATATTAATTGATAATTATGACAGCTTTACTTACAACCTCGTTCAATATTTGGGAGAGTTACAAGCAGAAACGCAAGTCTATCGGAATGATCAAATCACCACCAAAGAAGTGTTCAAATTAAACCCTGAAGGTATTGTAATTTCACCAGGGCCAAGCGACCCCGATCATGCGGGCATCTGTATGGATGTGATTAAAACAGCCGCCGATAATAACATACCACTTTTTGGGGTATGTTTAGGCTTACAATGTATGGGTCAGATCTTTGGCGGTGATGTGATCCGCGCCCCTACCCCGATGCACGGTAAAGTATCAAATATTTATCATAAAGGACAAAGCGTTTTTAAAGACTTGCCGTCCCCGTTTGAAGCAACGCGCTATCATTCACTAATTGTCGACCGTACCACGTTACCTGATTGTTTGGATGTCACGGCAGAGACAGAAGATAAACTTATTATGGGTCTGCAGCATAAAGAAAAACCGCTCCATTCTGTTCAGTTTCATCCAGAGAGCATTGCAACACAACATGGCCATGCGATGATCCAAAACTTTTTGGATGTGATATGAATTTAAGCGAAGCAATTACCAAAATATCTGATGGTGATATTTTAAGCGAAAGTGAAATGGAAGCGGTTATGCGTGTCATCATGACGGGTGATGCCATTGAGGATGAGCTGGAGAGTTTCTTGGTAAAATTATCAACACGTGGAGAAGCTGTTTCTGAAATTACAGGCGCGGCGCGGGTGATGCGTGAAATGGCCTCTGCGATTAATGCACCCGCCAATGCGCTGGATTGTTGCGGTACGGGTGGTGATGCGTCTGGGACGTATAATATTTCGACTGCCGTGGCGCTTGTTAGTGCGGCGTGCGGCGTACCGATTGCAAAACATGGTAACCGCGCCGCCAGTTCAAAATCTGGCGCCGCAGATGTGCTGGAAGCTTTAGGTGTGAATTTAAACGCACCACAAAATATTTTGGAAAAGGCGCTGAATAAAATTAATTTTTGTTTTCTGATGGCGCCCAATCATCACCAAGCAATGAAACATGTGATGCCAACGCGTAAGAAAATTGGCACGCGTACAATCTTTAATATTCTAGGCCCCCTCGCTAACCCAGCAGGAACAAAATTCCAACTTATTGGAGTATATGATAAAAAATGGGTGCGCCCCATGGCGGAAGTCTTACAAAATTTGGGAACTACGTCCGCATGGGTTGTGCATGGGCGTGATGGGCTGGATGAAATTACGACAACAGATAAAACTGATATTGCAATTTTGGGCAAAGACACCATTATTGAAACAACGATATCACCCAATGATTTTGGCTTGCCTATGGCGCAAGCCAATCAATTAAAAGGCGATGACGCCGCGCAAAATGCCGCCGCGTTAAAGCGTTTATTGGAAGGCAAAAAAAGCGCCTATCGTGATATTGTCATTGCCAATACATCCGCTGTTTTAAACATCCATGGTAAAGCCGACAGCTTAAAGCAAGGTGTTAAAATGGCTTCTGATGCTCTTTATGAAGGGCGCGCTGAAAATACTCTTAACACTTACATCAACATGACGAACGGAACAACGTAACCATGAGTAATGTTTTAAAACAAATTTGCAATGATAAGCGCGCCGATGTTGGTATCAAAAAATCGTTACGGGATTTAAACGAAATCAAAGACCTCGCTCAAAGCCACCCTCCTGCGCGTGGTTTCATAAAAGCGCTTCAAGACAAAGAAACGGCGTTGATTACCGAGGTAAAAAAAGCGTCCCCCAGTAAGGGCATTATCCGTGAGGATTTTGACCCCGTAAATATTGCACGCATATATGAAGAAAATGGCGCGGCGTGTTTATCTGTCCTAACAGAAAAAAAATATTTTCAAGGGCATGATGAATATTTCATCGCCATTCGTAATAATGTGGCAATCCCAATGCTCCGAAAAGATTTCATGGTGGATGTCTATCAAATATATGAATCACGGGCGATGGGCGCAGATTCTATTTTAATTATTATGGCCGCGTTGAACGACGATGAAGCGGCACAATTTTATGAAACCGCCACCGCATTGGGTATGGATAGCCTTTTTGAAGTGCATGATGAAGATGAATTAAACCGCGCCTTATCCTTAAAACCTAAAATGGTTGGTGTAAATAACCGCAATCTTAAAACATTGGATGTGGATTTAGAAACAGGGTTAGCGCTGGCGAGGCAGATCCCCGATCATATCCTAAAAGTGGCCGAAAGCGGCCTGTACGGACGTGATGATTTAGCAACATTTAAGGCCGTTGGATATGGCGCATTTTTGATTGGAGAGAGCCTGATGCGTGAAGACGACATTGGCGCCGCCGTCCAAAGACTTTATTAGGAAAAAGTTTTTTAGTTGACACAAAACAAGAACAGATATAGTCTTTTATAAGAACAAACGGAGATTTTAATGCTAACCAAGAAACAAAAAGAATTGTTGCTCTTTATTCATGATCGTATGCAGGATGGTGAAATAGCCCCCTCTTTCGATGAAATGCGCGAAGCGTTGGGTTTAAAATCAAAATCTGGTATTCATCGCCTTATTACAGGCCTGGTTGAGCGTGGCTATTTAGAACGCCTGCCAAATCGCGCGCGGGCGCTGGAAGTAAAACGTCTGCCAGAAGGAAGTGCTATCGGAAAAAATACACCCTCTTCTAAATTAGCGCAAACGGCGATAATGGCATCAAACATGCAATCTATCCCCATGTATGGTCGTATTGCCGCAGGCTCACCCATAGAAGCAATCCGTGATGAAAATGGCTCTCTTGATATTCCACCAACTATTATTGGCAATGGAGAGCATTATGCATTGGAAGTTGATGGTGATTCAATGATCAATGCAGGGATTAATCACGGCGATATTGTTATCATCAAAAAAACAGACAGCGTCCGTGATGGTGACATTATTGTGGCGCTTGTCGATGGTGAAGAAGTAACCCTAAAACGTCTAAAACGCGATAAAGGAAATATTATTCTTATCCCTGAAAACAATGAATATAGCGATCAAATTTACAGCCCCGAACAAGTTCAAATCCAAGGCAAGCTTGCGAGTTTGATGCGGACCTATCATTAAGCTTAAATGATAATCCTAATTGCTTAATTTTTACTACGCGCCGCGGTTTGAGTCCAAGCACGGTTGCCACGGCCTTCTTCTACGGTTTTAACGGTCATGCCTTCTTCATTAATCCAAACAGCATGATGGCCGTTGCGCCAGATATCAAAGAAATCGATGACGTGTCCACCTTCTTGATAAGGTCTACAATTTGTTGGTTCTTTTGAAATCAATAAATTTGCCCACGCGCAATCTTCCAAGGCAGCCTTATGTGAAAAAGCGATACTGATTTTCTGTCCCTTAATTTCCCCACGACAGCCATACAAATCACATTGAAGAGGAAATCCTGCTATATTTCCTTCTTTTATCCATGTGCGTTTTTTGGTATCTGGGTCTTCACCATTTTGTTTGCGCCAATTTTTTGCCGTGTAGCGCTCTGTTCGTCCCGTTGAAAACCAAAGTTCCCCTTGCGCGCTTTTGATCGAAATCAAATCCACTTTATTAGAAATTTGGATGTCTGGTTGACGGTGTGTGAATGCAAAAATTGTCAAAATAATAAAGGCGGGTATCATCACGTAATATTTGCGCGACCCTTTCCACACCAACCAAAACCATGTCATAAGAACAAAGCCAATAAACACCCATTGCGGCCAAGAAGACATGCGCCATACCGCACCCTCCATATCCGCCGTCCAATGAGCAGAAGCGAGAATCCAGCTGACCCCTTCTTCGGCAGTAGAAAGAATGAACCCATCCAGTCCAAAAGGCATAAGCCCATAAGCTAGCACAAGAAGTGGCATCACAACAAAAGCCAAAATAGGCACGGCCACCAAATTTGCGACAAGGCCATAGGCCGCATATTGATGAAAATGATATAGTGCAAAAAGCCCTGTGGCTGTTCCCGCAATGATGGTTGTCGCACTGACCCCCGCAAGGTAAAGCCAAACTTTACGCATGAAGCTGGCGCGGAATCTAATGCGATCCCAAAACGGCTTGCTCCATTCATAAAATGCAATGAGAGATGCTACGGCAATGAAAGACATTTGAAAACTGACACTCAACAGGGCTTCTGGCGCAATGAGTAAAATAACGACAGCCGCCAAGGCAATAAGGCGCATAGAAAATGGTGATCGATCCACCATAATGGCGACCATCACCAATCCCGTCATCATAAGCGCACGCTGTGTTGGAATGGTTGCGCCGACAATCAAGGTATAAAGAAGCGCACCCAGTAACGCGATGCAAGCCGCCGCTTTCTTAATAGGAAAATGAAGGGCAAGCCGTGTTGAAAGTGACATAAAAAACCGTGAAAAGAAAAACAGCACCCCTGCAACCATACCCACATGAAGCCCGGAAATCGCAAGCATATGCGCCAATCCCGATTCACGAAGCGCCTGCCAATCTTCGTCTTTGATGGCTTTGCGCTGCCCTGTCATCAATGCCACGATAATGGCTTGTTCAGGTGGGCTAATGGCACTTTGAATATTACGAACAATGCGTTGACGTATGGAAGAGAGAAAAGGCTCAGGGTAATCTTCCAAAATTTCTGGTGCGTTATAGGCAAACCCCACTGCGCCAATTCCCTGATAAAATGCCATGAATTGAAAATCAAATGCACCAGGAGAGACAGGCGGCGATGGCGGGTTAAGACCTGCCAGAACTTTCACCCGTTGCCCTGCCCGCAAACCGTCATCCTTACGGATCGTAAGGCGTATTTTACGCGGGGTATTTTCAGATGATAGGCGCTCAATCTCTAAATTTGTTAAAATAGCACGACTGCCCTTTTTACTTGGTTCAATCGATACAATCGTACCAACCACCCCTACAGGCGCCATTTTCTTAACAATCATAGGGGTATAAACCAGATTTGTGCGGATTACCGCAGCGTTAAACCCAACAGCAGCAATGGTCATTCCAATAAAAAACAACATAAAAGCGCGTCCTGCTTTTTGAGCATAGCAAAGAAAACAGCCCCCCAATGGTGCAAGAAGAAGCGCAAGGCCGCTTATATAACGCGGTTCATAAGAAAGGGAGAAATAAAGAGCGATGCCGAACGCAAGGCAGAACGGTATCCACAAAAAGAGGCGATCTTTCTGCGCCATCATTTCATCGATGATAAGTGCTTGAATTTTCTGCAAAACACGCCATCATAGCGTGCAGAACAGATAAGAAAAGACTTTAAAAACCATGACAATCACAACACGCTTTCCCCCGTCTCCTACTGGCATGATGCATATAGGTAATGCCCGCACAGCCCTATTTAACTGGCTTTATGCGCGTCATACTGGTGGAAAGTTCCTCATTCGGATTGAAGACACAGACCGCGCACGCCATTCTGAAGAAGCTGTACAAGTGATTTTAGATGGTCTGGCGTGGTTGGGGCTGGCGTATGACAACATGCCTGAATCCCAATTTGCCAATAAGCAACGCCATATTGATGTCGCCAATGACTTGCTGGCCAAAGGCATGGCGTATAAATGTTATTGTAGCCCAGAAGAATTAAGTGAGATGCGCGAGCAAGCAAAAGTCGAAGGTCGTCCCACTGCGTATGACCGCCGTTGGAGAGACCGTGACGCAAGCGAAGCTCCTGATGGCATTGAGCCTGTGATCCGTATCAAAGCCAAGCTTGATGGATATATGACGGTAAATGACCAAGTACAGGGCGACGTTAAAGTCGCATATAACCACCTTGATGATATGATTATCTTACGCAGTGACGGCACGCCAACTTATATGCTTGCCGTTGTTGTTGATGACCATGATATGGGGATCACACATGTGATGCGTGGTGATGATCATTTGAATAATACATTCCGTCAGAATTTAATTTACGAAGCAATGGGATGGGAGAAACCAATTTATGCGCATCTCCCTCTTATTCATGGGCCAGATGGTGCAAAATTATCAAAACGTCATGGCGCAGTGGGCATTCGTGAATTTCAAGAGCTAGGATATTTACCAGAAACAATGCGTAATTACCTGCTTAAATTAGGGTGGGCGCATGGTGATAATGAAATTATCTCAACTGAAGAAGCGATTAAGCTGTTTGATTTTAATGGTATTGGTAAATCCGCGGCAAAATTTGATTACGCGAAGCTAGAGAATTTAAACGCACATTACATGAATGAAGCAGATAATGAGCGTTTGATTGATCTACTCTCCCCTTTTCTTAAAACACATCACGATATTATTTTAACGGATATTGGCCTGAAACGGCTCATGGCGGGGATGGATGAATTAAAAGAGCGCGCCAAAACACTGGTTGATCTGGCGGCGGAGGCAACGCTATTTTTAAATACCCCTTCTGAATATTCTGAAAAAGCACAAAAACAGTTAAATGGTGGCACATTAGATACTTTAAAAAATCTCTCTAACATATTTGAAAAATTGACTAAATTAACTACTGAGGCTGTTGATGAAGCCTGCCGGTCTTATGCCAATGAAAAGCTAGAAGGCAAATTAGGAAAAGTGATGATGCCTCTTCGTGCGGCGCTAACGGGGACAGATAAATCACCTAATTTAACAGTAATGGTGGCTATTTTAGGAAAAGAAGAAACAATATCCCGTATACAATCGGCCATTGAATACATTGAAAAACAGTAAATTTTCTTTATACTCTCAATACTTAAATCGCCAAGTAGGAAAAAGACCATGACCAAAGAAACACCCGCCCCCGAAAAAACATTCACCTTAAAAAATGATCAAACTGGTGAAGAGTGGCAGTTACCCGTTGTTGAGGGGACGTACGGCCCGCATTGTATCGATATCCGTAAGCTTTATGGCCAAACAGGCCATTTCACATTAGACCCCAGCTTTACCGCGACAGGCAGTTGCAAATCAAAAATCACCTATATTGATGGCGATGAGGGTGTGTTGATGCATCGTGGTTATGACATTAAAGAGCTGGCCGCGGACAGCACCTATTTAGAAACATGTTACTTACTTCTTTATGGGGAGCTTCCCAACAAAAAAGAATTAAAAGAATTTACAGCCCATATCACCAACCACACAATGGTACATGAACAAATTAAAAGCATCTATCAGGGTTTCCGTCGTGATGCGCATCCAATGGCGATCATGTGCGGCGTTGTGGGTGCAATGTCTGCGTTCTACCATGACAGTCTTGATATTTGGGATCCAGAACAGCGCCGTATCTCTGCGCACCGTTTGATAGCTAAAATTCCAACATTGGCCGCAATGGCAATGAAATATTCCAAAGGACAGCCCTACGTTTATCCGCGTAATGATCTTAATTACACTGAAAACTTTCTACATATGTGTTTTTCTGTCCCTGCAGAAGAATATAAATTACGCCCACCTGTTGTAAAAGCGATGGAGCGTATTTTAATCCTTCATGCAGATCATGAACAAAATGCCTCGACCTCAACAGTTCGTCTTGCTGGCTCATCTTTAGCTAATCCAATGGCGTGTATTGCATCTGGTATTACATCGCTTTGGGGGCCATCCCATGGTGGAGCAAACCAAGCCGTTCTTGAGATGTTAGACCAAATCGGCCACAAAGATAATATTCCTGAATTTTTAGAACGAGCAAAAGATAAAAGTGATCCGTTTAAGTTAATGGGCTTTGGCCATCGTGTTTATAAGAACTTTGACCCGCGCGCCGCCGTGATGAAAGAGTCATGTGACGAAGTGTTGGCTGAATTGGGTATTGATGACCCACAATTAGAATTGGCGATGGAGTTAGAAAAAATCGCATTGAATGACCCTTACTTTATTGATCGTAAACTATTTCCAAATGTTGATTTCTATTCTGGCATTATTTTAAAAGCGATGGGGTTCCCGACAGAAATGTTCACTGTCCTTTTTGCAGTATCACGGACAGTGGGCTGGATTTCACAGTGGAAAGAAATGATGGAAGAACCGTCAATTAAGATTGGACGCCCACGTCAGCTTTACACAGGCGCGCCATCACGTCCTTACGTACCGATTGAAAAGCGGAAGTAGAAATTGCGCCGCCTTTTCTGACGGGCGATTATTTATTCCTAATTTTTCACGAACTTGGCTAAAATAAAATTTTTGCTGGTCGCGCAGAGATTGATTGTTCATAAGCTCTATTGCTTTTTCAGCAATAAGGTCGGCGTTGCAATCTTCTTGAATAAATTCTGGCACTGCATATTCTTCTAATAAAATATTGGCCAGGTGCGCGAAGGGCGTTTTAATCAAACGACGGATCATAAATGCGGTTAAAGGAGATGCCTTATAAGCTATGATATGTGGTACATCTGCAACAGCCAGCTCTAATCCAACGGTTCCTGATACAGCCAATGCGGTATCGCATGCTTTAAACACGCTCCATTTATCTTGTTGATCTGTAACCACGCTCATCGGGATATCAAGTGGTGCCAGCATTTCGGTGACCGTTTTTTCCAAATGCGGTAACGTGGGAACGATAAGTTCGATTTTATTATTATATGCTTTCATTTGACGTACTGCATCAATCAATATCGATCCCGTGCGTTTTAGCTCACCATTGCGGCTACCTAAAAAAACACCTATTTTAACATGGTCATCATCACTACCGATGAGAGCAGGCGTGGCTTCTATAATACCGCTTTCAATCATCGGGTGTCCGACTGCGATTGATTTAAGCCCTACTTTTTCAAAATAAGGCGGTTCAAAATCAAACAAACAAACCATTGCATCCAAAAAGTATGAAACTTTTAGCGCGCGTTTTTCACGCCATGCCCAAACCGTAGGCGCGACATAATGAACCTGACGCGGTGGTTCAATCATTTTTTTACGGATGGCTTTTTGTACACGAAAGGAAAAGTCCGGCGCATCGATAGTCAAAACCATATCTGGGTTTTGCACCATGATATCCGTAACACATTGATTAATACGGCCAATCAGTTTGGGCAAGCGTGGTAAAATTTCGGCAATTCCCATGACGGATAAATCTTCCATGGGGAATAGGCTGCGTAGGCCCTGCTTCTGCATTAATTTACCGCCTACACCAGAAATTTTGATGTCAGGGTTTTCTTTTTTTAAAGCGATGATTAATTGTGCGCCGATAAAATCACCCGAGGCTTCGCCCGCAATTAAATAAATATGTTTAGGCTTCAATTTCTTCCCCTAATAAAAACAAACCAGCATCATTTGCCATTTTCACCATCTTTTCACGCTCTACCAATAAGGTCAAATGCGCTTGCCCGACAATACCCGCCATTTCTTTATCAATACATTCTTTGATAGTATTGGGGCCGAGGGTTGGTAAATCCATGTCACGGTCTTGCTGGGGCTTACAGGTTTTAACCAAGATGGCCCCCTGTTGCCCATAGCGGCGGATCATCGCGCTTGTCCCTTTGGCGGTTTCACGCGCAATCACGATGCCCCCTTTAATCAGGACCGCTTGCCCCTTATCTTCACGCCCCAATTTTTGAGATTCTTGCAGGCCGAGCGCAATACCAGATTTGTATTTATCATTGGGTTCAATATCGCCAATCACACCATAGGGCATTAAAAGCGTCGGCAGAAATTCATGCACGCCGCGCACCTGGATCCCTTCAAGAGCAAGTAATTTTTTTGCGCCTTTTAAAAGGCTATCATCCCCCCAAGAGCGCACCCACGCCTTAATAAAAAATTGAAACGTCAACCAATCTGGCCAAAGATTAAAAAGGGTTGGTTTGCAGACAGAGCCAATAAAAACGATATCATTGATATTATTTTCTTTAAAAAACCGAATAATTTTTGAAGCCTGTCCAATGCGGAAAATAACATCAGGATTAACGTGTTCCACATCGTTCTTAATACCAATAATAACGGTTTCAATACCGTCTGCCTGGCATTGATCATGAAGCTGGCGCGGAAGATTACCGCCACCTGCAATAATGCCTAATTTTTGTATCTTTAACTTTTGTGAGGTTGGCATAGACCGAATTTTTCACGATTACGGGCAAAATCAACTATTTTTGTCACAAGGTCATTCTCTTGGTTTTGATTAGCGACTGTATCAAGGCGTTGATCCAAATTACCTTCGCCTTCAAATATCCCTTTAAACGCACGTTGAATGACTCTAATTTGATCTTTGGTGAAGCCGCCGCGCTCTAAACCAACCAAGTTTAAACCTGCGAGAGAGGCGCGCTCACCCTTTACACGGCCAAATGGAATGACATCACTTTCAACACCGCTCATCCCGCCAATAACGGCGTATGAACCAATACGGACAAATTGATGAACCGCCGCAAGACCGCCAATTAAAACCCGATCCCCCACAACAACATGCCCACCAAGCGTGGCATTATTCGCCATGATCACATTATCTCCAAGAACACAATCATGCGCCACATGGGTTGCCATCATAAACAAGCAATTATCACCCACAACAGTTTTCATCCCGCCATCTTTTGTACCAGGGTTCATAGTAACATGTTCGCGGATGGTATTATTTTTGCCAATAATTAGCTCTGATTTTTCACCTTTATATTTTAAATCCTGCGGTGCCGTCCCGATAGAGGCAAAAGGGTAAATCGTGGTGCCTTCACCAATGCGCGTCATGCCATCAACCACAACATGAGATTTTAAGATTATATTGTCAGCAAGTGTTACGTCAGCTCCGATCGTGCAATAAGGCCCAATTAAGCAATTTTTGCCAATTTTTGCACCTTCTTCAATAATAGCCGTCGGATGAATCGTGGAATCAGAATATGTCATAGCTTAATCATAAGCATAGGCGCACAGAAACCAAACTCACTTTGCTTTTCAATATGTTACAAGAAGATAAGGAAATTAACCGACTTCTTGATCTGTCAGCATCGCGCTAATGGTTGCTTCAGCACAGACTTTACCTTCCACCGTTGCTTGGCATTTGAACTTCCATACCTGGCCACGTTGACGAATTTTTTCAACATGGATATGAAGGCTATCGCCTGGAACCACTGGCTTACGAAAACGGGCGCCATCAATCGTCATGAAGAAAACGGCTTTACCTTCGGCTTCTTTGCCCAATGTTTGTACAACCAAAATGGCCGATGTTTGCGCCATGGCTTCCACGATTAAAACACCTGGCATAACTGGCATTCCTGGGAAATGCCCCATAAAATGTGGTTCATTCATAGTCACATTTTTAAGGCCAACGGCGCTTTCACCCGCAACATAATCAATCAGACGGTCGACCAATAAGATTGGGTAACGATGGGGAATCATCTCCATAATGCGGGTGATATCGATAGGTTCAATATTAGATTGTGTATCAGTCATGTTTGGTATTATCCGCTTTTCTTTGGGTTCGTCAATTTTTTTAACATAGCATGTTGGCGCATCGCTTGTTTGGACGGCAAAGCAGGCGATCCCAATACTTCTGATCCTGCGGGTAAGCTTCGCATAACACCCGCCTGCGCGCCGATACGGCTGCCTTGACCGATGGTTAAATGGCCTGCAATGCCCCCTTGCGCCGCCACGACAACATAATCTTCTAATGTTGTACTGCCTGAGATTCCTGCCTGCGCGACGATAACGCACCCCTTGCCAATAATTGCATTATGCCCGATTTGGACACAATTATCGATCCACGCACCCTCACCAATAATGGTATCTGGTCCCGAACCGCGATCAATACAGCTATTTGCTCCTATTTCAACATGATCACCAATCAAAACGCGCCCTAATTGTGGAACTTTTACATGTCCTGTAACATCAATAGCAAAGCCAAAACCGTCTTGACCAACACGCGCACCAGGGTAAAGGCGGCTACCTTGCCCCATAATCGCATGAGATATAGAAGCATTGGCGCCGATGCGGGCATTTTTACCAATTTGAACATTTTTACCAATTACGGCATTGGCTTCAATCCAACAGCCTTCGGCAATTTGTACACCCTCTAAAATCACTGCCCCTGCTTCAATAAGACAGCCTTCGGCAACCACAGCAGACGGATGAATAGTCGCACTATCTGCAATATTAGAAGCAGGGTAAGCATCTGGGTAAAAGGCCTGCGCGATTAAAGCGTAAGATTTATAAGGCGTTTTAGACAATAATAATTTACATCCCTTTGGCGCAAATTCTTTCATAGATGGTGCAATAATGCACGCTCCCGCTTTGGTGTTTTTAAATTGATCTTTATATTTTACATTATCTAGAAAACTAATATCAGAGGGGCCAGCCTGGTCAAGCGGGGCGACATCTTCGACGGCAAAGTCTGCATGCGCAGCGTCAATATCTGCGGACGCAATTTCTGCCAACTGTCCTAATGTTTTGGCGCCTGAATGATAATGGAATTTCTGATCAACCATATCTTATTCTTTAACCACCAAATTAATTTTAGGCAGTCGCTTATTCATCGCGGCCATTACTTGGTCTGTGATATCCATTTCAGATTGTGCAATAACGACAGAATCCCGACTAAGCACAACGCTATAACCGTCTCGATCAGCAATGGTTGCCGTCGTTTCTACGATAGATTTACGCAATTCAGCCAAGGCGTTACCTACCCCTTTATCAAGGGAATTGCGTCTTTTTTGGAATAGATTACGGGTTTCTAAGAGCTGCGCTTCAAATTCTTTTCTTTTTGCTGCAAATTCATCAGCAGAGACAGTATTTTTTTCTTCAATTAGCGTTTTTTCAGCCTTTGCAAGATTATCTTCACGTGTTGCAAATTCTTTTTGAAAGGCGGTACGGCGTTCTTTTAATTGTTTTTGAATGGACTGTCCCGCTTTTGATTGACTTGATACTTTCTCAACATCAACAATAGCGATACGCATATTCTGCGCCCAAACAATGTTTGGCGAAAGAAAAACACATAACAATAAAAGGCGAAGGAGTGTCTTACTTTTCATGATATTAGAAACGTGTACCAAAGCTGAAACGGAAAATTTCTTCTTCATCAAAATCTTCATCTAAGATTGGAGAGGCGAGATTAACGCGAATTGGCCCTAATGGGGAACGCCATGACACACCAACACCTGCAGAAAGGCGTAAGCTGCTTTCGTCTAGCACTTCTGGACCATTATCATCAAGGTCAAACAAAGATCCAAAATCAGAAAAGGCGTGACCAGCAATGCCTAATTCTTCAGGAAGGCCGAGCGGGAATTTCAATTCCGCCGAACCACGATAGAAGAAATTACCGCCCAAGGAATCGCCTGTTATGCTATCACGTGGGCCAACACCTGAGCGCTCAAACCCGCGCAAGTTATTCCCACCAAGGTAGAAACGCTCATTAATCTGAACATCTTCATCACCATATCCTGAAATCGCCCCTACTTCCCCAAGAACGTCAAAAATCACGCTTCTTTTATAGACAGGGATAAAATAATTACTACCGATTGTACCAGACACATATTGTGCGTCACCGCCCAGACCGGCAAGCTCAGTATCGAGCCACGAAGTCAAACCTTCCGTTGGGAATAAGCGGCTGTCGCGGTCATCATAGACCAATCGTTGGCTGATGGCAGACGTAATACGCTCACCCTCTTGATCAAGAATGAAGCGCGAAGCATCTGGATCAACATCTGTGATTTCATTATTTTCTAAACGGTAACGCCAAGATTGACGTGTTTTTTCCGCCAAAGGATACCCAATACGCAGCGCACCCCCTTGCCTTTTCTGGTCAAAGGAACTCTCATCTTGAAAGTCTGTTTCGACCAAGAACAAATCAAATCCTGCCGAAAGATCACGGTCAAATAAATACGGTTCAGTGAAGGACACATCGAACTGTGTTCTTTCGCCCGCAATAGTGGTGGAGAATAATAAATCTTGCCCCTTACCCAACAAGTTACGTTCACGAATACTTAAATCTGCCAATGGGCCATCATTGGTTGAAAACCCTGCACCGATGGAAAGCTCACCTGTTGATTTTTCACTGACGGCGACATTCACAACAACACGATCTGGCGCACTGCCCCGCGTTGTGCGCACCTCAACAGTTTCAAAGAAATCGAGATTACGAAGACGTTGTTCCGTTTCGGCCAGTTTAGAGCGGTTAAAAGGGTCCCCTTCAACCAATAGGACTTCACGGCGGACAACCTTATCAATCGTTCTGACGTTTCCTGTGATATCAATACGTTCAACAAAGACACGCGGGGATTCGGCAATTCTAAAAGTCACATCGATCAAATCCTCTGCGCCATTGCGTTGAATATCAGGACGGATATCCACAAATGCATATTGCCTATCACCCAATTCACGTGTCATCGCATCAACAGTGCTTTGCACATCATCGGCGTTATACCATTGACCAGGTAAGAAGGTAACGACATCTTTTAACCCAGAGCCATCAAAGCCCCGTAAATTTGAATCAATCGCTAAATTTCCAATTCTATAGCGATCACCCTCATCCACAGTGAACGTTAAAAAGAAGTTCTCTTTATCTTTCGCAAGCTCCGCATTCGCAGACACAACTTGGAAATCTGCATAACCTTCGCGCAAGTAAAAACGACGCAAAAGCTCTTTATCAAATTCAACACGATCTGGATCATAACGATCATCAGAGCTTAAAAAACGATACCAACGCTGTTCCTTGGTAGAAAGTTCAGAGCGGAGCTTGTCATCATTAAAAATTTCATTTCCGACAAAGCGAATACCTTTAATGCGTGTTTCATTGCCTTCAGCAACCTCAAACACAAGATTTACGCGGTTTTGATCCAGTTTAATAATTTTTGGATCAACGGTTGCGGCGAAATAACCTGAACGACGGTAAATTTGGTTAATCCGCGACACGTCATTTTGCACCTGCGTGCGGGTAAAAACTTGACGGGGGCGCGCGGAAATTTCGGCCAAAAGCTGTTGATCTTTAATCTCATCATTCCCCTCAAACGCAATTTCGTTAATCACGGGGTTTTCAATGACATCAACAAATAAGATATTACGATCAAGGCGCATGCTTACATCAGCAAATAAGCTTGTTCCATAGAGGTTTTTGAGGGCCTGATTAAGTGTTTCAGAAGATGCCGTTTGTCCGACCTCAACGCCGAGATAACTTAATACTGTTGTTGGCTCAATTCGTTCCGCGCCATTAATGCGGATTTCACCAATCACTTCTTGGCGCTGCGCATAAGAGGGAGATATACTGCCCGTAAAAACGACGAACAATAGGAAAAAGACCGAAAGGGTTCTAATAGTTTTTAAAATCATAGTTATAATTACGGCATTTTGAGCCTTGAAACAAGCCTCAATACGGTAATTATAACTACATAACCAGTTGAACGATATCATTAATATTAGTAAACAGCATCAAGCTGATCAGGAGGAAAAACCCAACGCGAAACGCGTATTCTTGGATTTTTTCAGGGACAGGCTTGCCTTTAATCGCTTCGATTGCATAAAACACCAAATGCCCTCCATCCAACATTGGGACAGGAAACAGATTAATCAACCCTAAATTTATGGAAAGAATAGCCGTAAATGTCACAAGCGCAATAAAACCCGCCTGTGCCATATCCCCCGCAAGTGCGCCAATACGGATAATACCGCCCAGTTCAGTCGCGCTTCGTGTTCCTGTAAATATCTGGCCAATCGCATCCAATGTTGATGTGATCATCACCCATGTTTCTTTGGTCGCTGACGTAAAACCCTTTGCAAGGCCATATTGTATGACTTCTTTTTCTGTCGAATTGGCAACAATAAGGGCGTTAAAATCGGGACTATCTTTATCAAGCAGACCCTGATTTAGGTCTTTGGACGGCTTAATGAACAGAATATCTGTTGTTTCTTCCCCTCGTTTAAGGCCAATTTGCGTCTCTTTATCAAGAGAGCGGATTAGCGCCTTACGTATCGCCGCCGCATCTTTAACGTCACGCCCATTCACAGAAACAATATTTTTAACTGCCAAACCATCAGTCGGACCAATAATGCCGAGCATACCCCGTGAATGGGTAAAGCCAAAATGATCAGTCAGTTCAAGTTTTTCCGGAGTAGCCGTTAAAATCACTTCTTTATCATCACGGATAATTTTAAATTCAAGCGGCGTATCGAGCGCCACCATGACCGTACGGCGAATATCTTCAAAGCTTTCGATTATCTTACCTTCGATCGATAGAACTTTATCATGAGGCTTAAAACCCGCTTTATCCGCGGCGCTTTCGGCAATAACGACAGACGCCATTGGCGGCGTCACTGGCTTACCATGATAAGCATATAGCCCCGTAAAAAGGATAATAGCAAAGATGAAATTAATAGCTGGACCCGCAAAAACAATCGCCGCCCGTTTCCAAACAGATTTAGAGAAGAAGGCTTCTTTTTTCTCAGCCGCAGTCATTGGACGGGTTTTTTCACCGTCTTTGACTTCATCTGTGTTTCCTGCACTGGCAGGATCTGTATCACCAAACATTTTAACGTACCCGCCAAGAGGAATAGCAGAAAATTTCCATCGTGTTCCGTGCTTATCGTTACGACCAAACAGTTCTGGCCCAAAGCCAATAGAGAACATTTCCACTTTCACACCACACATCCGCGCCACAATATAGTGACCCCATTCATGGACAAAAACCAGGATGGAAAGAACAAGAAGAAACGTGCCGCCATAAACCCAAATATTACTGGCAACAAGTTGTACGATATCAAAAATGGAGGTCATGATTTTTCCTTATTCATTAAATCATTATTATTATTTCATCATCATGATTTCATGATAGATGAAGAAGAGCTGTTCATCATACAGGATTCCACCTGCGCGCGAACAAAATTATCAAAGGCCACAATATCATCCAATGAGGATAAAGTTGAGGGCATATCAATCTTAAGCCCCTCTGACACATAAGCATGGATGTCTAAGAAGGCGATTTTATGGTTTAAAAACGCCGCAACGGCGGCTTCATTGGCTGCATTCATGGCGATACAGGCCGCTTGCCCGGATTTCAAACAAGCATACGCCGTTTGAACGGCAGGAAATTTCTGATCATCGACAGGTTCAAAATCAAACCGATTCATCGTTTTAAAATCAAGTTTTTTCCCTGGTGTTTTTAAGCGTTTTGGCCAACCAAGCGCATTGGTGATGGGCGTACACATATCGGCCGCCCCCATTTGCGCTAAGATTGATCCATCATGATATTCCACCATCGAATGAATGATGGATTGTGGATGCACCAAAACATCAATTTGTGATGCGGGTAAATCAAATAAGTAATGCGCTTCAATGACTTCAAGTGCTTTGTTCATCATGGTTGCGCTGTCGATTGATATTTTATCACCCATGCTCCAATTAGGGTGCGCAAGCGCCTGGTCAGGCGTAACGTCACGCAATGCCGCAAGCAATTTTGTACGGAACGGACCACCAGATGCGGTAAGGATGATACGCTCTATCGCCTCTTTATTCGTGCGTTCAAAAACCTGAAAAACCGCATTATGTTCACTATCAATGGGTAGAATCGTTGCGCCATGTCCCGCCGCAGTTTTTAAAACCAATTCCCCCGCAGCAACCAATGGTTCTTTATTAGCGATGGCTACGGTCGTTCCCTGTTCTAAAGCAATCATGAGGGGCTTTAGTCCCGCCATACCGACAATCGCCGCCATGATCCAATCCGCAGGAATCGCGGCCGCTTCATGTAAGGCCGTCTCCCCTGCGCTCACTTTAATATTTGTTCCAGATAATATAGATTTGAGGTCATCATATAATGCCGCGTCGGCAATAACCGCGTGGCTGGCATTTAACATTTTAGCCTGTTCCGCAAGCAAAGTGACATTACTGTTGGCTGTTAAAACCTGAACATTATAGGGTTCTGATTGTGCCTGTAAAACTTTAACCGTACTCGTACCAACAGAGCCTGTTGACCCAAGTATTGAAATTTTTCTTGGCGCTTGGCTCATACGCCAAATTCCGTGATCATAATTAAGAAAAAAGGTGCGGCTAATAATAGAGAATCAATCCGGTCTAAAATTCCACCATGCCCGGGAATAAGAGTACCTGTATCTTTCACCCCCACGCGGCGCTTATACATGGACATCATTAAATCACCCATCTGCCCCACAATGATAAAGGTAAGCCCAACAATTACCGCAACCTCAAACGGAAAAAACGGTTTATACATATTGGCGATAAGAATAAAAATAAGGCTTCCTACCATGCCACCAAACAAACCAGCCCATGTTTTATTGGGGCTAACGGAAGGCAATAATTTAGGCCCTTTAAAGAATTTACCACTGAAATAAGCGGAAATATCACCAATAATAACTACAAGGAATAAGACAACCGTTAGGTACATTCCTTCTTCCAGATCGAGGCGTAATTTAAAGAACGCGGCATAAGCAATCAGAAAATATACAATGCCCATGATAGAATCACGAATGACACGCTTTCCTTTACGTGCCATATTAATCCATTCTTTTACAGATAAACCAAAGGCAATCGCCACAACGGCCTGAAACACAAACCCACCATATATTATAGACAGACCAAAAAGCGGCCCAAGGGTGAATCCCGATAAAAGGCGCAGGTTAAGAGAGGAGAGTTTCATGTTTTTCTTATCCTGTTACTTACTGGCAATCGCGCCATAGCGGCGATCACGCCCCCGAAATTCACCAATGGCAGCTTCCATATCTTCTTTTTGAAAATCTGGCCATAACGTGTCCGTAAAAATAAATTCCGTATAGGCACATTGCCACAATAAAAAGTTACTAATTCGTTGTTCACCACTGGTGCGGATTAAAATATCAGGATCAGGGGTTTTTGAAGTCATCAGATTTTGCGGTAAATGCTCCTGCATTGCCTCAAAAGTCGGTTCAATATTTTGTTCCTGTAATTTTTTTGCGGTATCGGCGGCGGCCTTAATGATTTCATCACGTCCCCCATAATTAAGGGCGATTTGAAGGTTAAGACCATCATTTTCTGCCGTTAATTTTTCAGCATTTTCAATTAACTCTATCGTTTCACTGGCAAATGCAGTGCGCTCCCCGATCATCGTCATGCGGACATTATTACGATGAAGCTCCGCCGTTTCAGAGCGAAGATACATGCGTAATAAACGCATCAGCTCATTCACTTCATCTTCTGGGCGACTCCAATTTTCCGTTGAAAAGCCAAAAAGGGTTAGATATTGAACCCCCAGCTCACCGGCGCTTCGCACGGCACGCTTACAGGCCTCAATCCCCTGTTGGTGACCTGCAGTACGGGGCAGGCCCCGTTTCTTGGCCCACCGTCCGTTTCCATCCATAATAATGGCAATATGTGTTGGGGGTTTTGTGTTCAAAACAGACTCCGTATAACCGCTTTAAACAGTCATAATATCTTTATCTTTGGCGACTTGCATTTCATCGATGATTTTGATTTTTTCATCGGTCAATTTTTGCACGTCATCGGACTCTCGTTTTTTATCATCTTCTGATAGATCTTTGTCTTTTTTGATATCATCCATACCATCACGGCGGACGTTACGCACAGAAACGCGGGCGCTTTCGGCATATTGCCCTGCAACCTTCGTCAACTCCTTGCGGCGTTCTTCATTTAACTCAGGGATCGGCACGCGGATAAGGCCGCCTTCTGTTTGGGGGTTGAGGCCCAAGCCACTTTCGCGGATTGCTTTATCAACGGCCTGCGCATTATTCATATCCCAAACTTGAACAGTTAAAAGACGTGATTCTGGCACGCCCACTGTTCCCACCTGATTAAGCGGCATTTTTGAGCCATAGACATCAACCATCACAGGTTCCAGCATTGAAACGCTCGCACGGCCAGTTCTTAAGCCTGAAAATTCAGTTTTTAAATTTTCAATCGCGCCATCCATACGGCGTTTTAAATCTGCTTTATCCATTCTCTTCTCCTTCTTTATTGAGCCTAAGGCGTGTAAACGCGCTACGGCATTAATTTGTTACTGCGGTGCATGTGCCTGAACCGTTCAATACTTTCGCTAGATTGCCTTTTTCACGGACATTAAAGACCACAATCGGGATATCATTTTCACGCGCTAAAGACACGGCAGTTGCATCCATCACCTTTAAATCCTTTGTTAAGACATCCATGTAAGAAATTGTCTCAAACCTTTGTGCTGTATCATCTTTTTGCGGATCAGCATTATAAATTCCATCAACTTTTGTGCCTTTTAACAATGCGTCACAATTCATTTCAGAAGCGCGCAAAGCGGCAGCAGTATCAGTGGTAAAATAAGGGTTTCCTGTGCCGGCGGCGAAAATGACAACACGCCCCTTCTCCATATGGCGCATTGCCTTACGGCGAATATAAGGCTCACATATTGCGCTCATCGGAATAGCAGACATAACACGGGTTTGTATTTCAAGGTTTTCAAGCGCATTTTGAAGTGCGAGCGCGTTGATCACGATCCCTAACATCCCCATATAATCCGCCGTTGTACGATCCATCCCCTGCGCTGCGCCAGAAACACCGCGAAATATATTACCCGCCCCTACAACAACACAGACTTGAACACCGCTATTAACCGCTTCTTGGATATCCTCGGCAACACGGGAAACCGTGGCAGGATCAAGCCCAAACTCATTTTCACCCATCAGGACTTCGCCCGACATTTTCAATAAGATACGTTTATAGCGCTGTGTCATATATAAAGAACTCCCAAAATCTGCGTAAAGATACGGGAATCGGGGAGGAAAAGCAATTAAGGACTAAATAAATTAACGGTATTTTTATTAACATAAAAAAACTTGACGTGTAATCAAAATAGATCCGCCCTTAAACGCATTTGCTCTCTGGGAATGAAATGATATTGAACATCTCTCAAAAACCCATCAAAACCCAGCCGATTCATATCCCTGATACCATTTGTGACCCTATCTTCAAATATGCCAACTATACTAGACATATTATCAAGACAGTCCTGTTGTAATTTTTTCTTTTCTGGGTCTGCATCTATTGCTGATTGGTAGGTCGTTCCAACGATTAAATGGTGGTCATTACTTATAAAAGCAGATTGCGCCACCTTATACGCTTTAATAGTAGCCCCGTTAAAATTTTCATCCAACCAATCTGAAAAACTTAAACTCTGCCGATCAGAAGCACTAAGTATAAATGATACAAGTCCATGTAATTTTTCACGATTACTACCAATATAATTAACTATCATCTGTTGAACTAAAGGCTGTCCAGTCTTTCCGTCAATAGGAATAGTAATTGAAAGATTGCTTTCATCCTCACACGTTTCTAATTTCTTGTAGCTGGATTGCAATCTCATCTGGTCAACACCATCTTTCGATTCTACTAAGATTTGATCTACAGGGAACGTTACATAAACATCATTGTTTTGATTACGGATAACAACTTTTTTATTTGTCGCCCACATCTGAATACCGAAGCTTGGAAATTGCCTATATTCTTTGCCCCGTTTAAACTTATCTCCCAACAGTCTAAATATGTTTTGCACCATTCTTTGCTGAGCTATGTCAGCATACACCTTAGGGGGTATAGATTTTTTTAACTGCAGGTGGCGGCGGCGGCATATTTTCGATAGCCTCTTTTAACTTCGCACCTAATGTGGTTTCAATAGTCATAACGTCACTCCTTTTCTTGAGTAATTTAATCAAATATAAAATTATGTCAAGAGAAGGCTTTAAAACAATAAAAAGCCGCACATAAAGCGCGGCTTCTTTAAAATTTCTAGAGTTATTTAAAATCTAACCATTAGCGACTTTATTGACTTCGGCGGCGAAGTCTTCGACTTCTTTTTCGATGCCTTCACCAAGCTGAACACGCGAATAAGCGGTGAGCTCAACCGGCGCACCTACATCAGCGGCCGCGTTTTTCACAAGATCCGCAATAGTCGTTTCACCGTCCATGACAAAAATTTGATCCATAAGGCAAATTTCCTTCAAATATTTTTTCATACGGCCATCAAGCATTTTCTCAACGATTTCGGCTGGCTTGCCTTCTGCCAATGCTGTTTCGCGGATAATGTTACGCTCACGCTCTAACGCAACCTGATCAGCCGCATCTGCATTTAAACATTGTGGAAAAGCAGCGGCAACATGCATCGCAATTTGTTTACCAAGCGCAGAAAGTTTGTCTTTATCACCAGTAGATTCAAGCGCAACAAGAACACCAATTTTACCAAGATTGGTTTCAACTGCATTGTGAACGTACCCCACAACAACACCATCAGAAACAGACAGTTTTTCCATACGGCGAATGCTCATATGCTCACCGATTGTTGCTATCAAGTTTGTCAACGTATCTGCCACAGATTTACCGTCATAATCAGCATCCATAAGAGCTTCTACGTTATCAACGCTCGTCGCCCTATCAGCAACAGTGCGAACGAAGTTTTGGAAACCATCATTACGGGCAACAAAATCCGTTTCAGAGTTTACTTCAACAACCGCGCCTGTCGTTCCTTCGGAAACAATCGCAACAAGGCCTTCGGCCGCAGTACGGCTTGATTTCTTATCTGCTTTTGCCATTCCCTTTTTACGAAGGTGGTCAATCGCGGCTTCCATATCACCATTCATTTCAGTAAGGGCTTTTTTCGCGTCCATCATGCCTGCGCCTGATTTTTCACGAAGCTCTTTAACCATTGAGGCTGTAATTTGTGTCATTTTCAAATTCCTTTTCTTAAATGATTAACCAGCTGACGCTGCTTTTTTAGGGGCCGCTGCTTCTTTCGCTTTTGGCGCTTCTTCTGCTTTAGCCTCTGCTTTTGTTGCTTTTGCTTCTGCTTTTGTTTCAGCAACTTTGACATCCACTTCAACAGCTTTACCAGCATCTTTACCTGTATTGGCCATTTCAGCAGAAATTCCATCAAGAATCGCTTCACAGAACATATCGCAATAAAGTGAGATCGCACGAAGCGCGTCATCATTCCCCGGAATCGGGTAATCAACACCCACCGGATCAACATTTGAATCAATCACGGCAAAAACAGGAATACCAAGGTTGTTGGCTTCTTTTACTGCAATGTCTTCTTGCGCTACGTCAATGATGAAAATAGCATCAGGCTGCCCACCCATATCTTTAATCCCACCAAGAGAAAGCTCAAGCTTATCGTTCTCACGCTTCATCATCAGCAATTCTTTTTTCTTCAGACCACTTTCATCGCCTTTAGCTAGAATCTCAGTTGTTTCGCGTAAACGTGTGATTGAATTAGAAATTGTCTTCCAGTTCGTCATCATGCCGCCCAACCATCTGTGGTTCACATAAAACTGACCACAGCGCTTGGCGCTTTCTTTAATTTTGTCTTGTGCTTGGCGCTTTGTTCCTACGAAAAGAACACGGCCACCGCCTGCAACGATATCGCGCATTTGTTGTAATGCTTGACCAAACATCGGCACAGTTTGTTGTAAATCAATAATGTGAACGCCATTACGAACACCAAAAATATATTGCTCCATTTTTGGATTCCAACGACGTGTGTGGTGACCAAAGTGGACGCCCGCTTGAAGCAGGTCTTTCATTTGTACAGTAGGCATAGTCATAGTTATTTTTCCTTTTAAAATATAAGAGCCTCAGGCCCACAAGCGGGCTACGGCTGCTCTCACTACCAGTTATTTCCTCGGCATGCCTTGGTGATTGCTCACACTGGGTAAGGAACATGCCTGTGAATTTCCTGCATTATTGCAGAATTACAGGTGTTTTATGGGTTTTTACGATGAAATGCAAGGGAAAACGTAACATTCTGTTACGCATTTAACTCTCGCTATATTTCACAAAACCGGCGGTTTTTTGCAAGATACTCATCATGTCTGAGGGGATGATATAGCGGCCTTTCAGCTCAATTTCAGCAATATTGTCATTCACATGGGCATAAAGGTGGATTTTGACATTCCCCTGTTCTGTCGTAGCCAGCACATCATGGAGGCGCTGCACGGCCTCTGACCCATCAACATGGATTTTAAGCTCACGCACTTTATGTGCCACTGCCTCTTCAAGGGGAACTATACGTTGGCCAAGGAAGCGGACTTCGTCCTCTTTCACTTCCCCATCGGCACTGACGAGCAATGCCGTGCCTGGCACCAAAAATTCACGACACCGCGCAAGCGTTTCAGAGAAAATCATCACCTCATAGACGCCTGTCGCATCAGACAGTTGGAGAAAAGCGAATTTATTGCCTGATTTGGCCGAGACACGTTCTTGTTTACGGATTAAAATACCCGCCATACTGACGCGGCCTGAACTTTGACGGGCGAGTTTTGACGGTACTTGTGAAAAGGGTGTAACACCCATTTTTTGCAACTGTTCTGTTTTGGCATCAAGAGGATGCGCAGAAAGATAAAAACCAACCGCT
>CALHAW010000005.1 GCA_937934135.1 uncultured Alphaproteobacteria bacterium
TCATCGCTTTTCGGACACGTTCATATTCTGCTTGAAGGTTTTTCTGACTTGTTTTTTCAGTCCGACTAGCATCCTCAGAATTTGCATTCTGGTTTTGGATGAATATCTTTGTTTCTTCAACGGATGACAAATCAGAAGGGGTGCCTAATCATATTAATTCCTCAGGCTTTAAATATAACCACTCATATTAAAGTAGAAAAACTGATTTATAAAATTATTATATTTTTCTAAGAGAGCAATTAAGAATAACAAGCGAGTTACTTCCCCCATAGCCTATTCACTTAGAAATAATCATCATCCTTTATGTAGTTTTTATTGACAGAGGTGTGCCATAGGTGTGACATTAGGGGTAGGTACAGTATTAACCGCACTCGCTAGACCGCGCTAATACTAGGGATTTAAGAAAACCGTATCAACCTCTGTACCGCCACCAATTCTCTTTAATTCACCCTCTGTTTTTAATCAAATCATCAACTACTTCTGGCTCTGCCAGTGTTGAGGTGTCGCCGAGCGTTTCTAAATCATTCGCGGCGATTTTGCGTAAAATTCGGCGCATGATTTTACCTGATCGTGTTTTGGGAAGACTGGGCGCCCATTGGATAATATCCGGCGTGGCAATAGGACCAATAATTTTCCGCACCAGCTTTACGATCTCTACCTTTATTTCATCGCATGGATTATGCCCCTCACACAAAGTCACATAGGCGTATATACCCTGCCCTTTAATATCATGGGGGAAACCAACAACGGCGGCCTCCGCTACGCAATCATGTTCATCAATGGCGCTTTCAATTTCTGCTGTGCCTAAACGGTGGCCGGAAACATTAATCACATCATCCATACGCCCCGTGATCCAATAATATCCATCTTCATCACGGCGCGCACCATCACCCGTAAAATACTTACCGGGAAATGTTGTGAAATAGGTTTGTTTAAAGCGTTCATGATCCCCATAGAGCGAGCGCATCTGCCCCGGCCAGCTATCGAGGATACAAAGCGCACCTATCGCCTCCCCTTCTTGCGGGTTACCGTCTTTATCAACAATGGCGGGCTGAATACCAAAAAAAGGAACACAGGCGGACCCCGGTTTAGTTGCTGTAGCACCCGGTAAAGGCGTAATTAAATGTCCACCTGTTTCGGTTTGCCACCATGTATCAACAATAGGGCAATTTCCATTACCGATCACGTCCCGATACCAATGCCATGCTTCGGAATTAATAGGTTCCCCCACTGTGCCTAAAATCCGCAGAGATGAGCGGTCTGTTTTTTGGACAATCTCATCCCCTGCTTTGATTAACGCACGGATTGCCGTGGGCGCGGTGTAAAAACTATTGACCTGATGCTTATCGACTACCTGCCAAAAGCGCGAGCAATCAGGGTAATTAGGCACACCTTCAAAAATTAAACTGGTTGCCCCATTGGCCAACGGGCCATAGACAATATAGCTGTGTCCCGTCACCCAACCCACATCAGCAGTACACCAATAAACATCACCCTGCTTATAATCAAACGTGATTTCATGCGTATAAGACGCGTAAACCAAATACCCACCAGTCGTATGAAGCACCCCCTTTGGCTTGCCTGTTGATCCCGATGTATAAAGAATAAAAAGCGGATCTTCTGCGTTCATTTCCTCGCATGGGCATTCAGCACTTTGGGTGTCGACCACATCATGCCACCACACATCACGATTATCCTGCCAATCAACATGCCCGCCTGTGCGTTTTAAAACAAAAACACTATGCACATCGGGACAACTTTTTAAGGCTTGATCTGTATTGGCTTTAAGTGGAATTTTTTTACCACCGCGCACCCCTTCATCCGCCGTAATAACAACGTGGCTATCGCAATCTAAAATCCGATCACGCAATGAATCAGGTGAAAAACCGCCAAACACAACACTATGCACTGCGCCAATACGCGCACAAGCCAACATCGCATAAACCGCCTGCGCGACCATCGGCATGTAAATTGTGACGCGATCCCCTTTTTTAACGCCGCGTGATTTTAACGCATTGGCAAGTTTTGAAACTTCAGATTTTAACGCGCCATAGGTAATATTCTGACTATCATTTGGATCATCCCCCTCCCAAATAAGCGCAACATCATTTAATTTAGTTGGTAAATGCCGATCAATACAATTATAACAAGCATTCAAAAAACCATCTTCATACCATTTAATAGAAACATCACCGACAAAGGATGTGTTTTTGATTTTTGTTGGAGCCTTAAACCAATCAAGGCGCTGCCCAATCGCACCCCAAAATTCTTCTGGATTATGAATGGATTCCGCATAGCGCTTTTTATAACATTCTTCATCCACATGCGCGGCGGCGGCGCAGTCTTTTGATGGTTTATAAGTTCTTATTTCTTTTAACATGGCACTATATAAGCAAGAAATGGTAGAGCTGTCACGAACCACGTTTAAATCCTTGTACTAAAACAGTTTTTTTGCTTAATATTGCCCCATGACACAGGATAAACCACAATCAAAGATACATGCCAAAGAGCCCGCTAAAGTTATTTTAGAAAAAGGAAAGAATTATTGTTATTGCACCTGCGGTTATTCTGAAACAACGCCTTTTTGTGATGGCGCGCATCGGGAAAAAGCACCTGAATTTAAATCTTTGCATTTTGATGCTGACAAAGATGGTGAAGTTTATTTATGCCAATGCAAAGCAACAAAAAATCCACCTTTTTGTGACGGCGCACATAACGATTTATAAACAAAGAATAAGTGATGAAAAAAATTAATCTGGCAGACTTAATTCCCATGCGCCTTTTTATCGAGAGCGAACCGATTGCTATTGATCTTGCTTACCAAAACAAAAATTCATCGATTAATATTTTTAAAGAATCGCTTTATCATCATGATGCGCAATTATGGGCGCATAAAGACATTGCCTGTATTACATTATTAGCCGCGCGTATTTTACACAAAAATCATAACTGGATTCTAGAGGTCAAAGATTGCCTACGCACCAGCGATACCCAAACCGCCATGCAAAAAACCGACATCGTGAAAGCACACCCAGAATGGATGCAAAGCCCGGGCAGATTGCTCGCCCCACCTGGTGCGGGGGGTCATCCACGTGCCATGGCGATTGATGTCTGCGTTTTAAATAAAAATAGCGTGGAAGTCGATATGGGAACACCATTTGATCATTTAGAAAAAGAAGCCGCACGCGATTATATGGATTTCCCCGAGGAAATTTTGAATAACCGCCAGATATTAGAAGATGCTTTTGTGCGGGCGGCAAAGGCATTCAATCTGCCCTTCACCCCATACCCTGCAGAATGGTGGGATTTCCGCTTTCCTTATGAATATTTCAATGAATATAAAGCATTAAGCGATGCCAATTTGCCGCCCCAAATGCAGATGACCAATAAGATAGACAATAATATTCCCGATTTTGACCAAGAACATTTTGACAAACTGGCCCAAGATATTCTTTATAGGGTCAATGAAGCAATTTAACACCCTCACCGATATAACATCCGATGCCAAAGACGCCGTTATTGCGATTGGGAACTTTGATGGCGTGCATCGCGGGCATCAGGCACTTATCGATGAAGCCGCCAAAATAGCAAAGGCAAGCCATAAAAAGCTCGGCATTTTGACTTTTGACCCACACCCGCGTGTGTTGTTCCAACCCGATCAACCACCCGCACGTCTCACACCTTCATCCCTTAAAGCAGAGCGACTTAAAATAAGCGGCGTAGATTTTTTATTCTCCCTTTCATTTGATTGGCCATTTGCCAGCCAAACTGCAGAAGAATTTATTCAAAATGTCCTGATTGATGGCCTCGGCGCGGCGCATGTCGTGGTCGGGTATGATTTTTGTTTCGGTCAACTGCGTAAAGGATCGGCCGACACTATTAAAGAGGCAGGTCTCGCCGTTAATGTCGTCAACGCCATTGAAGATGAAAAGGCAGAGATTATATCCTCCAGCCGTATCCGCTCCTCCCTGCGCAATGGTGACATCGATACCGCGCATCAACTTTTGGGCTGGAAATGGGAAATACGCGGGACTATTTTTAGAGGGGATCGCCGCGGGCATGATTTGGGCTACCCCACTGCCAACATCCTTCTAAAAGATACACTTCATCCTGCTTATGGTATTTATGCCTGTAGGGTACAAATTGAGGGAGAGAAAGAATGGCTGAATGCCGCCACCAATATCGGTATCCGCCCGATGTTTGAAGTGCCAGAGGGACAAGTCGAAGCGCATATCCTCGATTTTCCTGATTGTGATATTTACGATAAAACCCTACGTGTAAAGCCGATAAAACGCCTGCGCGGTGAAGCCAAATTCAGCTCCCTTGACGATTTAATTATCCAAATGGAAAAAGATTGCGCCCAAGCCAAGGAAATTCTCGCAGTGTCTTGATTTCAGACAGATTTTCGCCCATAGTGCGGGCTATGTCACAGATAGGCGCTATAATCATTCGAATTATCAACCCGGTTCTTTAATAAAAGCAAGAGCCGGGCTTCCCACGTATGACTAATTTCCCAATATAAACAAAGATTTAAAGATTATGAGCGACAGCACAAACAACAATAGAGACACCCAAGATAAAGATAAATTCCGCGATACGGTTTTCCTCCCAAAGACGGACTTTCCCATGCGCGGCAATCTTCCCGAAAAAGAACCTGTGATGGTTCAAAAATGGCAGGATATCGATCTTTACGCCAAAATCCGCCACGCCAGCGCCGACAAACCAAAATGGATTTTGCATGATGGCCCCCCTTACGCCAACGGCAATATTCATATGGGGCATGCCCTCAATAAAATCTTAAAAGATGTGATCAATAAAAGTTGGCAGATGATGGGCTATAACGCGCCTTATGTCCCCGGTTGGGATTGTCATGGCCTGCCGATTGAATGGAAAGTGGAAGAAAAATACCGTAACGCCGGCAAAGACAAAGACGATGTCGACCCAATCCAATTCAGAAAAGAATGCCGTGAATTTGCCCAAGAATGGGTGGATATCCAAAGCACGCAATTTCAAACACTGGGCGTAATTGGGGATTGGAAAAACCCATACCGGACCATGACCAAACATGGTGAAGCGCAGATTGCCCGCGAAATTCATAAATTTCTTCATAATGGTGGCCTATATCGCGGCGTGAAATCCGTTTTATGGTCAACCGTAGAACAAACCGCATTGGCCGAGGCCGAAGTAGAATATAAAGAGCATAAATCCATCACAGTTTGGGTGCGTTTTCCTGTCGTGGAAACCGCATGTGAAGCATTAAAAAACAGCGATATTGTTATTTGGACAACAACGCCATGGACGTTGCCCTCTAACCGCGGAATTTTCTTTAATAATGATATTGATTACGGCGTTTATGAAATTACTGAGGTCGCCGATGATGCGCGCTGTAAAGTGGGTGATAGGCTCGCTTTTGCCACAAAGCTTTCTGATCAAATAAAAGAGCAAGCCAAAATTATCGCCATGAAAAAAGTGGCTGAATTTAAAGGCACAGAAACTGAAGGCACAATTTGCGCCCATCCACTGCGCGGGCAAGGATATGATTATGATGTCCCCTGTCATCCTGCTGATTATGTGACCGATGAAGACGGAACAGGGTTTGTTCATGTTGCACCTTCCCATGGTCCTGATGACTTTGTTTTAGGCAGTCAATATGGTTTAGAAATCACGGATAATGTTGATAATGATGGTAGCTTTAAAGCGCATGTCCCGCTTTTTGCTGGTTTAAAAATTTATGATGAAAATGGTAAAATGGATGCAGGGAATTTTGCCCCCCTCAAAGCGATGGATGAAGCAGGCAAACTTTTATCCAAAGGATCTGTCCGCCATGAATACCCGCATAGCTGGCGATCAAAAGCGCCGCTAATCTTTCGCACTACGCCGCAATGGTTCATTGCAATGGACAATGAATTAGGTTTGCGTGAAACTGCATTACAGGCCATCAAAGACACAAATTGGGTTCCCGCCAAAGGTGAGGCACGCATTAATGCAATGATTGCACAACGTCCTGATTGGTGTATTTCACGTCAACGCGCGTGGGGGGTGCCGATTGCGCTTTTTGTTGATAAAAAAACGCTCGAACCTTTAAAAGATGATGCCGTTTTAAAACGTATTACGGATGCCTTTGAAGAACACGGATCTGATGCATGGTGGTCCATGGATGCCCAAGAATTTCTGGGTAGTGCGTATAACGCCGAAGAGTATGATCAAATTTTTGATATTGTTGATGTCTGGTTTGAATCAGGATCAACCCACAGTTTCGTTGTTGATGACCGCGAAGATTTAGGTAATGGTGAAAACAAACAAGTTGATTTATATCTTGAAGGGTCTGACCAGCACCGTGGTTGGTTCCATTCTTCCTTATTGGAATCTTGCGGTACAAAAGGCCGTGCGCCTTATAAAAACGTGCTGACGCATGGTTTTGTGCTGGATGATAAGGGTTATAAAATGTCCAAATCTTTGGGCAATATTGTTGATCCATTAAAATTAATGAAACAATCTGGCGCAGATATTTTACGCCTTTGGACAATGACATCAGATTACGCCGAAGATATCCGTATTGGAAAAGATACAATTAAAAATACATCTGATCTGTATCGCCGCATTAGAAATACGTTACGTTTCTTATTAGGGGCAATGGATGGATTTACAGCCAGTGAAAAAATCCCTGAAGATCAATATAAAGACATGCCAGAACTTGAAAAATTGATGCTGCATGAATTGTCACAAATGGATCAAAAAATCCGTGGGCATATTGAAAATTATGAATTTGGGAAGCTCGCCACAATGCTTCATCAATTTTGTAATAATGAGCTATCTTCATTTTATTTCGATATTCGTAAAGACCGTTTATATTGTGATGATGCCACATCATTCGAGCGCCGCGCAACACGCACGGTAATGACGCATATCTTTGATTGTCTTGTAACGTGGTTGGCGCCTATCTTGTCCTTCACTGCCGAAGAAGCGTGGTCACAAAAACCTGATGGCATTTTTGAAGACGCCCAAAGCATCCATTTACGTGATTTTCCTACCCTTCCTGAAAGCTGGCACAATGCCGACTTGGCGGGTAAATGGGATAAAATCATTGCTGCCCGCAAGCAAATTCAAGAAGCGATTGAACCTCTTCGTGCTTCAAAAGGTCTTGGCTCTTCTTTAGAAGCATGCCCTGTTCTTTACGCGACGGCAGATCAAAAAGAAGCTTTAGAAAGTGTCGATATGGCTGATATTTGTATTACTTCTGGATTTAAAATTGAAGAAGGGAATGCCAATATTGAGATTACAAAAGCAGAGGGCGAAAAATGTAATCGGTGTTGGAAAGTGCTTCCCGAAGTAACAAACCACGCAAATCATATTTGCAACCGCTGCGATAATGTTGTGAACAAAAAGCAAGCGGCGTAATGAAGTTCAAAAAATTAAGTAAACCTTCAACCATTGGGTTATTATTGATTATTGGTTTTATTATTACGGATCAATTATCGAAATGGGTGATCCTTGAGTATATGTTTCGCCCTGCTTTGAATGCGGAACCACTTGGCCTTATCGCGTGGTTTCAAGATTCCATTCGTCTGCCGCTGATCAGTTTTGAGGTCACATCATTTTTTAACCTCACCATGGTTTGGAATGAGGGCGTTAGCTTTGGATTATTTCAAAGCGGGAACCCTTGGCCGCTCATCATTTTATCACTTGTGATTTGCTCTGTTTTTACGGGGTGGCTAACAAAAACAAAAATATGGCGCGAATCTATCCCCCTTTCGATGATTATTGGCGGGGCGCTGGGCAACGTTATTGACCGTTTTCACTTTGGCGCAGTGGCAGATTTCCTCGATTTTCACCTATTTGGCGCGCATTATCCCGCTTTTAACATTGCTGATAGTTTAATCTCAGTTGGGATTGTCATTTTGATCGTGAATAGTTTATTCTTTTCTTCTGATAAGAAGGAAGATTAAATTATGAAAAACTATCTTGTTTTAGCCACCGTGATGCTGACTTTAACCGCCTGCGCGCAGACTAAAGAGCAATTTGATTTCTCAAACAAAGCCCCCGATGAATTTAAGGTAACGACGCGTGCGCCCCTTGAATTACCACCTGACTTTACATTGCGTCCACCACGCCCCGGCGCACAAAGACCACAAGAAGACAGTGCGGTGGATGAAGCCAAACAAGCGGTCTTTGGTTCATCATCACCACAAGCAGCGTCTCCTGCTGCCATAGAAATCACACAAGGCGAAGCCATCTTACTGCAAAAAACAGGCGCAACAGCCATTGATCCCAATATCCGTGACCGCGTTGATGCAGAATCTGCAAGCCTTGCAAAAGAAAGCCAGTCTACTGTTGATAAAATCCTCGGCAAGGCGGGGCGTAAAGTTGATGTTGAAGCAGAGGTTGTTGACCCCATTAAAGAAGCAGAGCGCCTTAAACAAAATAAAGAGGCCGGCCTTCCCGTAACAGAAGGTGAAACACCAACAACGAAACAATAAATGAAAACATTTTTATTCGCTCTGATCCTCATGCTCAATTCTTCTCTTGCCAGTGCCGCTGTTTTTAATGCCGAAAGCTTTACGCTTGATAACGGGATGAAAGTGGTGGTTATTCCAAATCATCGCGCGCCCGTTGTGGCCCATATGGTTTGGTATCAGGTTGGTGCGGCGGATGAGCCACAGGGACTTTCAGGGATGGCGCATTATTTTGAACATTTGATGTTTAAAGGCACAAAGAAATTAGAACCTGGTGAGTTCTCACGCATTGTTAAAAGCTTAGGCGGACGTGATAACGCCTTTACAGGGCAAGATTACACGGCCTATTTCCAAACGATTGCTGTTGAGCATTTAGAAAGCATGATGGAGATGGAAGCCGACCGCATGGCGAATTTAGATGTCCCTGCTGATCATTTTGCGTCTGAAAAAAATGTGGTTATTGAAGAGCGGAGACAACGCACGGAAAACGACCCACGTAGCTTATTTTTCGAACAAATGAAAAGCGCGCTTTTTATAAATCACCCTTACGGCACACCAATTATTGGTTGGATGGATGAAATCCAAAAATATGAATGGGAAGATGTCAAAGTTTTCTATGATCAATGGTATGCGCCCAATAATGCAACACTGGTTATTAGCGGCGATGTCACGGCCGCATCAATCCGCCCCATGGCAGAACGCACATATGGCAAGTTAAAATCGAAAGATTTACCACCCCGCAAACGGGCATTTGTACCGCCATCCCATGGTAAAACCACCATGACATTACGCCATGAAAGAATCCATCAAGCCTCTTTGAATGAAATTTACATGACACCTGCGGCAAAGGATGACAAAAAAACAGATCTTGCCTTGCAAGTTTTTCAAGAAATAATGAGCGGTGGGTCAACCACGCGTCTTTATAATAATCTGGTGGTTGAAAAGAAAAAAGCCATCTCGGTCTCTCTTGCTTACCGCGGCGATGCCCTTGATTATGGGACAATTTCACTCTCTGGCAAACCTGCCGAAGGTGTGTCACTGGAAGAGCTGCAATCACTTCTTCATGATGAAATCAAAGATATCATTCAAAACAATGTGACAGAGGCCGAAGTAAAAGATGCTATTCAACGCCTTCAAGACAGCGCCGTTTTCGCACGGGATAGCTTACAAGGCCCTGCAATGACATTCGGTTTTGCCCTTGCGATTGGAAAAGACATTGATGACATTGAAAATTGGCCAGAAAATATTGGTCGAATAACGGCGGCAGATATTCAAAAAGCCGTCACAACATACCTCAACCCTGATAAACCATGGCACCGCCAACCAATCACAGGTTTTTTACTACCCAAAACAACAGAGCAATCACCACAAGGGGGAGAGAATAAAGAATGAAGCACTTCGTTCTTTTCTTATGCCTCTTCATCGTGGCCTGTAAACCGGACATTAAAAAACCGGAAGGAGATATTTTGAAAATCCAAGAAATCACGACAAAAAAGGGCATTTCACTTTGGCTGGTTGAGGATGATTTACACCCTATTATTTCCATGCGCTTTGCCTTTAAAGGCGCAGGAGGAATTAATGAAACACCCGAAACACAGGGGGTTGCCCGCATCTTATCCAACACAATGGATGAAGGCGCGGCAGATTTAACATCACAAGAATTTCAAAAAACACTAAGCGACCATTCCGTAACTTTACGCTTTGCCAGCGATCGTGATAATTTTGGTGGCACACTCAAAACACTTAACCGCCATCAAGACAAAGCATTTGAGCTTTTAAAAATAGCGATCAATGAACCGCGCTTTGATAACGAGCCTTTGGAACGGATGAAACAAGCAAATATTTCCCGCATCCAGTCTTCGAAAGGTGATCCTGGTTGGATTCGGGCGCGGCTTATGAATGATATAATTTATAATGGACACCCTTACGCCCTGAATAGTGGCGGTACCATACGCACATTAAATACCATAACCGCTGATGATTTACGTGCATATCATAAGGCTCATTTGGCACGTGATATCTTAACAATCACCATTGTTGGAAACATTGATGCAGAAACAGCGGCAAAGAAAGTCGATGAAATCTTCGGCGCACTGCCTGCGGGCAAGAAGAATACAGAAAAAGACGATTTTCCACTTCAAAGCCAAGGAAAAAGCTTTTTATATAAAAAAGACATCCCACAAAGTATGATCACCGTGACATTGCCCGGCATGGATAAAACCCACCCTGATTATTATGCCTTACGGGTCATGAATATTATTTTTGGCGGCGGTGGTTTTGGCTCACGTCTTATGGAAGAAGCACGCGAGAAACGCGGCCTAACATACGGTATTTATTCTGGCATGACGCATAAAGAATATATCGATGAATTTTCTATCTCTGTTGCGACAAAAAATGAAACGGCGCAAGAAATGATTGATCTTATTCGGGAAGAAATGATCAAAATGCCTGAAGGTGTCTCCGAAGAAGAAATTAAAAAAGCCAAATCTTATTTAATCGGCGCGCTATCGCTCTCCCTCACCTCAACAGATAATATTGCACATGTTATTCAGGGCATGAATTTACAAGAAGACAAGCAATACCTAGATCACTATACGAATAACATAAATGCCGTTACCGCCAACGACATCATACGGGTTGCCAAAAATATTTTAAAACCTGAAAACATGGTCATCATGATTGTCGGGCAACCCGAAAATATTAAAGATGTCACGCTCTTGGATACGTTACCAAATGTTGAATAACCCAACCCATCATACGCAATGGAAAAAACTGCAAAACCATTATGATGCAATTAAAGAACAAAGAATATTGTCTTTTTTTGACCATAACGAAAACCGTGTCACCGCCCTTTCACAAACAATAAACAATCTTTTTTTTGATTATTCAAAACAACATATTACCGAAGACACTATCTCACTTCTTTGTGATCTAGCGCGCGTCTGTAATGTTGAAGAAAAACGCGATGCCATGTTCTCTGGACAGGCAATCAACGTCACAGAAAACCGCGCCGTACTTCATACGGCGCTGCGTGATCCCAATGCCAGTGATGAAATTAAAGGCGCGCTGGATCAGATAGAAAAACTATCTATACAAATAAGAAACAAAGACCTTAACGGTGCCACAGGGAAGCCTATTGAACATATTATTTCATTGGGGGTGGGTGGCTCCGACCTTGGGCCGCGCTTTGTCTGTGACAGTTTAAAAACAGCAGCAGATTTTTCTGTTTCTTTTGTTTCTAATATTGATCCCTATGATATCGAAAATATTTTAAAAAAATGCAATCCAGAAACGACGCTCTTTATCGTGATTTCAAAAAGTTTTGGGACACATGAAACGATGGAAAATTATAAACGGGCGAAAAGTTGGTTAAAAAATACCTTTGATAATACCTGTGGTGATGCTGACATCATGCAACATTTCATTGCCGTTTCTGCAAACAAAGAACGCGCACAACAATACGGCTTTAAGCCACAAAATATTCTTCCCATATGGGAATGGGTGAATGGCCGTTTTAGTGTATGGTCTGCCGTTGGCTTGCCTATCGCTATTGCTTTAGGCTTTGACCAATTTAAAATTCTATTGGCGGGCGCACACAAGGCCGACCTCCATTTTAAAGAAGCACCGCTGGCTAAAAATATCCCTGTTTTAATGGGGCTTATTGGCCTTTGGAATATTAATTTTATGAACCATTTACGCCTTGCGGTTTTACCCTACACGCAACAACTTTATTATCTGCCTGCCTATTTGCAGCAATTAGATATGGAATCAAATGGAAAGTCTGTTGATTTAGATGGAAATATGATTACCGACTATCACACAGGTCCCGTCTTATTTGGAGAGGTTGGCACCAATGGCCAACACAGCTTTTATCAACATTTCCATCAAGGAACACAGCAAACCGCCTGTGATTTTATTGGATATAAAGATAAAAATCCGCAACTGCTGCATAACATGCTCGCCCAATCCGAAGCCCTAATGATGGGGCAAGAGCATGAAGCACCGCATCAATATTTTAAAGGGAATAGCCCTTCTTCTACTTTTTTGTTTGAAACCTTAAACGCCGAAACACTCGGCATGCTTATCGCTTTTTATGAACATAAAGTAACGGTACAGGGATTTTTGTGGAATATTAATAGCTTCGATCAATTCGGTGTAGAGCTTGGCAAACAGCTTGCTCAAAAATTAAATGAAGACGATCTCTCTTCTGCTGACCCATCGACAAAAAACCTTTATTCCCTGATCAACAAGCGATAATCTATCTCTATGAATACTAAAAACCCTTCCGCTAGCAATCTTAAGCGCCTCACACAGCGCGAATTAAACGAGATTGTCGCGCTCCATAAAAAATTTACAATGGGGCAGCGTGGCGGTATGCGGGCCATTATGAAGTTTGTCGATATTTCTGGGCTTTCCCTTTCTGGGGTTGATTTATCGCAGGCCGACTTCACAGGATCAGATTTTACCGACACCGATTTATCAAATGGTAACTTCTTAGGATGTTGCTTCTTTGCCTGTGATCTTAGCAATGCAAACCTTGAAAATGCCAATTTTAAACGCGCAGATTTTCGCGGCGCGTATGTCGCCGGCGCAAATTTAAAAGGGGCAGACTTAGATTCTGCTGATTTACGCGAAGGTAAAATAATGGAGCGTGGCGATGATGGCTCTATCCAGAACCGCGCCCGCCAGGTAACCGACCGCAATGATAATAATATGTGGAGCGCCGTTTTTACAGGCGCAAAAATGACCGAAACAAATCTTTCTGGTGTCAAAGCTATTTCTGCTGATTTTTCTGATGCGGATATGACGGGCGTTACCCTCAATGAAGCCAATTTATCAGAGGTTAATTTTAAAGGCGCTAACCTTACTGATGCAGACCTAACGGGATCAGACCTCACCAATGCCGATCTTCAAGATACTGTTATGAAAGGCACAATTTTAAAATCAGTCGAGATGGATGGCGCGATTGTTGATGGAATCATGGATGATGACCCCATTGTGCGTACCCTTGAAGAACGCGGTGATAACATTGAAGACCTTATAAAAGAGCATGAAGCTTGGATTACAAGCGCGGGAAAATCTGGCCAGCAAATGAATTTAAGCGAGGTTGATCTACGCCCCATCAAAAAATTAAGCGAGTATTCCCTTACTGCCATCAAGGCACAAAAGGCCAATTTCACGGATATGGAGTTGGAAGGCATTAGCCTACAAAGCGCCACCCTTGATGACTCCTCTTTTCGGGATTGCCGCATGAAAAAATCAGATTTACGCGGATCATCCTTGAAAAATACGAATTTTAACCGCGCAGACCTTTCTGAAAGCAAAATGGGCGCATTACGATTTGATAGCCCAGATGGTAGTGGCGTGCGCCTTCAACGCACCAATTTAAGCGGCTCTGCCTTACGTTACACAGACCTTACAGGCGTTGATCTACGGGATTCTATCTTGATGGGTTGTGATTTAACGGGTGCAAAATTAAAAGATTGTGACCTGCGCAAGGCTGACCTCACAGGCGCGATTTTGGATAAAACAGACTTATCCTCTGCTCGCACAGATGGCGCTATTCTTGATTGATTTTTAGGCACTCTAACCGCTACTCTCACCCTATGCAAATAAGACAACTACCAGATTACTTGGTGAACCAAATCGCCGCAGGGGAAGTGATTGAACGCCCTGCCGCGGCAGTAAAGGAGCTTGTTGAAAATGCCATTGATGCGGGGGCAACTCAAATTGATATTGATTTACGCCATGGCGGCAAAAGCCTGATCCGTATTAAAGATAATGGCCGCGGTATGAATGAGGCGGATTTAACCCTCGCCGTTGAGCGTCACGCCACTTCTAAACTCCCCAATGATGATTTAGTTAATATCAACCATCTAGGGTTTCGCGGCGAAGCGCTCCCCTCCATTGGTTCCGTCAGTCATCTTAAAATTCAATCAAAAACCGTCAATGATGACAATGCATGGGAAATTAAAATTGAAGGAGGGAAAAAACAAACGCCCTCTCCCGCGACGCCCATTAATGGCACAATCATTGAAGTGTCTGACTTATTTTATGCCACACCCGCCCGTTTAAAATTTTTAAAATCTGACCGCGCAGAATATGGCGCAGTGCGTGAAATGATCTTACGGATTGCCATGGCGTTTCCCGATGTTGGTTTGAAATTATCCCATGAAGGCATTGCCAAATTAAACTTAAATGCCGCCACGCGCAAAGACCGCATTGGCGATATATTAGGCAAAGAATTTAAAGAAAATGCGGTATCTGTTTATGGTGAGCGCGGCAATATGACGCTTGAAGGCTTTACCAGTCTTCCTACTTTAAACCGCGCCAGCAACCAACATCAATATCTGTTCGTCAATGGCCGCCCCGTAAAAGATAAGATGATTTTGGGCTGCGTTCGCGCCGCTTATATGGATATTCTCCATAGCGGAAGACATCCGCTTACCGCGCTTTTCCTTACCATTCCCGCCGAATCCGTTGACGTCAATGTCCACCCCGCCAAAACCGAAGTGCGTTTTAGGGAAGCCGCCGAAGTGCGTAGCCTTCTCATTGGCTCGCTCAAACATGCATTACATGATGGTGGCATGACAACTTCTTCGACCTTATCAACACAAACTTTCAGCCGGATGAAAGGCGGTAACCCCGCGCCATACCAGCCCAGCTTCCGTCCCTCCCTCCAAGCAAATCATGGTATGGCAGAAAAAGCGCAAGAGTTTTATATGCCATTGGAGCCTTCTGCCCGTGCAGAAATACCGATAGAAAATAAGGAACAGGCGGCGGTTACAGATTATCCTTTAGGCGCGGCGCGCGCGCAGATTCATGAAAACTATATCATCGCGCAAAGCGATAATGGTTTAGTTATTGTGGATCAACACGCGGCGCATGAACGCCTTGTTTATGAGAAATTGAAAAACCAAATGGCGGAAGGTAAAATTATAACCCAAGGATTGCTCGTCCCCGAAATTGTTGATCTTGCCGAAAATGAAATTTCTGAACTGTTAACGCATCAAGACATGCTCAATCAATTTGGTATTGAAATTGAAGCCTTTGGCACAGATTCCATTTCTGTTCAAAGTCTACCTGCCCTCATTGGCAATAAAGTCAATATAAAGCAATTAATCCGTGACATTATTGATGAAATCACCGAACACGGAACAGCAGAAAAATTACAAAAAACCTTGTTTGAAACGCTTTCAAGCGCCGCTTGTCATGGATCTATCCGCTCTGGCCGTCGTTTAAACGCTGATGAAATGAACGCCTTGCTGCGTCAAATGGAAGAAACACCCAATTCTGGACATTGCAACCATGGCAGGCCAACTTATATTACGTTAGACTTGGTTGATATCGAAAAGCTTTTTGGAAGGCGGTAAAAGGAAGTGACCATGTCAAAAGACCAGAAAATAATAATCGCGCTCTATAGTGCCTTCATCATTGCCTTCATCAGTAATTTTATTCCATCGGACATTATTCAAATGGCAGGGGGCTTTATCGTTCTTCTGGCAATATCAACGGCGTATATTATCCGTTCAAAAAATGAAATGACCAGCTATAATTATACGCACGCGCAATTTTTGATTAAAACATTTTGGATTTCTTCCCTTATTTTAATCATTGGTATGATTGCCGCACTGTTTTTGGGAGACCACACAAAAATAAATGCAGTTGTTGATGGCATCGCACAGGGCATTCCCTTCACACAAGCAGAACTTAATGCTGTTTTAAAAAACTATGCTTTTGATAATATTATTATCTTTGGTCTTTCTATCGGCCCCAGCCTGATTTATTTGGGCTATAGAATAATTAAAGGCCTGATCAAGGCCGTAAATAATGAAATAATTAATAACTTAAAAAACTGGCTTTAACCCATGAATCTCGCTTTTTTTGCTTCTTATAACGGCTCTTCCGCGCACGCCATTACTGATGCCTGCCTCGAAGGAGCTTTAAGTGCTTCCCCTACACTTTTATTGACAAATAATGAAAGTGCTAACGCCCTAGAATGGTCAGAAAATAAGGGGTTAAAGACTTTCTGTGTGAATAGTAAAACATACCCCAATCCCGCCGAACTTGATTGCAAAATAGCAGATTATTTAAAAGCAAACCGTATCAGCATGGTCATTTTATCTGGTTATATGCGCCTGATCGGCCCCGAAACATTACGGGCCGTTAATGGATGCGTTCTTAATATTCATCCCGCTCTCCTTCCAAAATATGGGGGGCAAGGCATGTATGGCCATCACGTTCATCAGGCTGTGAAAGATAATAATGAAACCGAAACAGGAATTACAATTCATCAAATAGATGGTGAATATGATAAAGGAAAAATTTTAGCGCAAAAAATTATCCCCTTATCATCAGATGACAGCGCCGAAGATATACAAAAAAAAGTACAAAGCGTAGAAGCAACATTTTATATTGAAACATTACGTAAGATTTTGAAAAAAGAAATAGAGCTTGATTAGCTATTTTTCTTGCCGCGCTTTCATTAATTCTAAAATTAATTTTTGATCTTTTTCTGGCATTGCATAAAAATTATCTAATATTTCTGATGATTTTTCTTCAAAACCCTTTACGGCATCCTTTACTGATTTTGGCATAAGAGCAGGTTCTACCGTTTGTGCTTCTCCAAAAATAAGCCATTCTACAGGAATATCTAATGCCGCGGCCAAACGATTCAAATAACGCGGTTGGCGCGCCTTACCTTTTTCTGCCTGCTGGATGGCTTGCTGCGTCGTGCCTGCTTTTTGTGCCAATTCGACTTGTGATAAATTATATAATTTTCGAATGTAAATCAGACGTTCGGAAAGTTTTGGCATGGCTTTTAACTGCATAAAACCAGTATATAAAAGAAAGCTTGTAAATTCTTGACAATATTTCTTGTAAAAAATTAATTTTATTGTATTATCTTGTTATGAAGAAGAAAAAACCTGTCCCACATTTTAAACCCTCTCAAAAACTTGAAGCCGTTTTGGATCAATTATCATCTATTCTTATTTTTGAAAAAAAACAGGATAATCCCCATAAACCAGAAGAAAGAAAAATTAAAACTTAAACGCCCGTTTCTCTTTTTCACAAATATCACGCATGCAACATCCCTCTACATGATCATTTACAATGCCCATAGATTGCATGAAGGCATAACACGTCGTTTCCCCAACAAATTTCCATCCGCGCTTTTTTAAATCTTTGGATAAGGCTTTTGATTCATTGGTCTTTGTTATTTTTTGTAGTGTTTTGAAATCATATTTTTGTGGTCGATTTTTACTTTTGGGTTCAAATGACCAAAAATAATTTGAAAGCGATCCAAATTCTTCAATTAACAAAGGAACCTGCTTTGCATTATTAATGGTAGCTTCTATTTTTCCACGGTGACGAATGATACCCGCATTTTGTAATAATTTCTCAATTTTCTTCTCGTTATATTTGGCAAGCTTTTCCCAATCAAAACCATCAAAAGCGGCGCGAAAATTATCCCGCTTGCGTAAAATTGTAAGCCAGCTTAACCCTGCTTGAAATCCTTCAAGGCATATTTTTTCAAATAAATGTTGATCATCATAAACAGGGAAACCCCATTCTTCATCATGATAACGTAAATATTCAGAGTCATTTGCGTGCCAATGGCACCGCTTTTTGCCGTCAGGGCCAATAATTAAACCATCTTCAAGGGCGCTTACCATGTCTAACTATTGGCTAGCTCAAGGAATTGAAGCGCCGCAGCCGCATCTTTTTTGAACGATTCGCGTTCTGTTTCTTCTTGGGGAGCCGCGCCATGTAGCGCTTCATTATATAGCTCTCCACGGTAAAGCTCTTCTAGGTAACTTGCCGCAAAAAGCTCTTCGGGGGTGATGTCTCCTTCTGAAAAGGCGAGCGCCAGAATAAGTGACCCGCTGAGCGATGTCAGAACATGAACGATCGTAAAATAATAATCATCCAGCGATTCAATATAATTCCAAACGCGTTTATGCGCTTCTTCATCTTGGGTTAAAGCATCAATTTTTGTGGTGGTATAAAGCGGTATTTCAAAATGGCCTTCAAACCACTTCACCCATGCGCCCCATTTTTCTTTTTGTAATTTGGCGAGGTCTTCTGGTTCTTTTGTCCAATAACATACAAGATCTGTATCTAAATACCGCATACACCCTTCAGTGATTTTTTCACGATCACGGATTTTATCAATCGCCGTTGTCAAAAGCTGTGTTAGGGGCATTGTATCTGGCTTTACTTTTTCTTCCTGCGCTGCCCATTCTGCAACAATACCATCCGCCAACGCTTTACTGGGACTCATCATATCTTGTCCCAATGGAGTCTTTACGGTTTTTCCATCTAATTGAATAACATAACCCCCATCTGATTTTTTATGGGATGCCATAGTATAAAAACGTTTCATCATGTTTTACTCATTACCTTTTAAATATTTGTTACATTGCGCTAAATCACCGCCAGCATATTGATAAAGACACGCCAACGGATTATCCATGGCATAAGCCTGCCCATCAAGAAAAGGATAATCTTTTTTTGGTGCGACTTCACTGCCTTTTTGGAAAATTACACCCATTAACACAACATCTAATAAGCTTTTTTGAAGGGATGCTTCAATCTTATACGCACCTAAATTCACAGAAATAAGTAATTTTTTAGGTACAATATAAGACTTTTTGTCTTTTTGTATCTCAACATCAATATCAAATTCTTTACCGCCATAGATCCCTTGCGCAGTAAAATTCGCTTTCGTTGAGTCTGCTTCATCGTCAATAATTTGTGCGGTTTTTATATCAATATCAAACGCGGTGAATATGTTTTTATTGGCTTTTAAATTTCTAATTTCTAAGAAATTAATGCGCCCTTTTTTAATAAATAAACCAGCAAGCGGCACACTTAAGGCAAATTTTTCTGCCTCTCCTTCAATAATGGCGGCGTTATTGGCACGATGCAGGGTTATTTTTTGAAGCTGAATATCAATATTGGGGTGAAACGCAACCTTATCCACTTGACCAATAGTCACCTGCGTTCTGGTTTGTTCGGATAAATATTTTTCAAACCCTTCCCGTAGCGGATCAGGATACCGCTCGACTAATTTCAACGCACCAATCATCACAAAAACAAACACAACCAAAATAATTGGTAATTTAATCAAAAAAAACTTCAGTCTTTTTTTATGCTTATCCGTTAATCTAACCATAGGGTTCATTAAATATCCTTAATATCCTGAAAGGCATGGTAAGAAGAATTTGGATCAAAACCAAAATCTTTCCAACTTTTAAGTAAATCATCCGCCAATGGTGCATTAATTTCAACATGCTTATTCGTGCGCGGATGACGGAATGAAATCGCACGCGCATGTAAATGAACACGGCGAATATGGTCAATACCGTCAATCATCGCTTCTTGCCCGCCATATTTACCATCCCCTAAAATAGGGCATCCCATATGGTTTGCATGGACACGAATTTGATGTGTACGGCCTGTACGCGGCCAAAAAGCAACAAATGCCATCTGCTTATGCGCGCGGTCAATAATATCAAAAAGCGTGACGGCATGTTGTCCTTCTTCATGAACAACCATTTTTTCTTTACCAAAACCACCCGCTTTCATAAGGGGGGCTTTGATCTCACCACTATTAATTTCTGGCGCGGGAACAGTCAGCGCCCAGTATATTTTACGAATATGCCGCCCTTGGAAAACCTTTCCCATTTTGCGTGCCATGTCGCTTGAGCGTGCCAATAATAATACACCAGAAGTATCTTTATCAAGACGGTGTATAAGGCGTGGACGTGTCCCTTGGTCATTCACTAACGCATCCAACATTCCGTCAATATGACGGTCAATATTTGTTCCCCCTTGGGTTGCAATACCCGCAGGTTTATTAAGTGCAATAATATCGCCATCATCATAAATCACCAAATCACGGATAAATTTGATATCGCGCTGACTTACACGCTTATCTTCTTCGTACCTATCTTCCATCGGTGGAATGCGAACAGACTGTCCCATTTCAATACGGGTTGCGGCCTTCACGCGCTTACTATTAACGCGGATTTGACCTGAACGCATAAGCTTTTGAAGCAGGCCAAACGGCGTTCCTTTCAAATGCTTTTGTAAAAATCGGTCTAGGCGTTGGCCATCCTCATCTTCACTTACTTTAATATAACGCACATTACTCATATTGAATTTCTCATGTCAAAACCTGTCTTATGATAAACATCCCTGCGAACAGCGCAAAGATTGAAAAAATAACGGAGGCCACTATATATCCTATTGTAACGAATATTTCACCTCGTTCCCACAATGTTGCGACATTAAGGGAAAATGTTGAAAAAGTTGTAAACGCGCCTAATAACCCAACGCTTAAAAACGCTTTTAATTCCTGTGACGGATTCCAATAATGGGTAAAAGATACAATCAATACCCCCATCAAAAATGATCCCGCAATATTGACAGCCAACGTCGCACCCACACCTGGAATAAGCAAGCCTGTAAAATGCCGAAGAACCGCCCCGATTGCACCGCCTGATGCTATTGCCAAAATTGTTCCCATATAACGCCTTATCCGCCCTTCTTATCTCGCAATTTACTCCAATAATCTAGGCGTTTTTTAATATCGCGCTCAAACCCACGTTCTACGGGTTGATAAAATTCTGTACGGTTCATCTCATCGGGGAAATAATTTTGACCTGAAAAGCCATCTTTGGTGTCAGGATCATATTGATATCCATCCCCATACCCCAACGCCTTCATCATCCCTGTTGGGGCATTTAAAATATGGGCGGGCGGCATGAGCGAGCCTGTCTGCTTTGCCGCTTTCATTGCTTTCTTATAGGCCACATAGGCCGCATTTGATTTTGGCGCTGTCGCCAAATAAACCAAGGCTTGCGCCAAAGCCAATTCCCCTTCGGGAGAGCCGAGCCGTTCATACGTTTCCCACGCCGCCGTACATTGGTTGAGTGCATTGGGATCAGCCATGCCAATGTCCTCAACTGCCATACGGGTCAGGCGGCGCGCTAAATATTTTGGGTCCTCACCGCCCGCTAACATCCGTGCAAACCAATAAAGCGCCGCATCTACATCCGACCCCCGCACAGATTTATGCAGCGCGCTGATCAAATTATAATGCCTATCATCGCTCTTATCATATAATGGGCTTCGTTTTTGTAATATTGCCGTGAGCGCTTCACGATTCAGCGTCTCTTTATATCCCACAATTTGTTCAACCATTGTTAAGAGATAGCGCCCATCGCCATCGGCAAGGGCTTTAATCGTTTCCCGCGCTTCATTATTCAACGGTAACGTGCGTTGTAATTCTTCTTCCGCCCGCCTTAAAATCTGTTCCAACGCCGCATCATCAAGGCGTTTTAAAACCAATACTTGGCACCGTGATAATAATGCGGCGTTTAATTCAAAGGATGGGTTTTCTGTTGTGGCTCCAATTAAAGTAATAGTACCGTCTTCCATGACGGGAAGAAATGCGTCTTGTTGTGATTTGTTAAAGCGGTGAATTTCATCCACGAATAATAAAGTTCCTTGCCCATTTTGACGGCGTATCTTTGCACTTTCAAAAACACGTTTTAAATCCGCGACGCCAGAAAAGATCGCAGATATTTGTTCATAATGATAATTCGTATGATCCGCTAAAATACGGGCTATCGTTGTTTTACCGCACCCTGGAGGCCCCCAAAATATAAGCGATGACAGTTTATTATTTTCTATCATGCATTTTAGCGTGCCATTCACCCCCACTAAATGATCTTGCCCCGTCACATCATCCAGTGTTTTAGGCCGCAAAATATCCGCCAGCGGACGGCTTAAAATATCACGCGCGCCTTCACTAGATTCAGTAACATCAAATAAATTATGAGACATAAGAAGAACGTAAAGATTTAACGTCCAAAAGCCAAGGATTTATAAAGAGTTTATAAGGGCTTTATACGAATTTAACGAATAACAATCTGCATCACTTTACCATCACGTTCAATCGCAATTTCAAATACGCCGCGGGCGGTGGCCTGCTCTAGCTCTTTTTGTAAATCACGAATATCTTTAATATCATCACCATTGACGGAAACAATAATATCTCCTGCGCGGATAAAACGGTTTGCACGGCTTTGCCCACCTTTAAGGACAACAACCCCTTCACGGCTTGTTTCAATCCTTAATTCGACTGATACAGCAGGGTTAAGATTGCCCACTGTTACACTATTTAACGGATTATTCCCTTTTAAAATCGTTTCATTGCGCGGCGGATCATTGGGGGCAACCATTGCCTCCATCACAAGGCGCCTGATCTTACCATCCCGAAAGATTGTTAAATCAGCCATCTGCCCTATGGGTACTGTTGCAAGGCGGAATTTTAACTCTGCCGCATCGGCAATCTCACGATCATTAATTTTCGTGACAACATCGCCCACCTTCAGACCAGCTTTTTTTGCAGGGCTGTCTTTATGCAAGTTAGAAATAAGCACACCGCGGGGACGCTTTAGCCCCAATGAATCCGCGATATCGGGTGTAACGGCCTGCCCACCTGCGCCAATCCATGGGCGCACGGCTTCCGCGGTTTTTGCGCCTGATTTTTCTGCAGCTATCACCGTTGCCACCATTTCAGAAGGGATTGCAAAACCAATCCCCAGTGATCCTCCAGAACGTGAATAAATTGCCGTATTAATCCCAATCACACTGCCATCCATCGCCACCAGCGGCCCGCCAGAGTTACCTGGATTAATCGCCGCGTCTGTTTGGATAAAGAAATTAAAGTCATTAATATTAAGCGAAGAGCGCGCCAAAGCAGAGATAATGCCGCTTGTCACAGTTTGTCCCACACCAAAGGGATTTCCAATCGCCAAAACCAAGTCACCCACTTCCAGCGACTCGCTCGGCTTTAAGGTCGCAAAGGGTAAACGCTCCCCCTTGGTTTTCATGCGTAAGATGGCAAGGTCGGAGCTTTTATCCGTTAACGATAATTCTGCATCAAATTCCCGTCCATCTTTTAAAACAACCGATATTTCCTGTGCGTCCTTTACCACATGGGCATTTGTTACCACAACGCCATTGGCTTCAACAATTAACCCTGTACCCAAGGAACTCTCAAGCTGCTCGCTCAATAATCCTCCGCCAAAATTTTTACCAAAGAATTGTTGGAAAAAAGGGTCATTACCAAACGGACTGCTTCGTTTTGTCACAATGCGTTTGGTGTAAATATTGACGACGGAAGGCGAAACCTCCTTCACCAACGGCGCAAAAGAAAGCTGAATCTGTGTACGATTTTGCGGCAATTCACGCGCCTGCAAAAACGTCGTTGCCCCAATCATAATAAAAAGAATAGCAAAAAACTGAATAATTCGTATAACCATAAGGATACATTTAACCATCAATTTTGGCAGGTTTAGGGCATGAAAAAGAAAATTTCAGATTTTATACAAAACAATACACCTATTGTGTGCCTCACTGCTTATACCGCGCCTATGGCAATGATGGCAGATAAGCATTGCGATCTATTGCTGGTCGGGGATAGCGTTTCTATGGTGCTTTATGGCGAATACACCACCCAAAAAGCAGATATGGAGATGATGATCCGTCATGGTAAAGCCGTCGCAAAATCTGCGGAACACGCGCTCATAGTGGTTGATATGCCGTATGGTTCCTACGAAGAAACACCAGAACAGGCCTTGCAAAACGCCAAATGGATCATGGAAGAAACAAATTGCGATGCCGTGAAATTGGAAGGCGGCAGTGAGCAAGCCAACACCATTCAAATACTCACTGGGAATAATATTCCCGTGATGGCCCATATTGGCCTCACGCCACAATCGGTTGCAACCCCTGATGGATACCGGGTTCAAGGACGTGATAACGAGGCCGCCAAACAGTTAATCAAAGATATGAAAGCCGTGGAGCGCGCAGGCGCATTTTGTGTTGTAATCGAAGCTGTGCCAGAACCGCTCGCCGCTGCGCTCACATCACAGGCCAATATTCCAACCATCGGCATTGGCGCATCCGCGGTCTGTGATGGACAAATTTTAGTCACTGAAGACATGCTCGGCCTATCGCTCGGCAAGCCGCCAAAATTTGTGAAGCAATATGCGATGTTTGCAGATAATATTGAAAACGCTATCCAAACTTATGCCAAGGATGTGAAAAACCGCACATTTCCTGCCCCAGAAAACACTTATAAAGCCAGCAATAATAGCAAAAAAGATAAAGCGGCCTAAAACTGATATAATTCAGTACTAATTATATTGCGGCTTTCCATCCTCTTCTCCAAAATTGGGGTTACCTACTTTTTTGACGGTGTAGGTATCAATAGATAAGCATAAATTTTGTTCAATATTTCTGGCCAAACTCTCAGGGATATTTGAAATTGTCAGCGTCACTTCATTATCAACAAAATTAATTGTCCGCTTAATATCCTCAACCGGTATATCCACCACGGGGCAGGATTCTAATTTAGGTTTGGTATTCTGATACGCCAACGTAATCCATTCGCCTTTGTAAGATTCAATTTTATGCGATTTCTGAAAGGCTCGATCCATCTTGATAACTGCCCTCATCTTTGCCTTATCATATGCCGCTTCATCAACTTCAATAATAAATTTTTCTTTCAGTTGAACCTGAACATAGGCACTTTCATGGCTTGGCGGCGGGGGAAGATAATCCATATCGTTTCGCTTTTTATAATGATCTATTTTAAATTCGTTCAGAATCTAAAAAAGTTTCATAAGCGATAGCGATTTGAAGAAAAGATGAAGGGATTCATATAAATATTTTAAACAATTGGTTTTAATGAGAATTATACAATTCGAATTAATAAGTTACCTCCATTTGTACCCCCATATGCAATGGGCATAGCTATTTTTTAAGAAGAAATAAGTTCATTATTGCCAATAAAGTTATGTATCTGCTTACATATTTTTTATAATTGTTCATCTAATAATTTTTTACAGTAGATATAGCTTACAAAAGCTCCAAGAGAACACGCCAGAAGGCAGTATGGTAATGCTGCGTTGCCAAATATGAAGGCGGCAAGCGCCATTATATTGAGAACTATGAATTCCCAAAAACAGATAGCCATATGCCATACAGCTCCGAAAGATAGTACAGATAGTCTATTATCTTTAATAGATTTATGAATTCGCGGAAAAATTGTACCAAAGAACATTAATAACCCTGTTCTTTGTAGTGTATCAGCAAAGAAAAAGCTAAACTTACTGGAAGCAAAGAAAGCGTAAGTTAGCATTCCTAATGAATGTATTGAAACGGCTAACCGCAAGGGTGAATGGCCAGATGTTTTATCAACCCAGATACCTTGTAGTAAAAGAATGATGATTTGCACAGCGATGGCCATAGCGGCAACGATAGAAATATCTTGGAAGCTTTCTGTCGAGATATATAGAATAATTGGCACAAATGTAAAGCTACCAATAATAAGGAATTGAAAGCCAAGTGATAGAAAAAGTAAATTTCTTTTCTCTAATGCAAACACATCAGCGTAAGTTTTTTTCACGTCAACATCTTCAATACCTTTTAAACGGTCTTCCATTTTGGCAACGCATAGAAGGCTGCAAAGCCAGAAGAATCCACAAATAAAACTGATACCGAGTAACCCAAAGTTATCAATCATCCACCCTGAAATAAGGACAGCTGTCAAAGTTATTAGGCTAGATATGCAGTTAATAATAGAAAAAGCACGTCCACGATTTTGGTTTTTCACGTAAACGGTTTGTAGTATCATGTCTGGTGGATTTTGAAAGCCATTGGCTATACCACTAAAAATTAGACCGAGTAGTACAAAAGTTGTACTATCAGCTGCAAAAGATAAAAAAACCAAACTTAGAAAATAAGCAGCGAAACTCAAACCAAATGTAAGGGTGATGCCATAGCGCCCAGCTAGATACGAACCAAATGGAGATAATATTCCCATTAAAGTAAAATTTGCAGCTTGGTATAAAATAATCCAGTGAAGTTCTAAACCAAGTTCATAAAGCCATCCCCCAATAAAGAGCCCCATGGTAAGAAATGCAGCCCCTTTAAAGGCATTTTGTCCATAAAGGAAAGCATGGTTTCTGTCGGGAAAATAACTTGTTAGAATATCTTTCAGCATATTAGTATCACAATCAGCATGTAAAAAGCTTAATGTTACAGGTATTTCTTCATTACTTACAATCGTTATTATAGAAAAATCTTTTTAAAAATTATCTTCTTTTAAAGAGATTCAATTTATTACATAGTAATGTTGAGTTTGCTTTGTTGCAGACTTGGGGCGTAGTAACCCTTTTTAACTGGCGGCTGGCATCAGTCGTTACTTGGTGTTTTTTCCATCACATTGATAGATCAAACATCAACAGATGCCGCATCTCGGTCTTATGACTGGGATCGGCAGTCATGTCCAAGGCTTCGGCTTAAAAGCTGTCGGCCATTACCAGTTAGTGGTTACTACATCCCAGTCACCAAGAGCAATCTTGGTGGCTTTTCTTTAATTAAGAAAGGGGATTAAAACATGCAAAAATTTGTATTTATTTTTAGTATTTTATTACTGGCATCTTGCCAAACTACAAGCATTACACCTGACATGCAGAAAGAACTGAATGTCAAAGAATCTTATAACCCATTGTGCATTGTCAAGGTCAAATTCGCTCCACTTAGATTCAATCAATTCTTTTGTTCTGACAAAAGTTAGCATCAGCAATCTGATTGCTTGACGTGTATCGTGATGTAATCGAGCATCATTACGTTCTATTGCATCTAACAATTCTGGTATTTCTTTAATCTCAATGCAGGGGTAATGCTTTCTTACTATTGGTTGTAGGACTTGGCTAATTTCAGATGCTGGATTTGTTTGGGCAATTTCATGAATGATGGAGAAGAAATTGGAGCGGGTGAAGAGATTCGAACTCTCGGCTTCAACCTTGGCAAGGTTGCGCTCTACCCCTGAGCTACACCCGCTCAAATCCTGATGAATTAGGATAGATTTAGACGTTATAGGCCATTTTCATCGAAAATCAAGCCCCCTCTTACCCAAAAAAGACAAAAATTGACGCTTAATTCACTCTGCTTTATAAAAACTCCATGACACAGACAATACAAAATACCGAAACGCCAAATGATGGCGCGGATCTTCCCACCACGCCAGCGGCCTTTATGGAACAATTAACGGCGCTGAATATTCCCTTTGATCTTTATCATCATCAAGCGGTTTTCACGGTAGAAGAAAGCGAAGCCGTAGACGCGGATATTCCCGGCACCCATTGCCGCAATTTATTTTTGCGGGATAAGAAAAAAAAGAACTTCCTGCTCGTCCTGCAAAATGCAACCGAAATTGATATCAATAAAGTACCAGCACTGATTAATTCTGCACGGCTTTCTTTTGGCTCTGCTGATCGCTTATGGGAATTTTTAGGTGTACGTCCTGGTTCTGTTTGCCCGTTCTCCATTACCAATGATACCGATCATAAAGTCAAAATCATCCTTGATAAAAGCATGATGGAAAAGGATTTGGTCGCCTATCACCCCTTAATCAACACCATGACCATCACGATTAAGCCCAATGATCTGATTAAATTCATTGAAAGCACAGGCCATAAAGCGCATATTGTTGACCTAAGTGCCGCAAAACCCAATACTTAAGGAGACGCCGTAGCGGGCCTACTCGCCTGAGGCTAAAAATACAAATGACACAAAAAATAGACCCCAAACTCCTCGAAATCCTTGTCTGTCCTATCAGTAAAGTGCCTTTACGCTATGACGAAGCCGCGCAAGAACTTTTGTCTGATCAAGCCGCCCTCGCCTATCCCATTCGCGACGGAATCCCCGTTATGCTCCCCGACGAAGCCCGCCAGATGGATAAGGGTGAGGTGAAGAAGTAGTAGTGAAGAAATAATTGACTCTTACCTGTCAAAAAGATTAAAACATTTAATATGAATTTAAGAGCAAACAGCCTTTTATCACTCCTGCTCCTCCTTATCGCCCTCTAAACGGGAATGAGGCATTTTTTAATGCTTACGTTTAGAGGATTTCAAAAATCACAAAATTTAATATATTAACAGCCATAGCATATTTGATCGCTATCAGCTTAAAGAAAGAATAGCCGTAGGCGGCTTGCCGCCCCGAGGCCTTAAAAAAGCAAGGAATTACGATGTCACAAGCCCAAACATCCAATGAAGCCAACCGCGTCATTATTTTTGATACGACCCTTAGAGATGGGGAGCAATCACCTGGATGCTCCATGAATTTGGAGGAAAAACTACGTATTGCGCATTTGCTTGATGAGATGGGCGTTGATGTGATTGAAGCGGGCTTTCCGATTGCCTCAAAAGGAGACTGGGAAGCGGTAAATGAAATATCAAAGATTTTAAAAAATTCCATCGTGTGTGGCCTATCCCGTGCCACTAAAAAGGATATCGAAGCCAGCGCGAGCGCATTAGAGCCTGCTGCACGTAAACGTATTCACACCTTCATCTCCACCTCCCCGCTTCACATGCAATATAAATTGCAAATGTCCCCCGAAGCCGTGTTGGAAAAAGTTGCCGAAAGCGTCACCTTCGCCCGTGGCTTCACCAATGATGTTGAATGGTCTGCCGAGGATGGTAGCCGTACCGAAGATGATTTTTTATGTCAGTGCGTCGAAACCGCGATTAAATGCGGCGCAACCACCATTAATATTCCCGATACAGTTGGGTATTCCGTCCCCGAAGAATATGCCGCGCAAATCACCATGTTAATGAACCGCGTCCCCAATATTGATAAGGCACGCCTTTCCGTTCATTGCCACAATGATCTGGGCTTGGCCGTCGCCAATAGCTTAGCCGGCGTTCAGGCTGGCGCCCGTCAAATAGAATGCACCATTAACGGCATTGGGGAACGTGCGGGTAATGCCGCGCTCGAAGAAATTATCATGGCAATTCGTACCCGTAATGACAAAGCACCCTTTCACAATAATATTGATACCACCATGTTAACCAAGGCATCAAAAATATTATCAACAACGATCGGTTTTAAAGTGCAACCGAACAAAGCCATCGTTGGCGCCAACGCCTTCGCTCATGAAAGTGGTATTCACCAAGACGGCATGTTGAAACATGCACAAACTTACGAAATCATGACACCTGAATCAGTGGGCCTCACAGAATCAAACTTGGTGCTTGGTAAACATTCTGGCCGTCACGCCTTAAGTGATAAAGTAAAAGACCTTGGATATGATATTGGTGACAATGCGTTCCAAGATTTTTTTAAACGCTTCAAAGATTTAGCCGATAAGAAAAAAGAAATTTTTGATGAGGATATCATTGCTCTCATCGATGATGAAGTTGGGCGCGATCATGAAAAGATCAAATTCAAATCTCTTCAAATTATTTCGGGAACAACAGGGCCGCAAACCGCAGATATTTGCCTTGAAATTGATGGCGTTGAAGAATGCAAAAAGATCGAAGGAAACGGCTCCGTCGATGCTATTTTCAAAGCCATCCGCGCCATCGTACCACATGAAGGCGCAACCTTACAGCTCTACCAAGTCAGCGCCGTGACTGGCGGCACAGACGCACAAGCCGAAGTCACCGTGCGTTTGGAAGAAGATGGTAAAACCGTAACAGGTCAGGGCGCAGACGCAGACACTCTCATCTCTTCCGCCCGTGCCTACGTTCACGCGCTTAATAAATTAATGATCAAGCGTGAGAAAACCGCGCCCACTGATTAATTAATTTATTTACATAATAATTATATTATGATATATCTTTTGGTATGGTTCCATCCATTATTAAAAGATCGCCTACGATAGACGAGCAAACATTGATTGCGCGCTGCAAGATTGTGAGCGCATTTTTAACAAAACAAATCGCTCATAATTGTGAAATCAAAATCCTAAGACCAGAGGATGTAGCAAATCTACAAAAAGAATGGGAAAAATCCACTTTTTTATGGGAGCCAGAAACCGTTGAGATAGAATTTCCAACCTCACGTATTCTCGTAGGACTCCACCAAGACCATAAGCTTTTAGGGATTAGTGAAAGCTTCTTAGAAATTGTCGGCCACAAAGAAAATAGATTAAACGAGATCTTCATTATTAGACGTGAGACAACAGATAGTAAAAACCAAAAAGAGGGAAATCTTCTAAAAGGTTTCGTATCCGCTTGCTTTCATGAACTAAACCTTGATCTGGCGAAGCATTTGAACGCTGATTTCATTACTTCATACGCGCCTAATGACAACACCTCACGGGTAAATGAAAAATTAGGTTTTGAATTAGATTTGGACGACCCCATGGCACCTAGCTATATTTTAGCGGTTAACAAAAACACCACCCTTAACTGGCCAGCTTTGCGCCGATAACATCAAAAACCTCATGGAACATGTCTTCCGTTAGGCGCTTGGTGGAGGTGTTGTATTTTGAACAATGATAACTATCAATCAATGTTAAACCATTTCCTAATTTATGCTGCGCGTTGTGCGCGAATTTATGCGCCGATAATTTCTCGCCGCATGTTTTTAAAATTGTGTTATGCGCAATTAATCCCAACGCTAAAACAATCTTCAAATCAGGCATATTTTCAAATTGGCTGATAAAAAAAGGACGGCAATTATTAATCTCCTCGCCAATCGGCTTATTTTCAGGGGGTAAACACCGCACTGCATTGGTGATACGGCAATTTATCAATTCTAATCCGTCATCAGCGCGCGCACCAAACACGCCCTTTGAAAACCCATATTTGGCTAAACTGCTATAGAGAAGCTCTCCCGCATAATCACCCGTGAACGGACGTCCCGTGAAATTCGCTCCCTTTAATCCCGGCGCGAGCCCCACGATAAGCAGTTCCGCCCCAATATCGCCAAAAGAAGGCACAGGCGCATTAAACTTATCTGGGAATTGTTTCCTGTTTTGCGCCCGAAACGCCGCCAAACGCGGACAGATCTGACAATTATGGTCTGGTTCAAGCAGTTTCATGCCTGCACAATGCCATTGAAATGATTTGAAATAAAGACTCTTGCGTTTTAGCGCAGAAATCCTTATAAAACCCTTTATAAATAAGCATATTTCAAGAATTAAAGGATAGAACCATGGCACGCGTTACCGTTGAAGATTGTATTGATAAAGTCATTAACCGTTTTGAATTGGTGATGGTGGCCTCACAACGCGCCCGCAAAATCGGTTCTGGCGCGCCTTTAACGGTTGATCGTGACAATGACAAAAACCCTGTTGTTGCCTTACGTGAGATTGCCGATGAAACGATCATCGTTGCTGATTTAAAAGAAGACCTTATCCGTAACAATCAACGCGTTATTGCGATTGATGATGATGGTGAAGATGTTATCGATATGATGGATGGTGAACAAGAATGGGGCCAAATGAGCGATCAAGAGCCTGTCCCCGCCACAGAAGAAGCATCAGACACTTCGAGCAGCCTGGCAAGTCTTGCAGGTGGCCCTGCACCTGAAGAATCCCCTGCCGCTGCACCGGAAGAAACAAAGCCAGAATAACCAACAACGGCACTTACCCCATAATAAAATAAGCTTAGAAATACAAATGTGTTTATGAGTTTTTGGCGACACGTGATATTTTAATATATTATCACGATAGCAGACATATATGACAACATCATCACCGCACGATTTAACCAAAGATCTGATTGAGAAAATAAAACCCCATCACCCTGATATGGATGAAGGTTTTGTATCGAAATCAGTTAAATTTGCGCGGGAAAAGCATAAAGGGCAGATCCGTAAATCAGGCGAGGAATATTACACCCATCCCGTAGAGGTTGCAGGCATTCTGGCTGATATGCGGATGGATGTAACCACCATTGTCACCGCGGTGCTTCATGACACCCTCGAAGACACATCGGCCACGATGGAAGAGCTGTCAGAAGAATTTAGCCCCGAGGTTGCCGAACTGGTCAATGGTGTTAGTAAGCTGACTAAAATTGAAAGCCAAAGCTTTGAAGGCAAACAAGCCGAAAACTTCCGCAAACTCTTATTGGCAATGTCTGAAGACATTCGCGTTCTACTCGTTAAGCTGGCAGACCGGCTTCATAACATGCGAACACTCTATCATTTTAAGGATCGCCCTGATAAAACCGCCCGTATTTCCCGCGAAACGCTCGATATATATGCTCCCTTGGCAGAACGCATCGGGATGCACCAGTTTAAAGAAGAGCTATCAGATTTATCCTTCAGCTACCTCAACCCCGAAGCGCAGGAAAGCATCACCAACCGTTTATCTTTCTTACGTTCAGAGGGTAATGATTTGGTTGATAAAATTATTACGAAATTAAAAACAGATTTAAACGACGAAAAAATTGAATGCCGCATCACAGGGCGGGAAAAAACTCGTTACTCCATTTGGCAAAAAATGCAGCGTAAAAATGTGACCTTTGAACAGCTCTCCGATATTATGGCGTTTCGGGTACTCGTTTCTGATGTGGCGGAATGTTATCATGCACTTGGCGTGCTTCACTCTCGCTACCCTGTGGTACCGGGGCGTTTTAAGGATTATATCTCCACGCCAAAACCTAATGGCTATCGTTCACTCCATACTACTATTTTAGGGCCAGAAAATCAGCGGATTGAAATTCAAATCAGAACCGAAGAAATGAACCGCGAAGCAGATTTAGGGGTCGCCGCCCATTGGGCGTATAAAGACGGCAAGAAAAAAGCCGATACCAGTGATATTAAACAATATCGTTGGTTGCGTGAACTCCTCGATATTTTAGAACAAGAATCCCGACCCGAAGATTTCCTCGAAAATACAAAACTTGAATTATTTCAAGACAAAGTCTTTGTGTTCTCTCCCAAAGGCGACCTGATCGAGCTTCCCCAAGGGGCAACCCCAGTTGATTTTGCGTATGCCGTCCATTCTGGCGTGGGGGATCGCTGTGTTGGGGCAAAGGTCAATGGCCGCATTGCCCCACTCAACACAAAAGTTAACAACGGGGATCAAGTCGAAATTATTACCTCAAAAGGACAGACGCCCTCCCCTTCATGGGAACGGTTTGTCGTCACGGGTAAGGCACGCTCCCATATCAAACGCTATATCCGCCAACAACAACGCAGCGAATATATTGCGCTTGGCCAAGCGATGCTCAAAAAGCTTTTTGCCAAGGAAGAATATGACTTCACTGAAAAAGCTGTGGCGGGCGTTGTCAAACAGCTCCGTGTTGATGAGGCGGATGACATATACGCCAATATTGGATCAGGTCACTTTACGGCACGTGACGTATTTAAAACAATCTTTCCCGGACATAAAACAGAACCTGTCAAAATGCCCGCCGATGACTTTAAAAATATGGCGATGGCAACGCGTCCCGGCTCTGAAAAACCCATGCCCATCAAAGGGCTTATTCCGGGCATGGCTGTGCATTTTGCGCGTTGTTGTCATCCACTTCCGGGGGATCGTATTGTGGGGATTGTCTCTACCGGTAAGGGTGTGACCATTCACACCATTGAATGCGATACCTTGGAAACCTTTGCTGACACGCCAGAACGCTGGATTGACGTTTCATGGGGCGAAGCAGAAGAAGATACAGGCCATGTTGGACGGCTTGATATTATCTTTGAAAATAAGCCCGGGGGGCTTGGCACTGTCACAACAGTCATTGGGAAAAACGGTGGCAATATTGTGAATTTAAAAATCACCAATCGCTCTCATGATTTTTGGGATTTATTCATCGATATATCTGTCAAAGATGTTAAGCATCTCAGCAATATCATCGCCGCCTTACGCGCCACTCCCGAAATCACCTCCGTCGATCGCGCCAAAAGCAGGTAACGCTTTTAGCCTTCTCGCAATAAAAAACGGCCCTCCAAAATAAGAGAGCCGCTCTTTTAAATTTCTGTACTGAATAATGAGTTAAGCAGTCGCCGCTTTCGCTTCAACTTCAATTTCTTCATCCATGTCATCAAAGACGGGACCAGAATCTTGGCCTTTTGCACTTTCGTCACGATCAACAAATTCAATCACTGCCATTGGTGCATTATCACCATAACGGAAGCCTGCTTTCATGATACGGATGTAACCGCCGTCGCGCTCTTTATAACGTTCACCCAGAACGTCAAAAAGTTTAGCCACTTGGTCCTGATCACGCATGCGCGCCATCGCCAAACGACGATTGGCAAGGCCGCCTTTCTTACCTAACGTGATAAGCTTTTCCGTGAACGGACGAAGCTCTTTCGCTTTTGGTAAAGTCGTTGTGATCTGCTCATGCTTCACAAGTGCCGCTGCCATATTGGCAAGCATTGCTTTTCTGTGAGCCGATGTACGGTTTAATTTTCTTTGTTTGATGCCGTGTTTCATGACATTTCTTCCTTAAATTAAAATTTAAGACAACCCTTGACGCTTACGCGCTGTAAGGATCATCCAGTTTCTTTGCTAATTCTTCAATATTCTCAGGCGGCCATCCTTCGACCTGCATACCCAAATGAATACCCATATTCGTCAATACTTCTTTGATTTCATTCAAAGATTTACGACCGAAGTTTGGTGTACGAAGCATATCGCTTTCTGTTTTCTGCACCAAATCACCAATATAATTGATGTTATCATTTTTAAGACAGTTGGCAGAACGAACAGAAAGTTCAAGCTCATCCACTTTACGAAGCAAGTTACGATTAAACGGTAATTCATCCGCTTCGTCTTTTTCTTCTTTTGTTTCTGGCTCATCAAAGTTGATGAAGACCTGCAGTTGATCTTGCAAGATACGCGACGCAAACGCCACGGCATCTTCTGGTGAAATAACGCCATTTGTTTCAACTGTTAATGTCAATTTATCGTAATCCGTAATCTGACCAACGCGTGTGTCTTCTACTTCGTAGGAAACTTTACGCACAGGTGAGAAAACAGAATCAACAGGAATTAAACCAGCAGGGCATTCTTCCGGGCGGTTTTGCGCCGCTGGACGATAGCCTTTACCAGAATTTACTGTCATTTCCATGTTCAGGCTCGCGCCTTTATCAAGTGTACAAATAACAAGATCAGGGTTCATGATTTCGATGTCGGCACCGGCTTCAATCATTCCTGCTGTTACTTCACAGGGGCCTTGCGCGCTCAGACGCATTTTCTTTGGCCCTTCAACATGCATACGTACCGCAATCGCTTTTACGTTCAAAACAATGTCTGTTACATCTTCGCGCACACCTTCGATAGATGAAAATTCATGAAGAACACCATCAATCTGAATCGCTGTCACTGCGGCGCCCTGTAATGAAGACAAAAGAATACGGCGAAGCGCATTTCCTAATGTCAGACCAAATCCACGTTCTAATGGATCTGCAACAATCTTACCTGTTGTTTGTGGGTTGTTACCGTGAGCAATGTCCACTTTTGACGGCTTAATCAATTCTTTCCAGTTTTTGTAAATCAAGGTGATGTCCTTCCTTATTTTTTAAAAATCTCTAATATTTATTGGTCTTTATAGACCCGAATTAAACACGTTATAAAACGCTTATCTTAAACTCTACGACGTTTTCTTGGACGCGCCCCGTTATGTGGGATTGGCGTGATGTCTTTAATCGAACGGATCGTAAAACCAACAGATGCCAATCCACGTAATGCAGATTCACGACCTGACCCTGGTCCTTTTACTTTCACGTCTAATTCCTTCATACCGTGTTCTTGCGCTTTTTTACCAGCATCTTCTGCTGCGATTTGCGCGGCATAGGGTGTCGATTTTCTTGATCCTTTAAAACCCATGGTTCCAGCCGAAGACCAAGACACTGCATTTCCTTGAACGTCAGTAATCACAATCAGTGTGTTGTTGAATGTTGAATTTACAACCACAAGACCGGATGTAATATTCTTTTTTGCCTTTTTCTTCGGCGCTTTTGCTGCTGCTTTAGCCATTATCTTATTCCTTTTTGCTCTGCTACTTATTTACCAACCGGCTTTTTACCAGCGATCGGTTTTGCAGGACCCTTACGGGTACGGGCATTTGTTCTTGTATTCTGACCACGAACGGGCAGATGTTTACGGTGACGCAAGCCTTGGTAACAAGCCATGTCCATCTTCCGTTTTACATTCATCGATACTTCACGACGAAGATCTCCTTCGATTGTATAATTCTCACATTCCGCACGAATTTGGTTCAGCTCATCTTCGCTCAACTCTTTCATACGACGTGTTTTATCAAGTCCTGTTTTTTCAATGATGTCGCGTGAAAATTTACGCCCAATTCCATGAATATAGGTGAGGGCGATTGTAATACGCTTATTATCAGGGACGTTTACACCTGCAATACGTGCCATTTGGCTTCTCCTTTTTATGCCCTCAGGCGGGTAAACCCGCTACGGGACTTTAATTAACCCTCCACATAAATGCTTCAGGCGCTTATTTTAGTCATCTCATACAGATCCGTAATACCAGATCCTACATCACTAAAAGTCGTTATTTTCTGGGCTTTAACAGCCAAAAAAGGATATTTGCAGACCTTTAGATTGGCGCAATATAGGGAGTAGAGACAAAAAGGTCAATAGGTTTTTTAAGTTTGTGTTTACAACTACTTCTTCAAGACCATCAATTATATAGTGCGCGTGCTATATAGCGGGAGTAGCGGGTGTATTCATTATGCGTTCTAGCTCATCCAGGGCTTTTGTAAACTCCTCTGCATTGTGACTGGAAGCGCCACGAATAATTTCATCGTTCGCCCCTTCAGTCATCGATGAATACATCAAACCACGGTAACTATCTACCTCAAGCTCTGTAAAACAAGCTCTTCCATCTATTGTAACCGCACCGCCTGAAATAGAAGCAAACATATTAAACCGCAAAAGAGGCGTTTCACTCGAAGTGCCTACAACTTTTACAAAATCATATTGAAAAACATGCATATTCTTAACCTATATCCTCAAATCAAAGCTATCAACTACAACAATGAAAATAATATGTCAATAAAAAACAATCAAGCCGCCTGATCTTGCTCTAAAACGGCTTCGATTTGCATTGTGACTTCGTCAATACTGCGCATGCCATCCACGCCGAAAACAATCTCTTTTGCCTGATAATAGGGTAAAACATCGGCAGAATAGCTGCGATATTGCTCAAGGCGGACCTTCATGGCGTCAACGGTGTCATCACTACGACCTTCTTCTGCGGCGCGTTTTTCAACACGGCTCAATAAAGCGCTATCATCAACTTGAAGCTCTAACACCATATTAATCTTCTCTCCACGCTCTGCTAACATCGTATCAAGCGCTTGGGCTTGCGCCGTTGTGCGGGGGAATCCGTCAAAAATGAAACCTTTTACGTTTTTGGCACGGCTCATTGAATCTGCAATCATGCCAATCACAATCTCATCAGAGACAAGCTTTCCTGAATCCATAATGGCCTTAGCTTGCTTGCCTAGCGCTGTCCCTTCTGCCACTTGCGCACGCAGCATATCACCGGTTGAAAGCTGGCGCAGCTTATGCCCTTGCTCAATGATTTTGGCCTGCGTGCCTTTACCCGCCGCGGGCGGGCCAAAAAAGATAATATTAAATGACATATCTCTGCTTTCCTTGATTTACGGCTATCTTCTTCTCTGGCGACCGGCGCCGCGTAATTTAGATTTCTTGATCAGGCCTTCATATTGATGGGCAATCAAATGCGAATGAATTTGCGCCACTGTATCCATGGTAACAGAAACAACAATAAGAAGTGATGTCCCGCCAAAGTAAAACGGCATGCTAAATTTCGAAATCATAAATTCTGGCAAAAGACAGATAAACACCAAATATAAACCACCCACGGCGGTAATACGGGTCAAAACATAATCCAGATAATCGGCTGTGCTTTTACCAGGGCGAATACCAGGAACAAATCCTCCATGTTTTTGCAACATGTCAGCATTATCTTCGGGGTTAAATACAATAGCCGTATAGAAAAACGCGAAGAACAAAATTAGTCCCCCATAAAGCGCCATATAAAGCGGCTGACCATGTTGTAAATAACGCGCAAGATTGGCAGTAAAGTCACCGCCCTCTGCACCGCTAAAGCCTACAATCGTCAAGGGAAGCAGAAGGAGTGATGACGCAAAAATTGGCGGGATTACACCGGCTGTATTTAGTTTTAATGGAATATGATTTTGCTGCCCCATGGCCTGCGCACCATTGGCCTGTTGTCGTTTTGGATATTGCACCAGCACGCGGCGCTGCGCCCGTTCAAAGAAAACAATCAGCGCAATCACTCCCACAATCATCGCCGCTAGAAACAATAGCTCTATCAAGTTAAATTGCCCTTGACGGCCAAGCTCGAGCGTTGATCCAATCGCTCTTGGAAGTTCCGCAACAATCCCTGCGAAAATAATAAGGGAGATACCATTACCAATACCGCGCTGTGTGATTTGCTCACCCAGCCACATCAAAAAGACCGTACCCCCAACAATCGTTACAACTGTTGAAATACGGAAGAACAAACCCGGATCAACCACCGCAGAACCGGCCGAGCTTTGCATTCCCTCAAGGCCAATAGCCAAGCCATAAGCCTGTACAGAAGCCAGAAGAACCGTTAAATAGCGCGTATATTGGTTAATTTTCATACGCCCTTGCTCACCATCTTTTTTCAACTTTTCAAGATTGGGTGACATGGCGGTCGCCAGCTGCATAATAATAGAAGCAGAGATATAAGGCATGATGTTCAACGCAAAGATCGTCATACGTTGGAGTGCGCCACCAGAAAACATATTGAACATGTCCAAAATACCGCCGCCCTTTTGGGAATAGATTTCTTTCCACACAATCGGGTCAATACCAGGCACAGGAATATACGTTCCTAAACGATAGATAAGAAGCGCACCAAGCACGAATAAAATGCGCTGCTTAAGTTCTTTGGCCTTTGAAAAAGCGCCCCAGTTGGCGTTTTTCGCCAGTTGTTCAACCGCTGATGACATTGTTAATTTATCCTCTAATTTTTGATCTTTTAGGATATAGAGAAAAAACAAGAGCCTGACAACCCATGGCCTCTTATTACACCTTTTTATTGTTCAAAATAATGAAATATTATTGCGCAAATCATTAAAATGTTAATAAAGTGTTAAAAAAGACTCGCGTTTTTTGCAATGCAGTGTAGAGTATATTACATACTTTTAATGTAACGGTTCGCCTCTTCATAGAGAATAGAGCTATGTACTTATGTACTATTGCGCTTAATTAAGACGTAAAAAATATAAAAAAATAATGAACAAATGAAGGAGGTATTCAAATGAATACAACAAAACAAGACAAATCGGATGTCAAAAAAGTAATCGAAGATACAGGACACGCCTATACTATTATGTGCCAAAGCCACACAAACTCAGATTTTGCTGATTTCGCAGGCTCACAGGCGCTTGGATCTTTTAGAAAAGCGCTCGATAAGCCAGATATGACTTATAATGATCTATGCGTGTTACTCAGAAAAGCCTCCAGCCGCGCCAGCGCACGCCACTGTAAAACGCCCTGGTCAACATTCATGGCTAATTATGTCGCCAAACGCGCCAATGATCAGACCTCTACAGGCAGGCATTAAAACAATTTTGGTCCGATAGGACGTTTGACCGAAACCTCGCTTTTATAAGACAAAACCCGTATCTAAGGAAAAGATACGGGTTTTGTCTTATCTTCCTCTTTTAAAATCCGCAAAAAAGCCTTGCCTTCCTTAAAGAGTTTCCCTATAACACCCCTCAATACTAACCTCGCGCGTCCACTGGTTTAAAACCAACAAGGCAATAAAGGGCGCGCTGCTAAACCGAGAGGAGACTCATATGCCTTTTTATGAAACCGTGTTCATCGCACGCCAAGACTTAAGCGATTCAGCTGTCAAAGAGCTAAGCGATGGCTATCAAAAAATTATCACTGAAGCGGGTGGAAAAATTCACCGTGTTGAAAATTGGGGCTTGCGGACGCTTGCTTACAAAATCAAAAAGAACAAGCGTGGACATTATGTTGCGATTGAATCTGACGTTGAAGCACCTGCTATTCACGAAATGGAAAGAACAATGCGCTTGAACGAAAACATCCTTCGTTTCATGACATTGAAAAATAAAGAATTATCAACTGGCCCATCTATTATCATGGATAAATCATCCAGAGATAGCAGCGAAGAGTCTGATGATAAAAAACCTTATAAGAAAAGAGAGGCGGCATAATCATGAGCGCAGATATCCCAACAGCATCAAAACCGTTTTTTAAACGCAGCAAAGGATGCCCATTTTCTGGTCCAAAAGCACAAGACATTGACTGGAAAGACACAAAATTATTGAGACGTTTTATTTCAGAGCGCGGTAAAATGACACCAAGCCGTATTACGAATGTTTCAATGAAGAAACAACGTGAACTCTCAACTGCTATTAAACGTGCGCGTTACATGGCGGTTCTCCCTTATGTTCAAATGGACGGCACTGACAGCCGTTAAATTTGATAGAGACATATTAGAAAGATAAAGGACACATATTATGCCTACACAAGTAATCCTACTCGAACGCATCGAAAAGCTCGGCGCTATGGGTGATGTGGTGAATGTAAAACCTGGTTATGCCAGAAACTACCTTCTCCCTCTTAACAAAGCGCTTCGTGCGACTGATTCAAACATTGCGTATTTTGAGACTCAAAAAGCCGCCCTTCAAAAAGCGGATGATGAGCGTAAAGCAGCAGCCCAAACACGTTCTAAACCGATTGATGGAAAAACAATTTCATTGATCCGTCAGGCGGGTGAAACTGGTCAACTTTACGGTTCAGTCACAGCAAAAGATATCGCCGAAGCAATCTTCGATGCAACAGGCGAAAAAATCGCACGCAACATGGTTGAAATGAATCAAAACTTTAAAGAAATTGGTTTATTCACATTGAACATTGCGCTGCATGCCGAAGTGAAAGCCGAAGTGACAATTAACATTGCCCGTACGGATGACGAAGCGAAAGAGCAAGCCAAAACTGGTAAAGCATTGATCGTTGATGACGCCGCGGATGCCGCTGCTGAAAAAGAAGCTGCTGTTGAAAAGGCAAAAGAAGAGCTGATGGATAAAGACGCCCTTGAAGCTGAAAAAGCCGCAGATGCAGAAAACGCAGAAAAAGAAGCGGAAGAAGCCGCAAAGGCCGCTGCTAAAGCCGAAGCCAAAGCCGCAAAACAGGCTGAAGCAGATGAAGCATTAGAAGAAACAGCAGAAACTGCGACTGAAGAAGCCGCTCCGGCAACAGAAGAAGAAGCAAAAAAAGAAGCTTAATCTTCGATTCTTCATAAAAATTCAAAAGCCCGCGATATTCTCCGCGGGCTTTTTTAATGCTCTCAATAACCATGTTGTCGTGGTTGCTTGGTTTTCCATTACAGATTATATTTCAGTCCAATGAAAGGCGGTAAAAATGGATAAAAACTCAAAAACATTATTGGCTGTTTTGTGCCTTGTTGCGGGCATGGTGGGGTTGGCTTTCGCCTCTGTCCCACTCTATGATATGTTTTGCCGTGTTACGGGGTTTGCAGGAACGACCCAAGTCTCAAACACCGCCCCCACCAATGATCAAATTTTAGACCGCAAAATTACTGTCAAATTTAATGCCGATACAAACCGTAATCTGAATTGGAGCTTTAAGCCTGATAAACGTGAAGTCACGGTGAATATTGGCCAGCAGGGTTTTATCTCCTTTAAAGCCAAAAACCGTTCCACCCAGCCCGTCTCGGGAACCGCCGTTTATAACGTCACCCCGTTAAAGGCCGGTAAATATTTCCACAAAACCCAATGCTTTTGCTTTGATCAGCAACTCTTAACCCCCAAACAAGCCATGGATATGCCCGTCGTGTTTTACGTAGATCCGTCCATTGCCGATGACCGCAACATGGATGACGTCAAAAGCATCACTTTATCCTATAGTTTTTTCAAAGCAGACTCAAAGGCGCTTGATGAAGCGCTCGAACAATTTTACAATAGCAAATAATGTGTTAAAAGCACGTGATATAAATTTCTAAAAAGGATTTCCAAATGGCCACTGATATTGAATACGGCACCACGGGTAAACCCCACCCTTACCACATTGTTCGCCCTTCCGCTTGGCCGTTACTGTCTTCCTTTGCGGGTATGTTGTTTGCTGTTGGTATGATTCTTTATATGCACGAAGTCACAATCGGTGATTTTAAAATCGGCTTTTTGGGCATTTATGCTGGCGTTTCTTCTATTGTGGCCTGCATGTTCTTTTGGTGGAAAGATGTAATCCACGAAGCCAAAGTTGAAAAGGCGCACACCCCCATCGTTGAAATTGGGATGCGCTATGGCATGGCGCTGTTTATTGCTTCCGAAGTCATGTTCTTTGTCGCATTTTTCTGGGCGTTTTTTGATGTCAGCCTATTTGCCGCACAAGAAAATATGCCCATGCGGGTTGAATATACCCAAGGGATGTGGCCGCCACCGCAGATCGAGGTAGTCAATGCATTTGATCTCCCCTTGATGATGACCTTAATCTTATTGTTGTCTGGTTGTACAACAACATGGGCGCATCACGCAGTTTTAGAAGGGCATTATGACGAATTTAAAAAAGCATTAGCGATCACAGTCGCGCTTGGTGTGTTTTTCTTATGCTTCCAAGTTTATGAATATTCCCACCTTACTTTTGCCTTTAAAGAAGGGGCATTCTCCTCAACATTCTATATGGCAACCGGTTTTCACGGCTTTCATGTTTTTGTAGGAACTGTGTTTTTATTCGTTTGCTATGTGCGGGCGAAAAAAGGGCATTTCACCAAAGAAAGCCATTTTGGGTTTGAAGCCGCCGCATGGTATTGGCATTTTGTTGATGTTGTATGGCTCTTCCTGTTCATCGCAATCTACTGGTGGGGAAGCCTAGGCGGTACAGTTGCCGGGCATTAAGCCGTGCATAATTTTATCGACGGTATGAAGCAAGCGCTCCAATGCCGTTGCCCCAAATGCAATAAAGGGAAACTTTATCAATCCCTCTTTGATTTACGCTTACGAACCCATTGCGGTGAATGTGCCTTAAATCTTGAAAATAATGACAGCGCCGATGGCCCGGCTGTCTTTCTTACCTTTGTACTGGGGGCGCTGATTGTGCCTATCGCGCTATGGGTTGATGCTTGCTTTAACTGGCCTCTTTGGCTTCACGCCATTATATGGGGTATTGTGATCTTGGGATTTACCGTTGGGCTTTTAAAACCAATAAAGGCCTATGTCTTTATGCTGCAATATAAACACCGCCAAGATCAATGGGATGAAAAATGATCAAAAATATTATCGCACTCTGCTTGGTTTTTATCGGATTTATAATTTTATGCTTCCTCGGCCATTGGCAATTAAACCGCGCTGCATGGAAAACAGACATTATTATGCAGTTGGAAGCGGAATACGCAAAAGACCCAATGCAGCACCCTTTTACATTCGCCGCCCTTCAAAATAAAAATATTCAACACGGGCATATCCGTGGGAAGTTTGATTATAAAAAGCAAATCCTCATAGGACCTAAAACATATAATTCTAAGATTGGCTATGACTTGATTATCCCAATGGCGCTGTCTAAAGGCGGTAACGTGCTTGTAAATATGGGGTGGGCGCAAGGGGACAAGCGGGCAGATATCCAGACCCCCACACCACACGGGACAATCACCCTCACCGGGATTGCACGCGCGCCAGACTGGAACCGCTTCACCCCCGATAACAGCGCCGTAAATAATAGCTGGACCAAGCTAGACATTAATCAAATAGCGGCGGCACAAAATATTCAAAAAATTGCACCGGTTATTTTTTATACAAAAACCACGCGCTCTGATTTTAAAAATTTAAAAATGTTAGAAGATAATTGGATGCCCCGAAATAAGCATATGCAATATGCAATATTCTGGTTTTCAATGGCTGGAATTTTATTGATTTTTGTTGCCTTCTTTATCGCCAAAAACCGACAAAAAAGGACACGTTAAGGCGACACTCTAATTTGAAGATATTCTCTTATTCGTAAAGAAATTCGCCACCTTGTTACCACTATAGGTAGACACAAATTGCTGTCTATACTTATTCATCACTGTTTTAAATTTCTGCTTATCTTTACCAACAAGCTCTTCGCCTATTGGTAAATTAACAGAACGTGGATTGACCTGACGGTCTTTTAATAAGACCTCATAATGCAAATGTGGCCCCGTTGAACGACCCGTCGTACCAACATATCCAATAATCTGGCCTTGCTTGACCCGCTTACCTACCTTCGCAGATTTATTAAAACGGCTCATATGTGCATAGGCGGTCTTTAATTTCGAATTATGGCGAATACGAACATACTTACCATACCCGCCGACCCATCCAGCCTTTTCAACAACACCATCACCTGCGGCGTAAATAGGCGTGCCGGTTGAGGCTGCAAAATCGACCCCCTTATGCATTTTATTATACCCCAGCACGGGATGGCGGCGCATTCCATACCCTGACGACATACGCGCCCCGTCAATCGGGGTTTTCATCAAAGTGCGCTTAATGCTTGTTCCATCTGGCTTGAAATAATCGACACGGCCATCGCCCATCTCAAAACGATAAAGTGGAATTTCACGCCCGCCCAAAGTTAACTTCGCATAAAGAATTTCACCCAACTTCGCCACATGACCTTCTTTGGTTTCATAACTTTCATACATGACTTCCAATTTGTCTTTTGGACGAATATCGCGTTGGAAATCAACATTCCATGAATAAATACGAATGGCATTGGCGACAACATTTTTTGGAATACCTGCTTTTGCCGCAGAACCATATAAGGATACTTTAACCTCGGCACTTTTGGCTTTCACCACTTTGCTTACTTGCTTTTGATCAATGCGTGATTTAAATCCGTTATCCGCTCTGGCAACAATCAATGTCTTAATCGCATCCAATGGAATTTTCATTTCTTCAAAACGCTGTGACACTTGGGCATCATCGCCGCGATATTTTTCAAAGTTTAATTGAATGGCTTGACCTGCCTTAATATCACGCGGATCATAATGCTTCTTCATCGCAGAGATAATTTCCGCTGTCTCGCTGTTGCCGACGCCCTGCTTTTCCATCACCACACCCAGCGCATCACCAGGTTTAATTTCAACAACGCGATTAAGCGGCAATTCCTTTGGAATAGAACGCGCGGCAGAGGCCAAAGAAAATTGCCCATATTTTTCAGCATTAAACGGGCTTTCTAAACCATTATCTGGATATCCCACGGCAGGTTCAATTAACGCCATTTGGCTCGCATCTGCCATTCTATAAGACGCCAAAAACCCAAACGCATTTGAATGATGTGATTGCAACGTTAATGTAAGAAGACCTGCAAAAGTAAAAACCAAAACACCGCAAACATACCGCATACGAATGCGGTTATTGCGCGTCAATAAATGACGGTGCTTTAATCCAAACAGCAATGATAGGGATGACAAAATTCCCTGTCCTTTCATTGCGCTGTTTTTCATTTGGTTATTATTCTTCATATCACATTATCTTTCATCAAATGAAAGATTAAACCTCTATTCTTATGTCTTAATTCTATAGTGTATAAAATCCATTAAGACATTCTTAAAATCAGCGCTGTAGATAGCATGAACTATAGAAAAAGCCAATTTATTTTAACATTATGACAAAATATATTTATTCCTTAAAGACCACATTCTTGTGTAATTTTTTGATAGGCCTTACCTGACCCACTCAATCCAAACGTATCTGTTGTTTTCGTGCCGCGTTTTGACACGCCCTTAACGATCATTTTGGACCCCCCACGAATAGCCGCTGATATCGCTCTATCCGCTTCTGCGTCAACCGCCCATGCTGTTTCATCTTGAGTGAATAACTTAAATGTTCTGCTATTGGCTGACACGGTTACTTCGCTGTTTTCCTTATACGGATATCCCGTAATATAGCTGAATACATCGCGTGTTTTTTCCGCTGGACGGTGGGTAATAAGGGCAAACACATCGCCGCGCCGTGTATAATTCCCTACGGCTGTCTTGGGTTGTGAGGCCATATAACATACTTTTTTACCGTTTTCAGTAAATGTGAAAGCGCGCCAATCCCCAAACGTACCAACCAAGCGCGGCTCTGAAGCGTGGGCTATATTAGGCGCTATAGTTGCAGCACTTAGCAATATCACAAGCGAAACTGTAAAAATTTTAATCATTTTGACCTTCTTTTTTCTTTGATAATCATGCCTTAATACAAATGAAAAAAGGCAAATTTAAGGAATATTCTTATTTTCTTAGAATATCCCCAAAATCCTTACCAATCAATGAATTATGCCTAAAATTACGTCTTTGTTGTGCGTGTTTTTCGGCTTGGTCTTCTTCTGTGGGTTTGTGCCTGCTTTTCATGGGGGCGTAACGGTCCACCTGGCTTCACAGGTCGCTCTGCAAATCTACCCATGCACATCATGCGGTCATACATCGTAATGGCTCCCGCCACCCCAACATTCACGCAAAATTTCATCGGAATCTTGATAACATGATCGCATTTTTCCTGAATTTCAGCCGATAAATCTCCCATTTCAGGCCCCAACACATAAGCGGCGCGTGTGGGGTGACGGAAACTGGGCAATTCAATCGATTCATCGGTCAATTCAATCCCTACCAACTGGCACCCTTCGGGCAAATCCATATTTTCTACACTATCCCATACATGGAACGGCATATGATCAAACGCCCCTGACGTATCGGTCACACGGACGGCGTTCACATCAATTTCAGGGCGAATAACAAAGAAAAAGCTTGCTCCAAAAGCATGCGCAGAACGCACAAGATTGCCCAAATTATGCTCCTTGCTAATTCCTTCAACGCCAACACCAAAATATCCCCTCATGTTTCTTCTCCTTATCCTATCACCTTATCAAGGCGGTCTAATGCGCTCTCAAGCTTTGCTTCGGACACCGCAAAACATAACCGCATCCAACCCTTACAACTCGCCCCAAAGGCACAACCCGGCGCAAGGCTTAACCCCGCTTGATCAATTAATTGCCTGCCAAATTCCAAACAATCATCCTGCCCTTCCACCTTAAAGAATGAATAAAACGTTGATTCTGGGCGGTAAATTTCAACATGGGGTTTGTCATTCAGACGGGTCATGATTGTATTAAGATTGGTTTCCCATCCGTTTAATTGCGACATAATGAAATCCTCACCATCACGCAGCGCCGCAATACCACCAAATTGCGTAAAGGTCGGTGGTCCCATATTATCATACAGCGCAATATCACGGATAATACCTTCCGCAAAATCTGGCCCCGTTAACCATCCTAAACGCCATCCCGTCATCGCCCATGCCTTTGAAAAGCTATTGACTGTCATTAACAAATCATCTTTTTGGGACACTTCCAAAAAGCTCGGCGCATGGCGCGCACCATACAGCGCACGATTATAAACCTCATCCGACACAATCCAAATACGGCGTTCACGGGCAAAATTAATAAGGCGCTGCATCTCGGCCTTGCTCATTGCCCACCCTGTCGGGTTAGAAGGCGTTACCACCAAAATCGCCTTGGTTTTTGGCGTCACTGCATCCAATAAGCGATCCATATCCAGCGACCAACCATTATCATGGTCAAAATCAAGCGGGACTTGGATGGTCTTAGCTTGTGCCAAGCCGACTGCACCCAATAAGTTCTTCCAAATTGGCGTAATCGCAATCACTTCATCGTCTTTATCCAAAATAGACGTTAACGCCAAATGCATCGCCGTTGTGCCAGACCCCGTGACAAAGGCACGCTCTGGCGCTAAATCAACATCAAAAATACGCTTATAATAGGCTGAAATCTCTTCGCGCAGCGCCGCTTGCCCTAAAACAGGGCCATAATGGGTTTTTCCTTGCGCCATCGCCTGATGCGCCGCTTCAATAATGAAGTCAGGTGTCGCGTCTGAGCCTTCCCCCTGCCCTAATGAAACAACGTCATCACGTTGCCAGCCATACCGCAACATCTCTGCGCCAGGATTCGGTGGCAAGTTTTGGACAGTTTTACGAAAATTTGTTTCAGCCATGTTGCCTTTATAGGCAAAGATAATTGATTTTTCACCTAAATTCTCATCACTTTCCTTGTAATGATTTGTAACGATCCCCTCGACCTTGCCGAATAGGTACTATCAATCAACCAAGCAGGAGAAATCACACAATGAAACTTACATTAATGGCACTGGCCTTAATAACAATGGGGGCTTTTATTCCTTCCGCAAGCGCAATGGATAACCACATGAATGACAAAAAAGCGATGATGGCGGATAAAGCCGCTGTCACTGCTGTTTTGTTTTTCTCCGAAAATTGTGGCGCATGTAAAGTTATCGACCCCCGCCTAAAAGAAGCAGAATCTGCGTTTAATGATGCTAAATTAGACGTTGTAAAATTCGATCTTACAAATGATGCAACAAAGCTTGCCACAAAGGAACTCGCCGCAGCAAAGGGCTTAACAGCAACAATGGAACAATATGCCCCCAAAACTGGATTCGCACTTCTCGTGAATGCACAAGGCGACGTTGTTGACCAAATTAAAGTCGATCACGATACCGCAGACATTGCGGCAAAAATCGCAAAAGCAATCGTGCAAGCTTCATAAAACTACGGTATAATTTTATCGCTTTAAAATAATCAATCAAAGGGGAAGCGGCATGCATATAATAAGAAACATTTTTTTCATTTTCTTTTTTATGGTTGCCGCTTTTCCTATTTTGGCGCAAACAGCGCACGCACAAGAAGAACCCGAGCATTATGTCTCTGTTCGCTTGATTGCTGATAAATCTGACGTCAAAGGCGGCGATGTAATTCGCATTGGCCTTGAGCAAACCATCCATCCCAAATGGCACACATATTGGAAAAACCCTGGCGATTCTGGATTGGCTACCGCCATTCAATGGGATACACCATCTGGTTTTATATTCAGTGACATGGAATGGCCAACACCCCATAAACTACCTTATGGCCCATTGACTAATTATGGTTATGAAGGAACCGTCATAACCTTACAAAATTTAACCCTACCCACAACCATTCCAACAGGACCTTTTGAAATAAGCGGAACGGTTAATCTCCTCACTTGTTATGATATCTGTATCCCAGAAAGCCATGATGTATCCATTCGCTTTAATAATGGCGGCGCGGCGCAATCTGATCTAATAGCAAAAGCAGAACAAGCCCTGCCCACATCACAAGATTGGCACACAACATACAGTGAAGAAAAAGGCAACTTCGTTCTGAATGTCACAACAGATGACACAAATATTATCAACGCTGACACCGTCATTTTAGCCCCCGAAGAATGGGGAACAATCGATAATACGGCCAATGCCCACCTTGAAAAAACAAAAGATGGCTTTCGTCTTTTACAAAAACGTGGGGATCGTGATTTAAATGAAATAACCTCTCTTCCACTTGTCATTGGGTATGATGGGAAAGGCGTTCACCTCAATGCAAAACCCGCCCCTGCTCAATCTACTACCGCCGCCATCAACGCACCGCCGCTTAGCAGTGAAACAATGCCTTTCAATGGCGGTCTCTTGATCCAAGCGTTGCTTTTTGCTTTCTTGGGCGGGCTTATTCTAAATCTTATGCCTTGCGTTTTTCCCGTGCTTTCTATCAAAGCGCTCAGTCTCATTAATTTAAATGAAAAGGAAGAAAAAAAAGCCCGCCAATATGGGGTAAGTTATACTGCAGGCATCCTCATCAGCTTCGGCCTGATTGCCGCAACACTTCTGATTTTAAAAGCAAGTGGCGAACAAATTGGATGGGGCTTTCAACTTCAAAATTCTATCATAATTACGCTGTTGGTCTATTTGGTGTTTCTTATTGGCCTCAATCTTTCTGGCTTTTTTGAATTTACATCAAAATTCTCAAATCTTGGACAGGGTCTCACTCAAAAATCAGGCCATAGCGGCGCATTCTTTACCGGTGTTCTGGCAACTATTGTCGCCACCCCTTGCACCGCACCTTTCATGGGAACAGCAATGGGCTTCGCCTTAACCCAACCTCCCGCCATTTCCATGCTCGTCTTTTTAACGCTTGGTTTGGGTTTGGCGTTTCCATACCTACTGCTTTGTTATGTACCTGCACTGCGCGCAAAACTTCCAAGACCAGGCGCATGGATGGAAACATTCCGTCAGTTTCTTGCCTTTCCTATGTTCATTACCGCGGCATGGCTTGTATGGGTGCTATCACAACAAATTTCTTCTTTAAGTGTCCTTTGCGTGCTGCTTGGTTTAATTGCTATTACTCTTATAATCTGGCTCAAAAAGAATTGGCCGCAAAATAAAATAGGGAAAATTTTTGCCCTTCTTCTTCTCATAGGTTCTTTAATTTTCGCTGTCATGCCCTTAACCAATATGGAGGGCGCAAAAGATCAGGGAAAAATAGAACAGAATGGATTTTGGAATACATTCTCGCTTGAGGCATTAGATACTGCCCTTCAAGGCAATCAACCTGTTTTTGTGGAAATGACCGCGGCATGGTGCATCACCTGTAAAGTAAATGAAAAAGTTGCTTTAAACATTGATGCTACAAAGAAATTATTTAGCGAAAAAAATGTTAAATATTTAAAAGGTGACTGGACAAATAAAGACACAACAATCACACAATATTTAGACAGCTTTGATCGCTCTGGCGTTCCTATTTACGTCTATTACGGCGCACCAGATCAACAAAGCGGTAACCGCCCAGACCCTGTTTTATTACCTCAAATATTAACCCCTGGAATTGTAAAAGACACAATCCAACAAACTAAAAAATAAGGAAAGAAAAAATGAAATTATCTCTAATTACGCTTATGGCCGCTGGATTCTTGGCTGCCTGTCTGCCTTCCGCAAATGCAGAAGTCATAGTCGGTGAACCCGCACCAAATTTTACAGCCATCGACACGAACGGCGTTGAACATAATTTAAGTGATTTCAAAGGTAAAAATGTTGTTCTTGAATGGTCTAACCACGCATGCCCTTTCGTTGTAAAACATTACAGCGTCGGCAACATGCAAAAAGTTCAAAAACAAGCCACAGATAATGGTGCAATATGGATCACAATCGTTTCTTCTGCTGAAGGAAAGCAAGGCGCCATCAACGCCGAAGAATCCAATCAAGTAATGAAAGAAGTCGGCGCCCATTCTACCGCACGTATCTTGGACCCCTCTGGTGAAATTGGAAAACTTTACGGTGCAAAAACAACGCCGCATATGTTCATCATCGATAAAGAAGGCAATATTGCCTATACTGGCGCGATTGATAGCAATAGCGGCTTCAGCTCCGATACGATTAAAGGCGCAACAAATTACGTTTCTGCCGCTCTTGAAAGCCTCAATGCCGGCGAAGAAATTCAAATCGCCAGCACAAAACCATATGGCTGTTCTGTGAAATATTAATTCAAAATCGCTTTAAAAGGCCGCTATACCTCGGTATGGCGGCTTTTTTTCTACCTATTTTCCCGAATCTCGGATATCGTTATGGAAGAATATTCTTTCAGGTCTCCACATGTCATTTTTTACAGGTACAGCACATAAGGCGAAAACGCGCCAAATTTTCTCTTTTTCATCCCCTGCACAGCAGAATGAAAAAAGTGAATTGCCGCGTCTTATCCTTTCTGAACAGGGGAATATCCTATTTGCGAATGATGCTTTTATTAATTTATATAACGACCCTTCAAAAGATTTAATCGGCATTCCTTCTTCAAACATCTTTGATAATATAAAACTCAAAGAAGGTCGCCAAAGCCTTTCCTTGCTACATAATAAAACAAAACTTTCACTCCATTTTGACAGGATTGAAACGAACACAGGTCAATGTGTTTTTGTTGCTTCGGCCGAAAAGAAAACCGCGCGCGAAAATCTTTTAAATTTTGTTTCAGAACAAATTGAAGAAAAAGAAGAAAGAGCGCAAAATTCAAAAGCGGCAAATCACCTGCTCAGTTTTGACCTTGAAAAAACAACAACAGCGTACCGTGCAACCTTAACCCGTCAACGCAAACGCTTAAGCGAGGCCGAAGCTATCGCCAATATTGGTCAATGGCATTGGCGCATAGGACAAGATTCTCTATCCTTCTCAGATCAGCTTTATGTAATTTTTGGACTTGATGCTAATATTTTCAGCCCCACGCTCAATAACGTCACAGAAATGATTCATAAGGACGATGCCGATCGCATGATGCAGGTTTTCCAACGCGCGATCATCGAACAGCAAAATTACGACATGGATTTTCGGATCAACACCTTATCCGATGAAACCCGCTATATCCGTTGCGAAGGACGTTGCCAAACTGATAAAGAAGGTGATGTGATTGCCCTTTACGGCATTATGCAAGACGTCACAGAAACACGGCAACGTGAAATGGATCTACGCCAAGCCAAAGACACAGCGGAACGCGCCTACGCCGCAAAAAGCCAGTTCCTTGCGAATATGAGCCACGAGCTTCGTACCCCTTTAAACGCGGTGATTGGCTTTTCTGAAATGATGGAACGTCAACTTCTTGGCCCTATCGGCACCGAAAAATATTTAGAATATATTACAGGCATCCGCGAAAGTGGGGAGCATTTGCTCGACCTCATCAGTGATATTTTAGACATGTCAAAAATTGAAGCGGGTAAATATGAACTCGCCCTTGAACAATTCAACATTGCCAAAACTATTCGCCTTGCTGTTCATATGATCGAAGGCCGCGCGCTGGATAATGCCATTAAAATTAATATAACACTCGATAATGAAGACCTTAGAATCGTCGCAGATCGCCGCGCTGTGATGCAGATGGTGTTAAACTTACTATCCAATGCTGTAAAATTTTCAAAACAAAATGGGGTCATTAATGTGACCTTACAAGAACATCAGAACTCTCTAACAATTACCGTTGAAGATAACGGTATTGGTATTCCCGCTAATAAGCTTGCCAATATCACCATGCCTTTTGAACAGGCACAGGTTGATTATAAAAAAGAATATGAAGGTACAGGATTGGGGCTTTCCATCACCAAGGAACTCTCCGAAAGCCACGGCGGTTCTTTGGACATTCAATCCACACTTGATGTTGGCACAATAGTAACAATTCGCCTGCCTTATAAAACTAAAGTCTAACGACTTATTCTGCTTGCGCGCTCTGTTCGGCGGCAAGACACCCTTCTAAACCAGCCTTATAATCTGGATACTTTAACGTCACGCCCAACTCATTCTTAATTTTATTATTCAACACATGCTTATTATCTTTGTAAAAACTTAATGCAATCGGCGCTAAATCGGCTTGATCAAAAGGTAATAATGGGGGAACAGCACGTCCCAATAATTGGCACGCATAGGCAATCACTTCATGGCTAGGCACGGGCATATCATCGGATAGATTATAAATAGACCCCGGATTGGGTTTTTCAAAAGACGCCAATATTGTCTGCACAATATCATCAACATGAATACGGTTAAATTTATGCCCTGGCTTTTCAATGCGCCGTGCAACGCCCGCACGAATGGAATCAAGCGCGCTGCGTCCTGGCCCATAAATCCCCGAAAGGCGTAAGATATGGACAGGAACGCCATGGCGTTCATATAATGAAAGCCACTGTTTTTCCGCCAATTCACGCCGCGATCCCCGTTTGGAAATGGGCCGGGTTTCTGCTGTTTCATCAACAGATGCACCGCCCCTATCCCCATATACGCCTGTGCTGGATAAATATCCAACCCATTTAAGGTTCGGTAAGTTAATCAATTCTTGTGCGTGTAAGTTAAATACCGGATCACCCCGATCATCAGGCGGCGTGGAAATAAGCAAATGGGTAAAACGGCTAAATAATGTTTCAGGGTCTGCAATCGGTGACATTTGGTCAAAAACACGCGCCCGCACACGCCGTGATAGCAATTCTTTACGGCGCTCTTCATCACGCGTTGTGCCGCCTACTGTCCAAGAATCATTTGAGTGTTGAAGAGCATGCCCTAAATAATCTGCGGTATAGCCATAGCCGAAACAAAATAATCTGTTGTTTTTTTGTTCCACCATTTTTGAAATTTAAAAATCAACGTTTTCGTAATGTGCAACAGGCTGAAATCCAGGGACTTTATCTTCCAAAAGGGGCTTAAAGCTCGGCCTTGATTTCACGCGGGCGTACCATTCTTGGGCTGATTGATGTTCTTCCCACGGTACATCGCCAATATAATCAATCGCTGATAAATGCGCCGCTGCGGCAATATCCGCCAAAGAAAAATTATCCCCCGCCAGCCATTTGCGCTTTTCGGTCAAAAACCCAATATAGTCCAGATGATAATGAATATTCGCATTTCCCGCGCGGATTGATGGACCATGCGGTTCCCCCAATTTTAACATCGGCTTCATCAATTTTTCACCAAGGATATTGTCGGAGACTTCGCGGTTAAACTTTACATCAAACCATCCCACAAGACGGCGCGTTTCCGCGCGCTGCAAAGGGTCTGTACCAATTAAATTGTTTTCTGGGTATACCTCTTCCAAATATTCACAAATAACCGAAGAATTGGCTAATGTCGTGCCATCAGGCTCTATCAAAACAGGAACATCGCCCGCAGGGTTCATCGCAAGAAATTCCGTCCGGCGTTCCCATATTTTTTCAATATGTGCTTCAAAATTCAGATTTTTTTCAGCCAAAACAACGCGAACTTTGCGCGAAAAGGGGTGCAGCCATAAATGGTAAAGCGTTCTCATTATGGAACAAAGTGTAACGCAAATATGTGAATGCGCCTAGAGTTTATTGATTCTTATTAAACCCTTAATCCAAAAGAATAAAATAGAGCGCCCCTGCAAAAAATAAACCCACCAAAAACACCAAAAGATAAGGCACAGAGCCTTCTATTGGTTTACTTAACATTCGTTTTAACGTGCCGTCCCTATCCACAAAATGATGCTTAAACGCCCCTGCGGCATGCAATAAAATCGCAATAACCAAGACATATCCCAAAATTTCATGCGTTTGGTTCATTAAAGACCCAAGCGCCTTATTTTCCGCAACCAATGCCGGCAATGTTAGGCCAAATAATTTAACCGGATATCCCGCCGAAGACGACATCGCCCACCCAGATAATGGCATGCCAATCATCCCTAGATACAGCGCTAAATGCGCAATTTTGGCCAATATTTTTTCCCATTTCTTATGGGTCACCATAGAGTCAAGCTTCGCATTTGAAACCTTCCAAATAATGCGTCCCGCAACCATGAGTAAAATCAAAATACCAAAAGATTTATGCCATCCATAAACTTGAAATTTAAAAGGCGCGGGATCAAGTGAAACCATAAAAAAACCAACAATCAGAAGGCTCATCATCATAAGCGCCATGCTCCAGTGGAAAATCTTTGCAATAAGACCAAATTCTGTCGCTGTATTTTTAAATCTCATAAAATGTCCTTTTAATAAAAATAATGTTGGAAAATGTAATGCCCAGTCCACCCACCAACGGCGGCAAAGCTCCAGACCAGAAGCCCAAATTTGGTACGAATTGATTTATCAGTCTGAATTTCTTCTTTGGTTTTATGGCGCAAAATTACATTAATGGTGCCTAACCCCACACTAAATCCAAAAATCAACCCAATCGCAGTAAAAAGATAGACCATGCCTTGCCAAACCTCTATTCTGTTATCATCTTTACACAAGGTTACAAAAAATCATGCCCCTTTACCACATTATAGTTTTAGCAGTGATACAAGGCATTACAGAATTTCTCCCCATCAGCTCCAGCGGGCATTTGGTTTTAACTCATGCGCTGTTTGGGAATTATGTCGGTGATCTTTGTTGGAAAACAAACCGCTTAATGGATGTTGCCGTTCATGTTGGTACGCTTTTATCCGTCCTGCTCTATTTTCGTAAAGACATTGCCATGATGCTTGGGGGTATTACGAAACCTCAATCAACAGGCTTTAAACTTAGTGGAAAAATCCTCATCGCTTCTCTACCCGTGATGATCGCGGGTTTTATTTTACAAATGATACAACCCTCCTTCCTCTGCTTGCTTCAAGTCATGGCATGGATGAGCATTATTTTCGGAGTCCTACTTTATTTCGCCGATAAAATGAATGACGGCAGAACCATGCAGGACATGACATTAAAAAACGCCTTTTTTATTGGCCTGTCTCAAATGCTCGCCCTTATTCCAGGGGTCAGTCGTTCTGGCATTACCATGACCAGCGCTCGTTTTTTAGGATTCTCCCGTATTGCTGCGGCGCGTTTCTCGCTTCTGCTTTCTATCATCGCCATCAGCGGCGCGGGCCTCCTCACCAGTTTTGATATAATAAACACAGATAATATTGACCTCGGCTTTGATGTTCTCTTCGCCGTGACGCTGTCCTTTATTGCGGGCTATATCGCTATATCCGTGATGATGCACTGGCTCTCACGCGCAACCTTCATGCCGTTTGTGATTTATCGTGTGATTTTGGGTATCGCTCTACTCGGCCTTATTTATGGTGGTATGATTTAAAACCGCAAACGTAATCTTCGTATCACCGTAAATTTTTATCGTTTCAATGGTGATTAAATCACTTTCAATTTCTTCTTTTCTATCCGTTTCAATCACAAAAAAAACATCGTCTTTTAAACAGCCCTGCGTCATTAAATTTTCAATCACAGGGACACTTAAATTTTTATTATAGGGCGGATCAAGAAAAACAAGATCAACCAAAACCCCATCATTTATTTTTGCTTTTGTGATATCAGTTAGGAAAATTTTGGCTTGCCCATCGCACCCTAAACTTTGAATATTATAACGGCATAATTCATAAGACACTTTTGCTTTATCATAAAAATAACACTGCGCCGCGCCTTGTGATAAGGCTTCTAACCCCAATGCCCCCGTACCACAAAAAGCATCCATAACAACCGCATCCACCAATAAACCACGCGCGTTTAAGGCATTAAAAATAGCAGCGCGTATTTTATCAGAAGTCGGCCTTACATCACGCCCCTTGGGCGATTCAAGCTGCCTTCCTTTATACATTCCTGCCGTAATACGCATTATTTAAAAAAATCCTTTAACTGGTCTTTCATCATATGTTGCTTTACCTCTAAAATAGATTTCTTCGGCAGTGTTCCCAAATGAAACGGGCCATAAGACGTACGGATTAACCGGTTTACCGTCAGGCCAACCGCTTCCATTACATTACGCACTTCTCGGTTTTTACCTTCGGTCAAGGTGATCGTAACCCACGCATTATCGCCTTGCTGTTTCTCCAGCGCGGCATCAATACCCTTATAAGTCACACCTCCAACACGGATTCCATTTTTTAATTTATCTAATTTATTTTGTGATACATGCCCATGCGCCCGCGCACGATATGTCCGCCTTAATCCCGTCACAGGAAGCTCTAGATACCGTGACAACTCTCCATCATTGGTCAACAACAACAACCCTTCTGTATTAATATCAAGCCGCCCTACCGTTACCACACGCGGTAAATCAGATGGAAATTTTTCAAATATTGTCTCGCGGCCTTGCTCATCTTTATTCGTTGTCACCAACCCTGCGGGCTTATGATACATGAATAAACGGGTGCGCTCTTTACCTGCCAATCGCTTTCCATCAACAATAATTTCATCATCACCCGTTACCACACAGGCGGGGGTCTGCAAAATATCACCATTTACTTGCACGCGGCCTTCACCAATCCATGCTTCGGCCTGCCTACGCGAACATAACCCCGCCCGCGCCATTACTTTGGCAATACGCTCTCCTTTATTGCCCCTCTTATTGGCGTCTTTTGAAGCATTTTGTGCAGGGTCTTTACTTTTATTCTGATCTGTCATTATCTATTTCCATGTTTAACGATAAAGACCATAGCTTTATGCACGCCGCAATGGAAGAGGCACGTTTGGCCGCTACCCGTGATGAAGTCCCCATTGGCGCTGTTTTAGTCAAAGATGGTGAAATTATCACCCGCAACGGCAATCGTACTATTGAACTTAATGACCCCACCGCACACGCAGAAATTCTGTGTATCCGTGAAGCTTGTGCGCTCGAAGCCTCTCAACGCATTCCTGAATTTGATCTTTATGTCACGCTCGAACCCTGCACCATGTGCGCAGGCGCGATGGCCTTTGCTCGTATTAAACGCCTGATTATTGGCGCAAGCGACCCAAAAGGCGGCGGTGTCTTACATGGCGCAAAATTCTTTGACCAACCCACCTGCCATCATAAAATTAATGTCGAACACGGCCTCATGACCAATCAATGCAGCCAGATTTTAAAAGAATTTTTTCAAAATAAACGAAAATAATTCACGCCAAGGGCGCAAAGAAAACGCAACCGTAACAGCATTTTATAAACCCCTCGTGCTTCGTAACGATCTTCACATGAAAGAAAAAAGATATTTAACATGACTTAATGATTGATAAATACAGGAAACATTTAAAAAGCATTCTAAGAGTAAACATCAATCAGTACACAATGTTACCGTTATATTTTTTATCCATTTCAAATAAAACTATGTCCGCATCTTTGAATTTTATTTGATATTCTCTACAAACTTTTTTTAAATCTTTTAAATATTGAATATATAAATCTATTTGCTTTTCTTTACTATGAGGGATCTTTAACTCTATTGTTTCTTTATACTTTTCTGGAAGCATACGATAAGCACGTTGATCAATAATTTGATATATATTTGGATTGCGAAAGCGTAGTATTGTAGAAGCCATTGGCAACCCAACGCCTCTAACACTTAGTAAAACTTGCAAAATTTTTCGTGTAAGGACTTCATCTAATTTTCTAGATTTTGTCGGTATTTTGTTAATTAAATCACTCTCTTCCTGTGCATTTTGAGAAAAATTTGGATAGCGCCCCACCTTCCATAAAACAATATTATGAAGATGATTTATTGTAAAATTTTCTTTTTCTGAAAATATTTTTTTTGAAACCTGTCCGATAAAATCATTATTATATTTATTTAAATATGATTGATATTCTTCAATTCCTATCGAGTGAATTGTTTTTATTGCTTTATTCTTCATTCAAACCACTTTTTCTTGATGCGCCTTTATCGCGCGGTAGCCAATGTCACGGCGGCAAAACCCACCATCCCAATCAATCGTATCCACCGCTTGATACGCAATATCTTGGGTGCTTTGGATTGTATCGCTCATCCCCACAACACCCAAAACACGTCCACCAATACTGATTAATTTATCGCCCTCTTGCGCCGTGCCTGCATGAAATAATTGTGCGCCTTCAATCGCTTTAACCGCTTGCGTGTTTTTAATTTCAGTATTTTTTTCATAGGCCGCAGGATACCCCTTCGCCGCCATTACAACACATAACGCAGATTGATTTGACCATTCGGCTTTGACCTCATTCAATGTGCCTATATCTGTTGCCAATAATAATTCCACCAAATCACTATTGAGGCGCATCATAAGAGGCTGGCATTCTGGATCACCAAAGCGGATGTTATATTCAATTAAACGCGGCTCTCCCTCTTTGACCATAAGGCCCGCGAACAACACACCCTTAAACGGCGTACCGTCTTTTTTCATGCCCGCCACGGTGGGGGCAATAATTTTATCTAATATTTTTTGCTCTAATTCTGCCGTCATAAAATGGGCAGGACTATAGGCACCCATACCGCCTGTGTTCGGCCCTGTATCCCCATCACCAACGCGTTTATGGTCTTGCGCACTTGTTAGGGCAAGATATGTGTCGCCATCCGCCAGCGCAAAATAACTTAATTCTTCGCCTTCCATAAATTCTTCAATCACCACTTCGGTTCCCGCATCACCAAACGCATCACCAGATAGCATTTCTTCAATCGCGCTTAATGCTTCGTCTATTGTTTGGGGTAACAACACGCCTTTACCACCGGCAAGTCCATCTGTTTTTAAAACAATCGGTACGCCTTGTTCCCGGATATAATTTTTTGCTTTTTCAACATCGGTAAAACGCGCATACGCCGCCGTTGGGATATTATGGCGTTTACAAAAATCTTTCATAAACCCTTTGGATCCTTCCATCTGCGCCGCCGCTGTATCAGGGCCAAACACCGCAATGCCTTGCGCGCGTAATGTGCTTCCCAATCCATCAACCAATGGTTGTTCAGGGCCCACAACAACAAATTCAATGTGATTGGATTGACAAAAATCAATAATTTCATCATGCGCGGACAGCGCAACGCATTGTGCCACATCCGCAATACCTGGGTTACCTGGCGCACAAAACAGTTTTTCACAGCGCGGCGATTGCGCCAATTTCCATGCCAATGCATGCTCACGCCCACCAGATCCAATCAATAATATTTTCATGTAAAAAACCTTTTTATTTTTCGCTTAATTTCAATGAATGTAACCGCAAATAAACGCTAATCAATACAAATAATAATCATTTCTTTATTCACGCTCATTTATATCAATTTATGGGAAGATTCTTGATGTTAAAATTAATTTTCTAACATCACTAATAACGTATTGCCGCCTGCCGCCGTCATATCAGTACTAATCACACGTTCCACCGCAAAGGCGCGCAAATATTGCGGTCCACCCGCTTTTGGTCCTGTGCCTGATAATCCATGCCCGCCAAAGGGCTGTACGCCAACAACCGCGCCGATTGTTCCCCGATTCACATAAATATTCCCCGCCTGAATGCGCGCCGTCACATGTGATATAAAGCTTTCAACACGGCTATGAATACCAAAAGTTAACGCGTATCCTTGCGCATTAATCCCATCAATAACTTCATCTATTTTGTTAGATTTATAACGGATCACATGCAAAATTGGGCCAAAAACTTCTTCCTTTAGACAATCCAGTGTTTCAATCTCTACTGCCAACGGTGCAAAAAAATGACCTTGCTGGCGCAAATATGGGTCCATCGGGGTACGGGCAATTTTACGGCTAAATCCTTCAAGGCGGGTTTTATGGGACTGTACCTTCATCAAGGCTTCTTCATCAATCAATGGCCCCACATCTGTTTCCACATCTTGGGGTTGTCCCAATTTTAATTCCTTCATTGCACCCTGCAACATAATGACCGTTTTATCTGCGACCTCTTCTTGCACAAACAATAAACGGCAGGCCGAACATCTTTGCCCCGCCGACCCAAACGCGCTCAAAATAACATCATCTACTACTTGTTCCGTCAACGCAGAACTATCGATAATCATCGCATTCTGCCCGCCTGTTTCGGCAATCAGTTTTGGAATCGCGCCCTTTTTATCGACTAAGGCACGGTTAATGTGATGCGCCGTATCAGTCGACCCCGTAAACACAACACCCGACACATCCTCATGGCTGGTAAGCGCCGCGCCAATATCACCCGCGCCAGAAATAAACGAAAATGCCGCAGGCGGCACACCTGCTTTTAAAATTAATTGGGCAAGGTAATATCCAATTAAACTTGTTTGTTCTGCTGGTTTTGCAATCACCGCATTTCCTGCCATTAATGCCGCCGTGATTTGCCCCAAATAAATTGCAACAGGGAAATTCCACGGACTAATGCAAACAAAAACACCCTTACTATGCAGGGTATAAATATTGGTCTCCCCCGTGGGACTGATAAGGGCGCGTCCCGCTTCATTAAAGTCAATGCGCCCACGCGCTGCATAATAACGACAAAAATCAACAGCTTCACGAATTTCATCAATGCAATCTTTTAAGGTGCGCCCTGCTTCACGCATGGTTAAGGCGATGATTTCCGCCTGATGTTCTTCCAATAAATTTCCTAAATTTTCTAAAATACTGGCTCGTTCTTCGGTACTGGTTTTAGACCATATTTTATGGCCTTGCTTGGCACACTCAAACGCCCGCGCCACATGATCGACAGACGCAACATACACCTCCCCAACATTATCATTCCTGTTGGCGGGACTTACACTGCCACCATCCAATCGCGCCCGCATTTTTTTACCGTCAATAACTGGCATGGCTTGATATGTTTGGCTTTTATAACTTTTCACTTCGCCCATTAATTTTTTAAAATCAACAGGATTATCCAAATCAACACCGCTTGAATTAACACGCTCTTCTTTAAAAATATCAGGCGGTAAAGTAATTTTAGGGTGCGCTTTTTCCTTATTTTCCCGTGACTGCATGACAGGGTCAATCGCCACTGCTTCAGGTTCATATTCCTTATTATAAATCTGATTCACGAATGATGAATTTGCACCATTTTCCAACATACGGCGTACTAAATAAGGCAATAAATCATGGAACGGCCCCACGGGGGCATAGACACATACATTCACATCAGGGTCGCTAATTAAATGGTTAAAAATTGCATCGCCCATGCCGTATAATTTTTGAAATTCATACCCCTCTTGGCTGCCATCGCTTTGCGCAACTTCAACAATCGCTGCTACTGTATGCGCATTATGCGTGCCAAACATTGGATATAACACATCCCGATTTCTCAACATCTTTTGCGCACATCTTAGATAACTTAAATCCGTATTAGATTTACGCGTGAAAACGGGATACCCCTCATGCCCTTCCAACTGCGCATGGCGAATTTCTGTGTCCCAATATGCACCTTTTACCAGACGCACTTGCAAACGCCGCTCATAGGTACGCGCCAATCCAATTACATGATCAATCACATCGGGCGCACCCTTATGATAAGCCTGCACGGCCAACCCAAATCCTTGCCATTCAGGCTGTTCTATCGCGGCCAAAACAGTCTCAAAAATCTGTAAAGATAATGAAAGACGGCTTACCTCTTCCGCATCAATGGTCAACCCCACATCATAAGACGCCGCAATATCACACAGCGCCGTGATACGCGCCGTTAATTCAGGCACACAAAATTCTTGCTGCAATGTTTCATACCGGGGATAAAGTGCCGAAAGCTTAACCGATATACCAGGGCGTTGTCCCTTGCCTTCATATGCGCCTACATCATACAGGGCTTTTTTATATCCTTCAAAATAGGTATCTGCATCGCGCATCGTACGCGCCCCTTCACCCAACACATCATAAGAAAAACGAAATCCTTTTTCTTCATGGGATCTGGCCGCAGTCATAGCTTTGGGAACATTTTCTCCCACCACAAACTGCTTGCCCAATAAAGTCATTGCCTTTGCCATGGCTTCCCGAATAACAGGTTCACCTAATTTCGCAAAAACACCATTCATCGTGTCACTAGAAAGCTTTAAACCAAACCCTGCGGCCTTGGTCATCCAGTCTTTTTCTTTACCGTTCTTCTTCAACCAATCTGTCCCTGCCACTTTATCACGGATCAATGCAGACGCGGTTTTTGGATCAGGAATCCGTAATAACGCCTCCGCCATGCTCATCAACGCCAAACCTTCTTTGGTATCCAACCCATATTGATTGAAAAAACTCTCAAGGCTCATCGGTTTTCTACGTATTTTTCGAATGGTTTGAATATACCCGACTGCCCTTGCTTGTACGCTTTGTGCGATGGCGTCATCCCATTTCAGGGCCGCCAAAAGATCATTCACAGATTCTTCTTCGGATAATTTTAAAGATTTATAAAGGCGTGCTGGCATAAGTTTTTTCAAAAATGGTTGTTCTTTATAATGACAAACTATAGGCTTTTTTACCATGAACCCGAATGACTTATTCACTATTGCTGACCAAAAAGCCGATGCCGCCAAAGAGAGCGCACAAGCTAAACCCACGGCGCAAGCCAACAAAACCAAGCCAGCACCACCCAAAACCCCCGCATCTACAAAAGCGCCGCCCAACCCTACCCGCTCAAACGTCCCGGAAATGAGCGTCGCCGACCTTGCCAATTCCCTTAAACGCACATTGGAAGACACCTTTTCACATATCCGCGTACGCGGTGAACTGTCTGGCCTTAAAATCGCGGCGTCTGGTCATTTATATGGGGACATCAAAGATGTCGATGCCAATATCAATATCGTCTGCTGGCGTGGTACTGTCGCAAAATTACCCATGCGCCCCGAAGAAGGCATGGATGTTGTTATTACCGGACGCGTTTCCAGCTACGCTAAATCATCCCGCTATCAAATTATCATTGAAAAAATGGAATTGGCGGGCGAAGGCGCACTGCTTAAACTCCTTGAAGAGCGTAAGAAAAAACTGGCCGCCGAAGGGCTTTTTGATCCTGCCCGTAAAAAAAACCTACCTTTCATGCCCAATCGCATTGGGGTGATTACATCTCCTACGGGCGCAGTTATTCGGGATATCATGCATCGCCTACGGGATCGCTTCCCTTCCCATGTTCTGATCTATCCTGTTCCTGTTCAGGGGCAAGGGGCAGATCAAAAAATTGCCGATGCCATTCATGGCTTCAACACACTCACCCCTGATTTACGCCCTGATTTATTAATTGTGGCGCGTGGCGGTGGTGCGCTCGAAGATCTAATGGCTTTTAATGAAGAAAATGTTGTCCGCGCTGTGGCAGCCTCTACCATTCCTGTAATCTCCGCTGTTGGGCATGAAACGGATACAACCTTAATTGATTACGCCGCAGATTTACGCGCACCTACCCCCACTGCCGCCGCAGAAATGGCCGTCCCCATCCGCCTTGACCTCATGGCGCAATTACAAAATAATCAAGACCGCCTGATAAAAGGCGCAACCCGTTTGTTAAATGAACAAAAAAACAATCTCAAAAACCTTACTGCCCGCCTTGGTGATCCGCGTAAAATATTAGAAAGCAAAACACAGACTATTGATTTCTTATCTGAAAAACTCTCAAACAGTCTGCGTAACCAGCTTCATACCAAACAGGCATCTTTGCAAAATATCGCCGCAAAACTCATCAGCCCTAAATTCCTAATTGAACAAAAAAGGCAATCTGTTACTTACCTGAACGGGCGCTTACAAAAAACCATGCTGCAAAAAATGGCAGAAGCGCAAAATCGCTTAAACACACTGGATCGCATGCTTTCCAGCCTCTCTCCCAAAAGCGTCCTAAGCCGTGGTTACGCCCTCATTTATGATGAAAACGGTCAACTTGTTCGCTCTCCTGCTACCCTCAAAGATGGCGATGCGCTACAAATTGAGTTTGCAGATAATGAAAAACTAAGCGTAAAAACTGAAAAATAGCACCAAAAACGCTAAATTCCTTACAAACAGCCTATAAATCATGGGATTTTTAACCTTATTGGCCTATACTATCTATCATGCGTGAAACATTGCGAAAATTAATGGATGAACTCGGCGTAGGCTATGAAATGTCTGCCTATGAAACCTGCCCATGGGCGGCGTTTGACGATGAAAACGGAATATCCGTTAATGCCGAAGTCCGCATGAATAATGACGGCGATGAAGTCGAAGCCGAAATGCAAATTATGCGTGAGAATCCAACAGGTGATGAAAAACCAATCGAACAAGTTTTTTGGCTCTTCGCAAAGCCCTCCACGGCCAATAAATGGGACGTCAAAGACGTTAAAATTCGCGGTGAGGGCAATAAGGAAAATCAATATGGATGGACTGAAAAAGCCGTTAATTTTTTCCGTGCCTGTGTGCAGGAATTAAAAATGGATAAAATTCCAGACTTTGATGAAATCCTTACCCGTGAAATGAAAAGCACTGAACGCTTTGGCGG